>NZ_JABBJN010000043.1 GCF_012928505.1 Achromobacter sp. Bel | reverse complement strand
GGGCGGTGGGGATTTTTTCTTGAAGAAGCGGCTAAACATGGGTAACAAGTATATTCGTATCGTCGGTGGCCAATACAGGCGCACCCCCATCGCCGTGCCCGACGTGGAGACGCTGCGCCCCACGCCCGACCGGGTGCGCGAGACACTGTTCAACTGGCTGAATCACCTGTGGGCCGGCGAGTTCGCCGACAAGCAGGTGCTGGATCTGTTCGCCGGCAGCGGCGCCCTGGGGTTCGAAGCGGCTTCGCGCGGCGTGGCACATGTGCAGATGGTCGAGCGGGACAAGACCGCCGCGTCCGCGCTGCGGACACTGCGCGACAAGCTCAAAGCCGACATGATACGCATCCATGTGGGCGACGCGATGCAGGTCGCCGAACGGATGGATGCGTCCCGATTTGACCTCATCCTGTTGGACCCTCCCTTCGGACAGGGCTGGCTGCCGCGCCTGTGGCCAATCCTGCCGGGCATTTTGACCGAGCATGGGCTAGTCTATGTCGAGGCGGAAACCCCCATCGAAGCCCCCGAAGGATTCCATATCTTGCGGCAGGACAAGGCAGGCGCGGTCCACTACCATCTGCTCGAATTTGCTGCATTGCGGAAATAGATCAATAATCCGAGCTTCGGAGGATGGTGTACACCACTAATAACGGTACGGAGCTCGCATGATCATCGCTGTATATCCCGGCACTTTCGACCCGCTGACCCGGGGCCACGAAGACCTGGTCCGCCGCGCGGCCACGCTTTTCGACAAAGTGGTGGTGGGCATCGCCCTCAGCCGCAACAAGAAGCCTTTCTTCAGTATCGACGAACGCGTGGAGATCGCCCGTGAAGTCCTGGGCCACTATCCCAATGTGGAAGTGCAGAGCTTCGGCGGTTTGCTCAAGGACTTCGTGCGCGACCAGGGCGGCCGCGTCATCGTCCGCGGCCTGCGCGCGGTGTCCGACTTCGAATACGAATTCCAGATGGCTGGCATGAACCGCCATCTGCTGCCCGACGTCGAAACGCTGTTCATGACGCCTTCTGACCAATACCAGTTCATTTCGGGCACGATCGTGCGCGAAATCGCCCAGCTGGGCGGCGACGTCAGCAAGTTCGTGTTCCCGTCCGTGGAGCGCTGGCTGCAGGAAAAAGCCAAAGAGCGCCGCGAACAGTCCTGGCCAGGCTGATTCTCTACGCTGCCGCACCATCCCCGAAGGGCGCGATTTCGCGCCCTTCTTGCGCTTGGCCGCCCGGCAGTACAATGTGAGCCGCCCCCGGCTTTCCTCCGCTGCCCATCATGGCCCTGCTGATCACCGAAGAATGCATCAATTGCGACGTTTGCGAGCCCCAGTGCCCGAACGACGCGATTTCCATGGGCGAGGACTATTACGTCATCGATCCCGACAAATGCACGGAGTGCGTCGGCCATCACGACGAACCCCAGTGCAAGGTGGTGTGCCCCGTGGAGTGCATTGAACTGCACCCGCAATGGAACGAAGGCCAGGAACAGCTCATGGCCAAGTACCGCCGCCTGACTGGTGCCGCATGAGCGACACGACGCAGACCGGCATCAACCTCCCTTCTCCGTCGCCCGCCCCCCACCACGCCCGCCGCGACGTATCGGCCTCTGCGGTCGCCGCCGGTGTGGTCGCCGTGCTGGTCAGCTTCGGCGGCACCGCCGTCCTGATGGTGCAAGCCGGCCACGCAGCCGGCCTGAACTCGGCGCAGATCGGCTCCTGGATTGGCTCGCTGAGCCTGGCCTTCGGATTCGGCGGCGCGTTCTACAGCCTGCGCACCGGCCTGCCCATCGTCATGGCCTGGTCCACGCCCGGCGCCGCCCTGCTCGTCACGGCGCTGGTCGGCATCCCCTTCAATGAAGCAATCGGCGCCTATGTGCTGGCGGCCGGCCTGACGTTGATCTGCGGACTGTTCGGCTGGATCGATCCCATCCTGCGCCGGATCCCCGGCGAAATCGCCGCCGCCATGCTGGCTGGCGTGCTGCTCAACTTCGGCATGGGCATCTTCAGCAGTGTCGGCAAGCAACCCGCGCTGGTCCTGGCGATGTGCGCCACCTACCTGGCCTGCCGGCGCTGGGCGCCCCGCTACGCCGTGCTGGTGGTGATGGTGGTCGCCATCGCCCTGGCCTTCGGGCTGGACCTGATGCGGCTGGACTTGCTGGATTGGCATCTGACGGAGTTCGTCTGGACCACGCCCGCCTTCAGCGCCCAAGCCGTCGTCAGCTTGGGCATCCCGCTGTTCGTCGTGGCCATGGCGTCCCAGAACCTGCCCGGCCTGGCGATCCTGCAAGCCGCCGGCTATCGCCCCCCTGCCTCCCGCATCGTGGCCGCCACGGGCCTGCTGGGTCTGCTGGCCGCCCCCTTCGGCGCGCACAGCGTGACGATGGGCGCCATCAGCGCCGCCATCTGTACCGGCCCCGAAGCCCACCCCGACCCCGCCAAGCGCTATATCGCGGCGGCGACCTACGGGCTGGGCTATGTCGGATTAAGCGTCGTGGCGGGCGCCGTGGCGGTGTTCTTCCAGGCGTTGCCCGCAGCGCTGCTGGCCGCGCTGGCCGGCCTGGCGCTGCTGGGCACCATCATGGGCGGCATGGCGGCGGCCATGGCGAACCCGCAACGGCGCGAAGCCGCGCTCATCACCTTGCTGGCCACGGCGTCGGGGTTCAGTTTCTGGGGAATCGGATCGGCCTTCTGGGGCCTGGCGGCAGGCCTGCTGGCCCACACCGCCTTCGAATACAAGCGCGCCAAGACGGGCGCCTGAAGCGCCTTGCCCCGCCGGATCCCTCCGGCGGATTTCCTGGACAGGTTCAGGCGGGCCAGGCGGCCACGGGCGTATCCGGGTGCACCTTCATGATGCGGCATGGCACCTGCACGAAGTTCGAGATCCAGGCCGCGGCCAGTTCCCCTTCGTCGATCACGTCGATCGTCTGCTCGCCCACTTTCATGCTGTAGCGCACGCTGTCGTCGTCTTCGATGACGTCCAGCGGAATGTCCATGCGCAACATGCCCGGCGCCTTCAGCACCAGATAGCCCAGGCGCAGCTCAACCGAAACGTCGGCAAGCCGGGGGCACAATTCGCGGTTCAGCCACTGCCCCGAATCATTGGCGATCAGCCATTGCCGGTGGTAGGCGGCCGCGCCGGGCTGCGGCGTAACGCCGCATTCCGCGATCGGCTGGAAGTCCGGAGTGTTCATTTGCCCAGCAATCCCTTCAAGGCTTTGTCCAGGGGCGCGCCGTTCTTGCCCTTGCCCGTGACGGCTTCGCGCAGCTTGTTTTCCAGGCTGCGCTTGAGGATGTTGCCGATGGCGTCCTTCCACAGCAGCGTGTAGGTCGGCTTGTCGAACGGCCCCTTCACATGCACCGGGATCGTCACATCTTTCAGGTCGATCAGTTCCTTGCCTTCGGGGTCCGCCGCCGGATTGACCACGCGCGCGCGCGCAACCAGGTCCAGCTCGCTCTTCACGAAGTCGATGGTGGCCGGTTCGCCCTGCGTGACGCGCAGCAGCGGCGACACGATATTCAGGCGCTTCACGGCGGCCACGCCCTTGGTGAAGGCCAGGTCGGCGTCCATCTCCGAGAATTCCGTCTGCTTGCTGGTGTCGGCAGCCACGGTCTCGTCCTGCGATTCGGGCTTGAACGCCGCCTTCAATTCGCGCAGCGTCTGTGTCAGGTTGATCCCCTTGACCGCGCCATCGCGCAGGCGCACCTGCAAGGTGCCGCCCAGGCCGCTCTTCATGGCGTAGACATTGGCGCCCCCGGTCTTCAGGTCCAGCGCCAGGCTGCCGGTGCCGCTCAGCACGTTCCGGTTCGCCAGATCCATCAGCAGCGGCTCGATGGCGATACCCGCCAGCGACATCTTGGTGGCCAGCTGGTTGCCCTGCGCGGCGTCGACGGACAAGGCGCCCGCCAGCTTGCCGCCATACAGGCCCGCGGTCAGGCTGGAAATGTCCAGCTTGCCCTTGTCCAGCTTGACCACGGCCGCGACTTCATCGGCCTTCAGGCCGCGCACGACCAGCTTGCCCACCTTCAAGGTGCCGGTGACGCTGGGGCCCACCAGCGCGGACAGATCGATCGAATCGTCCACGGGCGCGGCCGGCGCCGCGGGCTTGGACTCGTCTTTCTTGCCCTCGGCCGGCGGCTTGGCGGGTGCCGCCGCGACGGGCGGCACCAGCTTGTCCAGGTCCAGCGTGTCGACGGCCAAGGCGAACTTCACCATCGGCGTATCGGAGAGCTTGGTGATGTCGGCGCTCAGGTCGAACTTGCCGCCTTCCAGCACGGCGTTGATCTTGCTGCTGGCCTGGTCCTTCAGCAGGTCCACGGTCAGGCTGCCGATCACGGGAATCTGCAGGCTGCCCTTGGGCAGGCCCGGGTCGGTGATGTTGACGTCGCCGCGCAATCCGGACAGGCCGCCACTGCGCTGCAGCAGGTTCAAGGTCAGCGGCGAAGCAAAGTTCAGCTTGACCACGCGTTCGCCATTCTTGGACGTGCTGTCCACCTTGGCTTCCTTGATGTCAAGCTCGGCGGCGTTGCCGCTGATGCCGTTCAGGCCGAAGCTTGCATCCAGCCCGCTGATGCGCACGCGGCCGGTCAACGCTTCGCCGGTGGCCGACGCGGGCGAGATGTTCAATGCGGGCGCGTCGACCGCCAATTCAAACGGGCCGTCTGGGGAATTGCCCTTGGCGCGCACCGCCAGTTTTTCGATCTGCAGTTGGCTCTTGTGCGGATCGATCGCCAGCTTGGGCATGGCCACGCTGGCTTCCACATTGGTGGCACGCGCGGCCGGGTCGGTGACGTCGCCTTGGAAAACCACTTCCAGGCCCGCCACGTCCAGCGCCGACTTCTGCCCATTGAAGGCCAGGTTGCCGCGCATGGCCAGGCTCTTGGCCTCGGCGCCGGGCAGCTTGCCGTCCATGCGCAAGTCCAGCTTCTGGGCCGCGTAGCGTTTGGCCGACGGGTCAAGCGTGAGCAAGGCCTGGCCGGTCAGGTTGGCGTCGACACGGGGGTTGCCGCCTTCGACGCGCGCCGTCAGGCGCACATCGAACGGCTGGTTGAAGGTGACGCGGCCGGTGTTGGCGTTGATCTTCGTGACGGCCACGGCCATGCCCGAGATCTCATCCTGCAACTGCACTTCGCCATCTTTCAGGTCCAGCCCGGCGATGTCGATCTGCATGTTGTTGCGGGTCGGCGGCAGCGTGCCGTTGGTAATGGCCTGGGCCGCAGTCTGGGCCGCTCCCACCAGCGCTTCGGCCGGATTGGCCGGCTCGGTCATGATCGCGGGCGTGCCGCCCACGAGGTTGCTGAAGTTGAACTGGCCGTCCTTGCCGCGCACCACGCGCGCCTTGAAGCCGCTGATGGCCACGTGGTCCACCACGAAGCTGTTGGACAACAACGGCCACACCGCGACCGCCAGGCGGGTGCTTTCGATAGAGGCGAAGGTGTCGGGGCTATTGGGCTCGGACAGCGACACGCCCTGCACGGACAGGCCGATGCGCGGGAAGAGCGACAGCTCGATCTCGCCGTCGATCGTGAGGGTGCGGTGATAGCGTTCCTGCACAAGCTCTTCCAGCTTGTACTTGTACGCGTTGGGATCGAATGTCAGCAAGAAGATGGCCAGGCCAACGACGGCCACGACAACCAACACCACCAGGCCTATCAAAATGCGCTTGAACCACGTTTTCATTGCCGCCCCGTCGGTACCTCGACTGGAAATCCTTGAATGCCGTCCATCGCGCCAAGGCGCGGGGAAGGTGCTTATAGCGGTGGAAAACCACGCGCCAATTGGAGCTGTGTGCCTTTTAGGACGAGTCCTCGCTCCTGCCGAAAGCCTGTGGCTGCGGCGCCAAAAGAGAGGGTCAACCAAGGAAGGCCTGCTGAAGACGCCAGTATGACCAGCGTGCAGATTCCGCTATCGTAACAAATCGGACCGGCTTCGCGATGCCTGCCTGGCCGCGACGCCAAAAACCCGGGCGATTCGCCTGTGCCGCACACCCTTGCCGGGGCCGTGAAGCTGACGGTTTTCTGTCTGGCGGATTGTAGGGCTAGAATGATTGATCTATCAATTATTGATATATCCAACAATGCCCGCCCCCACCCCCAGCACCCCGCATTCGCCCGGCCAGGTGCTTCCTTTCCGCCAGACCTTGATGGCCATGCTGGGCATGTGCTTCGTCATGATGATGGTCGCCATCGACCAGACGGTGGTGGGCACTGCGCTGCCGACCATTGTGGCCGAACTCAAGGGCTTCGAACTGTATGCATGGGTTGCGACGTCTTACCTGCTGACGTCCGTCATCACGGTGCCGATCTTCGGACGCCTGGGCGACTACTACGGCCGCAAGCCTTTCGTGGTGGCGGCGATCATCCTGTTCACGCTGGCCTCGGTCCTGTGCGGCGCGGCCGACAGCATGTTCACGCTGGTGCTGGCGCGCGCGCTGCAAGGCATCGGCGGCGGCATGCTGGTGGGCACGGCCTTCGCGTCGATTCCCGACCTGTTTCCCGACCCGCATGTGCGGCTGCGCTGGCAGGTCATGCTCAGTTCGGCCTTCGGCATCGCCAATGCCGTCGGCCCCACGCTGGGCGGTGCACTGACCGAACACTACGGTTGGCGCTCGGTGTTCTACGTGAACCTGCCGATTGGCATCCTGGGCCTGTGGTTCGTGGCGCGCTACCTGCCGCACCTGCGCAACCACACATCGGGCAAGGTACGGCTGGACTGGCAAGGCGCGCTGTTGGTCGCGCTGGCGCTAGGCAGCCTGCAACTGCTCGTTGAACTCTTGCCCAAGGAAGGCGTCAGCGCCCCGATCGTGCTGCTGGGCGTAGGCAGCATCGCCGCTTTTGCGCTGCTGTACTGGTGGGAAAAGCGCTGCCCGCACCCGCTTTTGCCGCTGGACATGTTCCGCAACCGCGGCCTGGCCACGCTCTTCACGCTGGCCCTGCTGGTGGGCGTAACGATGTATTCGCTGCTGTTCTACGCCCCGCTGCTGCTGCAGGGCGGCTTCGGGCTGTCGCCGCAGGACGCCGGCCTGCTGATCACGCCCATGGTCGTCTTCATCACGGTCGGCAGCATCATCAACGGACGCGTCATCACGCGGATCCGCAACCCCAACCGGATGCTCTACGCCGGCTTCCTGCTGATGGCCCTGTCCTGTTTGGGTATTGTTACCACCCATAGCTATACGTCACATGGGCTGATCGCCGCCTACATGCTGATGGCCGGCCTGGGCATGGGCTTCATCATGCCCAACCTTACCGTCTTCGCGCAGCAGACCGCCGGGCGCACGCATTTGGGCATCGCCACGGCGCTGCTGCAATCCTTGCGCATGATCGGGGGCATGCTGGGCACGGCGGTCGTCGGCACGATGGTGAGCCACAGCTATTTCAGCGGCGTCGAATCCACGCTGCGCGGCGCCTCGGCGCAATGGCTGCCGGAACTGAACGACCCGCAGATGCTGGTGAATCCAGCGGCGCAGACGCAGTTCCTGGCACAATTGGCGCATCAAGGCCAGGACGGGACGTCGTTGATCGAGATCGCACGCGTTGCGCTGGTGGGCGCCATCCACGAAGGGCAGCTCATCGCGCTGGCCGTCGCCATCTTCGCGCTGTGGTGCGTGCGGCGCGTGCCCCTGGTGCAATTGGCCCGCCCCCAGAAGGCGGAACCCGCACGCGTCGGAGAGTAGCTTTTGCCCAAACAACAACAAGGCCTGCAAGTCATCCAGCACATGGGGCAGACGTACCGTGTGATGCAAAGCGCGTTCAGCAGCAAAGTCGGCCACGCCCTGCCCCGCTGGCGCATCCTGCTGGCCCTGCATGAATGCGGAAAGTGCTCGCAAAAACACCTGGCCGAACGCTGCCGCCTGGATCCCGCCTCATTGACGCGCCAATTGCAGGCCATGCAGAAACTGGGATGGATTTCGCGCGCGGTCGATCCGCAAGACAACCGCCTGACCAATGCGACCCTCACGCCGGCCGGGCAGGCCGTGGTGAACGACGCCCTGCCCAAGCGCGCGGCCTTCTTCGACGAATCGCTCAAGGGGTTGTCGGCCGCCGATGTCGACACCCTGAACCGCGTGCTGAGCGTGCTGGAAGAGAACTTCCTGCGCGCGGCGGGCGGCAAGCCCGCTGCCGCGCCATAACGGCCGGCGCCGGGCGGGTCCTGCGGGTTGCTATTCCTGCGGGTTCCTGCCCTGGAACTGCGCGATGGCGGCCAGCAGGAAAGGCGCGAACTTCTCGGCATAGGCCTCGCCGCTCCAGGCCGTGGACGACCCCGCCACATGCAACGCGCCATAGGCATCCCCTTGCGCATTGGTCACTGCCGCCCCCAGGCTGACCTCCCCCACAATGAATTCGTCGACCAGCAGCGCATAGCCCTGCTCACGCGCCTTCTTGACCTCGGCCTTCACGGCGCGAGCGCTCGTCAGCGTCTTGGGCGTATGGGCGGCAAGCGCCATGCCGTCCAGTTGCGCCGCGAGCTCGGCGTCGCTTAGCCGGGACAGCACCGCGCGCCCGCCTGCCGTGCAATACAGGGGCACCCGCCGCCCCACCAGCGACGCGTGGTAGTGCTCGGTCTGCGTCTGGTGGCGCATCACGTGCACCAGCTCATTGCCGTCCCGCAACGACAGGCTGATCTTCTCGCCGGTGGCTTTCGACAGGTCCAGCATGATCGGATTCAACGCTTCCACCAGCGCATGCGTGCGCAGAAAGTGAAAGGTCAGGTTGAGCATGCCCTTGCCCAGCCGGTAGCGGCGCGTCTGCGGGTTCTGCTCCAGGTAGCCCTCGGCGCACAACGTATACGCGTAACGCTGCGCGGCACTCTTGTCCAGGCCGCTGCGCGCCATGATCTCCATCAGGCTCAGGTCGCCCGACGCGCTCTTGAAGCAGTCCAGCACCTGGAACGCCTTGCCCACCGAGCCCACGTACAACGCATTTGTCGTCATCGTTTTACCTAATAGTCGGGCCATGCCCGAGTAGCACATAATAATACTAAGTATTAAATAACAATACCTGAGGAGTAGAGCATGCATCTTGACGCTGAACCCACCCCGGCGCAATGGCTGGAAAGCCAGCAGCCGGCCATGCTGGCCATGCTGGCCGACATCGTCAATATCGACTCCAACAGCTACGACAAGCCCGGCGTGGCGCGGGTGTTCCGCCGCCTGGAATCATTCTTCGCTTCCCACGGCCTGACCGTGGACTCCCACTTCGCCGGCGATGTCGAAGCCGCGATCACGGTCACCGTGAACCGCGGCAGCGCCGTCGGCAAGCCGGTCTTGCTAATGGGGCATTGTGACACCGTCTTCCCGGCCGGCGAAGCCGCCCGGCGGCCCTTCCGCATCAAGGCCGGCCGAGCCTACGGCCCCGGCGTGGCCGACATGAAATCCGGCATCGTCATGAACGCCTTCCTGCTGGCCGCCATCGCCCGCGCAGGCGGCGACGCCCCCGAAGTCACCGGCCTGTTCACCTGTGACGAAGAGATCGGTTCGCCGCTCAGCAAAGACGTGATCGCCGCATTCGGCAAGCAGGCCGGATTCGTGTTCAACGCCGAACCCGGCCGCCCGTCGGGCAACGTCGTGACCGGCCGCAAGGGCGGCGTGTTCTTCAACATGGAAATCGAGGGCCGCGCGGCGCACTCCGGCGCGAACTTCGCCGAAGGCATCAGCGCGATTTCGGAGCTGGCGCACAAGGTCGTCGCGCTGGACGCGCTGACCGACATCGACGCCGGCGTCACCGTCAACGTGGGCCTGGTCAACGGCGGCCTGTCCGTCAACACCTCCGCGCCGTCCGCGACCGCGGCGATCGACCTGCGCATCTTCAATCTTGAGCAGCGCGAATCGCTGGTCAGCAGCATCCGCTGCATCTGCAACAAGTCCTTCATCACCGGCACCCTGTCCAAGCTGGACATTACCGGCGAATTCAAGCCCTTCGTGCCCACCGCGCATTCGCGCCGTTTGTTCGAGCTTTACCAGGCCGAACTGGGCGCGATCGGCCACAAAGCGGAAGCGGAGTTCAGCGGCGGCTGCGCGGATTCGGGCGTGACCTCCAGCCTGGGCGCCATCACGCTGTGCGGCACCGGCCCCGTCGGCGGCAAATTCCACACGCTGGACGAGTATTGCGAAGTGGACACCATCGTCCCCCGTGGACTGGCCGTCCTGAACACGATCTCGCGACTTTCCCACACCGAGTGGTAGGCGGCGCATTCGCCGCCTGACCCTCCCGGCTTTCTCACCTGGTGATCCTCATGACATCCCACGCATTGCAGACACGCCGTTCGATCCTCAAAGCCAGTGTGGCACTGGCGTTCGCGCCCGCCACCGCCTGGATGACAGCCGCCCACGCGCAGGCCTACCCGAGCGGGCCGGTCAGCATGATGGTGCCGTACCCGGCAGGCGGTCCCAGCGACCTCAGCGCGCGCATCCTGAGCGGCCCTATCGGTGACAGTCTGGGCGCACGCGTCGTGGTGGAGAACCTGGGCGGCGCCACCGGGACGATCGCGGCTACCAAGGTGTTGAATGCCAAAGCCGACGGGGGCATCTTCTTCCAGGGCACGCAGAACGAGTTGATCCTGCCGCCGCTGACCAACCGCGCGGTGCGCTATCAGCCCGACGCGTTCGAGAGCCTGCAGCCCATCACCGTCACCCACCTGGTGCTGCTGGTGCGCACCGGCCTGCCCGTGGACTCGGTGGACACGTTCCTGAAGCTGGCCGCCCAACGCGATGCGTCCACGTCGCTGACCTACGGCACGGTGGGCGTGGGGTCGCTCTACCACCTGATCACGGAATACCTGGGCAAGACCGCCAAGGTGCCCTTCACGCACGTGCCCTACACCGGTACTGCGCCGGTTATCCAGGACTTGGCCGGCGGCCAGATCGACTTCAGCATCATGCCCTTCCAGGCGTCCATGCTGGAAATGATCAAAGGCGGCCGCTTCAAAGCGATCGCCGTGTTGTCCCGGAACCCGCCCGCCGTGCTGGCGCAAGTGCCCAGCATCACGGAAACGCCCGCGCTGGCCAATTTCGAATATGCCAGTTACGCCGGCTACTACGTGAAGAAAGGCACGTCCGCCGAGGTCAAGCAAGCGCTGAACAAGGCCATCGGCCACGCGTTGGAAGACAAGACGGTGATCGCCAAGCTGGAAGCCGATGGCCGCAATGTCTCGCCTCGGATGAGCCTGGAGGAAGCGGCGGCGGCCTATGCGACGGAGATCGCGAAGTACAAGGAAATGATCCGCGTGACGGGGTATGTGCAGGCGGGGTGATTCCCAACAAAAGAGGCCGCCCCTGGGGCGGCCTCTTGGCGACGCCCTACTCAGACTGCAATGCTCGTGTGCGGTACAGCATATACAGCGCCACGGGAGCGCCGACCAGGCCGATGACGGCGTTCAGATGAAGGACATGTCGGCTCCACGGCAAATGGACGACCAGGTCGGCGGCCAAGCCCAGCGCCGCGCCGGTCAGGCCGGCCGCAGGAAGCAAAACGCGATGGTCCGCCGTATGGGTCAGCGCGCGAGCAACCTGGGCAGCAACCAAGCCTAGAAACGCCACAGGCCCGCAGAATGCCGATACCAGGCCGCAGAGCCAGGCGGCGCCCAGAAGCGCGCTGCGCTTTACCACCGCAACCCGAACGCCCATGGATTGCGCGTACCGTTCCCCAAGCAACAGGCCATTCATCGGCTTTATCAGCAAGGCACAGCCTGCCATGCCCACCAACAGCCCAGGAATCAGAATCTCCAGCTGCTGACGCGTCGCCCCGGCAAAGCTGGCGTCATCCCACACCTTGAAAGCGCGAGCCTGGGTTTCGTCGATAAAGTGCATCAATACACTGATCAGTCCCACCGCAAGATAGCCAAGCATCAGGCCGACAATCAGCAACGTCACAAGCCCGGTATGCCGTGACAACTTGGCCAGCAGCATGAGGACAAGCGTCGAGCCCGCGATGGAGGCTGCCGCCATGCCGACATCTCCGACAAGACCGAATTTCAACAAGAGCGCATTACCGGCCACCCCTGCGATCGTCACCAGGACGGCGCTACCCAATCTGGCGCCATGCACAATGCCCAGGACAAACGGATCCGCCAACGGGTTGCGGAACAAGGTTTGCAGCATGAGCCCCGCAACACCGAGCGCGGCACCGGAGACAAGCGCGTTCAAGGCGCGTGGCATTCGAAACCCAAGCACGATGTCGCGCCAAGCCGGGTTCTCCGGCGTCGCGCCTGAAAACAAGGATTGCAAGACTGCCTTAAGCGGAATCGCCACGCTACCCAGCGCCAGCTCCGCAATGAACAACAGCGCGATTGCGGTAGCAAGTGCCAGGAACACCGGCCACGAGCAAGCGCGCACGCCAGGGCCAGCCAGGGGCGTCGCGTGTGGTGCGCGGACGGCCAGGGTCATGGAAGCCTCCGCAAGAATTCATACTGGCCGTTCGCCATGCGTCTCCTTTCGGGATGCAGGACACTGATGGCTTCGGCGAGCTGCACATGGGGTTTGGTCATGCTCTGGTCCTGATAGGGGTTGGCCCATGCACCGATATAGCCGCGGTCCCACGCGTAGACCTCACCCGTGGAGGCGGGACGAAACCGGCCATGCAACGGGTTGGCACGGATCCAGGCGCTGATCTGGGACTGGCCGCCCAGCGTGCCAAGCCAGACATCGGCACGGGCGCCCTCCGCGTAGATTTTCTCAAAGGGCACATAGATCAGGCTGCTTGGCCGGGAGTCATGCAGCACATACTCACCGCCCGCATCACGGATCAGTTGTGCGCGCTGATTGGCCGAACCGAACGTCTCGAACATGTCGCGGCCAGCGCCAAAGCCGGACATGACCGCCGGGCGTGTGGACACGCCCGCCACCGATTGCGCTAATCGCTCGTACTCCGCTTCGACGCGCCCGTAGTGAGCGTCGGCGCGAGCTTCGCGATTGCCGAGCATTGCCAGCAACTTCATCCACTCCGCGCGGCCGAGCGGATGCGTCTCGTGGTGATCGGCTTGTGCAATGGCGCGTACACCAAGTTCCCATAGGCGCGGGTGCATGTTGCTGGCAGGGTACGCAGAGTAGAAGCTCAGGTAGACGTCGGGCTTGACCGCCATGATCTGCTCGATACTGCCGTGGCCGTAGCCCCACATGTCGTGCACCTGGCCGGCCTGGATACGCTGACGGACGGCCGGCACGGTGGCGTTGCGAGTATTTTCCGCCCCGACCAGGACATCCACCATGCCCAGCTCATCCAGGGCGCCCAGGATGGCGGCGGTCCCGGTCACGAGTCGCTGTATGGGGATCTGGATCACGGGCACCTGCCGGTCGTGCGCCGGCGTCGGCGTTCCGCATTGGACCAACAGGTACTCGAGCACCTCTGCCGTGGCAACGCTTGGCGTGAAGCGTACGCGCTTGTAGTGCAGACCGTACTCCACCTGCAGTTGCGTCGAATGGCGAAACGCGGTCTTCTCGGGAAAATAGTCAACGCCGGGCCGGTAATCGGCAACGCATGCAGCCTGCAGGTTCTGCGCAGGGCCATCCGGACCCACGACCTGCGCGGGCAGCGCGCTTCGCGGCGGCGCGGACACCTGCATGCAAGCCGAAAGCAATACGGTGAGCGAAACGCCCAGGAGTCGGGTTTTCATGGCGGGCTGGCCGGGGACTGCGCGCTGTGCGCCTCACGCAGCGCTACCGCCAGCTCCGCCAGCGTGTCGTAACGCGTCGTGCCGTCTTGCGGAGACGACAGCGCGTAGCCCTCGGGCAGCACATTCAATGTTTGCCGGGCGTCTTCCCCGACGTAGTAGCCCAGACGTTGCAAGGCCCGTTCCGCCCATACCCGCCGCGAGCCACTGCCGACAACGCGAATCGGAACGGCGCCGCCGCGACCCACGCGCAGTTCCCCGCGCTCCAGGTCGAAAGCCAGGCCGTCGCCGGTAAAGGCAGCCGTTAGCGCACCATTCAAGGCCAGGTCTTCCGGGGCGCCCGCGTGCAGTTGCCGTTGGTGGTCGATCAGCCAGAGCGCGTCGGCGTAGCGCAGCGCCAGCTCCAGATCGTGGGTAGAGAGAACGATCGTCAAGCGCTGTTTGCGGGCCAGGTCTTGCAGCAATTGCATGAGTTCGATGCGTCGCGGAAGATCCAGAAAAGCCGTGGCTTCGTCCAAGACCAGCAGGCTGGGCTGCTGCGCCAACGCGCGCGCGATCATGACCCTTTGCCGTTCGCCGTCCGACATGCGCGACACCAGCTTGCCCGACAGGGGCGCCGCGCCAGTCTGGTGCAGAGCGGCCTGCACAATCTTGTGGTCCGCGTCGCGCAGCCGGCCGCCCCAGCCGATGTGGGGATACCGTCCCAGGCATGCCAATTCGAAGCCCGTCATCAGCATCGTATCCACGCGGTCTGTGAGCACGACCGCCAACTTGCGCGCCCGCTCAAGACTGGATAGCCCTGCCAATGACTGCCCGTCCAGGAGGATATCGCCCGCTAGCGCGGGCTGCATGCCGCAAAGTGTGCGGATCAGCGTGGACTTGCCGGCACCGTTGGCGCCGATCAGGCACAGGAAGACTCCCGATGGCACACGTAGCTGGTAAGGCCCCAGCAACGGCCGGCCTGCGTAGCCGGCCACCAAGTCCCAGGCAACCAAAGCCATCAGATCCGGATCCCGAACGAAACCATGACCGTGCGTGGCGCACCGGCAAAGGTCGGAACGTAAGCCCCCCCCGATTCGTAATAGCGTTTATTGGTCAGGTTCTGCAAGGTCAGCTGGAGCTTGTAGCGCTCGCCCGGCCCAAAGCGATAGATCGCATTGGCGTCCCATCGGGTGTAGGCCGGCAGGTCGAATGTATTACCCGTGTTCGCCTGGCGCGCACCGACGTACGTCGCGCCCAGGCCGAGGCGCAGCCCCTGCGCCCAGCCGCTAAGATCGTAGGTGGTCCACAGACTCGCCGAGCGCCGTGGCGCGTTGGCGACCCGGTTACCCACTAGAGACGCGTCGCTGTCTTCGGTGATTTCAGCGGTCAGATGGGTATAGGAGGCAAGCAGGCGCCACTGGGGCGTGATCGTGTACGGGATGTCGAGCTCCCAGCCGCGGCTACGTTGTTCCCCGACCTGAATCACGTAATTGAAATCATCCGGGTCGCTCACCACCCCATTGGTGCGGCGGATGTCGAATAGCGCGATCGTGGGTTCCAGGCGGCCATCCAACAGGCTGAACTTGGCGCCTACCTCGAATTGTTCGCCGCGCGAAGGTTCAGGCAGGCCTCCGCTTCGTAGCATGCCGCCGCCCGGCTCGGTCAGGAAGGACTTCGACCAGCTGCCATAGATTGACACTTGCTCGACGGGCGTCCATGTCAATCCGATGCGCGGCGAATAGGCGTCGTCCGTGCGCGTCAAAGGACCGTCCGCCACGAGATACTCTGCGCGACCCTTGGTGCGCGCGCGGTCATAGCGCAACCCCATCAGGAGCCGCCACTGCGTGCCCAGCTCCAATTCATCCTGCGCGTAAATACCGAAATTGTGGCTCGTATAGCGCGACGAATCGTAGTGCTGCATCGGGCCGGTTTGCACAGCATGCACCGGATGACGCAGGCTGATGGGAAGATTGACGGGAAACCCGAAATCGTTCAGATAGGCGTCCGCCGTGAAGTCCCAGTCTTCATAGTTGTAGTCCGTGCCCACCAAGACGCGGTGCCTGATGCCTCCCGTGGTGAAGCGCCGCGACGCTTCCGCCAGTGCGGACATGTCCTTCTGTTCGTCGATGCTGCGCTGTTTACGCCGATTGACGATCGGGTCGGCAGAATCCTCGCCGCTCACTGGCGGAAAGCCGTAGGCGTACCAGAGCGCATCGGACCGCGCCCGCGAGCCCTGCAGGCCGGCGTGCAGGTCCCAACCGTTTTCCAGCTTATGGTCCAGCACCAGGCTGGCCAGCGCGCTGTTGTTTTCCAAACGGGCGTTCCGTTCGCCGTAGTTGTTGTGGATAGGCACTTGCAGGAACCGTGGACTGTTGCCGAAGCCGCGGTCGAACGCGGCTTTCTTTTTACCGAATTCGAATTCAGCGGTGACGCGGGTGCGGCTGGAGGGAGTCCACTGAAATACGGGCGAAATGAACTGCGTGTCGTTGTCCGCGAAATCTCGGAAGCCGTGGTTGCTCTGCACCGAACCGGTCAGGCGATAACCTAGTTGGTCACCCAGCGGACCCGTGCTATCGGCCGTGATGCGGTAGAAGTCATAGCGGCCCGCTGTCACCTCGATGTCGGTCTGCGCCTTGTCCAGCGGCTTCTTGGTGACGATATTGACCACGCCACCCGGTTCGAAACGACCGTAGAGCGCCGACGCCGGCCCCTTCAATACCTCGATCTGCTGAATATTCACCAACTCGTCGACCGGTGCGAAAACGCTGCGGCGAAAGCCATTCTTCAGGTTGCTTGTCGTGGCGAAGCCGCGCAGGCGAAAGCGATCGTTGCTTCCGCCCCAGCCGACTTGGCTGGTCACGCCCGGCACCGTGCTGATCGCGCCGCCCAGCGTGGTGACGCCACGGTCTTCGATCAACTCGCTCGTCACGGTCTGGATGGAGAACGGCGTCTCCTTCACCAGGGTGTCGCTCTTGTTGGCGGTGGGCGCGACAAACGCACGATAGGGTCGCTCACGCGTGCCGATCACCGTGATTGTCTCGAGGTTCTGAGCCGCTTCGTCCGTGGCTTCGGCGGCCGAACCGGCAAAAGGTGCAAAGATCAGTGGCAGGGCGGCAAGGCAGGACAGTGGCCGGCGTTCGCTCGCGACCGCCAAGCCAGGAAGATAGGGGCGCATGAACCTCTCCAATGGATGTGCCGATATGCGCGGCAATCCCCCTGGATGCCTATCCCGACACATCGAGCGGCCGATTCGCTCCCCACAGGAGGCCGACCGCCTTTTTATTAATCGAATGTTATAACATACTATTAATAAAGAACTCGCGGCTGAGCGTGATGCCCAGGCCGGGGCCTGGTTCATCGATGCGACACAAACGCCGCAGGCAATCGTCTCGGATGAGTCTGGAGGAGGCGGGGGCCTATGCCGCGTAGATCGCGAAGTACAAGGAGATGATCCGCGTGACGAGATATGCGCAGGCGAACGGATCCCATAAAAGAGGCCGCCCATGGGCGGCCTCTTGGCGACAGTATCAGCGCTGGCGAACCGAGCCGTTCAACGGCTTTTGTTCACACCCCTGACACCGGCGTGTCGTGTGTTCATCGATCAGACGTTGAACAAGAAGTTCATCACGTCGCCATCCTGCACGATGTATTCCTTGCCTTCGGCGCGCATCTTGCCCGCTTCCTTGGCGCCCTGCTCGCCCTTGTAGGTGATGAAGTCTTCGTACGCGATCGTCTGGGCGCGAATAAAGCCGCGTTCGAAGTCGGTGTGGATGACGCCGGCGGCTTGCGGCGCGGTGGCGCCGATGGCGACCGTCCAGGCGCGCACTTCCTTCACACCGGCGGTGAAGTAGGTCTGCAGGCCCAGCAGCTTGAAGGCCGCGCGGATCAGGCGGTTCAGGCCCGGCTCTTCCATGCCCATGTCGGACAGGAAGGCTTGGCGGTCGGCGTCGTCCAGGTCCACGATTTCGGATTCGATGGCGGCGCAGATGGCCACGACCGGCGCGCTGCGCGCGGCGGCGAATTCGGTCAGGCGGTCCAGCAGCGGGTTGTTCGTGAAGCCGTCATCGGCCACGTTGCCCACGTACATCGCGGGCTTGGCGGTAATGAAGCACAGTTGAGCGATGTCGGCCTTTTCTTCCGTCGTCAGGTCCAGCGCGCGGATCGGCTTGGCTTCGTTCAGCTGGGCAATGCACTTTTCCAGCACGGCCACGATGCGTTGCGATTCCTTGTCGCCGGAGCGCGCGGTCTTCTGGTGGCGCAGCAAAGCCTTTTCGGCGGTTTGCATGTCGGCCAGCGCCAGCTCGGTCTCGATGACTTCGATGTCGGCAATAGGGTCGATCTTGCCGGCCACGTGGATCACGTTCGGATCTTCGAAGCAGCGCACGACGTTGACGATGGCGTCGGTTTCGCGGATGTGCGACAGGAACTGGTTGCCCAGGCCTTCGCCCTTGCTCGCGCCGGCGACCAGGCCCGCGATGTCCACGAATTCGACGGTGGCCGACAGGATGCGTTCGGGCTTGACGATTTCAGCCAGCTTCTGCAGACGCGGATCCGGCACCTCGACCACACCGACGTTGGGTTCGATGGTGCAGAACGGGTAGTTCTCGGCGGCGATGCCGGCGCGGGTCAGAGCATTGAAGAGTGTCGATTTGCCAACGTTGGGCAGGCCGACGATGCCGCATTGCAGAGCCATGGGAATCCTGTGTAAGTACGGTATTGATCGTTAACGTTCTAGTTTACCCCGGCCAGGGGCTGGGGCACTTGCCGCAGCCCTGAGGATGCGGCCCCGCTAACTGGCGGCGGTGGGCGCCCAGCGCATGACGGCCCAGATCATCAAAATAGGGCCGGCATTGAAGGTGGCGTGCAGCAGGATGGCCGCGCCGATGCCGCGCCGCACGCGCATCCAGCCCAGCACCAGGCCGGTCAGCCACTGCGGCAGCACCAGCAGCGGCATCAGCCAGTACGGCGTCTTGCTGTAGACGAAGTTCGTGAGGTGCACGGCGGCAAAGGTCAGCGCCACCAGATGGAACACCAGGCCGAAGTGCTTGAGGTAATAGCGCCGCCAGGCCGTGTCCCAGCCCTTCAGCGGCTCGGCGCGCTGACGCGTACCCCAACATGCCAGGATCACGAATGCGGCCAGCAGCAGGCCTGTCCACAGCTTGGGGCCATACAGCACGACAGGCATCAGGGCCGGCACCAGCCACAACACCTGCCTGGGCCGGCGCAAGCCGTAGCGAAACAGCATTTCCTCGACCAGCGGCGCCCACAGCACAGCGGTCAGCCATGGCAGGTTGGTCGGGTCGATACGATGCGTCGCGCCGCCCATGCCGGCCGCCATCACGGCCACCGGCCCCAGCGCGAACAGGTTCAACGCCCACAGCAACCCGGCCCACGCCAGCAAACGCCCGGGGCCGATGCCCGGCCACCAGTCGGCAGCAAGGCTGCCGCCGGTGGCGCGTCCCCGCAGGCGGGCCACGGGTTGCGGATGGCGGATGAAGCGCCAGAAGTCCGCGACCTCGCCACGAAAGCGCATCTTGCCGGAGGGGGACTGCGGGCTGACGGACATCAGGCGACGTTGCCGCTATGCAATTGGCGGGTGGCCAGCGCGAAATCGCCGGCCAGCATCGCCGGCACGACGGCGCGGCAGCGGTCGATGACGGCCTCGATTTCTTTCTGTTCCTCGCGGCGCGGCGGGTGCAGCACGAAGTCCGCCACTTGCTGGGCCAGGTTCAACGTGCGCGGATGGCCGATGCCGATGCGCAGGCGCCAGAAATTGGGGCTGCCCAGCACGGCCTGGATGTCCTTCAGGCCGTTATGGCCGGCATGCCCGCCGCCCTGCTTGAGCTTCACCTGGCCGGGCAGCAGGTCCAGTTCGTCATGCAGCACCAGCACCTGCTCGGGCTCCAGCTTGTAGAAGCGGGCCAGCGCGCCGACCGCCTGGCCGGATTTGTTCATATAGGTGATGGGTTTGAGCAGCAGGACGTTGTCCGCGCCCAGGCGCGACTTGGCCACCATGCCGAAAAAAGATTTCTCCAGCGCAAAAGAAGTGCGCAGGTCGTCCGCCAGGTGGTCGGCCAGCCAGAAGCCGGCGTTGTGCCGGGTGGTTTCGTAGTCGGGACCGGGATTACCCAATCCCACGATGAGGCGTATGGGAATAGACATGATGGAGGGTGTTTAAACCAAAAAACCCTGCGCATGCAAATGCACACGCAGGGTTTCGGGCATAAGCCGCAAGGAAAGCCCGAAGGCCTTCCCGCGAAACTTAGGCGGCCGGAGCGGCGGCTTCGGCGTCGTCGGCGGCAGCGCCGCCCTTGACGATGGCGGCAGCCAGCAGCGGGTTGTCTTCACCGCCGTGGGGGACGTACGTCACGCCCATGGGCAGCTTGATGTCGGCCAGGTGGATCGAAGCGCCAGCCAGGATGTTGGTCAGGTCGACTTCGATGAACTGGGGCAGAGCCTTCGGCAGGCAGGTGATTTCCAGTTCGGTCGTCACGTGGCTGATGATGGCGCCCGACAGCTTCACGGCCGGCGAGATTTCAGCGTTCACGAAGTGCAGCGGCACCTTGGTACGCAGGGCTTGGTTGGCGTCGACGCGCTGGAAGTCCACGTGCAGGACTTGCGGCTTGTAGGCGTGCCATTGAACCGAACGCAGCAGAACTTGCTCATCCTTGGCGCCTTCGAGCTGCATTTGCAGGATCGATGCGTGGAATTCTTCCTTACGCAGGGCGTGGTAGATCTCGTTGTGGTCGAGTTCGATATTCAGGGGGGCAGCCGTACCACCATAGACAATGGCGGGAACGCGGCCCGCGCGGCGCAGGCGGCGGCTCGCACTCGAACCCTGGACGCTACGCGCAGTGGCGATAAATTTCATGGAAAACTCCAAAAACAAAATAAGGTGAAGAGGCTTCACCAGTTAACGGCACGGCGCGCAACATGCGCGCCGTGTTGATTGCGCCTTGCCGCGACCAGCAAGGTGCAAAAACGAAGGTGGGCGGTTGCCGGACCGACGCCTGGGCGTCAGTCGACAAACAGCGAGCTGACCGATTCCGCGTTCGAGATACGCAGGATGGTCTCGCCCAGCAGCGCGGCGCACGACAGCTGGCGGATCTTGCCGCTGGCCTGGCCTTGCTCGGAGAGCGGGATGGTGTCGGTGACGACCAGTTCGTCCAGTTCCGACGCTTCGATGCGGTCGATGGCGCCGCCCGACAGCACGGGGTGCGTGCAATAGGCGTAAACGGCGCCGGCGCCGCGGTCTTTCAGGGCCTGGGCCGCCTTGCACAGCGTGCCGGCGGTGTCGACCATGTCGTCCATGATGATGCAGGTGCGGCCGTCGACTTCACCGATGATGTTCATCACTTCCGACACGTTGGCGCGCGGACGGCGCTTGTCGATGATGGCCAGGTCGGCTTCCAGTTGCTTGGCCAGGGCGCGCGCGCGAACCACGCCGCCGATGTCCGGGGACACCACGACCAGGTTCGAGAAATTGCGGCGCCAGATGTCGCCCAGCAAGATCGGACCGGCGTAGATGTTGTCCACGGGGATATCGAAGAAACCCTGGATCTGGTCGGCGTGCAGGTCCATCGTCAGGACGCGGTCGACGCCAGCCACTTGCAGCATGTTGGCCACGACCTTGGCCGAGATCGCGACGCGCGCCGAACGCGGACGGCGGTCTTGGCGGGCATAGCCGAAATAGGGAATCGCGGCGGTGATGCGGCCAGCGGAAGCGCGGCGCAAGGCATCGACCATAACCATGATTTCCATCAGGTTGTCATTGGTAGGGGCACAGGTGGGCTGCAGGACGAAGACGTCCTTGCCGCGCACGTTCTCGTTGATTTCGACCATCACCTCGCCGTCCGAGAAGCGACCGACGGTCATCTTGCCCAGGGACATATCGAGGTGGTTGACTACGTCCACGGCCAGCCGAGTGTTGGCCGTGCCCGTGAAGATCATGAAGCTATCGTTTGCCATGATGGATGATGCGATGGTCGTTTTAAGACACTAACGAGGTGATGCGGGGGTAATACGGCGCAATAACAGCGCAATACGAAACACCAGCGGACCCGGAAAATAAAAAAGCTGCTGAACCCGGGCCAGTGTCTTACAGGCGTGTTCAACAGCTTTTTTATGTATTCGGTTGGCTGGGGAGGAAGGATTCGAACCTTCGCATGCCGGAATCAAAATCCGGTGCCTTAACCAGCTTGGCGACTCCCCAACTATCTTGCAATCCAATTCCGCAGTGGATGTTCAGTTAAACCAGTACAAGCCTGAACTAACCGAAACCCTGGATGCGTTGCGTTGTTTGTTTCAACAGCGCCGCGCATTATAGCGGATATTTCTGCTTTTGCCAAAACGGCTTCGGACAGTTCGGAAAACTCGGCGAATAAACATGCGCCTGATCCCGACATGCGAACAGGTATGCCCTGTTCACTAAGCCACCGCGTTGCCCTGAGAACCTCAGGATAAAGGCGGTGAACCACCGGCTCCAAATCATTTTTCCCGAAGGAAAAAGTTGGCGAAGCAAGAAAGTCCGCTATTGTGATGTAAGAAGAATCCCTTGTCAAATCGGGTGCGGAAAATATCCCAGCAGTCGGCACACTGGTGTCCGGTTGCGCCACCAGATACGCGCGCTCGGGCAGGGCCACGGCGGTCAGGTCTTCGCCCACGCCTTCGGCAAATGCCGATTGCCCGAAAACAAACACGGGCACATCCGCGCCTAGCGGCAAGGCCAGCGCCATGAGCTCGCGGCGCGTCAGCCCCGTGCCCCACAACTTGTTCAATGCGATCAGCACGGTCGCGGCGTCGCTGGAACCACCGCCCAGGCCACCGCCCTGCGGAATGCGCTTTTCCAGTGCGATCTGCGCGCCCTGGCGCGTGCCCGTGGCGCGCTGCAGCGCATGGGCCGCACGCAAGGTCAGGTCATCGGCTTTGGAGACGCCGGGCAGCTCCGAGGCCCGGCTGATGACGCCGTCGGCGCGCACCTCGAAATGCAGCGTGTCGCACAGATCGATGAAACGGAAGACCGTCTGCAGCAGGTGGTAGCCGTCGGCGCGGCGGCCCACCACATGCAGGAACAGGTTCAGTTTGGCGGGAGCGGGAACGTCGTACAAAGTCACAGAAGACAACCGGTGCGGGACATGCCCATATTCTAGCCACGCGACGGGAAGGCGGTACTTGGGAAAGCGACGCGGGAAAGGCGGCGGGGCGCGGACGGCCCCGTCGGAATCAAGGCTGGTTGACGACCAGCCGCACCATGACGCGGCGGCCTGGCTCCTGGCGTTCCAGGACCAGCAACTGCGGCCCCAGCGTGTCGTAGCGCGACAGCCTTGCACGCCAGCCGCCTTGCTCGAAGGAGGCTGGACGACCCAGCTCATCGCGCACGACGTCGGAGGCCTCGGGTTGCGCCGGCAGCTTGCCGCGCAGCCAATCGCGCAAGCCCGACACCGGCACGCTGCTGCCCAGGGCATCTTCGGCCAGGGCGTCGGGATTGTCGGCAACCAGGCGGGTGCCGTCGGCCTTGGTCAGGCTGGCGGCGCCGGGCTGGCCTTCCACGCGGGCTTCGGTGGATCCCAGCGGATTGGTCAGGTCCAGCACGTAGCGCCGGCCATCGTCCGACCACGAGAAGCCGCCTTGCACGGCATTCTGCTTGCCGCTTTCTTCGTTCACGGTGATGGCGAAGCGGCCGATGCGCGAGAACGCATCGGGGCTGGCGCCTTCGATCGGCTTGGGCGTGGTGGTGCAGGCGGCCAGCATGAACGCCAGCATGGCCATCAGCGCCCAGCGCAGCCATTCCGACACGTCAGCCAAGCGTTGCACTGCTGCCGTCACAGCCCCACTCCCAGACGCTTGACGACGTCCTGGACGGTCTTGTTCTTGGGATCCTTCATCAGCGCGGCACGCAGCAGTTCGGTGGCCTGATCGCGCTTGCCCTGAGACCACAGGACTTCAGCCAGGTGGGCGGCAATGTCGGCTTCCGGGCGCACGCTATAGGCGCGGCGCAGGTATTGCGCGGCGGACTCGGATTCGCCCATGCGGTACTTGACCCAGCCCATGCTATCCAGGATGAAGGGGTCGTTCGGCGACAGTTCCAGTGCTTGCGTGATCAGGTCCAGCGCTTCGGGCAGGCGCTGGTTGTGGTCCGCCAGCGTATAGCCCAGCGCGTTGTAGGCGTGGGCGTGGTCCGGATCCAGAGCGATGACCTGGCGCAGCATGCGCTCCAGGTCGGCCAGGCGATTCTGGCGTTCGTACAGCATCGCCAGTTCGTACTTGATCTCGACGGTGTCCGGCAGCGCCTGGTCGGCGGCTTCCAGCGTGGTCACGGCTTGCTGGACGCGGTCGGCGTCGCGCAGGATCTGCGCCTTGGTCAGCACGCCCAGCGTGCGCTCTTCGTCGTCTTGCGGGCCGGCGGCGTCGATCATGGCCAGGGCCTCGTCCACCCGGCCGCTCTTGGCGCGCAGGGCGGCCTGGCGCATGGCGACCGAATAGCGCAACGTGGGGTCGTCGATGCGGCCGAGTTCGCGGATGGCTTCGTCGTATTGACCCTGGTCTTCGGCGATGCGCGACAGCAGGACGTGGGCGTCCGCCGCGGCGGCGCCGGCATCCGTGGCACCGGGCACGGTGGCCCGCTGGCGCTGCTGCTGCACGTCCAGGTACTGCTGAAGCAGCGTCTTGGCTTGCGGCAAGTGGCCCGCCTTGTAGGCCAGCTGGGCTTGCATGAACAGCAGGTCGAAGTCTTCCGGGGAACGGCGCGACATGGCTTGCAGTTCAGACAGCGCACCGTTGTAGTCGCCGCTGTCGGCCAGTTGCCCGGCCAGCATCAGGCGGACCTTGCGGGCGCCCGGATTGCGGTTGATATAGGCGCGCGCCTCGGTCATGGCGCGTTGCGGATCCACCTTCGAACCGTATTCCAGCACGCGCTGGGCGGCGGCTTCGGACTTGGGATCGGCGGCCAGCGCGGCGCGGGACTCCTGGGCGGCGCGCTCGTAGTCGCCCGAGGCCGAGGCCACGTCGGCCAGCGCCAGATGGGCGGCCGGCAGCTTGCGCACGCTGTCGCTCAGGGATTCGTCAAGGATGCGCAGGGCCAGGCGGCGATCGTTCAGGCGGCTTAACACTGCCAGCGCCTGGCCGATGGCGGCCGGTTTGTCGCGGGAAGCGTCGATTCGGTTGCGCAGCGCCTGGGCCAGGCCCTTGGTCTGCCCGTTGGCGGCGGCCAGCGCCAGCTCGGTGGAGCTGGCTTCGACATCGTTGGGCGACAGGCGCGCCCAGACCCGGGCTGCCTCCAGCGCGCCGGGCAGATTACCCCCGGCCAACTGGAATTCCAGGGCGCGGCGGGCCAGACGGGGGTCGCCCGTGTCCCGGGCCAGGCCGATCATGGTGGTTGCCGCCGTGCCATACATGCCGCGCTGGGCGGCGATCTCCGACGCGAGGACGCGATAGAAGATGTCGGCGGTGAGCGATACGTAGGGCAATTGGCCCGGACGCAGGCGGATCACCTCGGTTTCGGGCTGATGGTTCTGGGGCGCCATGCGGGGCCCGGTCGCATCACGCGTCCGGCTGTCGGCCGCCTGGGCCGGCAGCGCAAAACCTGTTGCCAGCGCAAGCGCAAGCGTGGCGATCCCGATATTCATTTGTTTGAAAGACGACTTCACGCGGCCCGTCCGGTTGATGGCACAATCTTCGTACACGCAATTGATGATCTTACACTGGCTCATGCCGGAACTGCCTGAAGTCGAAACCACGCGTCGGGGAATTGACGCCGTCATCACTGGCCGGACGCTCAAGCGCCTGGTCGTCCACGAAGCCCGCATGCGCTGGCCCATTCCGCCCGACCTGCCCTCGCTGATCGGCGGCCGCGCGGTCCTGGAATGCGCCCGCCGCGGCAAATATCTATTGCTGCGCTTTGAACATGGCACCCAGATCGTGCATCTGGGCATGTCCGGGTCGCTGCGCAGCGTCGCGCCGGGTGAATTCCTGCGCAAGCATGACCACGTCGAATGGATCTTCGACGAGGCCGTGCTGCGCCTGCATGACCCCCGCCGCTTTGGCGCGGTGCTGTGGCACTCCGGCGCCGACGGCCCCATCGAGACCCACCCGCTGCTGGCCAAGCTGGGCATCGAGCCCTTCGACCCGCGCTTTGACGGCGCCTGGCTGCACCGGCACTTCAAAAACCACGGCGCCGCCGTCAAACAGGTGCTGCTGGCCGGCCTGGCCGTCGTCGGGGTGGGCAATATCTACGCATCGGAATGCCTGTTCCGGGCGCGCATCAACCCAAAGACGCCGGCCAACAAGCTGTCGCCCGCCCGCTGCGACCGGCTGGCGGACATGGTCCGCGCCACGTTGGCCGACGCCCTGACATCCGGGGGCAGCACCCTGCGGGATTACGTGGGCGCCACCGGCGAACCCGGGGCCTACTTTGAGATCCATGCCGCGGTCTATGAACGAGAGGGCCTGCCGTGCCGGGTCTGCGCCACGCCAATCCGGCGTTTCGTCCAGGGCCAGCGCGCCACGTACTACTGCCCGAAATGCCAACGAAACTAGCCCCGCGCCCCTGAAAAGCCCCGGGAAATCCCTGCAAAAACAAGGCCATTTGTTTATAGCGAACGTATTGCACAAACACTAACGCCAAGCTATATTCCTTTCACACACCTATTCCTAGAACAGTGGAAGGAGCCTCCATGAGCAAGCAATTCGCCTCGCACGCCGACCTGGACGACAAGGTCGTCTCGTTCGAAAAACTGTCCGACAACGCCTATGCCTACACGGCGGAAGGCGACCCCAACACGGGCGTGATCATCGGCGACGAGGCCGTCATGGTGATCGACACCCAGGCCACCCCGGCCATGGCCCAGGACGTGATCCGCCGCATCCGCGAAGTCACGGACAAGCCGATCAAGTACATCCTGCTGTCGCACTACCATGCCGTGCGTGTGTTCGGCGCCTCTGCCTACAACGCCCAAGAGATCCTGGCCAGCCGCGACACCTACGACCTGATCGCCGAACGCGGCGAACAGGACAAGGCCAGCGAGATCGGCCGCTTCCCCCGCCTGTTCCGCAACGCCGAATCGATTCCGCCGGGCCTGGTCTGGCCGACGATGACGTTCAAGGGCGAAATGACCGTCAACCTGGGCAACCTGGAAGTCAAGCTGCTGCAAGTGGGCCGCGGTCACACCAAGGGCGACACCATCGCCTGGCTGCCCGAACAGAAGATCCTGTTCGCCGGCGACCTGGTCGAATACCAGTCCACCCCGTACTGCGGCGACGCCTACTTCCGCGACTGGCCCAGCACGCTGGACGCGCTGTCGGGCTTCGAAGCCGAAAAGATGGTTCCGGGCCGCGGCCCGGCGTTGAAGAACGCCACCGAGGTCCGCCAAGGCCTGGCCGGCACCCGCGCGTTCCTGACCGACCTGTACGGCGCCGTGAACCGCGGCGTGGCCGAAGGCCGCGACCTGAAGACGATCTACCGCGAGGTCTACGACTTCATGAAGCCGCGCTACAGCGACTGGGTGATCTTCGACCACTGCATGCCGTTCGACGTGTCGCGCGCCTATGACGAAGCCACCGGCCACACCCATCCCCGCATCTGGACCGACAAGCGCGATCTGGAAATGTGGGCGCAGCTGGAAGGCTGAGGCCGACGGGCCGAGTCCGGCGCAGACCGGAAGCGGCCCAGACCGAACGTTGCAAGAACCGGAACCGCGCGCCGCCGGACGGCACGCGGCTTCGCGACATAAAAACAAAATGACCCACACAGGAGACAACCGTGGGAGACATCGACTTTCAGGCGATGGAGTTCGCCTATGAAAAGCACGCCGACCAGAGCGCCGGCGCACCGCCGCGGCACCAGGTCGTGGTCGTGGGCGCCGGCCCGGTCGGCCTGACCACCGCGCTGGACCTTGCCCGCCAGGGCGTGCGTGTCGTGGTCCTGGACGACGACTACCGCCTGTCCACCGGCTCACGCGCCATCTGCTTTTCCAAGCGCACGCTGGAAATCTGGGACCGCCTGGGCGTGGGCCAGCGCATGATCGACAAGGGCGTGTCGTGGAACGTCGGCAAGGTGTTCTTCCGCGAACAGGAAGTCTGGCGCTTCGACCTGCTGCCCGAACCCGGCCACCGCCGCCCCGCGTTCATCAACCTTCAGCAGTACTACGCCGAAGGCTACCTGTATGAACAGGCGCGCCAGGAACCCAACATCGACCTGCGCTGGAAGAACAAGGTCGCCGGCGTGGCGCAAGCCAGCGACGGCGTCGACCTGACGATCGAAACCCCCGAAGGCCCGTACACCCTGCATGCCGATTGGCTGGTGGCCTGCGACGGCGCGCGGTCGCCGGTGCGCAAGCTGATCGGCCAGGAAAGCCATGGCCGCATTTTCCGCGACCGCTTCCTGATCGCCGACGTGAAGATGAAGGCCGACTTCCCGACCGAGCGCTGGTTCTGGTTCGACCCGCCCTTCCATCCCAACCAGTCCGTGCTGCTGCACCGCCAGCCCGACAATGTCTGGCGCATCGACTTCCAGCTGGGCTGGAACGCCGACCCCGTCGAAGCCGTCAAACCCGAGAACGTGCTGCCGCGCATCCGCGCCCTGCTCGGCCCCGACGCGCAGTTCGACCTGGAATGGGTCAGCGTCTATACCTTCGCATGCGAACGCATGGACAAGTTCCGCCATGGCCGCGTCGTGTTCGCCGGAGACTCCGCGCACCGCGTCTCGCCGTTCGGCGCGCGCGGCGCCAACAGCGGCGTGCAGGACGCCGAAAACCTGGCCTGGAAGCTGAAGCTGGTGCTGGCCGGCCTGGCGCCCGACACGCTGATCGACAGCTACAGCGCCGAGCGCGAGTATGCCGCCGACGAGAACATCCTGAACTCGTCGCGCGCCACCGACTTCATCACGCCCAAAAGCGATATCAGCAAGAGCTTCCGCAATGCGGTGCTGAACCTGGCCAAGACGCATCCGTTCGCCCGCTCGCTCGTCAACAGCGGGCGGCTCTCGCTGCCGGCCACGTACGGCGGTTCGCCGCTGAATACGCCGGACGCCGACACCTTCACGGGACGCATGGTGCCCGGGGCGGTCGCGCTGGATGCGCCCGTGGCGTGCCGTGGCGAGCAAGACTGGTGGCTGGCGCAGTTGGACGGCGGTTTTGTGTTGGCACTGTTCTGTGGCGACACGCTGCCTGGCGCCGACACGCTCCAGGCCTTGCAGGCCCTCCGCATGGCGCCCGTGCCCGTCAAGGCCGTCCTGGTCGCCAGCGCCGGGTGCGACGGTTCAGTTCTGCCCGCCGGCTTGCCGGTGGTGGCCGACACCGAAGGCTGCCTGGCCAAACGCTACGACGCGCAGCCCGGCACGGCCTACCTGATCCGGCCGGACCAGCACATCGCCGCGCGCTGGCGCGCATTCGACGCCGATGCCGTCGCCCGCGCCGTCCGCCGCGCCACGGGCCACGCCTGAATCCAGAGGTCAACCCATCATGCTGATTACCGAAACCAACCTGAGCTCGCCGGACGATTTCTACGAAGCGCTGATCGAAACGCACCGCGACCTGACGAACGAGCAAAGCCAGGAACTGAACGCGGCGCTGATCCTGCTGCTGGCCAACCACCTGGGCGACGTGGCCCTGCTGCGCGAAGCCCTGCAACAGGCCCGCGCGTCGGTCATGCAAGCGTAGGAAGGGCGAGCGCGGGCATTTACAACCCCACTGCGAACGTATTCACGATCAAGGCGCGCAACCATTGGTTGCCGCCATCGCGATCCACCCTGCGCTGCCAGTACATGTTCGTCTGCAGCGCGGGCACTTTCACCGGTGGCGTCATGAAGCGCAGACCGAACGGTGGCGCGGCGCTGGCGGCCAGCTTTTCGGGCACGGTCGCCAGCAAGTCCGTCGCGCTGACGATGTAGGGCACGGCCGAAAAGTGCGGCACGCTGAAATGTTCGGCCAACTCCACGCCCGCCCGCTCCATGGACTGGTTGACCTGCCCGTAGGGCGCGGCCCGCGACACGATCAGATGCCGCTCGGCGCGGAACGCCTTGATACCCATGCCCGCATGCGCGGTGGGATGCGCCTGGCGGAACAAGGTCGCGTAGCCCTGCCGGAACAGCATGCGCTGCAGCGTGCCCGCCCCCATTTCGTCGAACGCGCCAATGGCCAGGTCCACCCGGCCCGACTCCATTTCCCGCGGCAGGTCCGGGCCCTGCACGCGCACCGAATCGATGCGCACGTGCGGCGCCACCTGCACGCAAACCTCCATCAGCCGCGGCATGAAGTGGATTTCGCCCACGTCCGTCATGGCGACCCGGAAGCGGCGGTTGCTGGTGGTCGCGTCGAACACGTCTTGGTCCTTCAAGGCCTGGCCCAGCATCGTCAGCGCTTCGCTGACGGGACCGGCCAGCCGCTGCGCCCGCGGCGTGGGCAGCATGCCTTGCGCGGTACGCACGAAGAGTTCATCCCCAAAGGCCTCGCGCAAACGGCGCAGGGCATTGCTGACCGCGGGCTGCGTCAGATCCATCCGCCGCGCCACGGCCGACAGGTTGCGGTCTTCCAGCAGGTGCTGGAACAGGATCAACAGGTTCAGGTCGACGTCGCGCAATTCGGCCATGCGGCCCCCTACTATTCACAAAATTTATAGTCTCTATTTTTGCATTCCCGTAGCCGTAATGGGCGTTTTTCCCGACAATATCGCATCGGCCCCGGGTTTTCCCAGACCGCCCCCCCATACCGACCGCGCGGCCAAGCACCGCGCCGCCACCCAGGAGGATTCCATGGAACTGAAATACCAAACCGGCTTCGGCAACGACTGCGCGACCGAGGCGCTGCCCGGCGCGCTGCCGGTGGGCCGCAATTCGCCGCAGCAATGCCCGTACGGCCTGTACGCCGAGCAGCTGTCCGGCACCGCCTTCACCGCCCCGCGCAGCGAAAATCGCCGGTCCTGGCTGTACCGCATCCGCCCGGGCGCACAACACAAGCCGTTCGAGCCCTTTGCCGGCGCGGCAGGCTGGGAAAGCACCTTCGGCCATGGCCCGGTCACGCCCAACCAGCTGCGCTGGAGCCCGATGCCCATTCCTGACGCCCCCACCGACTTCCTGGAAGGCGTGAAGACCTGGGGCGGCAATGGCGGCCCCGACGAACAGGGCGGCGTGGCCATCCACATGTATGCGGCCAACCAATCGATGCAGGGCCGCTATTTCTACAACGCCGACGGCGAACTGCTGCTGGTGCCGCAGCAAGGCCGGCTGCGCCTGGCCACCGAGCTGGGCCTGATCGACCTGGAACCCCTGGAAATCGCCGTGATCCCGCGCGGCGTGCGTTTCCGAGTCGAACTGCTGGATGGCGCCGCGCGCGGCTACATGCTGGAGAACTTCGGCGCCGCCCTGCGCTTGCCCGAACTGGGCCCGATCGGCTCGAACTGCCTGGCCAATGCGCGCGACTTCCAGACGCCGGTGGCCTGGTACGAAGACGTGGAAGGCGATTTCGAACTGATCGCCAAGTTCACGGGCGGGTTCTGGCGAGCCTCGATCGACCATTCTCCCCTGGACGTCGTGGCCTGGCATGGCACGCATGCCCCGTACAAGTACGACCTGCGCCACTTCAACACCATCGGCTCGATCAGCTTCGACCATCCGGACCCGTCGATCTTCACGGTGCTGACGGCGCCGTCCGACACCCCGGGCACGGCCAACATGGACTTCGCGATCTTCCCGCCCCGCATCCTGGCAATGGAAGACACGTTCCGCCCGCCCTGGTTCCACCGCAACATCGCCAGCGAATTCATGGGCCTGATCCAAGGCGTGTACGACGCCAAGGCCGATGGCTTCGCCCCGGGCGGCGCCAGCCTGCACAATTGCATGAGCGGCCACGGCCCCGACGCCGAGACCTTCGAAAAGGCCTCGCACGCCGATACGCACGCCGCGCATTACATCCGCGACACGATGGCCTTCATGTTCGAAACGCGCCGCGTCATCCGCCCGACCGCGCAGGCCCTGGCGTCGGTAGAATTGCAAGGCGACTATTACCGGTGCTGGCAGGGCATCGTGAAGCACTTCGACCCCAAGAAGGCGTGACGGCAGCCCCCCGCTGATCCACGCCCACGGCGATGCGTGCAAACGCATCGCCGTTTGGCTTTTGAGTTTTCCGGCGCCGCTGCCCCGTCAGACCTGCCGGCCACCCATTCCACATTAAAGAGACACGCGAGCCATGACCACCACGATCAACGAAACCCACGATCCGTCCTTGAAGAGCTGGATCGCCAGCGCCAACACCGGCACGTCGGATTTCCCGGTGCAGAACCTGCCGTATGGCGCATTCCGCCGCAAGGGCACGCAGGCGTCGTTCCGCCCCGGCGTGGCGATCGGCGACCAGATCCTGGACCTGGCCGCATTGGCCGGCAAGCAGCCATTTGAAGGCCTGGCCGCCGAAGCGCTGGCCGCGTGCGCCGGCGACAGCCTGAACGCGCTGATGGCACTGGGCCAGCCGCACTGGAGCGCCCTGCGCCTGGCGCTGTCGCGCGCGCTGCGCGAAGGCGCCGCACTGCGCAGCACGGTCGAGCCGCTGCTGGTGGCGCAGGCCGACGCCGAATACACCACGCCGGCCCGCATCGGCGACTACACGGACTTCTATATCTCGGTGCATCACGCGACCGCGGTGGGCAAGCAGTTCCGTCCCGACAACCCTTTGCTGCCGAACTACAAGTGGGTGCCGATCGGCTACCACGGCCGTGCCTCCAGCATCGGCGTGGACCAGAAGTTCCCGCGCCCCATCGGCCAGACGCGCCCGGCCAATGAAGGCGAGACGCCGCAATTCGGGCCTTGCGCGCGCCTGGACTATGAACTGGAGCTGGGCATTTTCGTGGGCACCGGCAACGAGCAAGGCGAGCGCATCGGCCTGGCCGACGCAGACGCGCACGTGTTCGGCCTGTGCATTCTGAACGACTGGTCGGCGCGCGATATCCAGGCCTGGGAATACCAGCCGCTGGGCCCTTTCCTGTCGAAGAATTTCGCGTCGACGATTTCGCCGTGGATCGTCACCATGGAAGCGCTGGAGCCGTTCCGCACGCAGTGGAACCGCGGCCCGTCCGAGCCGCAACCGATGCCATACCTGGCCTCTGACGCGAACCGCGCGAAAGGCGCGTACGACGTGCAGCTGGAAGTGTTGATGACGACGCAGCAATCGCGCGAAGCCAAGCAGCCCGCCGTGACGCTGTCGCGCAGCAATTTCCGCGATGCCTACTGGAACGTGGCCCAACTGATCGCGCACCACACCGTCAACGGCTGCAATCTGCAACCGGGCGACATGCTGGGCACGGGCACGCTGTCGGGCCCCCAGCCGTCGGAAGCCGGTTCGTTGCTGGAGTTGAGCAATGGCGGCAAGACGGCAATCGACCTGCCGTGGGGCGAGAAGCGGACGTTCCTGCAGGATGGGGATCAGGTGATCATGCGCGCCGCGTGCGTGAAGGAAGGGTACCCGCGGATCGGATTTGGAGAAAGCTCGGGCACCGTGCTGCCGGCCCGCGTTTGATTGCTTGAGAAGGACGCGCGTCCCGCAACCCGGCGCGCACGGCATGCTGGCGGTCAGTCCGCGCCGCGCGCGGTCAACGCTTCGATCTCGTCGTCCTTGGCCTGCCACTGCTCTCCCAGCCAATGGTGGAACGTGGCGCGGAAGGCTTTGTCGCGGGTGTAATCCGCAACGCAGAAGGCCGGCGGCACCGGCAACTGCCGCATCCGTACCAGCACAGGGCCCATGCGGCCGCAAGCCATGTCCCAGAAGCTGGGCGCGCCTTCCGGATAGGCGATGGTGACGTCAACCATTGATCGGAAGCGCGCCCCCATCGCGTTCAGCGCAACCGCCAGCCCGCCCGCTCTGGGCTTGAGAAGATGGCGGTACGGCGAGGCCTGCGCGGCACGCTTGGCCTGGGTGAAGCGCGTGCCTTCGGCAAAGACCATCACGCTTGTGGGCACCAGCGAGAATTTCTCGCAGGCGCGGCGCGCGGCTTCCTGGTCCTGACGGCCCAGGGCGGGATTACGGCGCAACGCCGCCTTGCCGTGACGCTTCATGAAAGGAAAGTCCAGCGCCCACCACGCCAGACCAATCACCGGCACATAAATCAACTGCTGCTTGAGGAAGAATTTCAGCAGTGGAATCCGCCGGTTCAACGCGCGCTGCAGCACGAAGATGTCCACCCACGACTGGTGATTGCAGTTGACCAGATACCAGTCCGCATAACGCAACCCCGTATGACCCTGCACGTCCCATGGCTCCGCCTGGATACGCGCGAACCAGCCGGCGTTCCCGGAAACCCACGCCGTCGCAATGCCGTTGAGAACGGGATCGACGCGCCGCCTGACCGCAGCGAAGGGCAGCACAAGCTTCAACAGCGCAATCGGAAGCAGCAGCAGGCACCAAAACACCGTGCTGACAACCAACAGCGTGACGCTGAATACGCCAGTCAGCCACGCAAGGCGGCCGCGCAACACAGGAAACGGGCGTTGGCGCGGTGCGGGCCGATCAGATTCATGCTTGCTCATTTGAGCCTCGGAGACGGCCCGGCTTGCGCCGGTGGGAAGGTCTGGAACAGTCATGGCCGCCAGTTTGCTGGCCGTTGGCGGAAATCCGCTTGCGCAAGATCAAGCCCCGCATTCGCGAATTCCGCCGAAGAAACGCCATCATGGCAGCCGATATTTCTCTTCACGGTACACCCACGATGCCCACAAGGCATGGGCCAGCGCTTCTTCCGTCAATCCGGGATCCGCAGGCTCCACCGGCGCATAGACCTCATCGCTTCCCACCGGGGCCGCCTTGTACTGGAACTCCCTGGGTGCCTTGGCCGGTTCCAGCACCAACAACTTGTCGCCTTGCAAATACCCGAAGTTGTCCGCGTATTGCATGATCGCCCGGTTCGGATCGCGTTGCGTCAGGTCCGCGCCCAGCATCGGATTCACGTTGTCCAGACCGATCAAAGACAACAGCGTCGGCGCCATATCGATCTGGCTGACCAGCCGTTCGTCCTGGCGCGGTGCGACGCCTGCGCCCAGGAACAGCGCCGGGATCTGGAAATGGCGTACCGGCACGGGGATGGACCCGTAGACCCGTGAATCATGATCCGCGATGACCAGGAACACGGTGTTGTCCCAATACGGCGCCTTTTTGGCCTTCTCGAAGAACTGGCCCAACGCCCAATCCGCATAGCGCACCGTGTTGTCCACCGTGGCCGGATCGCCCACCGGTTGGATGCGGCCTTCCGGATATTCCCATGGCGAGTGGTTCGTGACCGAAAACGCCAGGGTGAAGACCGGCTTGTCGCCGTCGGCGCGCAGCAGGCGGTCGACCTGATTGAACATATCTTCGTCCGACGCGCCCCACGATCCTTCGAAGACCGGGTTCACGAACTTCGGACGGTCGACGACCTCGTCGAAACCGTTGCCCAGGAAGAATGCGCGCATGTTGTCGAAGTGCGATTCGCCGCCGTAGACGAAGCGCGAGTGATAGCCGTGGCGGCCCAACACCTGGGCCAACGTGAAGAAACCGGTCTGCGAGCGGGGCAGCTTGACCACCGCGTCGGCCACGCTGGGCAAAAAGCCCGCCGTCACCGCTTCGATGCCACGCACCGAGCGTGTGCCGGTGGCGTAGGCGCGGTGGAACATCCAGCCTTCCTTGGACAGGCGGTCGATGTTGGGGGTCAAGTCGCGGCCGCCCAGGCTGCCCACGTATTGCGCGCCCAGGCTTTCCTGCAGGATGATCACCACGTTCAACGGCTTGTCGCGGCGCACGGTGGCTTTCTGCTCATGCAGGCTGGGATAGCGCGGGTCCAGCGGCGCGCCTGTCAGGCCGGCCTTCTCGCGCACGATGGCGTTCATCTGGTCCACCGGCATCTTCGGGTACATCGCCGCGGACGAGCGCTCGTCGCGCATCCGGTAGGCGGCGTCGAACACGCTGTACAGCGAATTCAGCGCCAGCGCATTGACCATGGCGTCCGAACTGAAGGCCACCTTGGCCGGGTTGATCGGGCGATGCTCCAGCGTGCCGCGCGCGCCCAGCACGACCAGCGCCAGGATCACGAAGGACGCGACCGGCCGTTTCCACCACGCCATGAACGGATCGCGCGAGCGCACCGGGAACAGCTTGACCGCCAGCCAGGCCGCCAGCACCAGCACCACGAAGGCGGCCAGCAGCACGCCCTTGTAGCCCTGCCACAGCATCGAGCCCACTTCTTTCGGATTCAGCAGATAGATGAAGTACAGGCGGTTGGGCCGCGTGTCGTATTCGGCGATGAATTGCGGCGTGGAGACTTCCAGCAGCACATACAGCATCCACCACACGCGGAACCAACACGCGGTGATGCACGCGGCCAGCGGCCGGTGCCCGAACCACGGCGACAGCACGGCGGGCAGCGCGATCACCATCGACAGCAGGCAGACGTCGATGCGCAGTCCGCCGAACAGCACGGGCCACAGGCCGCCCGCGGCCTCAACGCGGTCCCACATCCAGAATGACAGGGCCAGACGCGACAGCGTCAACATCACCAGGACGGCGATGACAAACCGAAGTGTCAGGCGTCGCATGCGGCGGCCCCCCAAGGGTGGCGCGAATCCGCCGGTTCGGATGAAAGGGTCCTGCTGAATATGCCGAGCAAAGCCATGCCGCCTCGTTGTCCTGAAATCAAAACGGGCCAAGGTTAACGCGGTTTCGCAGGCGTTGGCAGCGACATCGCTGGCTTTACTTGTTGTACGACATCATATTTCAAGCGCGGGAATGCACGGAGACACACTAGCATCGATGCACGAGCGCGCCTGCGCGCCTCGCCGGCCGCCTATTGTGCGCGGCGCAGTCGTTCGCGGCTATTGCTCAAATGCGTGCGCATGGCCGCACGAGCGCTTTCCGCATCCTGACGCATGATCGCGTTGTAGATGTCTTCATGTTCCAGGTTCACGCGCGCCAGATAGGCCGCGCGGTCTTCGTGCGCGAACTTGGCGGAATTGATGCGGGTGCGCGGGATGATGGCCGAACCCAGGTGCGACATCAGATCCGCGAAGTAGCGGTTGTCGGTGGATTGCGCCACCAGCAGATGGAACTGGAAATCCGGGGTGATCGTGTCGCCCCCGCTTTCCAGTGCGCTGCGAAAGAGGTCCAGCGCGCGGCGCATCTCTTGCAGCTGCACATCGCTGCGGCGGATGGCGGCCAGGCCCGCGGCCTCGCTTTCCAGGCAGATGCGCAATTCCAGCAGCACCAGCACGTCGCGCACCGTGGCGATGTCGGCAGGGTCCACTCGGAAATCGCCGCCGCCGCTGGGTTCCAGCGCATAGGTGCCTACGCCATGATGCGTCTCGACCAGCCCCGACGCCTGCAGGCGTGACAGCGCCTCGCGCACGACGGTGCGGCTGACGCCGAACTGGCGCATGATCTCGGATTCGGTGGGCAGCTTGTCGCCCGGACGGATGTTGCCGCCCCGGATGCGTTCGGAAATGTTCTCGACCAGGCCTTGGGCCAGGTTACGGGGACGACGCTGCGGCAAGACGGGGGTATCGACAGGAGCGTTCATCAGGGATTATCCGAAGGCGGTTGCGCAAAGCTTGACGCTGAATTTTGGCGCTCATTATACTTTGCTCAAGTTGTACGATAACGTACCAGATAAGTCCACTCCCCAGCGCCTCCCACCGAGCATTGCGCCATGAGCCGAACTGTCACCGACGTACCCGCCTCGTTACGCTGCCATCGCCTGTTATTGACCGGCGCCGCCGGCAACCTGGGCCAAGTGCTGCGTCCCCGGTTGAAGGCCCATGCGGAGGTGCTGCGCGTGTCCGACCTGGCCGCCCCCGCCCCCGCCGCCCCCGGGGAAGAGGCCATTCCCTGTGACCTGGCCGACGCCGCCGCGGTGTCCCGGCTGGTGCAGGGCGTCGACGCCATCGTGCACCTGGGCGGCGTCTCGGTGGAACGGCCGTTCGAAGAGATCCTGCCCGCCAACATCCAGGGCGTCTACAACCTGTTCGAAGCGGCCCGCATCCATGGCGTACGGCGCGTGGTGTTCGCCAGTTCGAACCACGTCATCGGCTTCTATGAGCAGGGCAAACAGCTGGACCCGGACGTGCCGCTGCGCCCGGACGGCTACTACGGCTTGAGCAAGGCGTACGGCGAGCACCTGTCGCGCTTTTATTTCGACCGCTACGGCATCGAAACCGTATGCCTGCGCATCGGCTCGTCGTTCCCCGAACCCAAGGACCGCCGCATGATGGTCACGTGGCTCAGCTACGACGACCTGACCGACCTGGTCACGCGCGCGCTCTTCGCGCCGGAGGTCGGCCACCTGATCGTGTACGGCGCATCGGCCAACCGCGACAGTTGGTGGAACGACGACGCCGCGCGCGTATTGGGGTTCGTCCCCAAGGACTCATCCGAACGCTTCCGCGCGCAGGTCGAAGCACAGCCCCCGCTGCCCGCCGACGATCCCGCCGCCCGCTACCAGGGCGGCGCTTTCGTCAAGGCCGGCCCCTTCCCCTTCCCTACGCCTTCACCGGCCGAGTAGCCGCGCCATGCCCGCAACCGCCGAACGTATCGGGAACATGCTGTGCGGCGTAGGAGAAAGCCCGGTCTGGCGCGCCGCCGACCAGGCGTTCACCTGGACCGACATTCCGGGCAAGACCTTGTGGCGCTGGACGCCGGCAAGCGGCGACATCGCGCAATGGGCGCTGCCCCAGATGGCCGGCTGCATCGCGATGCGCGGCCCCGGCTGGCTATTGGCGATGGAAGACGGCCTGTATGCCTGCGGCCCGCTGCAAGCCGGCCTGCCGTGCGAGCCGCGGCCACTGGCCCCCGTCGCGCACACGGCGCCCGGCATGCGCTTTAACGACGGGCGCTGCGACCGGCAAGGCCGTTTCCTGGCGGGCACGATGGTCATGGACATGGGGCTGGCGCAACCTGCCGGCCGGCTGTACCGCTACGACGCCCGAGGCCTTGCCGTCCTGCTGGACGGCCTGATCGTGCCCAACGGCATGGCGTTCAGCCCGGACGGCAGGACGATGTACCTGTCGGACTCCCACCCTTCGCGCGCCATGGTCTGGGCCTTCGACTACGACGTCGAAACGGGCACGCCGCACAACCGCCGCCCATTCATCGCCGCCTTGCCCGCCGGCCGTCCGGATGGCGCGGCGGTGGACACCGACGGCGGCTACTGGATCTGCGGCAACGAGGCCGGCCGCGTCTACCGCTACACGCCCGACGGCCGGCTGGACCGGACCCTGGACGTCCCCGCCGCGCGCATCGCGATGTGCGCATTTGGCGGCGCCGGCATGGATACGCTGTTCATTACGTCGATCCGCCCGCCATCGGCTGCCCCCGGCACCCTTGAAGGCGCCGTGTTCGCCCTGCGCCCCGGCGCGCAGGGCCTGGAGGAAACCGCAAGCGCCGGTTAGCACCCGACCGGGGCGGCCGTCGCGCGCCCCAAAGCGAAGTAAGCAAGCCCATCTATATCAAAGAGCTTCGAGGCCGTCCTGGCCACTGACGAAACGCCGTACTCCAACCGGAGGTAGACATGCTGCGCCCCACCCTGACCCGCGCCATTTTGGCGGCGGCTGCCTTGCTGACGCTGATTCCCGCCACCCACGCCGCCGAGCTGCGCTCGGCCGACATCCACCCCGACGACTATCCCACCGTGCTGGCCGTGCGCCACTTCGGCGAACTGGTCAAGCAACGCACCAACGGCCGCATCACGGTCAAGGTGTACGCCGGCGGCGCGCTGGGCAACGAAGACGATTCGATCGAGCAAGTGAAGCTGGGCGCCCTGGCCATGGCCCGCGTTTCAAGCGCCGCGATGCACAACATCTGCCAGACCACCCGCGTGCCCTCGCTGCCCTTCCTGTTCCGCTCCAAGGAGCATCTGCACAAAGTGCTGGACAGCGAGATCGGCGACCAGATCCTGCGCTCGTGCGAGGGCGCGGGTTTTGTCGGCCTGGCCTGGTATGACAGCGGCGCGCGGTCGATGTACACGCGCAACAAGCCGATCAAGACGCTGGCCGATGCGAAAGGCCTGAAGATCCGCGTCCAGCAATCCGATCTGTCCGTCGCCATGGTCGAGGCGATGGGCGGGAACGCCACGCCGATGCCAATGGGCGAGGTCTACACGTCTCTGAAGACAGGGCTGGTGGATGCGGCCGAAAACAATTTCCCCAGCTACGAAAGCGCGCACCACTACGAGGTCGCGAAGTACTACGCGATGACCGAGCACACGATGACGCCGGAGATCCTGATCTTCTCCAAGCGCCAATGGGACAAGCTGCCGCCGGACGACCAGAAGATCCTGCGGGAAGCGGCGCGCGAATCCGTGCCCTACATGCGCAAGCTGTGGGACGAGCGGGAACAGAAGTCGCGGTCCGTGGTCGAGCGCGCCGGTTCGCAAATCGTGGACGTGGACAAAGCCTCGTTCCAGAACGCGATGAAGCCCGTGTACGAACGCTTCGTGACCACGCCCGAAATGAAAGACCTGGTCGCGAAGATCCAGGCCGTCCAGTGAGGGCACCATGTTGGCCACACCCACGAATGAAACCGATGTCGTCGCGGGGGGCCGGGCGCAAGCCCTGGCTGCCCCGCTGGATGCCTATACCCGAGGCTGCGCGGCACTGGCGCGGTTCTGCATGTGGACCAGCGTATTCGGGCTGGTCTGCCTGATCGTCGCCGTGACCCTGCAGATTGTCGGCCGCCACGTGCTCAACAGCACGCCGACCTGGGCGGAAAGCCTGGCGCTGCTGCTGGTGCTGTACGTAACCATGCTGGGCGCGGCCGTCGGCGTGCGCGACGCGGGCCACATCGGTTTCGAATCGCTGCTGGATGCGCTGCCCAAAGCCGGCCAGCGCCGGCTGCGGATCTTCATCCATCTGCTGGTGCTGCTGTTCGGCGTGCTGATGGCCTGGAACTGTGGCGTGCTGGCTGAATCCGTCGCGGCCTACAAGATCCCCAACCTGGGGATTTCGAACGCCTGGAAGTACATCCCCGCAACCCTGTCTGGCACCTTGATCGCGCTCTTCTCCATCGAGCACATCATCGCCATCCTGCGCAACCATAAGGTGGTACCGGCATGGCGCTGACACTGCTTTCGTTTACGTTCATGGGGTTCCTGGTGATCGGCGTGCCGGTCGCCTTCGCCATCGGCCTGTCGTCCATTACTGCCATCATGGTCGAGGACCTTCCGCTGGCGGTGGCCTTCCAGCAGATGACCTCCGGCATGAACGCGTTCTCGTTCCTGGCCATCCCCTTCTTCATCTTCACGGGCGAGCTCATGCTGTATGGCGGCATCGCCGACCGCATCGTGGCGTTCGCCAAGTCGCTGGTGGGGCACGTACGCGGGGGGCTCGGCATGTCCAACGTGGTGGCCTGCACGCTTTTCGGCGGCGTGTCGGGATCGCCCGTGGCGGATGTGTCGGCGATGGGGTCCGTGATGATCCCGATGATGAAGCGCGAGGGCTATCACGCGGACTATGCGGTGAATGTCACCACACACGCCGCGCTGGTCGGCGCGCTGATGCCCACCAGCCACAACATCATCATCTACACGCTGGCGGCGGGCGGCAAGGTGTCGATCGCGGCGCTGATCGCGGCGGGCGTCGTGCCGGCGGTGATCCTGACCCTGTGCAATCTGGCGGCTGCATATTTCGTGGCGCGCAGCCGGGGATATCCGGCGGGCACGTTCCCAGGCTGGCGGATCGTGCTGCGTTCGCTGGTCGCGGCGGCGCCAGGCCTGTTCGTGGTGGTGCTGATCATCACGGGCATCCTGAGCGGCGTCTTCACCGCGACGGAATCCGCGGCGGTGGCGGTGCTGTATGCGCTGGCGTTGACGATCTTCGTGTACCGGTCACTGAGTTGGGACCAGTTCGTGCGGGCGGCCAGCAAGGCGGTCAAGACGACGGGCGTCGTGCTGCTCTTGATCGGCATTTCAGCCACCTTCGGCTACCTGATCAGCTTCTACGGCGTGGCGGAGAAAACGGGCGAACTGATGGCATCGGTATCAACCAGCCCGTGGGCCATCTTCCTGATGGTCAACATCATCCTGTTCGTGCTGGGCACGTTCCTGGACATGGCCGCCACCATCCTGATCTGCACGCCGATCTTCCTGCCGATCTGCATGCAGTACGGCATGGGGCCGGTGCAGTTCGGGATCGTGATGCTGCTGAACTGCGCGTTGGGCCTGAACACGCCGCCAGTCGGGACGACACAGTTCGTCGGCTGCGCGATCGGCGGCGTATCGGTGGGCACCGTGATGCGCACGATCTGGCCGTTCTACGGCGCCTTGCTGGCGGCGCTGGCGCTGGTGACCTACGTGCCGGCCTTTTCGCTGTGGCTGCCCGGGGTGCTGCTCAACTGACCGGAATGATCTTGGGACGGGCCGCGCAAGCTGCCCCGCCCCGCGACCACCGGATAGAAGAACAACGCGGCCAGGAACCACAGCAAGGCGGCCGACCAGAGCGTCTGGCTAAGGAAGTGGGCGCCCTGCAGGATACGCACCACGGAAAACCCGGCGCCCGCCACCACGCCCACGGCCAGCCCCCACCAGCGCCAGGCAGGCCGCCCCAGGGCCCACCCGGCGAAATACAAGGTCAGCATCGAATAGCCGGCGCCCGCGTGGCCGCTGGGCATGGCGCCCCCGGCGCGCGCACGCACCCAGGTCCACCAATGCAGCGGATACGGCGTATAGCCGCCCAAGGATTCCAGGTCGTACGGCCGTGGCAGCGTCGTGTAGTGCTTGAGCTGATTGACCACCAGTTGGCCCATGAGGCAGGTCGCCGCCAGCGCCAGGGCAGGTCCGCGCCATGGCCGCCAGGCCGGGATGCGGAAACTGGCCGCCGCCACGCCCACGGCCGCCAGCGCCACGCCGATCGGCAAGGCCAGCACCATGCGGTGCCCCACCAGATCCAGCCAGCGGTTCACATGCAGCGGGAAGTCGTCCAGGACAGGATCGAACAGCGCCCGCGCGATGCGCAGGTCCAGGCCCGAGGCGTTGGCCCACCAGGCCAGGCAGGCAAGCGCCAGCGTCACGCCGATCAGCTGACTGCAGAGGTACCAGACAGGTGACGGCGCGCGCGCCGCAGGCAACAAGGGGGACGACATGGGTCAATAGACCTGGGACGCATCGGACAAGCGAAGAGCTTAGTTCGCCGAGAGTCGAAATTTCGTCAAATTCGACCCTGTGCCGCCGGCGCGACACCCCCGGAAGCCGCACCGGACGCATCGGCGACGCCGGCGTCGAACCGGAGGGAGAACCGCGTTCCCCGGGATCCCGCCTCGCGCGAGGACTCGACGGTCAGCGACCACCCCTGCATGTCGCAGACACGCTTGGCGATCGCCAGCCCCAGGCCCCGCGCGGTCTCGTCACGGTCGCCGGCGTTGGAATCGCGCATCCGTCCGCTGTAGTAACGGCGGAACAGAAACGGCAAATCATCCACGGCGATCCCTTTACCATCGTCGCTGAGTTCCAGCACGCCCTGGGCGGTGAAACGGGTGGTCAGCGTCGCCGGGGCGGCGTGCTCCACCGCGTTGCGCACCAGGTTGCGCAGCACGGTCAGCAGCGCATAGCGGTCCAGCGTCAGGACATGGCCGGGCGCGATCTGGTTGTCCCAGCGCAACTCGGCCTGCCCGGCCTGGGCCTCGTAGCCGCGCCAGGCGTCTTCCATGCACGCTGCGACGTCCACGGGCGCCGGTGGCAGCAACTGGTCGCGCGCCATCGCCCGGGCGCTTTCCAGGCATACGATCACATCATCCACGTTATCCACCACGCGGGTCAGGCGCTGGCGCTGGTCCGGCGTCAGCGCCTGGGTCAGCAGCATCAGTTCGCTGTCCGACCGGATCGCGGCCAGCGGCGTGCGCACCTCGTGGCTCAGGTTGCCCGCGAATTCGCGTTCGCGGGCGATCGATCGGTCAACCTGGTTCTGCACCCGGTTGAAGGCCTCGATCAGCCGGCCGGCCTCGTCGTCGCGCGTGACGGCCAGGTCGGGCGATCCCGGCGCCCAGGTCGCCAGCCGGTCCGTCAAGTCCAGCAATGGCCCTACCGCCACCGCCGCCACCCGGCGCGACAGGGCATAGGCGCCGATCACGCAGATGGCGCCGACCCCCAGCACGATCAGGCCGAAGTCGTGCACCCGCTCTTCGTTGTCGGTGGCGTCGTACAGCAGGTAGACCTTGCCCCGCCCCGTGTCGGCCACCATCACGTGCCAGGTATAGGCGCCGGGTTCGATCAGGTGCAGCCCGCTCTCCAGCCCCAGGACTTCGTCGGGAATGCCGGCGGGGCGCTGGCCGTCGACGCTCATCCATGCCCGCATGGATCCGCCCAGCTCGCGCGCGCCCTGACGCGGCATGAACTCGTCGCTGGCGCGCGCGTGCTGCACCAGCCGGTCCATTTCCGTATTGAGGATGTCGTTGACCAGGTCGTCTTCCATCTGGTCGAAGGTCAGATAGGCCAGCAAGGCCAGCGCCGTCACGAACAGCGCCACCGTGCCCGTCAGCGCCCACACCACCCGCTGGGTCAATGTGCCGCTGGGTACGCGTGTCATGGCGCGTCTCCGGCCGCGACCAGCCGCCAGCCGGTGCCGTGCAGGGTCTCGATGCCGTCGAAGCCGGCGTCCGCCAAGGCGCGCCGCAGCAGGTGAACCTGGCTCCGTAGCGCATCGGAAGAAGGGGGCTCGTTGCCCCACAGCACGGACTCCAACTCTTCGCGCGCCACCACCCTGCCCGGATCGCGCATCAGCGCCTCCATGATCAGGCCGGCCTTGCGCGTCAGGTGCACAGGCGTGCCATTGACCGATACACCGCGGCTGCGCGTGTCGTACTGCAGCGGGCCGAACTGGCGTACCGAATCCACCGTGGCGCCTTTCGCGCGCTGGATCAGGGCCAGCAGGCGGGCCTCGACTTCCAGCAGGGCAAAGGGTTTGGTCAGGTAGTCGTCCGCGCCGTGCGAAAACCCCGCCAGCTTATCCTCAAGGCTGTCGCGCGCGGTCAGCATCAGCACCGGCACCGACGCCCGCATGTCGTTGCGCAGGACGTGCAGCACCGCGTTGCCGTCCATGCCGGGCAAGCCGATGTCCAGGATCACGGCATCGAAGCGCTGTTCTTTCACGCGCTCCAGCGCCGCATGGCCGGTGTAGGCCACGTCCGGCAGGAAACCCCGCGCCTCCAGGAAGGTGAATAGATTGCCGGCGATGATGGCGTCGTCTTCGACGATCAGGATCCGGTTGTTCGCACCCGCCGCGGGGCTGGCAGCCATAGTTGAAGTTCCTTGTTGGAAGTCAGGACCAACGCGTGTTCCGGGCGGCTCAGGCTTGCAGCACCTTGCCCGGGTTCATCAACCCCTGCGGGTCCAGCGCACGCTTGATCCGCCGCATCAGCGCCAGTTCGACGGGGCTCTTGTAGCGCGGCAGTTCATCGCGCTTGAGCTGCCCGACGCCGTGTTCGGCGCTGATCGAGCCGCTGTGCGCATGCACGCTGTCATGCACCACGCCGTAGATCTCGCTTTGCAGCGCCAGCAGTTCGCTCTCGGTCTGGCCGGGCGCGTTGGCCACGTTGTAATGCAGGTTGCCATCGCCCAGGTGGCCGAAGATCACGTGGCGCACGCCCGGAAAGCGCGCTTGCAACAAGGCATTGGTCTTGTGCACGAAGCCGGCGATGGACGAAATGGGGATGGACACGTCGTGCTTGACCGATTTGCCCAGCTCGGCTTCTGCCAGCGGGATGCTTTCGCGCAAGTGCCATAACGCCTTGCTCTGCGCCACATTGGCGGCGATGGCCGCATCGTTGATCAGGCCGGCGTCGATGGCGTCGCCCAGCACCGCCTCGAAGCGGTCGCGAGCGTGCGCCTCGCTTTCGCTGTCGGACAGTTCCAGCAGCGCGAACCAGGGCGATTCGGCCGAAGCGCCTTCGAAAGGCAGACGCTGCTGCGGGAACAGGCGCACCACGGCTTGCAGGCAGGCGCCGCTCATAAGCTCGAACCCGGTCAGCGCCGCGCCAAAGCCCGAACGCGCGCGCGACAGCACGTCCACCGCGTGGTCGACCGTGTCCAGCGTCAATAGCGCCGTGCACGACGCCACGGGCCGGGGAAACAGCTTCAGCGTAGCGGCGGTGATGATGCCCAGCGTGCCTTCACTGCCGATGTACAGGTCGCGCAGGTCATAGCCGGTGTTGTCCTTGCGCAAACCGCGCAGGCCATTCCAGATGTCGCCTTCCGCTGTCACGACCTCCAGGCCCAACGTCAGGTCGCGCGTGTTGCCGTAGCGCAGCACCTGCGTGCCGCCGGCGTTGGTGGCCAGGTTGCCGCCAATCGTGCAACTGCCTTCGGCAGCCAGGCTGAGCGGGAACAGCCGGTCGGCCGCCGCGGCGGCTTCCTGGACGGATTGCAGGATGCAGCCCGCCTCGACCGTGATCGTGTCGTTGGCGGTATCCAGATTACGCACGGCGGTCAGGCGAGCCGTGGACAGCACCACGGCGCGGCCGGTGTCGTCCGGCGTGGCGCCGCCGCATAGGCCGGTATTGCCGCCTTGCGGCACCACCGGCACGCCATGGTGCAGGCACAGCTTCACGGCGGCGGCGACCTCTTGCGTCGAGCCCGGCCGGATGACCGCCAGCGCCGCGCCCCGGTAGCGCCGGCGCCAATCCTGCACATAGGGTTCGGCGTCCGCGCCGGTCAGCACATGGGAAAACCCCAGCAGGGACTGTAGATCGCTCAGCAAAGTCATAGGCGCCGCACAAGAGTGGCCTGGTGTCGCCCAGGCGCAGGTCAAGGGATATGCGGACTATTGTAGGGGCGGAATCGCCCCGCCGTAGGGGCGGCCAAAGCCCGGCCCCTAACCGACCGCCTGATCCAGCCGCGTGCCGGTCAGCCCGGAGCAGTAGGCCCGGGATGCGATGCGGTTCATGAGAAAAGCCCGGTCGACGCCCGCGGGTCCCGGCATTTCCGACAGCGCGCGGTAGGCGCGGCGCAACGCCTCGCCGCGCGTCGCGCCACACACCAGCAGGCGCGTGCAGGGCAAGCGGCGGTCGACGCAGCCGTCGATGCGCATCTCCAGCGCATGGGCGGCGTCCGGGTCTGGACCGGCGACGGGGGAGCCGGCGGCGTTCGGCTGCGCTTGGGCGTCCGACACCCGGAACACGCCGCTGCGGTCGTCCAGCGAAAAGGCCACCGTACCCATCCCCTGCCATCCGCGGTCGCGGGCGACATCGGCGGCGATGGTCCGCAACGCGGCCTCAACGGAAGATGGCAGGTGCGGCGCCGGGCATTCGGCGATCAGCACCCGCGCCTCGCGCCAAACACAGCGTTCCCAGGCGCGGCCCGTGGCCAGTTCGCCGGTTTCCGATACGAATACATGGATATCAAGCCGGCGCTCGCGGCCGGCGGCCGGCCCGGCATAGTCCGTGGGGGGGCCGCGCCTGCTGGTGGCTCCCCTCGACGACATGACAGTAGAAACTTTGGCACCCATGGCCCCTCCCGGTCTTTCTGCTTGCATAGCAAGCGTATCACCTTCGGATGACGAGCAATTTCCATGCCACGCCAAGCGCCCTGGCAAAGGCCCTTCAGGTGGCCTCCAGCCCCGCACCGGATCAAGGCGGCCCGCCCCCTGCATGCACCAAATCAGGGCGCGCGCCAACCCTTAAGACGCCCTACTCCGCCCGCCGGATGAGGGGCTACCCTCCAATGGAGGATAATTCGACCTTGACCCCCTTGCCAGGCGGGTTTTGATGCGCGGGTTTACCATGTCACCCCGTCAGAACCCGTGCTGTAACACCCTTCTCAAGGAATCGTCGTGGGCAATCACAACACGCAGTTTCCCGCCTCTGTCTTCAAGGCCTATGACATCCGCGGCACCGTCCCGGACCTGATCGACGCCGCGTTCGCCCGCGCCCTGGGCGGGGCGCTGGCCGCCCGTGCCCGCGCGCAAGGCGTCCAGACGCTGGTGGTGGGCCGCGACGGCCGTCTGAGCAGCGAGATGCTGTCGACGGCGCTGCAAGAGGGCATGCTGGAAGGCGGGGTGGACACCGTGGACATCGGGATGGTCCCCACCCCCCTCGTCTATTTCGCCACGCATATCATGCAATGCGGCTCAGGCGTGGCCATCACGGGCAGCCACAACCCGCCCAAGTACAACGGTTTCAAGATGATGATGGGCGGTCGCGCGCTGTACGGCGACGACGTGCAAGCCCTGAGCGCCACGATGAACGGCGGCGCTGCCGCCCCGGCCGAGCGCGCCGGCGTCCGCCGCCAACTGGATCTGGTGGCCACCTACATCGCGCGCGTGGCGTCCGGAGTCAAGCTGGCCCGCCCCATGAAGATCGCGATCGACTGCGGCAACGGCGTCGCCGGCGCGGTCGCGCCCCAATTGTTCCGCGCGTTGGGCTGCGAGGTCACCGAACTGTTCTGCGACGTCGACGGCACCTTTCCCAATCACCACCCCGACCCCGCCGAACCCAAGAACCTGCAAGACCTGATCCAGTGCGTGGCGCAAACCGACTGCGAACTGGGACTGGCCTTCGACGGCGACGGCGACCGCCTGGGCGTGGTTACGAAATCGGGCCAGATCATCTGGCCGGACCGCCAACTGGTGCTCTTCGCGCGCGACGTGCTGGAACGCAACCCCGGCGCCACCATCATCTATGACGTGAAGTGCAGCCGCCACGTGGGGCTGTCGGTCGAAGCCGCAGGCGGCGTGCCGCTGATGTGGAAGACCGGCCATTCGCTGGTCAAGGCCAAGCTGGCTGAAACCGGCGCGCCGCTGGCGGGTGAAATGAGCGGCCACATATTCTTCAAGGAACGCTGGTACGGCTTCGACGACGGCCTGTACACCGGTGCGCGCCTGCTCGAGATCGTGTCGCATTTCGCCGATGCGTGCGCGCCGCTGGAAGCCCTGCCGCAAGACGTGTCCACGCCCGAACTGAAGCTGGAGATGGAAGAAGGCCAGCCCTTCACCCTGGTCCAGGCATTGCAGGACCAAGGCCAATTTCCCGACGCCCGCCGCGTGATCACCATCGACGGCGTTCGCGCGGAATACGCGGACGGCTTCGGCCTGGCGCGTCCGTCCAACACCACGCCGGTCGTCGTGCTGCGCTTCGAAGCGCAGACCACCGAGGCGCTGCAACGCATCCAAGCCGACTTCCGCCGCGAGCTGGGCAAGCTCGCGCCGGAAGCCAAACTGCCTTTCTGACCCCCATGTCCCTTCCCAACAGTCCGGCCTGGCACCAATTCACCGCAGCAGCGAACGCCGCGTCGCGACGCGGCGAACAATTGCGGCTGATCAACGCCCCGGGGCTGCGCCTGGACCTAAGCGCGCAAGCCCACTCCCCCGCCCTGCAGGAAGCGTCGGCGGCGTTGCTGGCGCAACAGGGCTTTGACGCCGCCCGCGCCGAGCTGTTCGATGGCGGCAATGCCAACTGGACGGAAGGGCGCGCCGCCTGGCACACCGCCCTGCGCGCGCCGCAGCCCCCCGCGGCGGTGGCCGGC
>NZ_JABBJN010000042.1 GCF_012928505.1 Achromobacter sp. Bel | reverse complement strand
CGCGTGCCGCGCCTTGTCCCCGCCCGGCGCCCGGTTCGGCATGGCCCGGAATCGACTGCCCCGTGCGCCCCTGGAAGGATTGCGCCGCGCGGTCGCGGGCCGCATCACGCGAATTCGGCGCAGCGGCGCCCACCGTGGCCCTGCCGCCCTGGCCCGCGCCTTGCTGTCCCGCCTGGCGATTCTGCAGGCCCGCCTGACGCTGGCTGTCGAAGCGCTGGCGGTTGGCCTGGTCCGCATAGGGGGTGTTGCCGCGGTTGGCCGGATTGTGTTGCCAGGACACGTTGTTGTTCCGGGCGTTGTCGATGCGTTGATTGACGTTGACGTTGTTGTACCGGTTGACGTCGATATCGACGTCGTTATGACCCCAATTGAACCCGCCCCACATCGAATTCACGGCGGCCACGCCCAGGCCGAAACCGATGCCGGCCACCAGCGAAGTCGCGAAAACCGAGCCCGGCGGCGGCGGATAGTAGTAAGGGGGATATGACGGATAGGCCCAGGCGCCGTAGACCACGGTCGGGTTGTAGCTGGGCACGTAGACGACTTGCGGGTCGGCCGGCTCGATGACCACCACGGTCTTGTCGTTGGTGGTGCTGGTGGAGACTTTCTGCTGCGGCGTGCTCTTCAGGTTGCCGGCCTTTTCTGCCTGCACACGCAGCCGCTGGACCGAATCCATCACGCCGTCCGGCTGCGCCAGGAAGGCGTCGCCGACGGATTGCACCCACTCGGGCTGCCGGCCCATCATGTCCATGACGGACGGGAATGCGACCAGCGATTTGACACTGGGGTCCCAGGTTTCGCCTTCAACCGCCTTGACGGCTTTGTCGCCGGATTCCGACGTGTGCGCGGCCGACCACTTGGCCGCGGCGGCGATGTCATCGGGGTAGGTCGCCCCCATGAGTATCTGCGACAGCAACGCATCAGGGTATAGCGCCACGGGCGCCATCAACTGATCCAGCTTTCCATTGTCCAGCTTGGTCTGCGCCATGGCGGGCAGGCAGGCCGCCAACCCCAGGCATAACCAGCCGAAGAACCACCGTTGCAGTCGACGCATGAACCGTTCTCCATGAAGCAGAGCTTCAAGCTACAAGCCAGGAGGAAACCGCCGGATATCGCGCTGACAATATATGCCTAACGCCGGCGCAAGGAAAGCGCCGACGATCTATTTGCGTTCACAGTTTGGCGACGGACACCTCGGTCGCCTTCACGAAGGCCAGCACTTCGGTGCCGACCTGCAGGTCCAGCTCTTTCACGGAACGCGTGGTGATCACCGACGTGACGATGCCGGCTGGCGTGTCCACGTCCACCTCGGACACCACCGGGCCCAGGACGATTTCCTTGATCTTGCCGCGAAACTGGTTGCGGGCGTTGATGGATTGAATGCTCATGGTCTTGCTCCTGAAAGGGAAAGGGTGGCGCCGTCATGGCGCCCAACGGATTCGATCGCCGCAAGCGGGAGTCAAACGCTGAAACCGCCCGCAAGCGCAAGACGTCCCAGGTCGTAGGCTTCATGCGCCATGGCGCCACGCGGCAGAACCTGCTCGGCAAGGCGGTCGACCGACTCTGCAAGGCGACCGCGCACCTCTTCGTCGATATGAACGCTGCTATCGTCATCCACCCGCACTTGCTTGTCGGTGGCATAGACGCCGGTCAGGATGTGCCGAGCGCCCAGGGCGGACAATACCGGCTTCAATCCGTACTCCAGCGCCAGCAGATGCGCAGGGCTGCCTCCGGAGGCGATCGGCAGCAGCGTCTTGCCCGCGAACGCCTTTTCGTCCAACAGGTCCAACACCGTCTTCAACGCGCCAGAGAACGACGCTTTATAGACCGGCGTCGAGATCAGCACCGCATCGGCGGCGGCCACGCGTGCGCGCAGCGCCGTGGCCCCGGCGCCCGAATAGTGGCCTTCGATCAGCGCCTCGGCGGGAATGTCGCGCAAGCCTAGCTCCACAACGCCCAATCCCCGTGAGCGCAACCGCTGGATGGCGTAGCGCAGCAGCGCGGAAGAACGGGAACGCGGTGACGGGCTGCCCGCCAATGCAATGATGCTCATGATGGTTCCCTGGAGGTCGCGCGTCTGAAGCGGGCTGATGAGTGAGAGTGGATTCTGTCATCGCGGGCGGATGCGGAAAAATACTTAGTCGGCATGACGTTATGCCGGGAAGACCCTGACGGCCTCCTCCTTATGCGGGGCTGGATTGCGGACAACGGCGGGCCTATACTGGGTTCGCCGTTGCTCGACATTCCTTTTCCTAAAGGAGAGGCAACATGTACAGGCACTTGCTCATCGCCGTGGATGGCTCCCTGCTGTCCGAATCGGCTTTCAAGCGCGCGCTCGTTTTCGCCAAGGAAATGGGCGCCACCATCACCCTCATCCGCGCCATCCCGGAGGACCACCTGCTGGTCTATCAGGCCGAAATGCTGGGCACCACGCAGGCGCATCACACCGATCAGGCGCGCAAGAACGCGCAAGGGTACCTGGACGGCCTGGAGATGGAAGCGCGCCATGCACTGGTGCCCTGCACCACCGTCGTGGTGGTCAATGACCACCCGCACGAGGCGATCGTCGAGACCGCGAAGACCCAGGGCTGCGACCTGGTCGTCATGGGCTCGCACGGACGCCACGGCATGACGGGATTCCTGCTGGGCAGCGAGACGCAACGCGTGCTGGCCAAGACCCGCCTGCCCGTGCTGGTGTTCCGCTAGGGGCCGCCGCACGGCCCGGCGCCATATACGCCTATCGCGTCCGTCGCATCAGCCGGCGGCCGCCAGCGCGTGCTGGAAAGTGAAACTGTCGGCGTATATGTGGTCCAGGCTGGCGCCGCGTCCGGCCAGCAGATGCTTGGCCTGCTGGATCATGGCGGGCGCACCGCACAGATAGAACGCGTGTTCGGACAGGTCGTCGTGGTCTTCCAGCACGGCGTCCTGCACATGGCCGCGACGGCCTTGCCAGCCCGGGCCCGCGCGCGACAGCACCGGCACGAAATTGAATTCGTACAGCCGGCCGGCCCAGCCGGCGATCTCGTCTTGCAGGTACAGGTCGGCCTCGGTGCGCATGCCCCAGTACAGGCTGACGGGCGGGCAATCGTCCTTGTCCAGCAGGGACTCCAGGATCGCCTTGATCGGCGCGATGCCGGTGCCGGTCGCCATCATGATGAGCGGCCGCCAGTCTTCTTCGTGATAGCTGAACACGCCCAGCGGGGCTTCGATATCCAGGACCGCGCCAGGTTGCGCCTGGCCCAGCCAATGGTCGGTGTAGCGCCCGCCAGGAATGCGACGCACGTGAAAGTCCACTTCGCGGCCGGCCGCCGCCGACGCCATGGAAAAGCTGCGCGTCTCGCCGTCAGGCAGCAGCACGTTCATGTACTGGCCCGGCACGAAGTCCAGCCCGCCCTCTGGTAGCGCCAGCGTCAGATGGATGATGTCGTCGGTATAGGCGTCGAGGCGCTGCACGATGGCCGCCAACCGGCGCGGTTCGGGGAACACCTGGCGGCTGCTGGCCACACTGATGCAAAGGTCGCTTTCCGGCCGTGCCTGGCAGGCCAGCGCGTAGCCTTCGGCCGCTTCTTCAGGTGTCAGCGCCATGGGGAATTCGTCATAGCGCACGGTACCTTCGGCCAGCTTGATGCGGCACGTGCCGCAGCCGCCGAAGGTGCACTCATGCGGCAGCCTGACGTCCGCGCGCCCGGCGGCCTCCAGCACCGATTCGCCGGGGTCCACGTCGAAGGCGGCGCCGGTTTCCAGGATGTGCACGCGGTATGCCATGGCGGGTCTCGCTTATTTCTTGATGTCGGCCTGCACCAGCACTTTCATGCCGCGCGGCTCCAGCAGTTCGGCCAGTGCCGCCAGCGCGGCCACGCCGGCCTGCGTGTCCTGTTCGCCGTTGCCGCCGCTAAGCCCGATACCGCCGATCACCTCGTCGTTCACGACAATGGGAAAGCCACCGACGAACACGGCGAACTTGCCCTCGAAGCTCCACTGGATGCCGAAGGCCTCGTTGCCGGGCAACGCCGGGCCGTTGGGCGGAGTATTGAACAGATGGGTCGAACGCTTGTGCCCCGCCGCCGTGAACGCCTTGTTCCAGGCGATCTGCGGGCCGGTGATGCGCGCGCCGTCCATGCGCTCCAGGGCGATGGGATAGCCGCCGTCGTCCACGATGCAGATGGATTCCAGCACGCCGATCGCTTCCGACTTGGCGATGGCCGCACGCACCATGACGCGCGCTTCTTCCAGTTCCAGGCGATAGATCTGTTTCATAGGGATATCCTTTTCAGTTGTGCGCGCCTTAGCCGGCGCGGTAGACGGTCTTGATCTGCGTGTAGAACTCCAGGCCCACGCGGCCGGATTCGCGGAACGTGGACGTGCTGGAGTGCTTCAGCCCCCCGAAGGGCGCATTGATCAGGTTGCCGGTGGTGGTGCGGTTGATCTTCACCGTGCCCGCCTGGATGTCGCGGGCGAAGCGGTGCGCATAGCGCGCATCGGTGGTGGCGATGGCGGCCGACAGGCCATATTCGGTGTCGTTGGCCTTGGCGATGGCGTCGTCATAGCCGTCGACCTCGATCAGCGCGATGACCGGCCCGAAAATCTCTTCGCGCGCAATGCGCATCTGCTGCGTCACGTCGGTAAACAGCGCAGGGGTGACGTAGTAGCCGCGGTCGAAACCTGGGCCGGTCAGCGCGTCGCCGCCACACACGTGCGTGGCCTCTTCCTTGCCCACCGCCACGTAGCTCAGTACGTTGTCCAGCTGCTTGCGCGTGGCCAGCGGGCCCAGGTCGAAGGTGCCGTCCAGCCCGTTACCGATGGTCAGCGCCTGGATCCGCGCCACCAGCTTGTCGGTGAACGCCTGCCGCACCTTGGCGTCGACCAGCACGCGGCTGGTGCCCGTGCAGGCCTGGCCGCTGAGCGAAAAACCGCCCTTCACCGCCAGGTCCACGGCGCGGTCCAGGTCAGCGTCGGCCAGCACGATCAGTGGATTCTTGCCGCCCAGCTCCATCTGCGTGCGGGTGGTCAGACCGGCGCCCCGGTGGATCTGCTCGCCGGCGGCGGTCGAACCGGTGAAAGAGATTGCGCGGACCGCTCGGGCCGTGGTGATGGCCGGACCGACCGCGCCGGCGGGGCCGATCACCAGATTCAGCACCCCCGCGGGCAGGCCCGCCTGCACAAAGGCCTCGGTCAAGCGGTAACCCGACAAGGGCGCGTCGGAAGACGGCTTGAACACCACGGTGTTGCCGGTGATTAGCGCCGGCGCGATCTTGCGGGCAGGAATCGAAATAGGGAAATTCCAGGGCGAGATCACGGTGACCACGCCCAGCGGTTCGCGCTGGCTGTAGACCACCATGTCGGGATCGTCGTTGACGAAGGTCTCGCCCGTGAAGCTTTGCCCTTCCACCGCGTAGAAGCGGATCGTCTGAGCGGAACGCAGCACTTCGTCTTTCGCCAGGTTCAGGCCCTTGCCCTCTTCCCGGGTCAGTTCGCGGGCGAAGGCGTCGGCATGGTCCTCCAGGTACTGGGCGGCGCGAAACAGGATGGCGGCCCGCTTGGAGATCGGCGTGTCGCGCCAGGCGGAGAAGGCGGCATCGGCCGCGTCCACCGCGCGCCGGGCGTCTTCGGCGTCGGACACCGGAAAAAGACCGACGACGTCGGACGTGTCCGCCGGGTTGAGGTTTGGGGCCGTCCGCCCGGTGGCGGCGGGCACCCAGGCCCCGCCGATATGGTTCATGAATGCCTGCTGCGAGAGATCGTCCACGGAAGCGCTTCCTTTACCTGTACGGGAGTGGCCAGAAATCGGTCGTCTTAGATAGCTTCTGAACATTGTATACTTTAATCACTTTACAACGATACGTGGAAACCCCAGGCCTGTCCGTGAAAAAGGGCCCCGCAGGGCCCCTTCGGACGGCGTCAGGCCGGACCCGGCAGGGTCAACGCCAGATCAGGACGGCGCAGATGGTAGAAACGGACAGCGCCAGCAGCACGGGCAGCAGCAGCGCGCGAACCAGCGACAGCACGTTCACCCGCGCGAACCCCGCCACCGCGATCAGCGACGACCACGCGATCAGAGTGCCGCCCCCCGTCCAGACGGCGCCCATCTGACCCACGGCGGCCAAGGTCGCCGGGTCCACGCCCACCACCGGGCCCAGCGCGCCGGAGAGCGTGCCGGTCAGCGGCAAGCCGGCGAATCCCGACCCGTCGATGCCGGTGATCATGCCTACCAGCAGCACGCCGAACGCCACCAGGAAATGATTTTCGGGAATCAGGTGCTGCCCGGCCGAGATCACCTCGAACAGCAGGCCAGGCGCTTGGGCCAGCGGCACGCCCAGGATCTGCGCGGCGGTTTCGTTGGCGCCCACAAAGAAGAACCCCGCGATCGGAAGCACGGATCCCATCGCCTTGAAGGCGAAGACGAAGCCATCCGTCACGTGTTCGGGGCACACATCCAGCATCTTGCGCGGGCCTTCTGCGGCCAGCGTCACCAGCATCATCACCACAAAGGCCACGCCGCCGACCAGCGCCGCCGCGTCGCCGCCGCGCAGGGCGGGCACCGACGGGAACAGCCGCGGCACCACCATCACGGCGATCACGGCCAGGAACGCCAGCGGCGTCACCACCGCGAACGTCTTGGACCAACGCACGCGGCGGCGTTCCTCGTCGCTCAGCGCGGAGCCTTGCGGCAGCGCCGGGTCCGCCCCCATGGTGCCGCGCGCCAGTTCAGCCTTGTCGAACGAACCCGATTGTTCGATGCGCGCCAGGCTGCCGTCCTGCGCGCGGGCCTGCCAGGCGTCCAGCAATGCGGGGCTGGCGGGCACGATGTGCTTGCGGATCAGCAGATAGGCCGCCACCAGCGCCACGGCGCCGGTGATCAGCGACAGCACCAGCGCACGGTCAGCCACCACTGCGGCGCTGACCGCCGCGCCGGCCGCCTTGGCGCTGATGCTGGGTGCCACGCCGATCACATAGTCCGACGACAGCGCCATGCCCTGACCGGCAATGGCGATGGCCATGGCGCCGGCCAACGGCGGCAAACCGGCCGCGATCGCCGCGGGCAGCAGGATGGCGGACACCAGCGGCACGGCGGGCGTCGGCCAGAAGAACAGCGAAATCACATAGGTACAGAGGGCGATGATGATGAACGAGGAATGCCCTCCGCGCATCACCCGCCGAAACGGCTGCACCATGCGCACATCCGCCTGCAAGGTCTTCAACGCGTTGAGCAGAGCGGTCATGAAGGTAATGACCAGGAAGATATTGAACAGCTCCTTGGCGGCCACGAAGCTGGCCGAAAAAATGCCGATCAGCGCGCTGATCGGGTTGCCCGTGATGGCCAGCACCACCAAGAACGTGCCAATCACCGATGGCACCACCACGTTGGCCCGCAAGATCATCGTCAGGATGATCGCGGCAACGCTAAGCAGGTACATCCAATGGGCAGCGTTGAGCACGACGTCGGATTGCATGCGAGATTCCCCTTGTGACGTGGCTGTTGGGTCGCCACAATCGGTATACTATATTTCGTTGGGAGCCATACCAATCGAAATATGCAGCGCCTAGGGAAACCGATAATTCTGAAAAATGGATGAATTACCGCCAAATATCAAGGGATTACCCTTGATATTTTCCAAAACGTCGAAATTGTCGGCAGTCACAGATAGACTATCGTATACATAAAAGGCCACCTCCCTATGCTGTCCGCCCTGCCGTTCCCCGATGTCTGGCACTACGCCGCGATGGCCCTGGTGGTGTTCGGCGCCGCGCTGGCGCAAGGCGTGGGCGGCATCGGCTTCGCGATGTTCGCGGCGCCGGTGGCGGCGATGTTCTTCCCGCAACTGGCGCCCGGGCCGCTGCTGACACTGGGCGGCTTCATCTCGCTGTTGACGGCGCTGCGCGAACGCGCGTTCATCGACTGGTCCGCCGTGTCGTACGCGCTGGCCGGGCGCGTGGTGGGCACGCTGATCGCCATCTACGCCATGGCGCGCTTTGCGCCGCAGGCGCTGGGCGTGCTGTTCGCCTGTTTGATCCTGGCCGCGGTGGCCCTCAGTGTGGCGGGCCTGCGTTTCACCGCCACGCCGGGGCGCGTGTCGGGCGCCGGCGTGGCCTCTGGAATCATGGGCACGATGACCTCGGTGGGCGCGCCACCCATCGCCATCGTGCTGCAACATGCGGCGCCGCCGAGGCTGCGCGCGACCCTGGGCGTGGTGCTGTTCCTGGGATCGATCTTCTCGCTGGCCATGCTGGCGCTGGCCAAGCGATATACGGGCTACCACGCCGGGCTGGCGCTTAGCCTGGCGCCCTTCCTGCTGGCCGGTTTCGCGGTCTCCAACCGGTTGCGCACCCTGTTGCCACCGCAAGCCGTGCGCAGCGTGCTGCTGGCGGTGTGCGCGCTAGGCGCGGCGGGGGTGCTGGTCAAAGCCTTCCTGGCGGCCTGATGCGGCGCCTGGGCAACGGCACATGGCTACACCCGGTAATACAATGGAGACTGTATCCATTAATCCAGACATGCTCGCCATGACCACTTCGCCCGTCAGCCCGCAAGCCGTAGAGACGCAGTCTTCCGCTCCGCTGAAAATCGGCGAGCAGCATCCGCAGTTGTTCGCCGTCATCCGCGACAAGCTGCGCGAACGCATCCTCAGTGGCGAATTCACACCAGGCGACCGCCTGGTCGAAGGCCGGCTTTCCGAGGAAATGGGGGTGTCGCGCATCCCGGTGCGCGAGGCCCTGCGCGCGCTGGCGGCCGAGGGGCTCGTCACCATCGAGCCGCGCCGCGGCGCGTCCGTGTCGGTGCTGTCGGACGCGGTGGCCTACGACATGGTGGAAGTGCGCGCCACGCTGGAAGGTTTGAACGCCAAGCTGGCCGCGCAACGGCGCGACGCGAAAACCGTCGAACGCTTGCAAGCTTTCCTGCGCGAAGGCACGGAAGCCGCGCGCGGCGAACAGCTGGACAAGTTCCTGGCGCTGAATTCGCAGTTCCACGAAATGCTGGCCACCATCGGCGGCAACATGGTGCTGACCGACCTGATGCGTTCACTGCGCGACCGCACGGCGCTGCTGTTCGCGCCCAGCAACATGCATCGCGCCAAGGCGAACTGGGATGAGCACTCGCAGATCCTGAATGCCGTCATCGCCGGCAACGGCGACCTGGCGGCGCTGCTGGCCAGCCAGCATGTGCATAACGCGGCCAAGGCCTATACCGACACGCAGCAGCACGGGTCGGCGGACTGATCCGGTAAAGCCCGCCGCGGCCGCCGCCCACGCGTTCAGGTGGCGGCCTGGACCGGGTCGGACGCCACGCCCACCACCACTCCCTTGCCGTTCTGCACCACCCACGACACCTTCACGTCGCCGTTCACGAACGTCTGGCACGCCATGCGGTAGCCGGCTTCGAAGTCTTCGGGACGCAGGTGCTTGCGCTCTTTGGGCTTGACCGCGTCAGTGTTTTCAAGCCCTTCTTCGATGCGGCATTTGCAGGTGCCGCACAGCCCGCCCCCGCATTTGAACGGAATGCCGCCTTTTTCCTTGAGCGACACGCGCAGCAGATTGCTGTTCTCGGGCGCGGTGGCCACCTTGCCGCCGTTCGAGATGAAAGTGATCTGGACCATATCGTTCAGTGCTCCGCCACTGCGGCACCGGCCCGCAGCGTCAAGGTGGATTCCATGCTGCCAAAGCGCGTCAGGTGCGCCAGCTCCTTGCGGGCGGCCTCGACCGAGGCGAACTTCTCCAGGAACTTGGACGGCACGCGGTTCACCACATAGGGCGGCGTTTCTTCCGTCACGACCAGACGCGTGTCGCCATGCAGCCGCGCAATGCGGAAGACCGCCAGCGCGCGTCCGTAGAACACATAGTCATAGGTCTCGATGATGTCGACGTCGTCGCCCACTTCGGTGCGGAACACGCCGGGCTTGGTCGTCAGGATCACGTATAGGGAGTCCATGGCCGCTATGCCTCCAGGTCCTGAAGCAGCTCGACGTCGCTGCTGAGCCACAGCTGGCAGGCCAGCCGATAGCCCTGGTCGATGCGGTCGCCCAACTGCTTTTTCTCTTTCCAATTGACGGGCGGCAGATGCTCGGCCCCGGCCAGCACGCGGCATGCGCACTTGGCGCATTTGCCCATGCCGCATTCGTAGCGCAGGTGCGGATACGGAAACTGCTTGATGCCGGCCCGCACCACCAGGTTGGTGTTGTCCTTCACCACGTCGGTGTAGGTCTGGCCGCCTTTATGGAATACAACGGTAGGCATGGTCTGTCGTCCAGGAGCTGCGGGCCGGCCGCGCCGCTCCTGCGGCGCGGCCGGTTAGGCCGGATACGCCGGCCAATGCGTCAGGCGGCCAGGCCGAGTTCGGGCAGCTTGATCTCGTGCTGCACGTAATCGGTGTAGAGCGCCGTGGTGTACAGCAGCCGCATCTGGGCGCCGATTTCGCAGATCTTCAGGCAGCGTTGCTGCAATTCGACCGTGTTGGCGTGCTCCAGCACGATCTGATAGCCGCGTTCGCCGTGGATTTCGTCCGACACAATGTGCAGGTCGAAAAACTCCACCTCTTCATCGGTAAAGCCGTATTTGTCGCGCAGCGTCGGCGTCTGCTTGCGGTAGATGGACGGCACCTGCGACTCCAGCCCGACGACCAGGCCCGCCACCGCCACGATGGGGTCTTCGCGCATGGCCACGGCATAACACCAGCTTTGCAGCGCACGCGTGGTGGGCGACATGTTGTCCGGGTTGGTCACCCGTTCGCGGGTGGTGCCGCAGGCTTCGGCAAAACGGATCAGCAGATCGGTGTGGCGGTCGCCGCCGATTTCCTCTTCATACATATTGGCCAGCAGGAAGTCCTTGGCCTCGGTATAGGTGTCGGGCGTGCGGGCATACAGATAGCCCAGGTAGTCCGCGAACGGGCCGACATAGTGGTAGTGGTTCTCGGCCCACCGCGACAGGTGCTCGCGGCTGAGCTTGCCTTCGGCCCAGGCGATGGAAAAAGGCGAAGCGTTGGCGCTCTTGCCCTTGATCGCGTTTTCCAACGCGGTACGGAATTCATCTCGGTTCATCAGTTCTGCCATGACGCGCTCCAGTCCAGTGAGGGAGGATCCAGGCTGGTTTAGCCCGGCCATGATGAACATTGTATACCGTCTACCGTTTTGAACTGCTAGGGCAATCCCGGAGAAAGCAAGCGCAACGAGGAATAAATAGGGACATACCTTTGCAGATCAATCACTTGACTGGGCGCAAGGCCGTCACGGGCAAGGGTGGACGCACGGCGGCACCGCTAGTACAATGAATACAATTTCAATGCAATACGGAAATACCATGAATACCCGCCATCCCCTGGGAGACGCCCCGATCGGTCAACAGCTGTTGACGCACTACGCCCGCCGCGACGCGGTGCGCCACGCCACGCCCTTGTTCCCGTCGTCCTGGGCCGAGCTGTTCGCCCCGTTCCGCAACGCCCGCCTGCAGCCGCTGCGCGCAAGCGCCCCCGCGGTCCGTCGCAACGACGACGAACCGGTCTGCCAGGCTTGACCTATCGGAAGACGCCGGAGCGCACGTTCCGGCCGAAACGCCCCGCCGCTTAGCGGCGGGCGCGCAAGCTTGCCCGCGCGCGGGCATCCCGCAACGCCGCGTTGCGCTGGCGGTGCTCATTCGCAAGAGCCAGCACCAGCACCACCGCAAACCCCACGGTGTAGGCCAGCACGTCCCACCAATCCGGCACGCTGCCAAACACCACGCGCAGCACCGGCTGCTCGATCTGCCACCCGTTGTGCCGCGCCAGGTACTGGCCGAACTCCACCGCATACCCCGTCAACAGCGCCGCCACCGCCAGCACCCCCACGCTCGCGCGGAGGAAGGTCCGGTACACCAGGTACACCCAGCCGACAGCCACCACATCCCCGACGAATCCGCGCAAGAACGGATAGGGCGCGCCATACAAGGCGATCAGCGCCAACAGGGCGGTCACGGCAAGCAGGGCGGCAAACGCGCGCCCATTGAACGTCAGGGTCATGGCAACAAACAACAAAGAGTGAAAGGGCGGACGCGCCCAGCGAGCGCATCCATCACGCCCGCGATCCAGCATGGCCGGGGCAACGGAGCAGGGTACTAGAAATCCTCGGGAAAACCCGAAACCCCGCCCGACACAGGCGTCACCAAACGTTATGCCCCCAACAGTTATCCCGTCTTATCCACCGCCTATCCACCGGCTATCCACCCCCAATCCACCGACTTACCCACACCCTTATCCACCGCCACGCCGGGCAGACCAAGAACGCGCCGCCACCGTCCAGGCAAGAACCCGATCCGCAGCACAGCACCGCAGACCTTCCGGCAACCTCCCGACAAACCCAAACACACCCCAGCAACACAACAGGCGTACCATTACCCCACCCCAAACGCCCTACCGGCGCCCAAAAAAAAGACGCCCCAGAGCCCCGTATGCTCACCCCCGTCTCCCCCTCAGCCGACCTCCCCCCCGGCGCCCCCGCTGCGCCCGCCGCTCCCCTTACCGTCAGCACGCTTTCCCCCTTCGCCTTCCCCGCATTCCGCATCATCTGGATCGCCAATCTGTTCGCCAACCTGGGCACCTGGGCGCAATCCGTCGCCGCCGCCTGGATCATCACCACGGAACAGAGCAGCCCCCTGATGGTCGCCATGATCCAGGTGGCCGCTGCCTTCCCGCTGGTGGCCTTGTCGATCCTGACCGGCGTGCTGGCCGACAACTACGACCGCCGCAAAGTCATGCTGACCGGCATGCTGCTGGAACTGGCCGGCGGCGTCTTCATCACGATCCTGGCGTTCGCCGGCCTGCTGCACCCGATCACGCTGATCGCCTCCGTCTTCTGCATCGCCATCGGTAGCGCCATCGTCACCCCCGCGTGGCAAGCCGCGGTTGGCGAACAGGTGCCGCGCGCCCACGTCGGCAGCGCCGTCCTGCTCAACAGCGTCAACTACAACGTCGCGCGCGCCGTCGGCCCCGCCATCGGCGGCCTGCTGCTGGGCGCCATGGGCGCGCCCTGGGTGTTCCTGCTGAATTGCTTCTGCTACGGCGGCCTGATCTGGGCGATCTGGCGCTGGCGGCGCGACCTGCCCGTGCGCCGCCTGCCGCCCGAAGGCCTGTTTGAAGGCGTCGTCGCCGCGCTGCGCTACACCCAGCACTCCACCGTCACGCGCGTCGTCATGCTGCGTTCGTTCGCCTTCGGCCTGTCGGCCAGCGCCTTATGGGCGCTGCTGCCGCTGCTGGCCCATGACCACGAGGAAGGCAGCGCCCTGCTATACGGCTACATGCTGGGCGCGTTAGGCGTCGGCGCCATCCTGGGCAGCGCCTTCGTGCGCCGCGTGCAGGCCGCCTGGGGCGCCGGTGGACTGGTCACCGTGGCCGCCGCATTGCTGGCCGCCTGCCTGTTGGCGCTGGGCCTGACCAGCACCCTGTGGATCGTCTTCCCCGCGCTGCTGCTGTCGGGCAGCTGCTGGATCGGCGTGCTGGCCACCTACAACACTACCGTCCAGATGCTCGTGCCCGACTGGGTCAAGGCGCGCGCGCTGGCGCTTTACCAAACCGCCATCTTCGGCGGATTGGCGGCGGGCTCGTTCATGTGGGGCCACTTCGCCGGCACCATGGGCGTATCCGGCGCGCTCAGCACCGCCGGCATCATGCTGGGCATCACCGTCGCCCTGCTGTACCGCTCGCGCCTGCCCGAACACGTCGACACCCAATCGCTCGCGCGCGTCGACAGCACCGAACCGACCCTGGCCGCGGCCGGATTCAACACCCAGCATGGCTCGGTGCTGGTCGCGGTGGAATACCTGATCGAACACCCCAAGCTGTCCGCGCTGATCGGCGCCGCCCATCCGTTGCGGCTGCTGCGCCTGCGCAACGGCGCGCAGCAATGGCAGCTGTTCCGTGACCTGGAACGCGAAGGCGTGTGGCGCGAAGTGTTCCTGGTGGAAAGCTGGATGCAATACCTGCGCATGATCGACCGCATGACACTGGCCGACAAGATGGTGCTGGACCAAGTGCGCGCCCTGCACAGCGGCGACAAGCCGCCGGTGGTGTCGCGCAACGTCAGCTACCTGGCCATGAACGAAGCGCAAGGCTTCTCGCTGCGCCGAGACCCCGAATCCCTATGACCCGCGAGGCCCGTCCATGCTTACCTCCCTTTGGCGCAAGTGGCGGACCTCGCGGCATGGCGGCCCGCAGCTGGACGTCATCTTGTCCAGCGCCGATCCCGATGCCCCGCTAGCCGACCGCAACCTGTGGATGGTGGACCTGAGCCGGTGGCTGGACCGCCCCGGCCGGCCCGCCACGTCCGCCCCCGCGTCCGCCGCCTCCGAGGCGTCGTCCGACGCCGCCCGCCACCCGCAGCACGCGCGCCTGCGCTACCTGCTGCAAGTCCTGGAACACAACCCGGACCGCGCCGCCCCCGTCGCCGCCACATTGCGTTCGCTGGTGGCCGACAATGACCCCACCTCGCTCCTGTGCGATACCGGCGTGGCGTCGCACCCCGGCTTCTGGGGGGAATTCTGGGAACGCGCGCAGGCGCGGCTGCTGCCGCCGCCGCCCAACCGCGGCGATATGTTCAACCTGTTCTCGCTGATCTTCCGCCGCGCCGGCGACGCGCACTGGATCGAATCGCTGGACGACGACACGCTGGCCCGGATGCGCGCGCTGTACCGCCACGGCGACGGCCTCGCTCGCCCGGACCCGATGGCCCCCGAGCCGCCCGCCCCGCGATTGGAGCAGGCGCTGACCAGCAGCATCCAGGTGTTGGTCAGCCAGGTGCGCGCGACCGGCCTCGCCCAAGACATCCGCTCGCGCTTGCCCGGCCGCGTGCAGGACACGCCGTTCTTTGCGTTGGCGGCCGCCGCGTCCGAACTGTGCGACAGCGGACCGGACACGCCGCGCGAGGTCTTCGGCCGCCGGCTGAACATGTTCCGCGCGCTGCTGGACGGTTGCCGCACCGCCACGCAAGGCGTCTACGACGAACTGGAGAAGAACGGCGTATCCGTCGAAGTGGTGTTCCAGATCGAACGCATGAAGCTGCGCCTGGCTCGCATCGAGCTGCTGCTGAGCGTGTGGGTGGACCCGACGCAGCGCCACAAATACGTGCACCTGACCGCCGAGCTGATCCGTTCCACCCAGGCTCGCAGCAGCATCCGGCATCTGGCGGCCTCGTCGTTCGCGCAACTGGCGCGCCGGGTGATGGAGCGCACCGCCGAAACCGGCGAGCACTACATCGCGCGCGACACCGTGGAATACCTGACGATGTTGAAGGCGTCGCTAGGCGGCGGCTTCGTCATGGTGTTCACGGTCTACCTGAAGTTTTTTATCGTCTCGCTGCACCTGGACAAGTTCATCGAAGGGCTGTTGGCATCGCTGAACTACGCGGGCGGCTTCCTCGTCATCCACTTCGCGCACTTCACGCTGGCCACCAAGCAGCCCGCGATGACGGGGCCGGCGCTGGCCCATCGGCTGGACGACGCCTACACGCCGGAAGGCCGCGAGGCGTTCCTGGACGACACGCTGTCCATGATCCGCTCCAACGCGGCGGCCATCCTGGGCAATCTGGCGGTGGTCTTCCCCTTGGCCTGGGCCGTGCAATGGATCGCCGTGAACGGCCTGGACCGGCCGCTGATCAGCGCGGACAAGGCGCAGGAAACGCTGGCATCGTTCTCGATCTGGGGCGCCACCCCCCTCTATGCGGCCGCCACCGGCGTGCTGCTGTGGCTGTCCAGCCTGATCGCCGGCTGGGCCGACAACTGGTTCGCGCTGCACCGCGTGCATGACGTCATGGCGTACAACCGGCGCGCGCGGCACCTGTTCGGCGAACGCGGCGCGGCGCGCTGGGCCGGCTTCTGGCAGCGCAATATCTCGGGCATCGCGGGCAATGTGTCGCTGGGCCTGATGCTGGGCCTGGGCCCCGCCATCGTGAGCTTCTTCGGCCCGCATGTGGAAGTGCGCCACGTGACGCTCAGCGCCGGCCAGATCGGCACCGCGCTGGGCACGCTGGGATGGGAAGTCGTGCACACGCAAGTGTTCTGGATGGCCCTGGCCGGCACCGCGATGACAGGCGTGTTGAATGTGGTCGTGAGTTTCGCGCTGGCGTTCAACGTGGCGCTGCGATCGCGCAACCTGCGCCGCGGCGACCGCGATTCGCTGTCCGCCGGCGTGCGGCAACGCATCTGGCAGCGGCCCGCCACGCTGTTCTGGCCGGTCAAGCCCCGGCCCGCGCCCGAGCGCCTTTAAGCGCCGGGCTCCGGCGCCCAGCCGCCCGCGACCCGATGCAGGCGCGGCGACTCGAACGCGCAGGCCACCGGCAATGGCGCGCCCTGCGCGTCGACGAGCCTCCCACGCCAACGCGTGCCCTGGCACATCGCCACGACGATGCCCGCCACCTCGGCGCCGCAGCGCGCCAGCAGCGTCAGCGCGGACACCATCGTCTGCCCGGTACTGACGGCGTCGTCCACCACCAGCACGCGGCGGCCCCGCAGGCTGCCCGCCAGATTCGGGTCCACATACAGGCGTTTGCCAGCCTCGGGCGTGGTCAGGGAACGCACCGGCACCGACAGGCTTTCGTCATACCAGTACTTGCGGGAATAGCCGAACGGCACGTAACGCGTAAAACCCAGCCCGCGCGCCACCAGGGGCGCAAACGCCAGGCCCAGCGTGGGCAGCCCCACGACCACGTCCGCCTGGAACGCGCGCGCCCGGTCCGCCATGAATCCGGCCAGCGCGTCGACCACATCCAGGCTGGCGTGGTTGGCGATCAGCGACGCGACGCAACGGTCGGGATCGCCCGGCACGCCGCGCAGGGGCAGCACCAAGTAGCGGCCATCGGGCAGCCGCGCGGGATAGCCGCGGGAATAGGGCGGTTCGAGCGGGATGGGCAGCGCACCAGCGCTGACAATGTCTTGCCAGTAGCCGGTGGTGGCGTCAAAAGCCGATGCGGGGTCGGCGGGCGATGCAGGGGAGACAGTCATACGGAACAAGCGGGATTCAAAACGCGGGTGCGTCGGCGGCCAGAAAGCGCTCGGCAAGTTTCACCCAGTAGCTGGCCGTGACCGGCAGGATGCCGTCGTTGAAATCGTAGTCGGGGTTATGCACCATGCAGCCGCCTTCGCCCTCGCCATTGCCGACGATGAAGTAGCTGCCCGGCACGGCTTCCAGCATGAAGGCGAAGTCGTCGCTGGCCTGCAACGGTTGCAGGTCGGGGATCACCCGCTGCGCGCCCAGCCAGTCATGCGCGACGGCGGCCGCGAACTGCGTTGCGCCGTGGTCATTGACGACCGGCGGATAACGCCACCGGTAGTCGACCTGAACCGTGGCGCGGTGCACGGCGGCCTGCGCCGTGGCGATCGCGGTGATGCGTTCGCGCAGCAGGGCGCGCGTTTCGGGGCGGCGGGCGCGCACGGTCAGGCGCATTTCCACCGACTTCGGAATCACGTTCGGCGCATCGCCACCGTGGATGGCGCCGATGGTCACCACCGCCATATCGTTGGGATCGACCTCGCGCGACACGACGGTCTGCAGGGCCAGCACAATGCTGGCGGCGGCCACGATCGGGTCCACCGCCACATGCGGCATCGCGCCGTGCCCGCCCACGCCGCTGACCGTCAGCACCACGGTGTCGGACGAGCTGTACATCACGCCCGAGCGGAAACCGAAATGCCCAGCCGGATAGCCGGGTTCGTTGTGAAAGCTGTATACGGCGTCGCACGGAAAGCGGTCGAACAGGCCGTCGGCGATCATCTTCTGCGCGCCCCCGTGGCCTTCTTCGGCGGGCTGGAAGATCAGGTGCACGGTGCCGTCGAACTTTCCGCGCTGCGCCAGCCCGCGAGCGGCGGCCAGCAGGGTGGCGGTGTGCCCGTCGTGCCCGCAGGCGTGCATCTTGCCGGGATGCTGGCTGGCGTAGGGCAGGCCCGTGGTCTCGTGGATGGGCAGGGCGTCCATGTCGGCGCGCAGGCCCAGGCGGCGCACGCCCGCCCCCCGGCGCAAGGTGCCGACCACGCCGGTCACGCCCAGGCCACGGTGTACCTCATAGCCCCAGGCCGCCAGGCGTTCGGCCACCAGATCGCCCGTGGCGACCTCCTGATAGGCCAGTTCGGGATTCGCATGGATCTGATGGCGCAGCGCCACCATTTCTTGCTGGATCGCCTGGATTTCAGGCAGCACGGGGCCAAGCGCGGAATCGTTCATGTCGTCGGGCATCCTTGGGAAGTCAGCAGCCTTATTCCTGCTGGATATTGGCGCTTTTCACGATGTGCGCGTAGACGGCCTTTTCCTTTTTCAGGAATTCAGCGAAGTCCGCCGGCGAGCCCTCGCCGGCGATGGCGCCGCCCTCGGCCAGGCGCTTTTGCACGTCGTCCAGCTTCAGCACGGCATTCACGGCCTGATTCAGTTGCCCCACGACTTGCGGGTCCGTGCCCGCGGGGGCGAACACGCCCATCCAGGTGTTCAATTCAAAGCCCTTCAGTTCGGCCGTTTCGCCGAACGCCTGCACGCCCGGCAGGGTAGCGACACGTTGCGCGGACGTCACGCCCAGGGCGCGCAGCTTGTTCTGCTGCACCAGCGGTGTGGCGCTGGTGGTGACGAGCAGGCCCAGGTCCACCTGGCCGCCCATCACATCGTTGGTGATCTGCGCCCCGCCTCGATACGGCACGTGCACCAGCTTCACCTTGGCCTGGTCCTGCATCACTTCCATCGACAGGTGCAGCACGGTGCCGACGCCCGACGACGCAAACGTCAGCGTGTCCGGCTTGGCGCGCGCCAGCGCGATCAGCTCGCCCATGTTGTTCACCGGCAGGCCCGGACGGGCCAGCAGCACGACAGGCGCAGTCGTCACCAGGGCCACCGGCGTCAGGTCCTTTTCGGCGTCGTACTTCACGGCCGAATTGATCAGCCGCGCCACGCTGATGGGGCCGTCAAACCCCATCACCAGCGTGTAGCCGTCCGGCGCGGCATGGGTGGCCCGGGCCACGCCCAGCACGCCGCCCGCGCCCGCCACGTTGTCCACGATGACGGATTGGTTCAGCCGTTCCGACAGCTTCTGCGCCACCAGGCGCGCGGTCGTGTCCACATTGCCGCCCGGGCTGAACGGCACGATCAGCGTCAACGGCTTCGCGCCGGGCCAAGGCGTCTGGGCACAGGCGGCAGGGGCAATGCACAGCGCGGCCGCCAGCGCGGAGACGGACAGGAACAGGCGTTTGAACATGGTGAGGGCGATCGGGACGGATACGCGCGCCCAGGCAGGGCGCGCAGGAAGGCGACGGCGCCATCCTACCCAGCTCCGGGTAATAACTGAAATGGTATATTTTTATAGATTCATCAGGTAAATCTATGACCAAGCGCCCCGACCCGGACCGCCCGGCCACGCCGCCGCGCCAGCCCACCCTGCGCCAGTTGCGCGGCTTCAAGGAGGTGGCGCGCCACGCCAGCTTCAGCCGCGCCGCCCAGGCGCTGGCGCTGAGCCAGCCCGCGCTGTCCTCGGCCATCCGCGAACTGGAAACGCTGATGGGCGTGGCGCTATTCGAACGCAGCACCCACCACGTGCGCCTGACCCCGGCCGGGCTGGCCGCCCGGGCTCAAATCGAATGGCTGCTCAATACCTACACCCAAGGCGCCGACGATCTGCAGCGCCTCTTGGACACGCAGGCCGCCACGGTGCGCATCGGCTGCATCCCGTCCACCATGCACCTGCTGGCGCCGGCCGTGGCGCAGTGGCGCTTACGGCATCCCGAGACCGTGCTGGTCCTGAGCGACCACCTGAACGATGAATTGATGTCCGCCCTGGACAACGGTGAACTGGATATCGGCCTGGGGCTGGATTTCGGGCTGAAACCCGGCGTGGCCGCCGCCTTCGTCGCCGAAGACGAGCTGGTGGCGGTACTGGCCGACACGCACCGGCTCTCGCGCCGTAGCGCGGTCACCTGGCAGGACCTGAAGCACGAGCCGCTGGCCGTGCTGTCGCGCGGCAGCACCTACGAGATGATCGTGGCTACCCTGCGCCAACAGGGCGCCGACCTGGCCGCGACCGACACGCTGAACTACACCGACACGCTCTACAGCCTGGTGCGCGCCGGGCTGCGCGTAGGGTTGATCTCGCGCTTGTACACGCAAGGCCAGCGCGGCGACGGCTTGGCCATCGTGCCCGTGCAGCGCCCGCAGATGACACGCCGCATCTGCCTGATGACCCGTGCTCCCGAAACGCAGGCCCGTGCCGCCGTGCAACGCTGCTACACGGAACTGGCCGACATGCTGCGCGGCCGCGCCCGCCCCTGACGAAGCGTTGAATCCCGATGCGGCATTAGAATCAGTCCTCCTGATTCTGGACGTTCCGCCCGGAAGCCTCGCCCGCCCCCCGCCCATGCTCTCGTTCTCCCGCAATACCGTCTATCCGGCTGGCGCCGGCTTGCCTGCTTCCGAACGCCTGGGCGCGCTGCTGGCCGTGATGCTGGCGGTCTGCATGGCCAGCCTGGACACGGCCATCGCCAACACCGCGCTGCCCACCATCGCGCGCGACCTGCAAGCCAGCGACGCAGGGTCGATCTGGGTCATCAGCGGCTATCAGCTGGCCATGGTGGCGGGGTTGTTGCCCGCGGCCGCCCTGGGCGAGATCCTGGGCCACCGGCGCGTCTACATCGTAGGGCTTGCGGTGTTCATCCTGTCGTCGCTGGCCTGCGGCCTGGCGCCGTCGCTACCGGCGCTGGTCGTGGCGCGGATCCTGCAAGGCCTGGGCGCGGCCGGCGTGATGAGCGTGAACGGCGCGCTGCTGCGCTTCATCTACCCGTCCCACATGCTTGGCCGCGGGCTGGGCCTGAACGCGATGGTGGTCGGCCTGTCGTTCGCGGCCGGCCCCACCGCGGCGTCCGCCATCCTGCTGCTGGGATCCTGGCACTGGCTGTTCCTCATCAACGTGCCGATCGGTATCGTGGCCGCGGTGCTGGCCCTGCGCGGCCTGCCCGAGACCGCCCGTGCGCCTCACGGCTTTGACGGCATCGCCGCCCTGCTGTGCGCGCTGACGCTGGGCCTGTTCGTGCTGGGCTCGAATGAACTGGCGCACGGCGCGCCCTGGGCGCGCATCGCGCTGGAGTGGGGCGGCGCCATTGCCAGTTTGTGGCTGCTGATGCGCCGGCAGGCTGGCCATCCCGCACCGATCCTGGCCGTGGACCTGCTGCGCAGGCCCTTGTTCGCCCTGTCTGCCGCCACGGCCGTCTGCGCCTTCGCGGCGCAGGCGCTGGCGTTCGTATCGCTGCCCTTCCTGTTCCAATCCGTGTTGGGCTACAGCCAGGTACATACCGGTTTCCTGATCACGCCCTGGCCGGTGGTGGTGGCCATCATGGCGCCGATCGCCGGGCGCATGTCCGACCACTATCCCGCCGGCATCCTGGGCGGCGTCGGCCTGGCGCTGCTGGCCTTGGGGATGGTGCTGCTGGCCTTGATGCCCGCCACACCGTCGGCCTGGGACATCTCGTGGCGCATGGCCATCTGCGGCGCGGGATTCGGCTTTTTCCAGTCGCCCAACCTGCGCGCCATCATGACGTCGGCGCCCGCCTCCCGGGCGGGTGGCGCCAGCGGCATGATTGGCACCGTTCGCCTCTTGGGGCAAGCCAGCGGCGCGGCGCTGGTAGCCGCGTGCTTTCACGTGTCTACGACACACGGCGCGATCGCCGCCTTGTGGCTGGGCGGCTTGTGCGCCGCGCTGGCCTGCATCGCCAGCTTTTCCCGCTTGCGTTTCGCCGCGTGAAAACGCTAAAAAGCAACAATGTTGCGTTATTTTCCGATATATACGGGCATCTGGCCGATATATTCGTAAGTTGTGAAACAGCGGCTAAATATCGCTGAAACCGGGTCGTTGTTGCTGATGCAGCACTCGCTGTATCAGGGGTACGACTCGTATGACACAATTCTTGAAAGACATCACTATCCGCCGCATGATCCTGTGCACCCTGCTCATGATCAGCGCCTTGGTCACCGGTCTGTCGGCCATCAGCGTCAATGGTCTGCGTAGCGCCGGCGAAGCGCTCGCCGCCAGCAGCGAACTCCTTCACGAAGTCTCCGCCCTGTCCCGGGTCAACGATCAGATCATGCGCGCGCGGCTACGGCTGTCGCGCCAGCTGGAATACGCCCGCGACGGCCAGGCCGCCCAGGCGGCGGAAGAAGGACGCAGCATCGACGCCGCACTGGACGAGGCCAGGCGCCAGCAAACGATATTCGTAGACCTGGCGCGCAAAGACGCCCCACCCGCCATCCTGCAAGCCATGCAGTCCGGGTTCGACGCCCTGGTCACCGGCGGTATCGCCGTGCAGCGACAGCACCTGGAGGCCGGCGACATTGCCCGCGCCCGCGCGCATGCGGCCACCGCCGTCGTGACAGCCAGCCGCGCTTTCGGCAAGAGCATCGAAAATTACGAGGCCTATGCCAAGCAGCGGGAAACCCTGCTGTGGGAGGATGCCGCCGCCAAACGCCAGCACGCCTACATCGGGATGGGGGTCATGCTGGGCATCTGCCTATTGCTGCTGGCGCTGGGCGACCGCTACGTCGTGGCGTTCGTACGGCGGCCGCTGGACGCGATCAAGGGCCATTTCCGGCGGATCGCCAACGGCGACCTGACCACGCCCATCGCCCCGTTTGGCAACAATTGCGTGGGCCAGATCATCCCCTACCTGCAAGAAATGCAGGCCAGCCTGGTACGCACGGTCCACGCCGTGCGCGACGGCGTGGTCGAGATCAATGCCGGATCCAGCGAAATCGCCGCTGGCAACCAGGACTTGTCCAGCCGCACCGAGCAGCAGGCGGCCTCACTGGAAGAGACCGCGGCCAGCATGGAGCAATTGTTGTCCACCGTGACCAGCAACGCTGAAAACGCCCGCCAGGCCAACCAGATGGCCACGGCCGCCAGCGACGTGGTCCAGCGCGGCGGCCAGGCGGTAAAGGAAGCGGTCAGTACCATGCGCGCAATCGCGCAGGACGCGGGCCGCATCGAAGCCATCGTAAGCGTCATTGACGGCATCGCCTTCCAGACCAACATCCTGGCGCTGAACGCGGCGGTGGAAGCCGCCCGGGCGGGTGAAGAGGGCAAGGGCTTTGCGGTGGTGGCGGCGGAAGTCCGGTCGCTGGCGCAACGCAGTGCCAGCGCCGCCAAGGAAATCAAGCAATTGCTCAGCGAATCCGGCGCCACGGTGCAGGCGGGGTCGGCGCAGGTCGAAGCCGCTGGCCGCACCATGGAAGAGATCCTGGCCACCATCGAACGCCTGACGCTGCTGGTCAGCGACATCGCGACCGCCTCACAGGAACAGGTGACCGGCATCGACCAGGTCAACACGGCGGTGAACCAGATGGATCAGGTGACGCAGCAGAACGCGGCACTGGTCGAAGAAGCTGCGGCGGCCGCGTCGTCGTTGGAGACCCAGGCGCAGCGGCTGCAAGAGGCGGTCAGCGCGTTCCGGCTACCCGCGCTCATAACGGGTCAGCGGGCCGTCGCGATCGCCGCCTGAGCCGCGGGCCGGCGCGGGCCGAAGACATAGGCGACCCGCGTCGCGCCCCCTTGCCGCCCCGCATCACTCCCGCACGTAGCAGGGGTACAGCGCCTGCTGCGCCCGCGACCGGGCCGGGTCCACGTCGATCACCACGATCGATTCGCTGTCGGTCGTCTGCGCCAGGGGTTCGCCGTCGGGCCGGAAGGCGAAAGCGCGGCCGCCGAACACCTGCCCGTCAGCCGTGCGACCTGCTCGGTTGCAGCTGACCACATAGCAGCCCGACACCAGCGCCGCCATCGCGCCCGCCGTCAACCAGCGCCCGACGGAGGCGCCGCTTGCTCGCGGCACCACGATCAGTTCGGCCCCGTCGCGCCCATAGCGGCGCGCGCGCTCGTTGAACATGAGCTCGGTGCACAGTTGCACGCCCAGGCGGATGCCGCCCACCTCAAAGACCTCGAAGCCCGGCATCTCGGGCTGGAACCAGGTGGCTTCGAAGAAGCCCGGCTCTTCAGGAAAGTACTGCTTGTGATGCAATGGGGTGTAGCGCCCGCCCTGCAGCGCGAAGGCCTCGTTGGCCAGACGGCCGCCCGCCGGCACCGGGCGCGACGACACGATAGCGGGTACGTCTAGCGCCGCCAGAGCGCGCAACCCGGCCTCGTGGATACGCACCGATTCGGCCGCCAGCGCCGGGTCATAGGCGGGCAGCGCCGCCAACCACGGGCCAAACGGCATCTCGTTGGTGACCAGCAAGTCGGGCGCCAGCTCACCGATGCGGTCCGCGATGCCATCCCAGGTGGCGCCTTCCGGCGCCAGGTCCACCGGCCCTTCCATCATGCAGATCCGCATACGTTTGCCCCTACGCTGTCGCAACGCGCCCGCCATCGGGCGCCGCCGTGCGACATCGTAGAACGCCTCAAGGGAAAACGGCGGCGCGACGGCGCATCTGGTCCGGATCGGGCGCCTGTTGGTCCGAATCCGCCGCAGGGCGCCGCGCCAGGTCATTGCGGGCGGTCGGCCAAGCGGATCATGCCGCGGGTCAGTGCAGCGCCGACACGTCCACCACGCCGCCATGCCGGACAATCCGCTTGGGCAGATCACCGCCAATCCAATAGGCCAGTTCCGACGGGTGGGCAACATTCCATGCGACGAAGTCCGCGACTTTGCCCGCGGCCAGCACGCCATGGGTCGCCTGCAATCCCAAGGCGCGGGCGGCATGCGTGGTGACGCCGGCCAGCGCCTCTTCGGGCGTCATCCGAAAGAGCGTGCAGGCCATGCTCAGCATCAACCGCAAGGACAGCACGGGCGAGGTCCCCGGATTCAGGTCGGTTGAAATCGCGATAGGCACGCCGTGCCGGCGCAGCAGGTCCAACGGTGGCAGCTGGGTTTCCCGCAGGGCGTAAAAGGCGCCCGGCAGCAGCACCGCCACGGTGCCCGCTTGCGCCATCGCCACCACATCACTTTCCGTCAGGTATTCCAGGTGGTCGGCCGACAGGGCGCCGTAGCGCGCCGCCAGCGTCGCCCCGTGCAAGGACGACAACTGCTCGGCATGCAACTTGACCGGCAGATCCAGATGCGCCGCGGCCTTGAAGACACGCTCGACCTGCTCGGGTGAAAACGCCAGGTGCTCGCAGAACGCGTCAACCGCATCGACCAGGCCTTCCGCCGCCAGCACGGGCAGCATGCGGCGCGCGACCTCGTCGATGTAGTCGTCGGCGCGCCCGGCATATTCCGGCGGCAGGGCGTGCGCGGCCAGGCAGGTCGCTTGAACCGTCAATGGCAGCGTCTGGCCCAGCCGCCGCGCCACCCGCAGCATCTTGCGTTCGTTGGGCAGGTCCAGGCCATACCCTGACTTGACCTCCAGGGTGGTAACGCCGTCCTCCAGCAAGTGCAAGGCCCGCTGGCGCGCGCTGAAGTACAGCGCGTCTTCCGAGGCGGCGCGCGTGGCGCGCACGGTGCTGGCGATACCGCCGCCCTGCGCCGCGATCGTGGCGTAGTCCACGCCTTGCAGCCGCTGTTCGAACTCCAGGCTGCGGTTGCCGCCGAACACCAGATGCGTGTGGCAATCGATCAGCCCCGGCGTGACCCAGGCGCCGCCCAGGTCATGCACCTGCGCAGCATCGACGACGGGCAGATCCGCTTCCGGGCCGACCCATTCGATGCGGTCTGCGCGCGTCACGATGGCGGCGCGCTCAATCGCCGAATATCCCCCGTCCGCCATCGTGGCGGCATGGCAGTTGAGCCAGACCTGTCTCATACCATTCTCCTGAAAATCGCCCATCAATCTGAACCCTGTTCCACCGGCACCGGAATGCCGCCCGAGGGCCGCTTGGGATGCACCCACATGCGGTACGCCACGCACAACAGCGCGATCCACACCACGCCCACCCCAAGCGCCGCCTGCGTCCGCGGGAAATAGCCCAGCACCCCGAACACGAAAAGCATGAACACAATTGCCGCGATCGGCCCCATGGGCCAGAACGGCACCGGGAACTTCAGCGCGGCCACGGCCTCCGGGCTCATCTTGCGCCGCATCGCCACTTGCGACAACAGGATCATCAACCAGACCCAAACCGTGGCGAAGGTGGCGATCGAGGCGATCAGCACGAACACGCCTTCGGGGATCAGGTAATTCAGCACCACGCCCAGCAGCAGCGCCGCCGACATCACCACGACGGTCATCCACGGCACGCCGTTGCGCGATACCGCCCCGAAGCCGCGCGGCGCCTGGCCCTGCTGCGCCATGCCATACAACATGCGGCCCGCGCCGAAAATGTCGCTGTTGATCGCCGACACCGCCGCCGATATGACCACGATGTTGAGGATCGTGGCCGCCGAATTGATACCCAGGCTGTCGAAGATCTGCACGAAGGGGCTGCCTTTGCTGCCGATCTGCGTCCACGGGAAAATCGACATCAGCACGAACAGCGTCAGCACATAGAACAGCAGGATACGCAGAGGCACCGCATTGATGGCGCGCGGCAGGGTACGGCCGGGGTCCTTCGCCTCGCCCGCGGTGATGCCGATGATCTCGATGCCGCCGAACGCGAACACGACCACCGCCAGCGACGCGATCAATCCGCCCACGCCATTAGGCATGAAGCCACCGTGCTCCCACAGGTTATGCACGCCGGTCGCCGCGCTGTCCCCATTCAGTCCCAAACCGAACAGCATGATGCCCAACCCGCCCACGATCATCGCGATGATGGCGCCCACCTTCAGCAGCGACAGCCAAAACTCCAGTTCGCCAAACACCTTGACCGAACACAGGTTGATGGCGCCGATGAAGCACACAATGGACAGCACCCAGATCCAGCGCGGCACGTCGGGATACCAGAAGCCCATGTACAGCCCGAAGGCCGTGATGTCGGCCAGGCAGACGATGATCATCTCGAAGGCGTAGGTCCAACCCGTCAGGAAACCCGCGACAGGTCCGAGGTAACTGGTGGCGTACTGCCCGAACGACCCCGACACTGGGTTGTGCACCGCCATTTCGCCCAGGGCGCGCATCACCATGTAAACGGCGGCGCCAGCGATCAGGTAGGCCAGCAGCACGGACGGGCCGGCCTCCTGGATGGCCTTGGCCGACCCGTAGAACAGCCCGGTCCCGATCGCGGACCCCAGGGCCATGAAGCGGATGTGCCGGGCGTTGAGCCCACGTTTCAGGTCCTGCGTTTTTTCCCCTGGTTGTGCCTGTCTTTGTGCCTGCATTCCTGTCTCCATACACTTGTAATAGGCGAGCGCCGTCAACCGCCCGGCGCGCGCCATCTGCGGGCGCTGTCACAAGGCGTGAAGCCATCGCGGCCCAATCGGGGCCGCGTCATGGGATTTAAAGGCTGGGCAGCAGGCCTGCCGGCATCAGGCCGTTCAGGACTTGCGCGGCGATCAGGCCGCTGGCGGCGGCGATGTCCGGCGCGAAGAAGCGGTCTTCTTCGTAATGCGGCACCTGTTCGCGCAGGGCGCGCCGCGCCTGCTCAAGCTGGGGCGAGGTCTTCAACCCTTCCCGGAAATCCAGGCCCTGGCAGGCGCCCAGCCATTCGATCGCCAGGATGTCGCGCACGTTTTCGGCCATTGCCCACAGTCGCTTGCCGGCGTTGGGCGCCATCGACACGTGGTCTTCCTGGTTGGCGGACGTGGGCATGCTGTCCACGCTGGCGGGATGCGCCAGCGCCTTGTTGTCGCTGGCCAGCGCCGCCGCCGTCACCTGGGCGATCATGAAGCCTGAATTGACGCCGCCCTTGGCCACCAGGAACGGCGGCAGCTGAGACATGTGCTTGTCCATCATCAGCGCGATGCGCCGTTCCGACAACGCACCGATTTCGGCCAGCGCCAGCGCCAGGTTGTCGGCCACCATCGCCACGGGTTCGGCATGGAAGTTGCCGCCCGAGATCACGTCGCCCTCGTCCACGAACACCAACGGGTTGTCCGACACGGCGTTGGATTCAATTTGCAGCACCTGCGCGGCATGGCGGATCTGCGTCAGGCAGGCGCCCATGACCTGGGGCTGGCAGCGCAGGGAGTAGGGATCCTGCACTTTCTCGCAATCCGCGTGCGAGTGGCCGACCTCGCTGTCGTTGTCCAGCAGCGCGCGGTAGACGGTCGCCACGTCGATCTGCCCGAGCTGGCCGCGCGCGGCGTGGATGCGAGCGTCGAACGGCACGCGCGAGCCCAGCATCGCCTCCACGCTGAGGCTGCCGCACACAAGACCCGCGGCCATCATGTCCTCGGCCTCGAACAGCCCGCGCAAGGCATACGCGGTGGATACCTGCGTGCCGTTCAGCAACGCCAGCCCTTCCTTGGCCGCCAGCGTCAACGGCGCCAGGCCCGCGCGGGCCAGCGCGTCTTTGGCGCTCAGCCATTCGCCCTGGTGGCGGGCGCGGCTTTCGCCCAGCAACACCATCGACATATGTGCCAGGGGCGCCAGGTCACCGGAGGCGCCCACCGAGCCCTTCAGGGGAATGTGCGGATAGACCTCGGCGTTCACCAGCGCGATCAGGCTGTCGATCACGTGGCGCCGGATGCCGGAGTAGCCCCGCGCCAGGCTGTTGATCTTCAGCACCATGATCAGGCGGACCATGGCGTCATCCAGCGCCTCGCCCACGCCGGCGGCGTGCGAGCGCACCAGTGAGGTTTGCAGCGCCTCCAGGTCTTCGCGGGCAATCTTGGTGGACGCCAGCAGGCCGAAACCCGTATTGATGCCATAGACAGTGCGGCCCTCGGCGATGATGCGCTCGACGGTCGCCACGCTGGCGTCGATGGCGCCGCCCGCCTCGGGATCCAGCGTCACGCGGACCGGCTGCTGGTACACGCGTCGCAGGTCCGACAGCGTCAAATGGCCGGGTTTCAAATGCAAATCCATTGTGGGTCTCCTGTGCCGGTTGCCGGCGTCATGCAATGTCGTTGTCATGCCAGCTTTTCCGCCGGCTCGTTGAGGACGGGCCGCGCGTCGCGGCGCGCGAACAGGTAATAAAGGATGCTGGGGACGATCAGGCCGATGATCCACGAGATATCGACGCCGCCCAGCCGCTCGACCATCGGCCCCGTGTAGAGTTTGGTGGAGATGAAGGGCATCTGCACCAGCACGCCGAAGGCGTAGACCAGGATGCCCGGCAGGTTCCAGCGCCCGTAGCGCCCGTTGGGGTCCGACAGCGCCGCCACGTCATACTGCCCGCGGTTTACGAAGTAGTAGTCCACCAGGTTCACCGCGCTCCAGGGCACGAAGAACGCCAGCAGGAACAGGATGAAGGACTTGAACGCATTCAGGAAGGAATGCTGGCCGATCAACGCCACCGCCGTCGCCGCCGCCACGATCAGCACCACGGCGATCGCCCGCTGCCGGCGCGTGATCTGCACCTGGCCCCGAAAGCCACTGGCAATGGTGGCGATGCACATGAAGCTGCCGTAGGAATTCAACGTGGAGATCGTGATCTTGCCGAAGGCAATGCTGAAGTACAGCAGCGCTGCCATCGTACCGGTGCCGCCCAGGCCCACGATATAGGCGACTTCGCGGCCCGCGAACTGGCCCGCGGCCATCGCGGCGGCCAGCACGCCCAGCACCATCGCGATCTGCGCGCCCACCACCGATCCCAATCCGACTGCCAGGAACGTCTTCGTGGAAGAGGTGGCGCTGGGCAGATAGCGCGAGTAGTCCGCCACGTAGGGGCCGTAGGCAATCTGCCAAGACGCCGCCAGCGAGACCGCCAGCAGGAACGAGCTCCAGCTGAAATGCCGGATCTGCAGCAACTGGCCCACGTCGCCCACCGCCATCACGCGGCTGAACAGGTAGACGAACGCGATGATGCCAAAGACCGTCGCGATCCGTCCGATGATGTGGATCACCCGGTAGCCGAACAGGGTGGCGGCGATGATCACTGCCGCGAAGATCAGGATGCCCGTGGTGTCGCTGACGCCGAACAGCTGGCCTAGCGCCTGCCCCGACAACACGGTGCCCGTGGCCGTGAAGCCCAGGTACATCAGGCACACCAGCACGATGGGTATCGCCGCGCCGTAGACGCCGAACTGCACCCGGCTGGAGATCATCTGCGGCAAGCCCAGCTTGGGGCCCTGCGCCGCGTGCAGCGCCATGACGCCGCCGCCCAGGACCTGCCCGATGAACAGCCCGATCAACGACCAGAACACGTCGCCCCCCAGCACCACGGCCAGCGCGCCGGTGACGATGGCGGTGATCTGGAGGTTGGCACCCATCCAGAGCGTGAACTGGCTGTACAGCTTGCCATGCCGCTCGGATTCGGGGATGTAGTCGATCGAACGCCGCTCGATCAGAGGCGCCTGTACCGCTTCACAGTCTTGAGCCATCGCATTGCCTCGAATGTGGCGGGGGAGCGGCGTCATGCCGACACGATCCCCGCGCGAGAGTGTTGATTTAGCAGCCTGCCGACAGCCAGAATGGCTTCGGCGGCAGGCCGGCAGCCGACTAGCGCTTACCGGTCACCATGGGCAGGTTCAGGCCCTGCTCCCTGGCGCATTCGATCGCAATGTCATAGCCCGCATCCGCATGGCGCATGACGCCTGTGCCGGGGTCGTTGGCCAGCACGCGAGCGATGCGCTCGGCGGCTTCGTCCGTGCCGTCGCACACGATGACCATGCCGGAATGCTGCGAGAAGCCCATGCCCACGCCGCCGCCATGATGCAGCGACACCCACGTCGCGCCGCTGGCGGTGTTCAAGAGCGCGTTCAGCAACGGCCAGTCGGACACCGCGTCCGAGCCGTCGCGCATGGATTCGGTTTCGCGGTTGGGACTGGCGACGGAGCCGGAATCCAGGTGATCGCGGCCGATGACGATGGGCGCGGACAGTTCGCCGGAACGGACCATTTCATTGAACGCCAGGCCCAGCTTGGCGCGTTGGCCCAGCCCCACCCAGCAGATGCGCGCCGGCAGGCCCTGGAAGCTGATGCGTTCACGCGCCATGCTCAGCCAGTGGTGCAGGTGCGCGTCGTCGGGGATCAGTTCCTTGACCTTGGCGTCGGTCTTGTAGATGTCTTGGGGGTCCCCCGACAGCGCGGCCCAGCGGAACGGGCCCACGCCGCGGCAGAACAACGGCCGGATGTAGGCGGGCACGAAACCCGGGAAGTCGAACGCGTCCGCCACGCCTTCTTCCTTGGCCATCTGGCGGATATTGTTGCCATAGTCGAAGGTGGGAACGCCCTGGCGCTGGAAAGCCAGCATGGCTTTCACATGCACCGCCATCGATTGCTTGGCGGCCTTGATGACGGCGGCCGGCTCACGCTTGGCGCGTTCGCGGTAGTCCTGCCACGTCCACCCCAAGGGCAGGTAACCGTTCAGCGGATCATGCGCGCTGGTCTGGTCGGTGACCATGTCCGGGCGCACGCCGCGGCGCACCAGTTCGGGCAGGATTTCGGCGGCGTTGCCGCACAGCGCGATGGAAACGGCGCGGCCTTCCTTCGTGTACTTGGCGATGCGAGCCAGCGCGTCGTCCAGGTTATCGGCCTGCTCGTCCACATAGCGCGTGCGCAGGCGGAAGTCGATGCTGGCCTGCTGGCATTCGATGTTCAGCGACGAAGCACCCGCCAACGTGGCGGCCAGCGGCTGCGCGCCGCCCATGCCGCCCAGGCCCGCGGTCAGCACCCACCGGCCCGCAAGGTTGCCGCCGTAGTGCTGGCGGCCTGCCTCGACGAAGGTTTCATAGGTGCCTTGCACAATGCCCTGGCTACCGATGTAGATCCAGCTGCCGGCGGTCATCTGGCCATACATGGCCAGGCCCTTGGCGTCCAGCTCGTTGAAGTGTTCCCAGGTGGCCCAGTGCGGCACCAGGTTCGAGTTGGCGATCAGCACGCGCGGCGCATTGGCGTGGGTTTTGAACACGCCCACCGGCTTGCCCGATTGCACCAGCAGCGTCTCGTCATCGTTCAGGTTCGTGAGCGACTCGACGATCTTGTCGTAGCAGTCCCAATTGCGGGCCGCGCGGCCGATGCCGCCGTAGACCACCAGTTCCTTGGGGTTCTCGGCCACGTCCGGGTCGAGGTTGTTCATCAGCATGCGAAGCGGGGCTTCGGTCAGCCAGCTCTTGGCGGTCAGCTTATTGCCGCGCGGGGCGCGGATGACAACGTCGCGGTATCGGTTCGAGTGGTCCAAGAGGTTCTCCTTGATCGGTTCAGTTGCGCGCCTTTCGCAGGCGGGTCGGCTGTCTGCATCATAGGATGCCTATGCTTGTATATACAAGACAGGTAGACTGAAATATTCGTCAGGGATTTCCCCTATCGGCAGCGCGTCTGCGGCCAGGGCAACGCGCCATGTGGGCGGCGGAAAAAATGCTGCCCGGAGGCGGCAGAAAAAAAGCTGCCCGGAGGCGGCAGAGAAAAAGCTGCCCGGAGGCGACAGAAAAAAAAAGCCGCCCGGAGGCGGCTTAGGGGACCCGGCGGCGATCAGCCCGCGCGCGGCAGCAGCTCGATCACGCAGGCGTCCAAGGGGGCCGCGCCTTCCAGACGATACGCGGCCAAGCCTTCCTGCCCCTCGACGTGCAGGCAGTCATAGCGCGACGGCAGCGTGTGCACCGCAGCATCGACGCCTACCGACATCGCATCGCCCGCGTTCAGTACCAGCACGCTGGGCGCGGCGCTATGGAAAGTCCACGATCCCGCGCCCGTCACCCATTGCAGCCGGGCATGCATGCGCGCCGGCGCGTAAATCAGGTTGAAGTCGCGGATCGCGCCATCCAGCAGGCGGCACTGCACCTGCGCGTCGCCCGAAAACGCATAGGCCTGGCGCGGCGCCAGCGGCGCTTGTTCGCGCCCGTCCACGGTCAGCTGGATGCCCCGGCCTTCCAGTACGGTGATGATGCGCTGATACCCGGTAAACGCCGAAAAGCCGCCGTCCTGGGCCACATCGGCGATGGACAGGCGCCAGTCGAACGCGGCGGTGCTGCCGCCGGGATTGCAGGCCACTTCCTGCGTGATGCCCGCGCCGTTGCGCCACGGCATGCGCGGGTAGTCGGCGGCGCGGTAGAGGCGGACGTCAGCTTGCTTCATGACGTGAACTTGCCTTCCAGACGGTGCCGCGACCCGGGGTGGATCAGACGGGCGAGCGTGACTGCGCGGTCGCCGGACCACGTGCGGCGGCTGATCAACAGGCAGGGCTCCTCGCGTTCGATCTGCAGCAGCTGGCATTCTCGGGGCTTGGCCAGAATGGCCTCGACCACGTGCTCGCCTTCGCTCAGCGGCGCGACGCGGGTCAGGTATTCATACGGCGTGCTTTGCGTGAAGTCCTGCTTCAGATAGTCGGGCGCCAGACGCACATTCACATAGCGGTCTTCCAGCTGGATCGGGATGTCGTCTTCGTAGTGCACGATGATCGAGTGATAGACAGGCTGCCCCGCGCGGATCTCCAGCGCCAACGCCTGTTCGGCGCCCGCCGCCTCTTCGGCCAGACGCACCACGCGGCTGTGATGGCGGTGGCTGCGCGCCGCGATTTCGTCGGCAATGTTGTTGACGGCAAACAGCGCCGACCGCGCCTTGGGCTGCGCCACGAACGTCCCCACCCCCTGCATGCGCACCAGCAGCCCTTCGGAGGTCAGTTCGCGCAGCGCGCGGTTGATCGTCATGCGGCTGAATCCCAGTTCATCGACCAGTTCGCTTTCCGACGGGACGCGGTAGTGCGCCGGCCAGGCGCCGCTGCGGATCTGCTGCGCGATCATCTGCTTGACCTGCGCATAAAGCGGGGCGGGAAGGGCATTGGCCTGAACGGGCAATCGGGGAGGGGTGGAGGCCACGGGAATTCCTGTTGTGCGCCGCAAGACTGCGGAAATCGATCAGGATCAAGTATAGACAGGTACAGGTGTCTGGCGCACCGACGGCGCGGCGAAAGGCCGGCCAGACCCCGCGCCAGCCCCGGCCGGACACTCGGCAGTGGACGGGCGCCGTCGGATTGCCTATACTCCCCCCCTGTATCGTTTTTCGGAGCCTGCCGTGCCGCATTCGCCGGAAGAGAAAAAGCGTGTCGTCACCCGCCTGCGCCGCATCCAGGGGCAGGCGTTAGCATTGGAACGCGCGGTAAACGTTGGCACGGAGTGCGGCGCCCTGCTGCAGCAGCTGGCCGCCTTGCGCGGCGCCGCCACCGGTCTGATGGCCGAAGTGCTGGAAAGCCATCTTCGGGAGACCTTCCTGCAATCCGCCCAGGGCGGGCCGCAACACGCCACGATCGATGCCGCAGCCGAGGTCGATCAGCTAATGCGCATCGTCCGTTCCTATTTGAAGTAAGCCCCCCCGACATTCGTGGAGTAACGCTATGAAATCACGCGCAGCAGTCGCATTCGGACCCGGCAAGCCGCTGGAAATCGTTGAAATCGACGTCGCGCCGCCGCAGCGCGGTGAAGTGCTGGTGCAGATCACGCACACCGGCGTCTGTCACACCGACGCCTTCACGCTGAGCGGCGACGATCCCGAAGGTCTGTTTCCCGCCGTGCTGGGCCATGAAGGCGCCGGCATCGTCGTGGAAGTCGGCGAGGGCGTCACGTCCTTGAAGCCGGGCGACCACGTCATCCCGCTGTACACGGCCGAATGCCGCGAGTGCAAGTTCTGCCTGTCCGGCAAGACCAACCTGTGCCAGAAAGTGCGCGCCACGCAGGGCAAGGGCGTCATGCCCGACGGTACCTCGCGCTTCAGCTACGAAGGCAAGCCGCTGTACCACTACATGGGCTGCTCGACGTTCAGCGAATATTCCGTGGTCAACGAGATCTCGCTGGCCAAGATCAACCCGGCCGCCCCGCACGAAAAGGTCTGCCTGCTGGGGTGCGGCGTGACGACCGGCCTGGGCGCCGTGCACAACACCGCGAAGGTCAAGGAAGGCGACACGGTCGCCGTGTTCGGCCTGGGCGGCATCGGCCTGGCCGTGATCCAGGGCGCCGTGCAGGCCAAGGCCGGCCGCATCATCGCCGTGGACACCAACCCGAACAAGTTCGTGCTGGCAAGCGCCATGGGCGCCACCGACTGCATCAACCCCAAAGACTACGACAAGCCCATCCAGGACGTCATCGTCGAACTCACGGACGGCGGCGTGGATTTCTCGTTCGAGTGCATCGGCAACGTGCACGTGATGCGCGCCGCGCTGGAATGCTGTCACAAGGGCTGGGGCGAAAGCATCATCATCGGCGTGGCCGGCGCCGGCCAGGAAATCAGCACCCGTCCGTTCCAGCTGGTCACCGGCCGAGTCTGGCGCGGTTCGGCCTTCGGTGGCGTGAAGGGCCGCACGCAGCTGCCGGGCATGGTCGAAGACGCCATGAGCGGCAAGATCGACCTTGACCCGTTCGTGACGCACACGCTGCCGCTGGAACGCATCAACGAAGCCTTCGACCTGATGCATGATGGCAAGTCGATCCGCACCGTGATCCACTTCTAAGCCCGCCTGTTCGGGCGGTACTCGGCAGGCCCGGTGCATTGCGCCGGGCCTGCTTTTTTCATGACAGGAACAAGACAACGCCGTCGGTGCGCATGACAGTCCTGTCATTCATCCTGACGTCATCTTACGCCGCAACCATTCGCCTTCGCATAACGAGGGATCACACGAATGATTACGTGGAAGAGGAATGCGGGCGCCGCGATGCTGAGCGCCCTGTTGCTGGCCGGTTGCGGCGGCAGCGATGACGACGACGATACGTCCAACCCGACGCCGGAACCGCCCGCGCCGGAGCAGCCGGCCCCTGGCCGGCCGATGGAGCTGACGATCCTGCACATCAACGATCACCACTCCAATCTGGACAGCAAGAAGAAAGACCTGAAGCTCAAGAACGCCACCGGCGCGGCCGTGGCCGTGAACGTGGAAGTCGGTGGTTTTCCCCGCGTGACCGGCGCCTTCAACGCGCTCTCCGCGCAGTCGGCCAACGTGCTGAAACTGCACGCGGGCGACGCCAATACCGGCACGCTGTACTTCAACCGCGCGGGTGAAGCCGGCGAGGCGGATGCGGCCATGATGAACACGGTGTGCTTTGATGCGATGACGCTCGGCAACCATGAGTTCGACAAGGGCGACAGCGGCTTGAAGCGCTTCATCGACCTGCTGCATGCCGGTGCATGCCAGACGCCACTCTTAAGCGCCAACGTCACATTCGCCGCCGCGTCGGCGTTGAACCCGTCGCGCGCGCCCGGCCTGGTCAAGCCTTCCATCGTGCTGCAGCGCGACGGCCAGCCCATCGGCATCGTGGGCTTGACGATCGCCAACAAGACGCAGCAGTCGTCCAGCCCGGACGCCGGCACGCTGTTCTCGGACGAAACGGCGGCAGCGCAGGCGCAGATCGATGAACTGCGCGCCAAAGGCATAAACAAGATCGTGGTGATGAGCCACATCGGCTACGACTACGACAAGCAGATCATCCCCAACCTGAGCGGCGTGGACGTGGTGGTCGGCGGCGATTCCCACACCCTGCTGGGCCCGGACACGATGACGGCCTATGGCGTGGGTTCGCCCGCGGGAGCCTACCCGACCGTGCTGCAGAACAAGGACGGCAAGCGCGTGTGCCTCGCGCAGGCCTGGGAATATTCGCAAGTGGTCGGCGAACTGAAGGTCAGCTTCGACGCCAGCGGCGACGTCACGGCCTGCGCCGGCACGCCGCACGTTCTGATGGGCGACGCGTTCACGGTGGCCGGGGCCGCGCCTGCCCCCGCGGACAAGGCCGCCATCCTGGCCGACGTGGCCGCCAGTGGCTTCCTGCGCATCCAGCAACCAGACGCGCAAGCCACCCGCGTGCTGCAGCCGTTCAAGGCGCGGGTCGACGCCTTCAGCGCCAGCCAGGTTGCTTCGGTGCCGCAGGAACTGTGCTCGCGCCGCGTGCCGGGCGGCCCCGGCTCGCGCGACTACAGCCGCTCCAGCGCGGCGTGCAACACGCTGGGCAGCGTCAGCCTGCGCGGCGGCGACATCCAGCAGCTGGTGGCGCAAGCCTATCTGGAGGTCGCCAACGCCAACTACGGCGGCGCGGACATCTCGCTGCAAAGCGGCGGTGGCGTGCGCGTGCCCTTGCTGGGCAACGTGACGGCCGCCAACGTGATCGAAGTGGTGCCATTCGGCAACATGCTCTGGCGCCTGGAAGTCACGGGCGCCGAGGTCAAGAGCATGCTGGAAGACGGCATGCAGGCCGTCTACGGCCCGGGCGGTTCGACAGGCCCATACCCGTATGCCGGTGGCCTGCGCTGGGACGTCAACGCCGCGCAAGCCCAGGGCAACCGCGTGGCGAACATCGAAGTGCGGGATGCCGCCAGCGGCAACTGGCTGCCGCTGGACGCGGCCCACACCTACAAGCTGTTCGTGCTGAGCTTCAACGCCACCGGCGGCGACGGCTACAAGACGCTGGCCAACGTCCCGGCGGCGCGCCGGCAGGACATCGGCGTGCTGGATGCCGACGTGCTGCAAAGCTATATCGACAAGCAAGCCAAGGACCCGGTATCCGGCCTGCCGGTGCTGAACCTGTTGCCCGTCAGCCTGTACAGCACCAAGACCTACAGCGAATGAGCGCGGCGACCCTGACCTGACCGCAGGGTCTTTATTGCGCGAACAGGACGGCCCTCCTATTATGCAAGGAAATACTTGCATAATAGGAGGGCCGTCTTTTGAGTTCATCCACTGCCATCTGGCTGTTCCTGTCCGTCCAGGCCCTGGGGCTGGCGCTATGGCTGACGCTTGCGGCGCTGAACAACCGGCGCGATTTCCGCGGCGCGGCCGCCGCGGTCGGCGCCACGATGGCGATGCTGCCATTGACACAAGAACCGCGCATCCCCACCCCCTTGCTCACCCGCGCGCAGCGGTCACCGGGGCTGCATCGCGCGGCATTGGGGGGATTATTGCTGGTCCAGACGGCGGGCGCCGCCCTGGCCTGGGCCGGTTGCTACGCGCTGCTGATCCAGGGCGATCTGGCTGCGGCCCGCCCTTGGCTGAACGGCGCGCTGGCCGCCCTGTCCGCCTGCCTGCTGGCCATGCATCTGAGCGGCTTGTGGTTCGGTTACTGGATACGCCAGGACACGCTGCAACTGACGCACATCGCGTTGCTGCTGTGGTCGTGCCTGATGTTCCTGGCGTTCAATCTGGCCGCGTGAGTGCGCCCAAGGCCAGCCCGTCGATCAGGACGTGAGCCGCAATTGGCCGCGCGCGCCTGCCGGGCGTTCCAGGTAGACCTCTTCCGTGCGCCCCACGAACTGCGCCAGCGAGAATTCCCGCTGCGCCGTATTGCGCGCGTCGATGCCCATCTGCGCCACAAGGTCGCGGTTCTTCAGGATCTCGACCACGGTCTTCAGGACGCTGCTGACGGAATCCGGGGGCACCACCCAGCCATTGCGGCCGTCCGTGACGTTTTCGGTCAGGCCGCCCACTTTGCTGACGATGACCGGCTTGCCGGACGCCATCATTTCGCGGCAAGCGAACGAGATCGTCTCCAGCCGCGACGACAGCACGAAGCCCACGTCCAGTGCCGACAGGAAGGGGCCCACGTCTTCCAGCAGACCGGTGAACACCACCTGGTCCGTCATGCCCAGTTCGGCCACGCGCTGGCGTTGGCCGTCATCCGGTTCCTTGCCGGCGATCAGGATCACGACCTGATCGCGCAGGTAGTCGGGCAACAACGACACCGCCGCCACCATGTCCAGCCAATTCTTGTAGCTGGCGGTGCCGGCGTTGCTGCCGATCACCAGCCGACGCCGCATGGCGGCGGGCAACAGGGCGGCGCGTGCCTGCGCCGAGTCGTGCGCGCTGGCCGGCCGGAATTGCGCGGTATCGACACCGTTGTGCACGACCCGCAGATCCTCGTCGCGGAACACCGAATCCTTCATGCGGCGGAACGTGTGGCCGCAGACGCAGATGACGCGGTTGGTGCCCCATTTGGCGCGCATGCGCACGCCCAGGCTGTTTGCGGTGCGGTCGGTGTGCTGGGTCAGGACGATGAAAGGACGCTTGGCGCCCATGCCCATCGTGGCCAGCATGCACAGGCGGTGGTCGGCCGACCCGTTCACATGGATCACGTCGAACTGTTCCTTGCGCAGCAGCGCACGCAAGCGGCGCAGCGCGCTTAATTGCTGGAACGGCCGGCCCTTGAATTCCAGGTCGATCGACTGCACGCCGGGCAGGGCGTCGGCTTCGGCCAGCAGGCGGCTGCTGCGGGGCGCGGCGACGGTGATGTGCGCGCGTTGGCGCAACATGCGCGCCAGCGACATGACATACGTCGTGTGACCGCCGCCGTCGCCCTGGTGAAAGTTGGTGTAGAGAATCTTCATGATGTCAGGCCCGAGAGCAGATGCGGGGAAGGCGGAGATTCCGCCTGATTGAGCAAACAGCTCCAATGGCGTTTTTCGAATACGTCGTCGCCCAGGCGGCTGCCCGGCGACAAGTTGTAGACCTTTACCCCGCGCGCGCTCAGCAGCCGGCTGGCCTCGCGGAAGGCGGGTTCGATGTGGCCGGCGAATTGGCGGTCCAGCGCGGTGGCAAGCTGCCCGCCAGCGCTTTCGTAGAAGCGCGGCCCAGCGCTAGCGGTCAGGTCCAGCCCATGCACGTACACCGTGCGGGCACCCATCCAGGACAGCAGCTGCAGGCCGGTGTAGGCGACCGTGCCTCCGCCGAACAGCCCGCGCGCGGGGTTCAGGCTGAACCCGTGCGCATGCTGCGGATTGCGGGCGTCGAACAACACCAGTTCGGGGTCTTGCGCCAACTGCGCTTCAAGCGCTTCGGGGCTGGCACGCGCCTTCAGGGCCCGTTGGTGCACTTCTTCGAACAAGGCGAAACGGCAGCGGATGTCGTCCGCGGCGAACAGGAATGCGATCCAGCGGTACACCTCGGGCGTCACGAACAGCAGCAGGTCTTGCGACAGCACCTCGGCCACCAGATCGCGCCGCCGCTTGACGAATCCGGCGTCCAGCATCGCGTAATAGTGAAAGCGCAGCGAAGGATGCTGGCGGCGCAGCGCAATGGAACCGTTGACGCCCATGACCGCGCCCAGGCGGCATTGCGTGTAGTCGATCTGCGCGATCGACGGACCGGAAAGGACCAGGTGCGCCTCGCCTTCGATGTTGCGCGGCACGTCGTCCATCGGCAGGGTCGCGGGCCCCGTCACACCCACCAGATCGCATCCGACCAGACGTTCGCTGCCATCGCGCCGAACCTTCACCAAAGGCCACAGCGTCTCGTTGTGCCGATAGGCCCCGGCGTGCGTATAGCGGTAGAGGTATCGAAAGCCCTTGGTCAACGGGCGCGAACAGAGCAAGCGGGAAACGAGGGCAACACGGGACATGAACGGTGCCGCTGAAAGCGCGGCGAAACCTGACGAGCGGCTGATTCTACGCAGGCATTCCTGTCAAAGACGCGTTAGAAACATTTGAGATGTAACAGCATTGAGGGGGCTGTCCCGCCCCTTTTTTTGCTGGATTTTCAAGATGTTCAGCCCGCTATCCCACATTCCGGAACGAAGCGGATACCGCCCCCGGAGTTCGCACCAATCCCGTGCAAAAACACGGGTTATTACGCGTCAGCGGCGGCGGCGCGGCCTGTGCCGCCGCCGTACGTTCGATTACCTTTTGCGTCAAAACGACAGGCAAGTGACAGTCGATCACGCGGCCGGGCGCGGCCACACCACCGGAAACAGCGGATGCGCCAACGGCGCGCCGGCGGGCAGGGCTTCTGCCAGGCCCGGGAACTCGGGCGACGTACGCCAGGGACGTGGCGCGTGCCGCATATCCTCGCCCAGGAAGCGCAGCGAAAATGCGCGCCGGCGCCGGTTGCCGCCCACACCGCCCGCGGCATGCAAAGTCAGCATATGGAAAAACACGGCGTCGCCCGGTTGCAGTTCCCAGCCCAGGATCTTCCATGCCGAGCGGTCTGATTCGATGTCCGGCAGATCGGCCAGGCTCCCCTCGGGGAACCAGCGCGCCTGGTGGTCCAGGAACGTGCGCGGCATCAGCCACGGCCCCCGATGCGACCCGGCCACGAACTCCAGCGTAGACTCGCGCGCCACCGGATCCACCGGCATCCACATGCTGCAGTTTTGCTGGCCTTCCACGTTGTAGTAGGGCTGGTCCTGGTGCCAGGGCGTCGGCTGGCGCGTATTGGGTTCCTTAACCAGCAGGTGGTCGTGGTACAGACGCGCGCTTGGGCAGCCCATCAACTGCGCGGCGACCGACCCGACACGGCTGTCGAAGATGAATCGGCGGTAGTCGTCGTTTTCAGTCCAGTTGCAGAAATCCTCGAAGAACCAGCCGGGGTCGTCCGCCGTGCTGGCCACCTTGGCGCGCGGACTGGGCGCAGCCAGGTTCGACTCGATGCCGCGCGTCAACAGCGCGACTTCATCAGGGGCGAACAACTGGCGCACACAGACGGCGCCGTCTTCCTGAAACGCCTGGATCACCGAGGCGGGGAGCTCGAATTCGTGACAGTTCGACAACATGGGTCCTCCTGAGAAATCACGGACATTGAGACGACGGCAGCGAGCTGCCTGGACGGTTTGGCCTGACCCACAGCCAATACGCCACGGTCAGCAGCGCCAACCAGCCCGCGCCGACAACCAGCGCCAGGCGGGTGTCCGGAAACACGCCCAGCACGACAAAGATGAACAGCATGAAGACAATGGCGAAGATCTGCCCGTACGGCCAGAATGGCACCGGGAAACCCAACACGGCGACCTCGTCCGCCCCCAGGCCACGCCGCATGGCGACTTGCGACAGCAGGATCATCAGCCATACCCACACGACCGAGAACGTGACCATCGATGCGAAGGCCATGAACAGCTTGTCGGGCAGCAGGTAGTTCAGCACGACGCCGCCCAGCAGGGCCACGCCCATTACCAACACCGTCATCCACGGCACGCCCAGGCGCGACAGCCGTGCAAATACCTGTGGCGCCTGGCCGTTGGCCGCCATGCCGTACAGCATGCGTCCCGTGGAGAAAATGTCGCTGTTGATCGCCGAGATCACGGCCGAAATCACGACGAGGTTCAACACCGAGGCCGCGGAAGCCAGCCCCAGGTGGCTGAAAATCTGCACGAACGGGCTGCTGCTGCCGGTGATTGCGGGCCACGGAAAAATGGCCATCAGCACGGTCAGGGTCAGGACGTAGAACAGCAGGATGCGCAGGGGCACCGAGTTGATGGCCTGGGGGATCATGCGTTGGGGATCACGGGCTTCGCCGGCGGTCATGCCGATGACCTCGATGCCGCCGAACGCGAACATCACCACCGAGAACGACGCGATCATGCCCTGCAGGCCGTTCGGGAAGAAACCGCCGTGCCGCCACAGATTCGAGAACCCGGATGTGCCCGCCGCCGCGGCGCCGCCCGGTTGAATCCCAGCCAGCAGCACCCCCAGCCCCGCCACGATCATGGCGACGATGGCCACGATCTTCAGCAAGGACAGCCAAAATTCGAGTTCGCCGAAAACCCGCACCGAACACAGGTTCAGGCCGCCGATCAGGAGCACGATGCCCAGCACCCAGATCCAGCGCGGCGTGTCCGGAAACCAGAAGCTCATGTAGAGGCCGAATACGGTGACGTCAGCCAGGCACACCATCAGCATCGAGAACGCATAGCTCCAGCCCGTCAGGAATCCCAGGTAGGACCCCAGATACTGCGTGGCGTAATGGCCGAACGACCCCGACACCGGCGTTCTGACCGCCATTTCGCCTAACGCGCGCATCGTCAGGAAGATGGCGGCCCCGCCGATCAGATAGGCCAGCAGCACCGATGGCCCCGCGCGCTGGATCGCACCCGCCGACCCGTAGAACAGCCCGGTGCCGATCGCCGACCCCAACGCCATGAAACGAATATGCCGCGCGTTCAGGCCGCGCCGCAATTGCACCCCCTCCTGGTTCATGCCCCCCCCCTTTCTCTTTTGTGTGTTGAGCGCCGCCGTTGCATTGACGTGCATGGCGATCTTCCCCCACGCTGCGCGGAAAATTCGATAAGCACGCGCAAATCGGACGCATCTGATATCGTTCCCCCAACCCTCCTGGCTTTTCCGCGACTGACCGATGAACGCCCTCCGCCCCGACTCTCCCGCCCTGCAGGACGCCATCGCCGACGCCATCAGCACGGCGACCCGAGGCGCCGGCCGCGTGAATATCCTGATCGCCGGCAAGACGGGCGTGGGCAAGAGCACGCTGATCAATGCGGTATTCCGCGGCGAACTGGCCAAGACCGGCGCGGGCAAGCCCGTCACCCAGTCCACCCAGGCCTACAGCAAGCCCGGCCATCCGCTCACCATCATCGACACCCGCGGCCTGGAGGTCGGGGACTACGCGCGATCGCGCCAGCAACTGGCCGACCTGATCCAGGAACGCGCCGCGTCCGACGACCAGGACAAGCACCTGCATGTGGCCTGGCTCTGCATTCAGGACAGCAGCCACCGCGTCGAAGACGCCGAGATCGAGCTGTGCGACATGCTGGCCAACGCCGGCATCCCCGTCATCGCGGTCCTGACCAAGGCCCGCAAGAACAGCGCCTTCGTCGACGAGGCGCGCAAGCTGCTGCCGCGCGCCAAGGATGTCGTGGCGGTGCGCGCGCTGCCGGAATGGATCGAAGAGCTGGATGCCGAATTGCCGCCGATGGGGCTGGACGCGCTGATTGGGGTCACCGCCGAACTTATCCCCGAAGGCCAGCAGCGTGCCTACGCCAACGCCCTGTCCACGCGCAACAAGAAAGCCCTGGAAGTAAAAAAAAAGCGGGCTGAGATAGAGGTGAACGTCGCGGCAGGCCTGGCGGCGTCGGCCGCCGCCGCGCCCATCCCGTTCTCGGACGCGTTCGCGCTGGTGCCGATCCAGGTGGGGATGATTGCCAAGATCGGCATCACATTCGGCATGGAACTCGACACCACCGCGATCACGACGCTTGTGACATCCACGCTGGGCGCATCGGCCGCCACGCTGATCGGGCGCTCGCTCGTGTCGGGCATGCTGAAGTTCATCCCGGGCGCGGGCAGCGCGGTGGGCGGCACCATCGCCGCCACCACCGCCGGCGCCATCACCAAGCTGCTGGGCAACGCCTATGTGGCGGTGCTGTACGACTTCTGCCAGAAAAACCCCGGCAAAGACATCGACATCGGGATGATCGCGCAGGCGCTGAAACAGCGAGTCAAGCTGTAAAGCAGCTGAGCGAAACCACGGTCAGAACGCCCTGGCCAGCGCGGCGAAGAACGCGTCATCGTTGATCTCGACGCGCTTTTTGTAGCTGGGCTTGCCGCGCGCGCTCAGCACCACGGCAACCAGCCTGTGCGCCGGATTGACATGGATGAACTGGCCGTAGATGCCTTCGGCCTGAAATGCGCCCGCCAGGGCGGCGTCTTTCAGTTCCGGCACCCACCACATGTAGCCGTACGGGATCTCGGTATCGCCGATGCGGTAAGGCGAGCCTGCCTGCGCCACCCAGTCGTCGGGCAACAGGCGTTCGCCGTCCACCTGCCCGCCTTCCAGCACGAATTGCCCGAACCGCGCATAGTCACGCAAGGTCGCATTCATGCCGCTGCCCGAGATCGTCATGCCCCCGGGGCATTCCGCCCACCAGGTCGCGTCGGATTCCATGCCGATGCGCGACCACAGGCGGGATTGCAGATAATCAACCAGCCGCTGCCCGGTCGCGCCTTCCATCACCGCGCTCAGCAGATACGATTCGCCCGTGTTGTAGGCCCAAGCCTGCCCGGCGGCTTGCCGCGCCGGCAGGCTCTTCATGAAATCGCGGATGCCGCCTGGCTGCCAACGGGTCTGGATATCCAGCAACTGGCGGCGCTCGGAAGCCGGGTCGCCGTAGTCCTCGTTCCACTGCACGCCCGAGCACATGCGCAACATCTGGCGCAACGAGACCTCGCGGTAGACGCCGCCCAGCTCCGCGTACCGGGTCACCGGGTCGTCCAGCGAATCGATCAGGCCTTCTTTCAGCGCCACCCCCACCAGCGTGGCCGCCACCGACTTGGCCAGCGAACACGAGTTCCAGCGGGTTTCCGGCGAAATGCCGCGCTGGTAGGTCTCGAACGCGACCTGCCCGTCCTTCATGACCAGCAGTCCGGCCACGCCGTTGACCGCCAGATAGTCGTACAAGTCGAAGACACGCCCCTGATCCTGGATGCGCAGGCCCGGCAGCCCGCCCGGGCGCAGCGGCAGATCGCGCACACGCTGGCCGCGCGCCACGGTATCGGATGCGAACCAACCCGGGTCGCTGGACAGCGCCAGCGCCAGTTCATCGGGGAGCAGGGTGCCGTCGTAGAACCGCATCAGGTGCGATTTCAGGGCGGGAGTCATGGGCATGGCAGGTTCCGTAATCGAATTCATAGGGTGGCGGGACGACGCGCGACGCGCGCGGCCTTAGTCGTCCTGCATCACAAAGTGTCCGGGCGCGACCTCTTGGTAACGCCGTCGGGGCGGCGTGTAGCCGGGCGGGCGCAGTGTGTGCCGGATCTCGTCCTGGGCGAGGTTGCGCGGAACCCGCGGCGCGCCCGGGTCCGCCACCGGCACCGCATCCAGCAGGCGACGGGTATAGGGATGGCGCGGGTCGTAAAGCACGGCTGCGCGCGAGCCGATCTCGACGATCTCCCCCATGTACATCACCGCCACGCGATGGCTGACGCGTTCGACCACGGCCATGTCGTGCGAGATGAACAGATAGGCCAGCCCCATGTCCTGCTGCAGCTTCAGCATCAGGTTGATGACCTGCGCCTTGATGGACACGTCCAGCGCAGACACGGCCTCGTCGGCCACCAGCAACGAAGGGCCCAGCGCCAGGCTGCGCGCGATGCAGATGCGCTGCCGCTGGCCGCCCGAGAACTCCTGCGGATAACGGGCGCCGGCATCGCTGTCCAACCCCACGCAGGCCAGTAGTTCGGCGACGCGGGCGCGCAGCGCGTCGCCCTTGCAGACCTTGTTCACGATCAATGGGCTGGCCACGGCCGCCGCGACGGTCTTGCGCGGATTCAGGCTGGAGAACGGGTCCTGGAACACCATCTGCACATGGCGCGCCATGGCCCCGCGGTCGCGTCGCCCAGCCGCATGGATATCGTGGCCATTGACCCGAACGTGGCCTGAGGTCGGTGTCAGCAGGTTCATGATGCTGCGGCCGATCGTGGACTTGCCGCAGCCGGATTCACCCACCAGGGCCAGGGTTTCCCCGGGCTGCACGCGGAACGACACGTTCTCAACCGCGTGCACCATCCCGCGATCCCGCGACAGCAGACCGGCACCCAGGCGGTAGCGCATCGTCAGCCCCTGAACCTCAAGCGCGGGCGGGGCGTCCGCGCGCACGGTGTCCTCGGTCTGGACGGCCGGCGTCCTGGCCCCGGTCTGCCGGTCGATGGCCGGGAACGGCAGCGGGCGCGACACGCCCTTCATGGCGCCCAAGCGCGGCACGGCCGCCAGCAGGGCGCGGGTATAGGGTTCGGCAGGCGCATCGAAAATGCGGGCGGTGGCGCCGCATTCAATCTGTTCTCCGCCACACATCACCACCATGCGGTCCGCGACTTCCGCCACCACGCCCATATCGTGCGTGATGAACAGTACCGACATCCCGTCGTCCCGTTGCAATTCGCGGATCAGGGCCAGGATCTGCGCCTGGATCGTGACGTCCAGCGCCGTGGTCGGCTCGTCAGCGATCAGCAGCCGAGGCCGGCAAGCAAGCGCCATGGCGATCATGACGCGCTGGCGCATGCCGCCCGACAGGTGGAACGGATAGTCTTTCAGGCGCGTCGCCGCCGCCGGGATGCGCACCTTTTCCAGCAGGCGCAGCGCTTCAGCCTGCGCCGCGGCCCAGTCCAGGCCCCGGTGCAGCATCAGCGATTCGGCCACCTGGAAGCCGATCGTGCGTACCGGGTTCAGGCTGGTCATCGGCTCTTGGAAGATCATGGCGATGTCCGCGCCGCGGATCTTCCGCATGTCGCGTTCAGGCAATGCCAACAGGTCGCGCCCGTCCAGCAGGACGCTGCCGGACAGCTCCGTATCGCGCGGATTCAGCAAGCGCATGATGGACATGGCCGTCACGCTTTTCCCCGACCCCGATTCCCCCACGACCGCCAGGGTCTCGCGTGGAGCCACCTCGAAATCGAGCCCGTTGACGACCGTCTTCCACCCGCCGGGCACGCGGAATCGGGTGTGCAGGCCGGCGACGCGAAGCACGGGCGCGTTCACGCGCAGAGTCCCATCGCGGACAGGCGCAACCAGATCGTTTTGATCTGCTGATATTGCGCCATGGCCTCCAGCCCCTTGTCGCGGGCCAGCGACCCCGACCTGCGGTAGCCACCGAAGGGCGTCTTGATGTCGCCTTCCGTAAAGCCGTTGACGGCGACCGTGCCGCACTCCAGGCGGCGGGCGAAGTACATCGCACGGTCCAGGTCGCGGGTGTAGACGGTGGCATGCAGGCCGTAGTCGGTGCCATTGGCGATCTGCAACGCCTGGTCCATGCTGTCCACGGGCAGCACGCCCAGCACCGGCCCGAAGATCTCTTCGCGCGCGATGGCCATTTCCGGGCGCAGATCCGCGAACACCGTCGGGCCCAGGTAATGGCCGCGTCCGCCCGGAACGCTGGCCTCCAGGACACGGCGTGCGCCTTCCTCCACGCCTTTGGCCACATAAGCCTGCACGCGGTTGCGCTGGCCGGCGGAGATCAGCGGCCCCATGTCGGTCGCCGGATCCAGGGGATCCCCGATCACGATCTGCTTGGTGCGGGCGATGATCTTCTCCACGTAGGCGTCCTGTCGCGACCGCGCGACCAGCTGGCGCATGTTGGCCGAGCAATTCTGGCCGCCGTTCCAGAAAGCGGCCATCACGGCATTGTCGATCAGATCTTCGGTCAGGTCCGCATCGTCGAGGACGATGAAAGGACTTTTTCCGCCCATCTCCAGCCCGACCGTCTTCAGGTTGCTGGAGCCCGCGTACTGCAGGAACAACCGTCCGACATCGGTGGATCCGGTGAACGAAACGGAATCGATGTCCGGGTGCTGGCCGATCAACCGGCCCGTGGTCTCGCCCGGCCCCGTCAGCACGTTCAGCACGCCCGCCGGAATCCCCGCTTCGAGGGCCAGCGCCGCCAGGGACAGCGCGGTCAGCGACGTCTCTTCGGCCGGCTTGACGATGACGGAGCAGCCACTGGCCAGCGCCGGCGCCAACTTCCACGTCGCCATCAGCAGCGGAAAATTCCACGGCAACACCGCCGCCACGACGCCGATGGGTTCGCGCACGACCATCGCGCAGTCTTCCTGGCCGGTCGGCGCGACGTGGCCGTAGCTCTTGTCCACCAGTTCGCCGTACCACTGGAAGATGGCCGGGACTTCCTGCGTGATTTCCCGCAGGCAGTCCCGGATGGGCTTGCCGCTTTCCAGGCTTTCCATGACAGCCAGCCTGACGCCATCGCGCCGGATCAGCGCCGCCAGCTTCAGCAGCGCTTCCTTGCGCTTTTCCGGCGCGCAGCGCGACCAGGCGCCGCTGCGGAAAGACCACCGCGCCGCCGCAACCGCGCGATCCACATCCTTCTGGCCGCAATGGGCCAGCGTGCTCAGCACCGCGCCCGTGGCGGGATTGGCGGTCTCGATCAACGCGCCGTTGTCGGACGCCGACCAGTCGCCGTCAATGAAGGTGCGGTCCGGCAGACGCAGGCCGGCGGCGATGCGCTGCAATTCTGCATGGCTGGGAGGGATCAGGGCGGTATCGGACATCATTGCTCCGGGTATCAGATGGCCGCGTAGGGGCGCGAATACGCCCCCCGCAGGAAACGGTCGGCCGAGAACGGCGCCAGGTCGGTCTTGGGTTCGGCGCCGCGGGCCAGCGCGGCGAGCGTGCTGCCCACTGCCGGGCCCAGCCCGAAGCCATGCCCCGAGAAGCCCGTGGCGATGATCAGGCCGGTGGCCGGCCAGGCCGCGTCGATCACGGGTAGCGCGTCCGGCATCACATCGATGTTTCCGGCCCAGGACTTCAAGATTTCAACCGGCGGCATGGCTGCGAACAATTGCGCGAACCGCTTGCGGTTGTCGCGCACGCGGTGCGTGTTGGGCGCGATCTCCGGATCGCGGGGCTTGATCGCCCAATCCGACTTCGGGACCGACAGCCGGGTGTACAGGTCGTTGACGAAGGGCTTTCCCAACCGGAAGGAAAAGCCCTTGTGGTTGCGCACCACTTCACGCAGGAAGTAGCGCGACGCGCGCAAGGAGTCCAGCGTCAGGTCGATATCCGTGCCGGCATCCGTGGCGATAATGCAGGAACCGTCGGGACGCTGGCGCAGGCCCAGCCCGTACCCGACAAAGCAAGGCAGGCCCAGGGCGGGCAGCGGCGCCGTCAGCGATACCGTGCTGCGCACGACTTTCTGGGGCAATTGGACATCCAGCCCCTGCAGCAGGCGGAAGGTCTGCGCGCCCGCCGCGCAGATGACGATGGGCGCGCGCACCGGGCCGTGCTCGGTTTGCACGCCCCGCACGCTGCCGCCCGCGACGTCCAGGGCGCTGACGCCGCAATCTTCTTGCACCACCGCGCCGGCGCTCACGGCCGCCCGGGCGAATGCCAGGGTCGCCAGCGTGGGCTCGGCCTGGCCGTCCGATTCGGCGATGATGCCGCCTTCTGTGCGCGGCGACACCAGCGGGAACCGCGCCGCCACCTCGTCGGCGCTCAGCATCCGCGTATCGCTGACACGGCTGCCCGCCTCGGCCAGCCAGGCCTCGTAGGCCCCCCGCTCAGCCGGGTCCGCGCACAGGAACAGGCAGCCGCTGCGGGTCCAGCCCGTCTCGTGGCCCAGCTCCGCCCGCAGTCCGGGCCAAAGCGACAGGGCCTGGGCGGCCAGGGCAAGTTCGGCCGGATCGCGGTACAGCGACCGCACGAAACCCCAATTGCGCCCCGACTGCTGCGAGGCGATGCGGTTCTTTTCCAGCAGCACCACTTTCAAGTTGGCGCGGGCCAGGTACCAGGCGGCGCTGCAGCCCATGATGCCGCCGCCGATGATGACGACATCGGCCGCGGCGGGCAACGGTTCGGTCCGGTCCAGCAGGCGCGACACCGCGTCCGCCGGTGCGTGGCGCAACAGGCTAAGCGGCGGCATCGACAATGGCGTCCATATCGATTTCGACCCGGATGGCGGGATCGAACAAGCCGGCTTGCACGGTCGTGCAAGCGGGATCCACGCCGCGGAACGCCTCCGCGTACACGTCCATGACGGCGTCGTAGTCTTCGGGCCGGGCGATGTAGATCCGCACCCGGACCACATCTCGCAGCGACGCGCCCGCCTGTTCGAAAGCGAATCGGGCATTGCGCACGATCTGCTCCGTCTGCGCCCGGGCGCCATCGGCCAGCACGTCGGCAACATAGTCGTAGCCCGTCGTGCCGGACAGGCGGACATGGCCGTTGAGCGCGACGGCGCGCGCATAGCTGTAAGTGCGTTCATACTCGCTGCCCGAGTAGATGGCTTGCCGGCCGCTGCGTTGACGCGTGTTGTCGTTCATGTCGGTTTTCATCCAGGAGTGCTTCATTGGCGAGCAGGATCGCGCAAAAGGCGTTGCGCCGTCGATGTCAAAAAATCGAGGGCTGGATGCAATTAATAGAACGACGGCGGACGGCAGGCGTGGCTGGGCACCACAGCGGGGCGCCCAGCGGTCATGGTTTTCCCGTAGCGTTTTCCTTCGCGCTTGGGCAAGCCCGGACCCGGTGCAGATTATTGCGGTTTCGATTCCATTTATTCGACTCGACACTGTCGAAGGCGTTGAGATTCAATCGGGTCATTCCGGGAACAGCCCGGCGCCGCGGCGCAGAACCAGCGGCTTTCCAGACGAAAGGGGAACACAGGATGCACGTGGATGTTGTCATTGTCGGCGGTGGGATCTCGGGCGCGGCGGCCGCCTACTTCCTGTCCCAGGCCGGGAAGGTCGCGCTGATCGAACAGGAACCGCATTTCGGGTTCCATAGTTCGGGCCGCACCGCCGGCCAGTTCACCGTCGGCATTTCGGCCGACCAGATGCGCGCCATGGCCGCTGCCAGCCGGGCGTTCTTCCAGACCCCGCCGGCGGGCTTCGCCGACCTTCCCCTGATCGAGCAGCGCGGCAGCCTCACGTTGGGCCGCCACGGCCAGAAAGCCGTGCTGGACAAGCTGCACGCGCGTATCGGGCAAGCGGGCGGCCGCGCCGAATGGGTGGACCGTGAACAGGCCATGGCGCTGTTTCCCGCGCTGCTGGCCGACAAGTTCGACCTGGGCGTCCATGAAACCGATGCGCAGGACATCGACGTCAACACCCTGCTTCAGGCCTATCTGAAAGGCGCCAAGCGCAACGGCGCGGTGCTGGCGACGAATGCGCCGGTGCAGGGCATCGAGCGCCACGAAGGCAAATGGCGCGTCCGCACGCAGGACGAGGACTACACCGCCGACGTGATCGTCAACGCCGCAGGCGGCTGGGCCGATGCCGTCGCCCGCATGGCGGGCGTGGCCCCCGTGGGCATCACGCCGTACAAGCGCACCGCCTTTACCTTCCCTTTGCTACGGGGCTCGGAAGGCGCGCGCTGGCCGCATGTGTGCAATGCGGACTACCAGTGGTACGTCAAGCCCGAACACGGCTGCTTCATGGGGTCGCCCGCCGATGCGCAGCCGGTCGCCCCCGGCGAGGTCTATCCGGACGAACTGGACGTGGCGCAGGGCATCTACAACATCGAACAGGAAACGGCGCTGCGCGTCCCGCGCCCCATCAGCGTCTGGGCGGGCGTGCGCAGCTACGTGCGCGACCGCAACCCGGTCTGCGGCGCGCGCGCCGACAGCCCCGGCTTCATC
>NZ_JABBJN010000041.1 GCF_012928505.1 Achromobacter sp. Bel | reverse complement strand
CAGGACAGATATTGGGGCCGCTGCTGGCCTCGTGGGCCGCGCACTGGGGCGCGGGCTTGCCGCAAGTGCTGGGGGCCGGCGCGGCGCTGCTGGCGCTATCGGCCTGGCGCTTGGGAAAAATCACGACAGATGACATAGGCGCTGGGCATAATGCGATCGGCCCCCAGGGCTGCACACATTAGAGACAAGAACGAGGAGTCACCCAGCATGAGATCTTTGCGCCCCCTGATCGCCGCACTAGCGGCCGTTGCCGCCTTCAGCGGCGCCGCGCAGGCCCAGACCGCCGACTGGCCCGCCAAGCCCATCACCATGATCGTTCCCTACGCGCCGGGCGGCTTCGCCGACACGCGCGTGCGGCTGCTGGCGCGCAAGCTGGGCGAAACGCTGGGCCAGCCCATCGTGGTCGAGAACAAGGCGGGCGCGGGCGGCGTGGTCGGCACCAACCTGATCGCCAAGGCGGCGCCGGACGGCTACACCATCGGCACGGGCAATCTGGCCCCGATGGCCGTGAACCCGTCCTTGATGAAGGAAATGCCCTATAACCCGCAAAAGGACCTGGCGCCCATCATCCTGATCGAGAACAGCCCGCTGGTGCTGAGCGTGAACAACGAGCTGCCGGTCAAGACGCTGGCCGAGCTGATCGCGCTGGCCAAGAAGCAGCCCGGCAAGCTGTCCTTCGGTTCGTCGGGCGTGGGCGGCGCGCACCACCTGTCGGGCGAAATGTTCCGCGAGCAGGCCAAGATCGACATTGTGCACGTGCCGTACAAGGGCGGCAGCCTGGCCGCGACCGACCTGATGGGCGGCCACATCTCAATGATGTTCGAGATGGGCTATTCCGCGCTGCCGGCCATCCAGGGCGCCAAGATCCATCCCATCGCCGTCACGTCCGCCAAGCGTCTGGCCGTGCTGCCCGATGTGCCCACGATGGCCGAATCCGGCCTGCCGGGCTTCGAGTCCTACAACTGGCAGGGCATCGTCGCCCCCGCCGGCACGCCGGCGCCGATCATCGCCAAGCTGAACGCGGAATTCAACCGCATCCTGAAAGAACCGGATGTGCAGAAGGCCATCGCCGACACAGGCAGCCAGGCCGGCGGCGGCACGCCAGAGGAATTCGCGGCCTTCATCAAGAGTGAAACCGAGAAGTGGGCCCACGTCATCAAGGCTGGGAACATCCAGCTTCAATAACCCTTAGGAGTCTTCCCATGGCCACCCGTCTGCTTGACCTTCTGAAGTTGGACCATCCCATCATCCAGGCTCCCATGGCGGGCGGCGCGACGACGGTGGAACTGGTGTCCGAGGCGTCGAAAGCGGGTGTCCTGGGATCGCTCGGGGCGGCCTACATGAGTCCCGAGCAGATCGATGCGGCAGCCGCGGACATCCGCGCCCGCACGCCGCGGCCGTTTGCCATCAACCTCTTCGCATCGGTGCCGGACCAGCCCATGCAGGGCGACACCGGCCGCATGCTGGCCCTGATGGCCCGTTACCACGAGCAACTGGGCTTGCCGGCCCCCGCCGCGCCGGGCCCACAGGCCGACCCGCTGCCGGGGCAGATCGAGGCCGTCCTGCGGCTGCGCCCGGCAGTCTTCAGCTTCACCTTCGGCCGGATCCCGGCCGACGTGCTGGCGCGCTGCCGGCAATTGGGCATCCTGACCATCGGCACGGCGACCACCGTGCGCGAGGCGATCGCGCTGGAACAGGACGGCGTGGACGCCATCGTGGCCCAGGGCGCCGAAGCGGGGGGGCACCGCGGCACCTTTCTGGAGGATTTCGAGCAATCGCTGATCGGCACCATGGCGCTCACGCCGCAGGTGGCGGATGCGGTTTCCGTGCCGGTGATCGCCTCGGGCGGCATCATGGACGGCCGCGGCATCGCTGCCGCCCTGGCGCTGGGCGCCGACGCCGCACAAATGGGGACGGCTTTCCTGACGACGGACGAATCCGGCATCAGCGACGCCTACAAGGCTGTGCTGCCGGCATCGCGCTCCGAGCAGTCACGCGTGACCCGCGCCTTTTCCGGCCGTCCGGCGCGCGGCATCTCCAACGCCTTCATGCGGGATGCCGACGCCATCGCCGCCGACATCCTGCCGTATCCCCTGCAGAATGCGCTGACGCGCCCCATGCGCACGGCGGGCGGCAAAGCGGGCAATATCAACGTGCTGTCCCTATGGGCGGGCCAGGCTGCGCCGCTGGCCCGGCGGGAAAGCACGGCGGACCTGGTCCAGCGGCTGGTCCGGGAAACCCAGGCGGCCCAGGCGCGCCGCTGACCGCCGGCGGGGCCCTGTCCCGGCGCCCCGCCGGGCACTCGCCCGGGCGGGCGATTGTCCCTGATACCGAAAACACTGTTCCACTGGCGACGTATCGGATTGTGATTACAAAGCGTCGGGCTACAATGGCGCCTCGCCGCTTGGGGGCCAGAGTCCGCCTTGGTCCTCGCAAAACCCCATTTCGTTGCCCATGCCCGCTCAATCAAGCAGCACCCCGGAATTCGCCCTGCGCCTGGAAGGTGTGGCGCTAGGCTACGGTGATTTCACCGTCTTGCGCGATATCTCCATGGACGTGCGCGCGGGCCAAGTCGTCGCCGTCATGGGCGGCTCGGGTTCGGGCAAGACCACGCTATTGCGAGCGGCCACCGGCCAGCTCATCGCGCAGCAAGGCCGTGTCCTGGCGTTTGGCCAGGACATCGGGCGCGCCGCGCCGGCCGAACTGCAATCCCTGCGCAAACGCATGGGCGTGCTGTTCCAGCAGGGCGCGCTGTTCACTGACTTGAACGTATTCGAAAACGTCGCGTTCCCGCTGCGCGAACACACCCGCCAGTCCGAAGCCGACATCACCGAGCGCGTCCTGGACAAACTGGACGCCGTGGGCCTGCGCGCCGCCGCGCACCTGAAGGTGGCCGAGATCTCCGGCGGCATGGCGCGCCGGGTTGCCCTGGCCCGCGCCGTGGTGCTGGAACCCGAACTGATCCTGTACGACGAACCCTTCGCCGGACTGGACCCGATCTCGCTGGGCATCACGGCCCGCCTGATCCGCAGTCTGGCCGACCGCCTGGGATGCGCCTCGGTGCTGATCACTCACGACGTGCAGGAATCCTTCGCCATCGCCGACCGGGTGTACCTGGTGGGGCAGGGCCGGCTTGCCGCCTCCGGCACGCCTGAAACGCTATCGGCGTCGCAAGACCCGTATGTCCAGCAATTCCTGAAAGGCGAGCCCGACGGCCCGGTCGCGTTCCAATACCCTGAAACGCCGGCTTTCCAGAAGTGGCTTTCCGAACAAAAAGGGCGCAAAGCATGAGCGGCTTGAACAACCCCGTCAGCGCGCTGGGCGGATGGGTCCGCGGCATCGTGTCAGGCATCGGCTACTTCACCCGGTTCTTCGCCGGCATGCTGGCGCGCAGCGGCATCGTGTTCTCGCGCCCGCGCCTGGTGTCGCAGCAGGTCCATTTCATCGGCAACTATTCGCTGCTGATCATCGCCGTGTCCGGCATGTTCGTGGGCTTCGTGCTGGGACTGCAGGGCTACTACACACTGAACCGCTACGGTTCCGAAGAAGCGCTGGGGCTGCTGGTGGCCCTGTCGCTGGTGCGCGAGCTGGGTCCTGTCGTGACGGCGCTGCTGTTCGCCGGCCGCGCGGGCACCTCGCTGACCGCCGAGATCGGCCTGATGAAGGCCGGCGAACAACTGTCGGCCATGGAAGTCATGGCCGTCGACCCGATCCGCCGCGTCCTGGTGCCGCGCCTGTGGGGCGGCATTATCGCCATGCCCATCCTGGCGGCGGTGTTCTCCATGGTGGGCATCCTGGGCGGTTGGGTTGTCGGCGTCGTGATGATCGGCGTGGACGCGGGTGCGTTCTGGTCGCAGATGCAAAACGGCGTCGATGTCTGGAATGACGTCGCCAACGGCGTCATCAAGAGCGTGGTGTTCGGCGTCACGGTGACGCTGGTGGCGCTCTACGAAGGCTGGCAGGCCCGGCCCACCCCCGAAGGCGTCGCCCGCGCCACCACGCGCACCGTGGTGGTGGGCTCCTTGGCGGTACTTGGGCTGGACTTCCTGCTCACCGCCTTGATGTTTGGAAATTGAAACGGATCGATCATGTCACGCGAAAAAACCGACTTCTGGGTAGGCCTGTTTGTACTGCTGGGCGCGATCGCGCTGGTATTCCTGGCGTTGCGCGCCGGCAACCTCAGCACCTTTTCCTTCGCGCCGACCTATACGCTGTCGGCCAATTTCGATAACGTAGGCGGCCTCAAGCCGCGCGCGGCGGTCAAAAGCGCCGGCGTCGTGGTGGGGCGCGTGTCCAGCATCACCTTCGACGACAAGATGTTCCAGGCGGTCGTCTCGGTGAATCTGGAAAAGGCCTACCAGTTCCCGAAAGACACCTCGGCCTCGATCCTCACCTCCGGATTGCTGGGCGAACAGTACCTGGGCCTGACGGCGGGCAGCGAAGAAGAGAACTTTACCGACGGCGGAAAAATCCGCTATACACAAAGCGCGGTTGTGCTGGAGCAGCTGATCAGCCAGTTCCTGTACGGCTCCGCCGAAAAGCAGGGCGCGACCTCCGAGGCCGCTCCCGCCGCGAAAGCGCCAAATTGAAGACGATGCGAAAGACGCCGTAACAGGCTGCGCTTGCCCATCGCAATATCATAAGAATCGTTGATAGGGATGTCCTGATCATGAACAAGAACGCACTTTCCCGAATTGCCACCATCGCAGCGGCGGGTGCACTGATGGCCGGCTGCGCCGCGCCGCAGAATCCGGATCCCCGCGATCCGTGGGAAGGTTTCAACCGGGGCGTCTACAAGTTCAACGACACAGTCGACCGCGCGGTCTTCAAGCCGGTCGCCCAGGCCTACACCTTTGTCACGCCACAGCCCGTTCGCAGCTGCGTGCACAACATCTTCAGCAACGTCGGCGACCTCTGGTCCGGCGCCAACAGCTTCCTGCAAGGCCGTGGTCACGATTTCGTGAACACGCTGGGCCGGTTCCTGTTCAACACCACGATGGGCGTGGGCGGCTGTTTCGACGTCGCCTCGGCCAACGGCGCACGCAAGATCCCGAACGACTTCGGCACGACGCTGGGCGTGTGGGGCTTCGGCCAAGGCCCGTACCTGGTACTGCCGTTCTTCGGTTCGTCCACGGTGCGCGACGGCACGGGCCTGATCGGCGATTTCTACGGCACGACCTACGGCTACATGGGCGTCGACTCCATCGACAACGTGCCCCTGCGCAACTCGCTGTGGGGCCTGCGTATCGTCGATACGCGCGCCAGCCTGTTGAGCGCCACCGACACGATCGACCGCGTCGCGCTGGATCCGTACAGCTTCATCCGCGACGCCTACCTGCAACGCCGCAACGCCATGGTGCTTGGCCAGCGCGTGAACGACGAAGACACGCTGCCCAACTACGAAGACGATGATGGCGATGCCCCCGCTGCCGCCAAGGGCGCCCCTGTGCCCGCGCCGGCAACCAAGTAAGCTGTCGCTTGCGTTCATCGGTACAGTAAGGAGTTTTGATGCGATTTGCTTTTGTTTCCCTGTTGCAGCGCTTGGCTTTCGCGGGCCTGCTGGGCCTGGCCACGGCCAGCGCCGCGCAGGCCAAGCCCAACCCCAACGGTCCCCCGGACCAATTCGTCGTCGCCACGGCCAATGAAGCGCTCGACGTGCTGAAAGCGGACGGCGCCGTCAAGGCCGGCAACACCGCCCGCATCAACGAAGTCGTCAACCAGCACATCCTGCCCTACGTCAACTTCCAGAAGACGACGCGCCTGGCCGCCGGCCGCTACTGGCGCCAGGCGACGGAACCGCAGAAGACGGCCTTGGCCGACGCGTTCCGCGGCACGCTGGTCCGCACCTACAGCGGCGCGCTGACCCGCGTCACGCCCAGCACCACCGTCAAGGCCCTGCCGTTCCGCGGCGACCCAAAGGCCGACGACGTGGTCGTGCGCACCCTGATCAGCCAGGACAACGGCCAGCCCACCGGCGTGGACTACCGCCTGGAAAAGACGCCGCAAGGCTGGAAGATCTACGACATGAACGTCGAAGGCATCTGGCTGATCGAAAACTACCGCAACCAGTTTGCGCAGCAGATCAACCAGAACGGCATCGACGGCCTGATCAAGGCGTTGAACCAGCGCAACCAGTAACCCCCCGGTTCCGGCTGCCTCCGGCCCGGCGCGCCCCTAGTGGCCCGCCGGGCCGATTATTTAAGGGACGGATCAAGTCTCCATCCCTTACGGCTCCCGGGGCCATAGGCGCTTGCCGTCACAGGGCGCTTATATAATGGTCAATTCGCTCTTTCCGGGCATCCCCGCGCCGTCATGTCAGCCGTCAGTCTAGAAAACGTCTCCAAGGTCTATTCGCCACGCCAGCCTGGCTGGCAGAAGTTGCTTGGGCGCACGCCCGCTCCCGGCTTCCAGGCGCTGGACCACGTCAGCCTGAACATCGAGCATGGCGAGTTCTTCGGCCTGCTCGGCCCGAATGGCGCGGGCAAGACCACCCTGATCTCGATCCTGGCCGGCCTGGCGCACGCATCGTCCGGACGGGCCACCGTCTGTGGATACGACGTCGTGGCCGACTACAAGTCGGCGCGCCGCGCGCTGGGCGTCGTGCCGCAAGAGCTCGTCTACGACCCGTTCTTCACGGTGCGCGAAACCCTGCGCATCCAGTCCGGCTACTTCGGCCTGCGCAACAACGACGACTGGATCGACGAGATCCTGTTCAATCTGGGACTGGCCGACAAGGCCGACAACAACATGCGCGCGCTGTCCGGCGGCATGAAGCGCCGCGTGCTGGTGGCGCAGGCGCTGGTGCACCGCCCCCCCGTGATCGTGCTGGACGAACCCACCGCGGGCGTGGACGTGGACCTGCGCCGCACCTTGTGGGAATTCATCTCGCGCCTGAACAAGGCGGGCCACACCATCATGCTGACCACGCATTACCTGGAAGAAGCGGAAGCCCTGTGCGGCCGCATCGCAATGCTCAAGCGCGGCCGGATCGTGGCGCTGGACACCACTCAGGCCCTGATGGCCCGCGTGGGCGGCGTCGACCTGGAAGACGCGTTCGTACGCATCATGCATCAGGGCGACGAGCCCGCCGCGCCCGCCCTGCAACCCGAAGAGATTTCGTCATGACGCCGCCCAACGCGACCACCAGCCAACCGCTGGTGCAGCCCCGCCTGGACGCGGGCTCCGGTTTCCCGACCCTGCTGCGCAAGGAACTGCTGCGCTTCTGGAAAGTCGGCTTCCAGACCATCGCCGCCCCCGTGATCACGGCGCTGCTGTACTTGCTGGTCTTTGCGCACGTGCTCGAAGGGCGCCTGATGGTGTACGGCACCGTGCCCTACACCGCGTTCCTGATCCCCGGGCTCATGATGATGAGCATGTTGCAGAACGCGTTCGCCAACCCGTCCTCGTCGCTGATCCAAAGCCGCATCACGGGCAACCTCGTCTTCATGCTGCTGCCGCCCCTGTCGCACCGCGACATGTTCGGCGCCTTCGTGCTGGCGGCCATCGTGCGCGGCCTGGCCGTGGGCCTGTGCGTCTGGGCGGTGGCGCTGTTCTTCGTGTCGCTCGTCCCCGCCAACCCGCTGTGGCTGCTGGCGTTTGCGGTGCTGTCCTGCGGCATCATGGCCGTGCTGGGCGTGGTCGCAGGCCTGTGGTCCGAAAAATTCGACCAGTTGGCCGCCTTCCAGAATTTCCTGATCATGCCCGCGACGTTCCTGTCCGGCGTGTTCTATTCCATCCACACGTTGCCGCCCTTCTGGCAAAGCGTGTCCCACTGGAACCCCATCTTCTACGCCATCGACGGATTCCGCTACGGATTCTTCGCGGTGTCGGACGTCTCGCCCTGGCGCAGCCTGGGGGTCGTGACGGCGGTGTTCCTGGCTCTATCGCTTTACGCGCTGCGGCTTCTGGCCAGCGGCTACAAACTCAGGAACTGACGTCCATGCTTCCCACTCCCGCGCAAGTCCGCCAATACATCGCGGACGGCCTGTCCTGTGAACATCTTGACGTGCAGGGCGACGGCTCGCACTTCGACGCCGTCATCGTCAGCACCGCCTTCGAAGGCAAGCGCTTGATCCAGCGCCATCAGATGGTCTATGCCGCCCTGGGCGACCGCATGAAAGCCGAGATCCATGCATTGTCCATGCGCACGCTGACCCCTGGCGAGTACCAGCAAGCAGGCAAGTGATGGATAAACTGCGCATCACCGGCGGCACGCCGCTGCACGGCGAAATCTCGATTTCCGGCGCCAAGAACTCGGCGTTGCCGATCCTGTGCGCCGGCCTCTTGACCGCCGACGCGCTAACGCTCGCCAACGTCCCGCACCTGAACGACACCGCCACCATGCTGCGCCTGCTTGGCCGCATGGGCGTGCGCGCCGAGCGCGGCGCGGACGGCGTGGTCACGCTGCAGGCCGACCGCCTCGACAACCTGGAGGCGCCGTACGACCTGGTCAAGACGATGCGCGCGTCCATCCTGGTGCTGGGCCCGCTGCTCGCCCGCTTCGGTGAAGCGCGCGTCAGCCTGCCGGGCGGCTGCACCATCGGCCAACGGCCGGTCGACCAGCACATCAAGGGCCTGGCCGCGCTGGGCGCCGAAATCAGCATCGAGCACGGCTTCGTCGTCGCGCGCGCCAAACGCCTGAAGGGCGCATCCGTGCGCACCGACATGGTCACCGTCACCGGCACCGAGAACCTGCTGATGGCCGCGGTGCTGGCCGACGGCCGGACCGTGCTGGAGAACGCGGCGCGCGAACCCGAAGTGGTCGACCTGGCCGAACTGCTCATCAAGATGGGTGCCCGCATCCAGGGGCACGGCACCGACCGCATCGTGATCGACGGAGTCGCCCGCCTGCACGGCGCCGAACACCGCGTCATCTCCGACCGCATCGAAGCGGGCACCTTCCTGTGCGCCGTGGGCGCGACAGGCGGCGACATCACGCTGAAGAACACCGACCCGGGCATTCTGGGCGCCACGCTGGACAAGCTGGCCGAAGCCGGCCTGACCATCGAAACCGGCCCGGACTGGATCCGGGGCGCCATGTCCTCGCGCCCGAAAGCCGTGGGTTTCCGCACGCATGAATACCCCGGCTTCGCCACCGACATGCAAGCCCAGGTCATGGCCCTGAACGCGGTTGCCGAAGGCACCTCGGTCATCGCCGAGACGATCTTCGAGAACCGCTACATGCACGTGCAGGAATTGCGCCGCATGGGCGCCGACATCGACATCGACGGCCACACCGCCGTCGTGCGCGGCGTTGCCCGCCTGTCGGGCGCCACCGTCATGGCCACCGACCTGCGCGCCTCGGCCAGCCTTGTCATTGCCGGCCTGGCCGCCGACGGCGACACGCTGGTCGACCGCATCTACCATCTGGATCGTGGCTACGACCAGATGGAGGTCAAGCTACGCGCCCTGGGCGCGAACATCCAACGCGTTACCGGCAAGGAACAGGCATGAATAGTCCCCTGACCCTGGCCCTGTCCAAGGGCCGGATCTTTGAAGAAACCATGCCGCTGCTGGCCGAAGCCGGCATCGAAGTGACCGAGAGCCCGGAGAGCTCGCGCAAGCTGATCCTGCCGACCAGCGATCCTGGCCTGCGCCTGATCATCGTGCGCGCCTCCGACGTGCCGACCTACGTGCAATACGGCGCGGCCGACCTCGGCATCGCGGGCAAAGACGTGCTGATCGAGCACGCCAAGGAACAGCCCGGCGGCCTGTACCAGCCCATCGACCTGAACATCGCCAAGTGCCGCCTGGCCGTGGCCGTGCGCAACGGCTTCGACTACGAAGGCGCCGTGCACCAGGGCGCGCGCTTGCGCGTGGCCACCAAATACGTCCACTCAGCCCGTGAACACTTTGCGGCAAAGGGTGTGTACGTGGATATCATCAAGCTGTATGGTTCGATGGAACTGGCGCCGCTGGTCGGCTTGGCCGACTGCATCGTCGACCTGGTGTCCACCGGCGGCACGCTGCGCGCCAACGACCTCGTCGCCGTGGAAGACGTCATGCCGATCTCGTCGCGCCTGATCGTCAATCAGGCCGCGCTGAAGACCCGCGGCGCCCGCCTGCAACCGCTGCTGGACGCCTTCGAAAGAGCCGCTTCCCGCAATGCCTGACCTCCGCCCGCCGCGACGCCGCGGCGGCCGCTTTCCGCTTTGCTGCATGACGCCATGGCACTGATCAATCGTCTCGACTCCCGCGATCCCGGATTCAAATCCGCCCTGTCCAAGCTGCTGGCCTTCGAGGCCACCGAGGATGAGTCCATCGACCGCGCCGCCGCCGGCATCCTGGCCGACGTGCGCACCCGCGGCGACGCCGCGCTGGTGGAATACACGCAACGTTTCGACCGCATGCCTGGTGCATCGGCCGCCACGCTGGAAATCCCCAAGGCAGATTGGCATGCCGCGCTGGCCTCGCTGCCGGCCGCGCAGCGCAATGCGCTGGAAGCCGCCGCCGACCGCGTTCGCAGCTACCACGAACGCCAACGCGCCGAGACCTGGACCTACACCGACGCTGAAGGCACGATGCTGGGCCAGCAGGTCACCCCGCTGGACCGCGTGGGCCTGTACGTGCCGGGCGGCAAGGCCGCCTATCCATCGTCGGTGCTGATGAACGCCATCCCGGCCAAGGTCGCGGGCGTGCAGGAACTGGTCATGGTCACGCCCACGCCCGACGGCGTGCGCAACCCCATCGTGCTGGCCGCGGCCGCCATCGGCGGCGTGGACCGCGTGTTCGCCATCGGCGGCGCGCAGGCCGTGGGTGCGCTGGCCTACGGCACCGATACGGTGCCCCCCGTGGACAAGATCGTCGGCCCCGGCAACGCCTACGTCGCCGCCGCCAAGCGCCGCGTGTTCGGCACGGTCGGCATCGACATGATCGCCGGCCCCAGCGAAATCCTCGTCATCTGCGACGGCAAGACGCCGGCCGACTGGATCGCCATGGACCTGTTCTCGCAAGCCGAGCACGACGAACTGGCGCAATCCATCCTGCTCTGTCCCGACGCCGCCTTCATCGAAGAAGTCGAAGCCGCCATCGCGCGCCTGCTGCCGACAATGCCGCGCGCCGACATCCTGCGGGTCAGCCTGGCCAACCGCGGCGCGCTGATCCAGGTCCAGAGCCTGGAAGAGGCCTGCCAGATTGCCAACGATATCGCGCCCGAGCACTTGGAGATCTCGACCGAGCAGCCCGAAATCTGGACCGCCAAGATCCGCCACGCCGGTGCGATCTTCATGGGCCGCTTCAGTTCGGAAGCGCTGGGCGATTACTGCGCAGGTCCCAACCACGTGCTGCCCACGTCCCGTACGGCGCGCTTTTCGTCGCCGCTGGGCGTGTACGACTTCCAGAAGCGCTCCAGCCTGATCCAGGTCTCGCGCGAAGGCGCGCAGACCTTGGGCCGCATCGCCGCCGAACTGGCGTTGGGCGAGGGCCTGCAGGCGCACGCCGCCAGCGCCCAGTACCGGATCGACAAGCCATGAGCGGGGTTCCGGCGGCAAATGTCGCCGGCCGCATCGCCGGCACCGTCCGCGCCGATATCCGCGAACTGGCCGCCTATCCGGTGGCCAACGCGGAAGGCTGCATCAAGCTGGACGCGATGGAATGCCCCTACGAGCTGCCCGACGCGGTTCGCGACGACATTGCCCGCACCGTGCGCGACACGGCGCTGAACCGCTACCCGGCCGCCGACCTGTCCGCGCTCGAGCAGGCGGTGAAGACGGCATTCGGGGTGCCCGATGCCGCCGACGTGCTGTTCGGCAACGGCTCGGACGAGCTCATCCACATCGTGGTGCAAGCCTGCTGCAACCCCGGCGATACCGTGATGTCGCCGTGGCCGTCGTTCGTCTATTTCGACATGGCGGCCCGCTTCGACCACGCCCGCTTCGTCGGCGTGCCGCTGACGGATGATCTGACCCTGGATTTGCCGGCCATGCTGGCCGCCATCCGCGAACACCAGCCCAAGGTTGTGTTCCTGGCCGTGCCCAACAACCCCACCGGCGGCCTCTGGTCCGACGGCGACGTGCAGGCGATCATCGCCGCCGCCCCCGGCCTGGTGGTGCTGGACGAGGCCTACCAGCCCTTCGCCGACCGCAGCTGGATGGCCCAGGTGCTGGACGCGCCCAACGTGGTCGTCATGCGCACGGTATCCAAGATCGGCCTGGCCGGCCTGCGTTTCGGCTACATGGCCGGCCATCCGGACTGGATCGCGGAACTGAACAAGGTGCGCCCGCCCTATAACCTGGACGTGCTGACCCAGGCCACGCTGATGACGGTCCTGCGCCACAAGAACGTGCTGGACGAACAGGCCGCGCGCCTGCGCGCCGACCGCGAACCACTGGCCCAGGCCCTGGCCGCGCTGCCCGGCGTCAGGGTATTCCCTTCCGCCGGCAACTTCATACTCGCGCGCTTTTCCGGCAAGCTGGACGGCAACGCCGTGCATCTTGCGCTGAAAACGCGCAAAATATTGATTCGTAACTTCTCCGACGCCCATCCGCTCCTGGCCAACTGCCTGCGCATCTCGGTGGGCGCCCCGGCCGAGAACGCCGCCTTGCTGGCTGCCCTGCAAGAGATTTTGAGTGCTTAACATGCGTACCGCAGAGATCACCCGCAACACCAACGAAACCCGCATCCGCGTGGCCATCAACATCGACGGCACCGGCAAGCAGACGATCGACACGGGCGTGCCGTTCCTGGACCACATGCTGGACCAGATCGCGCGCCACGGCCTGATCGACCTCGACATCAAAGCCGAGGGCGACCTGCACATCGATGCGCACCACACGGTGGAAGACGTGGGCATCACGCTGGGCATGGCCATCGCCAAAGCGGTCGGCACCAAGGCCGGCCTGCGCCGCTACGGCCACGCCTACGTGCCGCTGGACGAAGCGCTGTCGCGCGTCGTGGTGGACTTCTCGGGCCGTCCCGGCCTGGAATACCACATCCCGTTCACGCGCGCCCACATCGGCAATTTTGACGTCGACCTGACGCGCGAATTCTTCCAGGGCCTGGTCAATCACGCGCTGATCACGCTGCACATCGACAACCTGCGCGGCTTCAACGCCCACCATCAGGCGGAAACCGTGTTCAAGGCCTGTGGCCGCGCCCTGCGCATGGCCATGGAAGTCGACCCGCGCATGGGCGACGTCGTGCCCTCCACCAAGGGCGTGCTGTAACCGTTCGCCAAACCCACCGCACCAGGCAAAAAGAAGTGACCACTATCGCCATCGTCGACTATGGAATGGGCAATTTCCACTCCGTCGCACGCGCCCTGACGTTCGCCGCCCCGGATGCGGACATTCGCATCTGCAACCAGCCCCAGGACATCGACGCGGCCGACCGCGTGGTCTTCCCGGGCCAGGGCGCCATGGCGGACTGCATGCGCACCCTGAATGAATCCGGCCTGCGCGAAGCCGTCGTGCGCGCTGCCCGCAACAAGCCCCTGCTGGGCGTCTGCGTGGGCGAACAGATGCTGTTCGACTCCTCTGAAGAGGGCGGCACGTCATGCCTGGGCCTGTTCCCCGGCGTCGTGCGTCGCTTCTCGGGCCCGCGCTTTGCCGACCTGATCGCCGCCGATGACGAAGCGTGCCTCGCCGACACCGGCGCGGCGGGCGCGGTCGACACCCGCCCGGAACGGCTGAAAGTGCCGCACATGGGATGGAACAAAGTCCGCCAAACGCGCTCTCATCCTATCTGGGACGGCATTCCGGACGACACGCACTTCTATTTCGTCCATAGTTACTACGCCGATCCGGACGATTCCGGCCTGATTGTTGGTGAAACCGATTACGGCGTCGCCTTTACCTGCGCAGTGGCGGCAGCTAACATTTTCGCGGTGCAGTTCCACCCCGAAAAGAGCGCCGAGCACGGTTTGCGCCTGTATCGCAATTTTGTAGACTGGCAGCCGTAGGCCTTGAGCCTGCTGCGCCAGCCCATTCAACCCCTCTTTCTTTTTTGCTGCCCACCATGCTGCTGATCCCCGCCATCGATCTTAAAGACGGGCGCTGCGTGCGCCTGCGCCAGGGTGACCTGGACGATGCAACGGTGTTCTCCGAAGACCCCGCCGCCATGGCCACCCGTTGGCTCGACCAAGGCGCGCGCCGCCTGCATTTGGTCGACTTGAACGGCGCCGTCGCCGGCAAACCGAAGAACGAAGCGCCCATCAAGGCCATCCTGGAAGCCGTCGGTGACGACATCCCCGTCCAGATCGGCGGCGGCATCCGCGACCTCGACACCATCGAGCGCTACCTTGACGCCGGCATCTCCTACGTGATCATCGGCACCGCCGCGGTCAAGAACCCGGGCTTCCTGCAAGATGCCTGCGGCGCTTTCCCCGGCCAGATCATCGTCGGCCTGGATGCCCGCGACGGCAAGATCGCCACCGACGGCTGGAGCAAGCTGACCCGCCACGACGTGCTGGACCTTGCCAAGAAGTTCGAAGACTACGGCTGCGAAGCCATCATCTACACCGACATTGGCCGCGACGGCATGCTGTCGGGCGTCAACGTCGAAGCCACGGTCCGCCTGGCCCAGCACGTGCGCATCCCCGTGTACGCTTCGGGCGGCATCGCCGGCATCCAGGACATCGAAGCCCTGTGCGCCGTCGAGGAAGAGGGCGTCGAAGGCGCCATCCTGGGCCGCAGCATCTACGAAGGCACGCTTGATTTCCAGGCAGCCCAGGCTCGCGCCGACGAATTGGCAAAATGACCACCTCCAGCAGCACCCCCGGGGCCGGCGCGCCCGTCCAGAGCGCGCTGACCCGCCGCATCATCCCCTGCCTTGACGTCACCGCCGGCCGCGTCGTCAAGGGCGTGAACTTCGTCAACCTGCTCGACGCGGGCGACCCCGTCGAAATCGCCCGCCGCTACAACGAGCAGGGCGCCGACGAACTCACGTTCCTGGACATCACCGCCACCAGCGACGGCCGCGACCTGATCCTGCCCATCATCGAGCAGGTGGCCTCGCAGGTCTTCATCCCGCTGACGGTGGGCGGCGGCGTGCGCCAGGTGTCCGACATCCAGCGCCTGCTGAATGCCGGCGCCGACAAGATCAGCATCAACAGCGCCGCCGTGGCCAATCCGGAACTGGTCCGCGCGGCTTCCGACTACCACGGCTCGCAATGCGTGGTCGTCGCCATCGACGCGCGCCGCGTGTCGGCCGCGGGCGAACCCGCGCGCTGGGAAGTCTTCACGCACGGCGGCCGCAAGGCCACCGGGCTGGACGCCGTGGCGTGGGCGCGCCGCATGGCCGCCTACGGCGCGGGCGAGATCCTGCTTACCAGCATGGACCGCGACGGCACCAAGTCGGGCTTCGACCTGGAACTGACCCGCGCCGTGTCCGACGCCGTGCCGGTGCCCGTCATCGCATCGGGCGGCGTGGGCAATCTGCAGCATCTGGCCGACGGCGTCACCACCGGCCGCGCCAGCGCCGTGCTGGCCGCCAGCATCTTCCATTTCGGCCAGCACACCGTCGGCGAATGCAAGCGCTTCATGGCTGAACAAGGCATTGCCGTAAGATTGGACTGATATGAGCACTGAACCCAGCTGGATGACCGACGTCGTTTTCGACGAAAACGGCCTGATCCCCGCCATCGCCCAAGACTTTGAAAACGGCCAGATCATGATGGTGGCCTGGATGAACCGCGAAGCGCTGGCCGAAACCGCCGCCACCGGCCGTGCGGTGTACTGGTCGCGTTCGCGCCAGCGCCTGTGGCGCAAGGGCGAGGAATCCGGCCACGTCCAGGAAGTGCACGAGCTGCGCCTGGACTGCGACGGCGACGTCATCCTGCTGAAAATCCACCAGGAAGGCGGCATCGCCTGCCATACGGGGCGCGCCAGCTGTTTCTACCGCCGCCTGGAAGGCCAGACGGACCAGGCGTCCTGGGTCACCGTGGACCCGGTGCTCAAAGACCCGGAAATGATCTACAAATGACCGATCAAGCCCTAAGCGCCGCCGATATCCTGGCGCGCATCGCCGACACGCTGGAAACCCGCCGCCCCGAAAACGGCGGGGATCCCACGGCGTCATACTCCGCCAAGCTGCTGGCCAAAGGCCCCGATTCTTTCTTGAAGAAGATCGGCGAAGAAGCCACCGAACTGGTCATGGCCGCCAAAGACGGCGTGCCCGAGCGCATCGTCAGCGAAACCGCCGACCTGTGGTTCCATTGCCTGGTCGCGCTGACGCATTTCAACCTGCGGCCGGAAGACGTGCTGGCCGAGTTGGCCCGCCGCGAAGGCCTGTCGGGCCTGGCCGAGAAGGCAAGCCGCCCCAAAGACTGACCCCGGAGCCCGGACAATGAGCGACAACTGTCTTTTCTGCAAGATCGCCGCTGGCGACATCCCGTCCAAGAAAGTCTATGAAGACGAGGACTTTGTTGCATTCCACGATATCAATCCGGCCGCACCGGTGCATTTACTGCTGATCCCTCGACGTCATGTCACATCCATGCAGGATATTACGGGTGAGGACGCAGGTTGGTTGGGTAGAATGATGTCGTTGGCGCCGCGGCTGGCAGCCGAAAACGGTTGCCGTCCGGGCCCTGATGGCGGATTTCGCATCATGATCAACTCTGGCGTCGAAGGCGGCCAGGAAGTCCCGCATTTGCATTTCCACATCATCGGCGGCTCGCGGCCCTGGAAAGGGCGCGTAGCCCCCACCGCGTAATTCGGAGAAACATCATGGGTAGTTTCAGCATTTGGCATTGGTTGGTCGTTCTGGTTATCGTGGCGCTGATTTTCGGCACCAAGAAACTGCGCAACATCGGCTCGGACCTGGGCGGCGCGGTGAAGGGTTTCAAGGAAGGCATGAAGGACGCCAACGGCGAGAAGCCGGCCGACCCGATCGCGCAGCAGCGCGTTTCCGGTGAAACCATCGACGTGCAAGCCAAGGAAAAGACCAACTCCTGAGCTGCGGCTCGTCTCCCGGGCCAGCCCTGAACGGGCCGGCCCTTATTGCTTCAATTCCCGAGCGGCCGTCGAATGTTTGATGTCAGCCTCACTGAACTGATGGTGATCGGCGTCGTCGCCTTGATCGTCATTGGCCCCGAACGCCTGCCCAAGGTAGCCCGCACCGTCGGCCACCTGCTTGGGCGCGCGCAGCGTTACGTCAATGACGTGAAGTCCGATATCCAGCGCGAAATCGAGCTCGACGAACTGCGCAAGTTCAAAAACGAAATGGAAGACGCCGCGCAAGGCGTGCAACAGTCGTTGAACGACACGCACGCCTCGCTGCAGGAACCGGTCCAGCAATTCCGCGCGGAACTCGACGAAGTCGCCCGCGAAGCCAGCGGCAAGGTCGCGCCGGTGATCGTCGGGGACGCTTCGGTCGGGGACGCCCCGGCCGAGCCTGCCCGCACGATCGCCCCGCCGGGCCAGAACCACAGCCTGGATCTGGACCTGCCCGCCGCGACCGCCCCGGCCCCCGTGCCGGCCGCGTCCGCCCCCCCACAACCCGCCCCGGCGCCCAGCGCGCCCAAGGCCGACGACGCCGCGCCCGCCGCCAAGCCCGTCACGCCCTCTGGAACACCGACGTGACCCAGGACGCCTCCCAAGAAGAAGGCCAGCAAGAGACCTTCATCTCCCACCTGGTCGAATTGCGAACTCGCCTGCTACGCGCCGTCGGCGCCGTCGTGGCCGTATTCATCGTGTTGTTCATCTACCCCGGCGCGTCCGCCATCTATGACGTGCTGGCCGCGCCCATGCTGGCCTCGCTGCCCGAAGGCACCCGCATGATCGCCACGGGCGTCATCACGCCGTTCATGGTGCCCGTCAAGGTCACGATGATGGCCGCCTTCATCGTGGCCCTACCGGTCGTGCTGTACCAGGCCTGGGCCTTTGTCGCACCCGGCCTGTACCGCCACGAAAAGCGCCTGGCGCTGCCGCTGATCATCTCCAGCACGTTCCTGTTCATCGCGGGCATGGCATTCTGCTATTTCGTGGTGTTCCGCACGGTCTTCCACTTCATCGCCACCTTCGCGCCGCAATCCATCACCCCGGCGCCGGACATCGAGGCCTACCTGAGCTTCGTCATGACGATGTTCATGGCCTTCGGCATCACCTTCGAAGTGCCCGTGGCCGTGGTGCTGCTGGTGAAAATGGGTATCGTCGAACTGTCCAAGCTGCGGGCCGCGCGCGGCTACGTCGTGGTCGGCGCCTTCATCATCGCCGCCGTGGTCACGCCGCCCGACGTGGTCAGCCAGTTCATGCTGGCGGTGCCACTGTGCCTGCTTTATGAAGTGGGCCTGATCTGCGCCCGCATGGTGTCACCCAAACCGGGTGCGGCCGCAGCCGACGATGCCGCGGATTCGCTGACCGAACGGCACTGAGACGGTCGCTGACGAGGATGGCCGGGCAAGATAGGACTGATTGACTCTTGCCCGCGTCTGCCTGCAATCCTACATTGCAGGCATGTCGCTTGCCCAAAGGCTGCGCGCCCTGATGCGGTGGCGCGGCATCCACAGCCAGAATCAACTGGCACGCATCTCCCGCGTGCCGCAATCCTGCATCCATCGCATCCTGACCCGCGAAGACCGGTATTCGCCGTCTCGGGGTACGCTGCTGCGCCTGGCCGTCGCGCTTGAAACCAGCGTCCCCTGGCTGACAGACGGCGTGCTAAGCGGCACCGAACCCGGCCCTCACGGCGTGCCCTCCAGCGAGGGCGTGCTACCCGCCTTGCCGGCCGCCACGCCGGCGATCGACGGCTACTGCGCTGAAATCTGCGCCCTGCTGCGCCAGCAACCCGACAGCACGAAAAAGACCGTGCTGTCGATGGTGCGGCTGATGGTGGAGGGCACCGCGCACCTTCCCTGACAGCCTAACGGGGCTTTCCGGGCCGCGTGCCCACCACGATGGACACGTCCTGCGGCTTACCTCCGCGCAAGATGCCCAACGTTGCGCGCTGGCCGGGGGGGGTTTGTGCGATTTCCGACAGCAGCTGGGCCGTGTCGGCCATGGGTTTGCCGTTGACCGATTGCACGATGTCGCCCACGCGCAGGCCGCCGCGCGCCGCCGGCCCGTCGCGCATCACGCCCGCGATGATCGCGCCTTTCGCATCGGCGCCCAGCCCGAAGGCGCGCGCCAGCTCAGGCGTGACGTCCTGCGGCTCCACGCCCAGCCAGCCACGCTTGACGCCGCCGGTCTTGACGATGTCGTCCATGACCTTGCGCGCGATCTCGATGGGCGTGGCGAACCCGATGCCCATCGACCCGCCCGATTCGGAATAGATGGCGGTATTGATGCCGACCAGATTGCCTTCGGCATCCACCAGCGCGCCGCCCGAGTTGCCCGGGTTGATCGCGGCGTCTGTCTGGATGAAGTTCTCGTAGGTGTTCAGGCCCAGCCCGTTGCGGCCCAGCGCCGACACGATGCCCTGCGTGGTCGTCTGCCCCACGCCGAACGGATTGCCGATCGCCAGCACCACGTCGCCCACGCGCAAGCCGCGGTCGGCCGCCAGGGTAGCGGCGGGCAGGGCGCGCAACGTGCTGAGCTTCAACACCGCCAGGTCGGTATCGGGATCCGCGCCCACCACCTTGGCGGTATCGCGGCGGCCATCGGCCAGGGCCACCTCGATGGCGTCCGCTGCCTGCACGACGTGATAGTTCGTCAACACGTGGCCGTCCTGGTTCACGATGACGCCGGACCCGAGGCTGGTCGTGGCCTGGCGCCGGCTGACGCCGGGCACCTGGCTGAACAGCTGGCGCAGCACGGGATCGTCGGGCAGCGGGATCAGCGGCACATTCACGTGCTTGGTGGTGTAGACGTTTACGACCGACGGCGCCGCGCGGGCCACGCCGTCCGCATAGGACACCAGCCCTACGCCCCCGCCCCCAGGCGGGCGCGCCGCCCCGGCGGCGGACACGGCGGGTGGGGCGGCTCCCGGGCCCGCCAGGCGCAGCAGGTCGGGCCGCAGGGTCGTGACCACGAATAGAATACCCAGGCAGACCGTGACGGCCTGAGCGAATATCAGCCAATATCGGCGCATGATTCTGATAGGACGAGCAATGAAAAAAGTGGACTCCCACGTGCTGGCCAGTTGGCTGGACGACACCCTGCAAGCGGCGCGCTTCAAGGACTACTGCCCCAACGGCTTGCAAGTGGAGGGCCGATCTGAAGTCGGACACATTATCACCGGAGTCACCGCCAGCGAAGCGCTGCTGCGCATCGCGGTCGAACGCGGGGCCGACGCGGTGCTGGTGCACCACGGCTGGATGTGGCGCAACGAAGACCGCCGCGTCATCGGCACCCGCCGCACGCGCATGGCGCTGGCCTTGAAGAACGACCTGAACCTGTACGCCTACCACCTGCCGCTGGATGCGCACCCGACGCTTGGCAACAACGCGCAGTTGGCCCGGGTGCTGGGCCTGGCGCCGGAACGCCGCGACGACGGCTCGCCGCGCACCTGTGGCCAGGACAATCTGGTCTGGCTGGGCGAGGCCGCCGGCCTGGAGACACTTGGGCAACTGGGCGCACGCGTGGCCGAACGCCTGGGCCGTCAGCCGCTGGTCGTGGGCGACCCCGACCAGCCCGTCTCGCGCGTGGCGTGGTGCACGGGCGGCGCGCAAGGCATGCTGGCCGATGCCGTGGACGCGGGCGCCAGCGCCTACATCACGGGCGAAGTCTCGGAATCCACGGTGCACCTGGCGCGCGAAACCGGCGTGGGCTTCATCGCCGCCGGCCACCACGCGACCGAGCGCTATGGCGCACAAGCACTGGGGCATGCCGTGGCCGAGCGCTTCGGCATCAAGGTCGAGTTCGTCGACATCGACAATCCGGCCTAGAAAGCGTCGCGCACAACCCGCCATCCGCCCCCGAAAGGGGGCGTTTTCATTTCATGACGCCCGCGGCCGCCACGCGCGCCGACAGCCCCGGATACGCCGGACCCGGCCCCGGGAAAACCAGAGGGTTGGATCAAAGCCGCGCCTGTACGTCGCATCTGGTCAATCGCGGTTCTCTCCCTGTCAATTCTGGCCGAAGTCCGCAGCCCTAGCATTCCATGCAGCCGCCCGCAGCCTTCCCTTTCCGGCCGGGCCTCCTTCACGCGGAGCCACTGCATGCTGACCCTCTACGACCACCCCCGCTCCGGCAACTGCTACAAGGTCCGGCTTTTCCTCGCGCTCATCGGCAAGGACTACCAACGCATATTTGTCGACGTGCTGGCCCGCAAGAACCAGACGGCGGAATTCGAGCGCATCAGCGCCTTCCAGCAGGTCCCCGCGCTGACCGATGGCGGCACCGACATCTGGGACAGCCACGCCATCCTGCTGCACCTTGCCCACCACTACGCCCCCGGGTGGCTGGCGCCGCTGCCCCAAACCGGCGCCATGCACGCCTGGATATCGGTATCCGCCAACGAGATCGCGAACAGCCTGCAGCCGCTGCGGTTGACGCACGTCGTAAGCCACGCCGAGGCCGCGCACCACCTGGGCGTGAGCGAAGCGCTGCTCGACATCCCCGGCATGCAAACGCGTACGGACCGCGTCCTGCACCGCATGGACAAGCGCCTTGCAACAAGCAGGTGGCTGGCCGGCACCGATGCGCCCACCGTCGCCGACATCGCCTGCTACGGCTACGCGGCGCTGGCCGAGGAAGCCGCCATCGACATCGCCACCTATCCCGCCATCGCGGCGTGGCGCGAGCGCATACGGCAGTTGCCGGGCTACGTGCCCCCAGGCCCCTGAGCCCCGCACACCACAACAAAAACCATTACGACAAGACAAGAGGAAAACACATGGAAGCCATACCCGCCGCGCAGCCCGCCGCCCGCTCACACAAGAAGCCGAACCTGTTCCGGGTTGCCGTCGCGACCGTCATCGGCACCGCCGTGGAAGCCTTCGACTTCCTTGCCTATGGAACCGCCGCGGCCCTGGTGTTCAACAAGATCTTCTTTCCGCAGTTCGATCCGGCCACCGGCACCCTGGCGGCCTTTGGCGCGTTCGCCAGCGGCATGCTGGCGCGGCCGATCGGCGGCATCCTGTTCGGCCATTTCGGCGACCGCGTCGGGCGCAAGTCCATGTTGACGCTGAGCCTGCTGCTAATGGGCATATGCACGGTGCTCATCGGGCTGCTGCCCACTTATGAACAGATCGGCATCTCGGCGGCGGTGCTGCTGGTCGTGCTGCGCATCGGCCAGGGGCTGTCGTTCGGCGGCGAAATGGGCGGCGCCATGCTGATGGCGGTCGAACACGCGCCGCCAAAGTGGAAGGCGTTCTTCGGCAGCCTGCCACTGGTCGGCGCGCCCTTGGGCATCCTGCTGTCGGTAGGCTCCTTCGCACTGGTGACGCGGCTGCCGGAGGCAGACTTCCTGTCCTGGGGCTGGCGCTTGCCGTTCCTCGCCAGCGCCGTGCTCATCGTCGTCGGCCTGTTCATCCGCCACGGGATCGACGAATCGCCCGAGTTCGAACAGGTCAAGCGCGAGCGCGCGCAGGCCAGGCAACCCCTCACCCACAAGGTGCCGCTGCGCGAGCTGCTGCGCGCGCATGGCAAATCGCTCTTGCTGTGCATCGGCTGCAAGATCGCGGAGGTCACCTTGATCTATACCTTCCTGGTGTTCTCGGTGTCTTACGCCGTGTCCAAGCTGGGGTTCAGCCGCGCCGACGCGCTGCACGCCTTGCTCTACGGCGCCGGCGTGCTGATGTTCACCATCCCGCTGTTCGGCGTCCTGGCCGACCGCATCGGCGCGCGCCGCGTCTGCGGCTGGGGCGGCATGTTGCTGGGGCTCATGGCCATTCCGATCTTCATGGCGGTGGGCAGCGGTTCGCTGGCGGCATACAGTCTTGCCGTCTTCGTCGCCATGGCGTTGAACTACGCGATCATGATCGCCCCCCAGTCCAACCTCTACAGCGCCCAGTTCCCTGCGGAGCTGCGCTATTCCGGACTGTCCATCGGGGTCCAGTTCTCGGCGGCCATCGGCGGCGGCCTGGCGCCGCTGATCTCGGCCACGCTGGTCCAGAAGTTCGACAGCATCCTTCCCGTCGGCGTCTACCTGGCGTTCCTCGGCATCGTCGCCGGCACCTCGGCCTTTCTCATGAAGCCCACGCCCCAGGACTTGCGCCGCGGGTGACCCGCCAAAGCGGCCGGCGGGCGGCGCGGACCTACGCGCCGCCGCTGCCGCCTCTGGCCCTCTTGCGGTACAAGGCGGGAGACATGCCGAAGCGTTCATGGAAGCGGCGGGTGAAATGGCTGGCGTGCTGGAAACCGCAAGAAACGGCGATCTCCTTGACCTCGACATGTGAGCGCCGCGGGTCCTCCAGCGCCTCTCTGGCCAGTTGCAGGCGGCGTTCGCGTACATAACTCGTGTATTGCAGCGAACGCATCTTGAACAGCCGGTGCACCCAGCGCGTGGTGACGCGCAGCACATCCGCCACGGCCTGCACCGACAGGTCCGGATCGGTGATGTGGGCATCGATGTAGCTGGCCAGCACCTGCCAGTTGTCGGCCGGCGCCCGCGCGTCGCCCGGTATCTTCTCCAACGCCTGGCTGGTGTAGATCGAGGCCAGCAGCGCAAGCAGCGCCTGCTCGGCGAAGAGCGCCGACGTAGGATTGGATTCCGCCTTGTCGAAGAACACGTGATGCAGGCAGCGGTGGGCGGTCTGCACCATCGGCAGGCCGGCCACGCCGCGCTGCGCGGTGAACTGCGACATCGCCAGGCTGTGCGCGCCGAGCAGGCGCGAAAGCGGCCCTTTCACCACCACGATGCGCGAATCGGTGTACATCCGGATCTCGGATGGCAGTGCCGTCGTGCGGAAGATGATGTCCCCGGGTTCCAGCGGCAGGGTGGCGTCGTTCTGGACGATGACGCCATGCCCCGCGATCACGAAACTCGCCAGGAACTCCGCATGGTCCAGGTCGGCCGCGTGCTCCGCCCGGTGGTGCACGCTGATCGGCGTGGACTCCAGGCTGACCACCAGCCCGCCCGCGCGCAGGCGACAGGCCTGCAATTGCAGCCGGGGCTGTTCCGTCAACGCCCGGAACTCTCCCGGCAGGACGAGTTTGTCCAGCTCGCGCTCGTAGCCGGCAATCTCCTGGGCGTAAAAAGGGCGGAACCGGGGCGCAAAGTTGAGATCCGCCTCGGAACAGGCGGGCCGGGCGGGTGGGTTCACGGTCTGGCTGGCGCTTGGCATGCTCGGAACTCTCGGTCGGGCCGGCCGACAAGGGCCGAAAGGCGCCTGCCTTCCTGTCGCATGGAGTCAACCCGCGTTCGGGATCGGTCAATCGCAAGCAACGGAGGCGGGCGTGTAATAAGGCCATTATCCCCAAGGAGACCCCATGCTGGAAAAACAAGACCACGCCGACGCCTTTTTTGCGCGTTCCGCGAACAAGCTCGACTTCGGGAACTGGGGCGAGAAGGAAAAGGTGGCGCTCAGTTGCCGCGTTCTCGCCAGCGAAGGCCATTCGGAAACCCTGGCCGGCCAGATCACCGTGCGCAAAGAGGACGGCACGTTCCTGACCACGCCCATGGCCCACGCGTTCGACGAAATCGTCCCGGCCTCGGTCATCCGCATCAACGAGAACATGGAAGTGCTTGAGGGCCCGGGCACGCCCAACCCCGCCGTACGCTTCCATTTCTGGGTCTACCGCCAGCGCCCCGACGTGCAATGCATCATCCACACGCACCCGCCGCATGTTTCGACGCTGTCGATGACGGGCCAGCCGCTAGTTGTCGCGCACATGGACGCCACGCCGTTCCACAACGACTGCGCCCATCTGAAGGAATGGCCCGGCCTGCCCATCGCCGACCAGGAAGGCGAGATCATTTCGGCGGCGCTGGGCGGCAAGCGCAGCATCCTGCTGGCCAACCATGGTTTCCTGGCCGCCGGGTCCTGCGTGGAAGAAGCGCTGTACCTGTCGGTGCTGATCGAGCGCGCGGCCCGCAATCAGTTGCTGGCCGCCGCCGCCTACGGCGAGGTGAAACCGGTGAACGACGAGCTGGCCGCCGAATCACACGACTTCCTGCTCAAGCCCAGCATCGTGCGCGCGAGCTTCGCCATGTTCGCGCGTCGCGTCGAACGGCAAATGGCTGCGGAATAGGGCGAGCGGGGGGAGAACAGGCGGCGGATCGTTACGCGGGGCCGGTGTCCGCGCCGAAGGCGCAGAAAGGCGGCGGCGGGAACGTCCGCCCGCCGCAGCCCGGACCGCTGTGGATCCCGGGCCTGCGGCAGCGACGGGTCAGGGCCTCTTGAGCAGGTCGCGGATTTCGCGCAGCAGCGCCACGTCTTCCGGCGTTGCGGCCGGTGCGGCCGGCGCTTCCTCGGCCTTGGTGCGGGCCTTGTAGATGGCCTTGACCATCCAGAAGATCACGAACGCCAACAACACGAAGTTGATGATGATGGTGACGAAATTACCCCACGCGAAGACGTTTGCACCCGCTTTGCTCAGCTCGGCATACGTCATCGGGCCGTTGTAGCCGGCGGGCATGGACAGCACCAGGAACTTGTTCGAAAAATCGACCGAGCCGCCAAGGATGAAGTTGACGAGCGGCATGACGATGTCTTTGACGAGCGAATCGACAATCCTGCCGAACGCCGCACCGATGATGACACCCACCGCCAAGTCGACCGCATTGCCTTTTACGGCGAAATCTCGGAATTCTTTGACGAAACCAGTTGCTTTGCTCATAAAAGCACTCCCTTCGTGATACGCCCTTCAGTGGGCTGGCGCTATAATACGCGGTTGCTATGTTGTTACATATTCCCGCGAACCCGATGCCGCAGAAGTGATGCTACTCGTAGAGCGGGCGCATCAACAAGGATAGGAAGATGAGTCAGGATACGCTGGTGCACGACGATGACGGTGCGGTTGATCCCAACCTGCCACCTGATCCTTCGCGACGTTTCTGGGTTACCACCGCCTGTGCTGTGGGTGGCGTAGCAGGTGTCGCAACGGCATTGCCGCTTGTGAGCACATTTTCTCCCTCTGAAAAGGCCCGTGCGGCCGGGGCCCCTGTAGAAGTGGATATCGGCGACATTCCCGTCGGCACCATGAAGACAGTGGAATGGCGCGGGAAGCCGGTGTGGATCATTCACCGTTCTCCCGAACAGCTCGCCTCCTTGAAAACGCTGGACCCTTTACTGGCCGACCCTGATTCCAAGCGGCCTGGCTTCACTCCCAAATACGCCGAAAACGAGGCTCGCTCGCGCAAGCCCGAGATCTTCGTCTGTGTCGGCATCTGTACGCATCTGGGCTGCTCGCCCACCTCGCACTTCGAAACAGGCGGCGGTGGCGGCATGGGCGCCAATTGGCAAGGCGGATTCCTCTGCCCCTGCCACGGCTCCACGTTCGACCTGGCCGGCCGGGTCTACAAGAACAAGCCCGCTCCCGACAACCTCGAAGTACCGCCTTACCAATATCTCAGCGACACCCGCATCATCGTGGGTGTCGATGAAGACAACAAGGCCTGACGCTCGCGTCGCGCTTTTTTCCCGAATTACGTAAGTAAAACAAATACGCCACGTATTAGAGAAGGAGCCGTTACATGGCTGGCGAGAAAACCGTCGAGACGACAGGCCTGTTGGGCTGGCTGGACCGGCGCTTTCCGGTGACATCCACCTGGAAAGCCCATCTGTCCGAGTACTACGCACCGAAGAATTTCAACTTCTGGTATTTCTTTGGCTCTTTGGCCTTATTGGTCCTGGTGCTGCAGATCGTGACCGGCATTTTCCTGGTCATGCATTACAAGCCGGACGCTGAACGCGCGTTCCAGTCCGTCGAATACATCATGCGCGAGGTCCCATGGGGCTGGCTGGTGCGCTACATGCACTCCACCGGCGCGTCGATGTTCTTCGTCGTCGTCTACCTGCACATGCTGCGCGGGCTGCTTTACGGTTCCTACCGCAAGCCGCGCGAGCTCGTGTGGATCTTCGGCGTGGCGATTTTCCTCTGTCTGATGGCCGAAGCTTTCTTCGGCTACCTGCTTCCCTGGGGTCAGATGTCGTATTGGGGCGCCCAGGTGATCGTGAACCTGTTCGCGGCCATTCCGTTCATCGGCCCTGAACTGTCGATCTGGATCCGCGGCGACTACGTCGTGTCGGACGCCACCCTGAACCGCTTCTTCGCCTTCCACGTCATCGCGATTCCGCTGGTGCTGGTGGGTCTGGTGGCGGCCCACCTGGTGGCGCTGCACGAAGTCGGCTCGAACAACCCGGACGGCATCGAGATCAAGCAGGGCCCGAAAGACAAGTACGGCCGGCCGAAGGATGGCATCCCGTTCCACCCGTTCTACTCCGTGCATGACCTGATGGGCGTGGCGGGCTTCCTGCTCGTGTTCGCGTTCATCGTGTTCTTCGCGCCGGAAATGGGCGGGTACTTCCTGGAGTTCAACAACTTCATCCCTGCCGACTCGCTGAAGACGCCGCCGCACATCGCGCCGGTCTGGTACTTCACGCCGTTCTACTCGATGCTGCGCGCCACCACCGACGAATTCACGTGGGTGCTGGCAGGCGCATCGGTGCTGGGCGCCATCGCGTTGCTCGTCAAGAGCAACCTGAAGGGCATCCTCCGCGTGGCCATCCCCGGCATCCTGATCGTCGTGGCCGTGCTGCTGCGCGTGATCGACGCCAAGTTCTGGGGCGTGGTCGCCATGGGCGGCACGGTCGTCATCCTGTTCTTCCTGCCGTGGCTGGACCATTCCCCGGTCAAGTCGATCCGCTACCGCCCCACGTGGCACAAGTGGATCTACGGCATCTTCATGGTCAACTTCCTGGTGCTTGGCTACATCGGTACGCAGCCGCCCAGTCCGCCGTTGAACATCACGTCGCAAATCGGCACGCTGCTGTACCTGGCATTCTTTTTCCTGATGCCGGTCTGGAGCCGCCTTGGCACCTTCAAGCAAGTGCCCGAGCGCGTTACGTTCCACGCCCACTGAGCCCCACCAGATAACGGACTAACCATGATCAAGAAGCTGATTGGTGCCGTGGCTTTGATGCTCACGTGTACCGCCGCACTCGCCGCAGAAGGCGGGTTCCCGCTGGACAAGGCGCCGTATCGCGTCAACGACATGGCGTCGCTGCAAAACGGCGCCAAGCTGTTCGTCAACTACTGCCTGAACTGTCATAGCGCATCGTCGATGCGCTACAACAAGTTGAAGGACATCGGGCTGACCGACCAGCAAATCAAGGAAAGCCTGCTGTTCACCGGCGAAAAGGTGGGCGACATGATGACGGTCGCCATGTCGCCCAAGGACGCCAAGAAGTGGTTTGGCACGACGCCCCCGGACTTGTCCGTGATCGCCCGCGCCAAATCGGTCAACGCCGGCCCGTCCGGCGCCGACTACATCTACACCTACCTGCGCACTTTCTACCGCGATTCGTCGCGCGCCACGGGTTGGAACAACCTGGTTTTCCCGGCCGTGGGCATGCCCCATGCGCTCTGGGAGCTCCAGGGTCCGCGAGAGCTGACGACCGTGGCCATGCATGAAGTGGAAGTCAAGGATGCCAAGGAAGGCGCGCCCAAAACCTGGGAACGCGTCACGACGGTGTACGATGCTCAAGGTTTTTCCACGGTCAAGGCCGAACCGGTAGCTGATTACCACGGCCATGCCACCTTTGATGCCAAATTTAAGGCCGCCAACCCGGCCCAAGTCGCAACATACGACAACGACGTCGCAGACCTGACCGCGTTCATGTCCTGGATGGCCGAGCCCGTCCAGACGCTACGCGTCCGCATCGGCGTCGGTGTCATGTTGTTCCTGCTGTTGTTCTTCCTGGTTACGTGGCGCCTGAACGCTTCGTACTGGAAGCACGTGCGCTAACCGCAACGCCCCGCCAGGCATGAAAACCGTCCCCATTTAAAAAAGGGGACGGCAGTGGCGGATAGGGCTGTACGCCTATCCCGCCTGGCAATCGGGGCCAGCGCCTGCTAGATTTAGGCGCTGGCCTTTCGTTTTTCATAAAGGACTTTCACCATGATGGTGCTCTATTCCGGAACCACGTGTCCGTTTTCGCAACGCTGCCGCTTCGTGTTGTTCGAAAAGGGTATGGATTTCGAGATCCGCGACATCGACCTGTACAACAAGCCCGAAGACATCTCGGTGATGAACCCGTACGGTCAAGTGCCCATTCTGGTCGAGCGCGACCTGGTCCTGTACGAGTCGAACATCATCAACGAGTACATCGACGAGCGCTTCCCGCACCCGCAGCTCATGCCCGCTGACCCGGTCATGCGCGCCCGCACCCGCCTGTTCCTCTACAACTTCGAGAAGGAACTGTTCGTTCACGTCTCGACGCTGGAAGACCGCAGCGCCAAGCCGGACGAGAAGAAGCTGGCTCATGCCCGCCAGAACATCCGCGACCGCCTGGCTCAGCTGGCTCCCATGCTGCTGAAGAACAAGTACATGCTGGGCGAAGAGTTCTCCATGCTGGACGTGGCCGTGGCTCCGCTCCTGTGGCGCCTGGACCACTACGGCATCGAACTGCCCAAGAACGCGGCCCCGCTGCAAAAGTACGCCGAACGCATCTTCTCGCGTCCGGCCTACATCGAAGCGCTGACGCCTTCGGAAAAAGTGATGCGTCGTTAAGGCTGGTCGTGTGATGGGTGAAACTTCGACCAAACCGTATCTGATTCGCGCGCTGCATGAATGGTGCACTGACAACGGCTACACGCCGTACATCACCGTGCAGGTCGACGAGCACACCATGGTGCCCGTCGCGCATGTCCGTGATGGTCAGATCACACTGAACGTGGGCACGCTGGCCACCAACCGCCTGGTGCTGGGCAATGAATTCATCGAATTCCAGGCCCGCTTCAGCGGCGTGACCGAAAACGTCTACGTTCCCGTCGGCGCCGTCAGCGCCATCTATGCGCGCGAAACCGGCGCCGGCATGGGCTTCGAAGTGCAGCCCTACGAACCGCCGGCAGCGGGTGCGCAAGGCGTGGCGGATGCCGACGCGCCAGAAAGCACCGATGCCGACGTGGCGCCTCGCGACGACGGCGGCGACGACGAACCCAAGCGTCCGCGCCTGACCATCGTCAAATAGCCGCCGCGAAGCAGGGACAGCGCGCCTGGCGCGATGTCCCTGCAAGCCAGACGGATTTCCGCACTCCGTGCCAGACAGGATGTCCATCCTGCCCGCGCGGAGTGTTTTGCTGCGCGCCGTTTACGCGCATCGCCGCGACACGGTCGCGTTGAACCACCGCAACAGGGAATGCCATATTCCGGGGCGCATCGGCCCATGCACGCCGGCCGCGTTTTTTCATTACAATGCAGTCCCTGCGCGTGCCCCGGCACGCCGTGCCGGTGTAGCTCAGTTGGTAGAGCAGCTCACTTGTAATGAGAAGGTCGAGGGTTCGATTCCTTTCACCGGCACCAAGAATATCCCATCGCATCCAACGAAATGCGCCCAACAAAAAGCCCAACCGTCCGGTTGGGCTTTTTGCGTTTTACACGGCCGCATCCGGCCCCGGCGCCTTCAGCCCAGCGGGGGCAGCAGGTTGAACAGCAGCACCATGATCAGGCCCACCACGGACACGATCGACTGCACCACCGAGATCGTCTTGGTGGCTTCGCCCATCGTCATGCCGAAGGATTCTTTCACCATCCAGAAACCGGCGTGGTTGGCATAGTTGAAGAACAACGAACCGCAACCGATCGACAGCGCCAGCAGCGGCAGATTCAATGTGGGATCAGCGCCCGCCAGCGGCGCCAGCAGGCCGGCAGCGCCCACGATGCCGACCGTGGCCGACCCCGTGGACACAGACAGCAGCATGGCGATCAACCAGCCCAGGATCAGGGGCGGGAAGGCGAACTGGTGCGTCAGGTGGACGATGGCGTCGCCGACCTTGGCGCTGGTCAGCACCTGCTGGAAAGCGCCGCCGCCGGCGATGATCAGCATGATGCCGGCGATGGGCTTTAAGCTCTGGCCCAGCGCCTCGCGCAGCTTTTCCGCGTCGCCGCGGCGCATGAACACCAGCGTGACGGCCGCGAACAGCACGCCCAGCAGCATGGCGACGACGGGATTGCCCAGGAAGGCGGCGACATGCAGCCCGGTAGACCCCTTGGGCAACAGCATTTCGGCCACGGCGTGCACCAGCATCAGCAGCGCCGGCAGCAGGGCCGCCAGGATCCCCAGGCCCACGCTGGGCACGCCATTGCCGGCAGCCGCTTCGCGGGTGGCGGTGAACTGCTCAAGCAGGGCCTCGTCCGGACGGGTCGTCATGCGCGGCGCGATGAATGCGCCATACAGCGGACCGCCGAAGACCATGGCCGGCAGCGCGGCGATGAAGCCATAGATCATGGTCGGACCGACCGTGGTCTTCAGCGTAGCGATCGCGGTCAGTGGCCCCGGATGCGGAGGCACCATGCCGTGCATGGCCGCCAGCGCGGCAATCACCGGCACGCCCACATACACATAGGCCGACCCTTTGAAGCGCTGCTGGCTTTCCAGCTTGCGCGCCACGCTGAAGATCAGCGGCAGCATCACCACCAGGCCCACTTCGAAGAACATCGGGATGCCGATGACGAACGCCACCAGCGTCATGGCCCACGGGATCATGCGGGGGGACGTGTGGCGCAGGATGGCGTTAGCCAGGCGCTCGGTCGTGCCCGAGTCGGCCAGGATCTTGCCCAGCATCGCGCCCAGCGCGATCACCACGCCGACCGCGCCCAGGGTCTTGCCCGCGCCATCGGTCAGGTTCTTGACGATGGCCACCGGCTCCATGCCGGTGGCAAAGCCGACGCCGATGGAAACGATCAGCAGCGCCAGCAGCGGGTGCATGCGAATGCGCGAAACAATAAGCGCGACCAGCACCAGGACGCTCACCAGGGCGGTGAGCAGCAATTGAATGTCGAACGATGACATGTGTGAACCCAGAAAAAACGAGAGAGGTCGCGAGCCTTCCGGGTGCCATCATAAGGGATCGGCCTTACGCCCGCCGGTCACAGGGCGGCGGGCGGGGGACCACGCGTCAGGACGCGCTGCGCGGCCCATCCCCTCACACGTCAATCCGGCTTGATCCCCGCCGCCTTGATGATCGCCGCGTTGCGCTCGAGTTCCGTTTCCACCTTGCGGCGGAACGCGGCCGGGTCCTGATAGGTGGCGTCAAAGCCCAGCTCCTGCAGCTTGGCGCGGGTATCCGGTTCCGCCATCACCGCTTCGATCTCCTTGGACATGCGGGCGACGATGGGCGCGGGCGTGCCTTTGGGCATGACAACGCCGAACCAGGTCTCGAAGTCGTAGCCGGCCACGCCGCTTTCCGCGACGGTGGGCACGTCGGGCACCAGGGACGAGCGCGCGCGGCCCGTCAGCGCCACGGCGCGGACCTTGCCGGCCTTGATCTGGGGCAGGCCCGCCACCAGCGTGTCGATCGACAACGGAATCTGGTTGCCGATCAGGTCGGTCATGGCCGGGGCGCTGCCGCGGTAGGGCACGTGCAGCAGTTTGGCGCCGGTGCGCTGGGCCAGCGATTCGCCCGCCATGTGGGGGGTGGAGCCGTTGCCGAACGACCCGAAGCTGAGCGGCTGCGCGGCTGACTGCTTCGTGATGTCGGCCACGGTGCCGATGCCTGTCTGCGGGTTCGTCAGGATCACGAACGGCGTGCTGCCGGCGACGGCGACGTATTCGTAGCTCTTGATCGGGTCGTAGTTCAGGTTTGGATACAGCAGCGGGTTCGACGTGAAGGTCGGGGCGCCGGTGATCATCAGCGCGTAGCCGTCAGGCGTGGCGCGGGCGACGGCCGCGGCGCCAATGCCGGTATTGGCGCCGGGCTTGTTTTCAATGACGACGGTCTGGCCCAGGCGCGCGCCCAGCTTCACGGCGAAAAGGCGGCCAATGACGTCGGTGGATCCGCCGGGTGGAAACGGGACCACCATGGTGATCGGCTTTTCCGGATAGGCCTGTGCCGAGGCCATCAGCGGCATCGCAGCCAGGACGCACAGCGCGAGGGCGCGGGCGGCAGTGTGGTTCATGGTTTTCCCCTTGTGTTGTTGGCGTAGTGGTCAATGCGGCAGCACGGGCGCCTGGCGCCAATACTGCGTGGCTTGTTCGAATGCGTGCGCCAGTTGCAGCAGCGCATGTTCCTGGCGATAGCGGCCGACGATCTGGATGCCGACGGGCAGGCCCGCATCGCTGAAGCCGCAGGGCACCGAAATGGCCGGATGGCCGGTCAGCGACAGGTAGTAGCCCGAACGCATCCAGTCGATGTAGTTGTGCATCGGCGTGCCGTCGATTCGGCTCACCGTTTCCTGTTCGACCGGGAACGGCAGCACCTGGCTGACCGGCCCGATCAGGAATTCGTAGTTCTGCATGAAGGCGTGCATGCGCGCGAACAGGGCCGCGCGGTCGCGCTCGGCCTGCACGACGGCCGCGGCCGGTTGCTGCAGGCCCAGCTCGATGTTCCAGATGACGCTTTCCTTGAGCAGGTGCCTGTGCTCGCGCAGCACCGCCTCGTAGCCCACTGCGAAGGTTTGCCCGCGCAAGGCCTGGAAGGCAGCGTCCGCGCCGGTGAAATCCGGGCAGGCCGGTTCCACCTGGGCGCCCAGGTCCGCGAACACCGGCAGTTGGCGCGCGAGCGCCTGCACTACCGCGGCTTGTACTGGCAGGCCGCCCCACGTCGGCGCGTAAGCGATGCGCACGCCCTTGAAATCGCGCGACAGGCTATCCAGGAAGCGGGCGGGGTCCTGCTCGATGGCCAGCGGGTCGCGCGCATCCGCGCCCGCCGTGGCGGCCAGCAGCAGCGCCACGTCGGCGACCGTGCGCGCCATGGGGCCCGCGACGGTCAAGGCGTTGTAGGGACTGGCGGTGGGCCATTGCGGGACGCGCCCCGGCGACGGGCGCAGGCCCACCACGTTGCAGAACGAGGCCGGGTTGCGCAGCGATCCCCCCATGTCCGTGCCATCGGCCAAAGGCGCCATGCGGGCAGCCAGCGCAGCGGCGGCGCCACCGCTGCTGCCGCCGGCGGTCAGGCGCAGGTCGTAGGGATTGCGGGTGGCGCCGAATACCGGATTGAACGTCTGCGAACCGGCGCCGAACTCGGGCAGGTTGGTCTTGCCCAGCGTGATCGCCCCTGCCGCGCGCTCGCGGCTGACGATCAGGCTGTCGCGCTCGGGCACGAAATCACGATATAGCGGCGAACCGTAAGTGGTGCGCATGCCGGCCGTCAGGAAGGAATCCTTGTGCACGATGGGTAAGCCGTGCAGCAGGCCCAGCGGATGGCCGGCCGCCTGGCGTTCATCAGCCTGGGCGGCGCGCGCCAGGGCGCCTTCGGCGTCCAGGGTGACGACCGCATTTACATGGGCGTTGCAGGCGTCGATGCGCGCAAGGTGCGCGGCCGTCACCTCGCGGGCGCTGACATGGCCGGCGGCGATGTCGGCGCGCAGGGCCACGGCGGTCATTTCACAAAGGGAAGAAATCTGGGTCATGTGCAGCGTCGATGTATTGCTATGCGATATAAAGTATTGAATAATCAACTTTATAGTGGGTATTGCGCCCCCGGACAATTCGGGGAAACTAGCGCTGCCCTCTGACGCCACCGCATCCGATCCCTTGCGCCGCCCGGCGCGGAACCTCATGACGACACGCCCGCCCCCCGTTGCCGATCCCGCCCCCGCAGATGCCGACGACCCCTTGTTCGTCGCGTCGCTGGAAAAGGGCATGCGAGTGCTGGACGCGTTCCGCGACGCCTCGGATTCACTGGGCCTGACCGATATCGCCACGGTCACGGGCTTGGGTAAAAGCGCCGCGCAACGCTTTATCCACACGTGGGAGCGCATGGGCTACCTGATCAAGGACCCGGCCTCGCGCCGTTACCGCCTGGCGCCCCGCGTGGTGGAACTGGGCTACTTCTTCCTGCGCAGCGACCGGCTGGTGTCCATGGCCGCGCCGCATCTGGTGGCGCTGCGCGACCGCTGCGGCCTGGCCGTGCACCTGAGCGTGCTGGCCGGCGGCGACATGATCTATCTGCTGCGCCTGCCCAGCCGGCAACTGACCCTGGCCGAAATGCTGCCTGGCCGTCGCATGCCCGCCTGGTGCAACAGCGGCGGGCGCATGCTGCTCGCCGCGCAAGACGATGACGCCATCCGGCAGGTGCTCCGGAGCGTGCCGCCACGCGCTTTCACGCCGCGTACCGTCGTGGACCCGGACGCCTTGCTGGCGTTGATCCGCCAGGCCCGCGACGACGGCTACGCGTTGACCGAAGACCAGGTGCTGCAAAATCAGGTGGGCGCGGCGGTACTGCTGCGCGACGCGCGGGACACGCCGCTGGCCGCGATCAGCGTGAGGGCGCCGCGCCACGACTATCCCAGTGACCGCTTGCTGAGCGATATCGTGCCGCAGCTGTTCCGCACGGCGCAGGCGATCCAACACGCCTGACCGGAATTTTTCAGGCCGTTTTGCATTCTTCCGATTTTTTGTGCATAATTCGGCCCCTCTACCTGTTCCCCGATAGCTCAGTCGGTAGAGCGACGGACTGTTAATCCGCAGGTCGCTGGTTCGAGCCCAGCTCGGGGAGCCAAGAATTCAGCCATGCAATGTTTACCCGCATGGCTAGCAAGACAAACAGTACCCGCAGTACCCCTAAAAAAGCCCGCAACCTGTTTGCGGGCTTTTTGCATTGCGGTCCACAACGCGTAGCATGACGCGCATCCCGTCCCGACGCTGTCCACTACCGCCCATGCGTTCCACGCGATCCCTGCCTGCCCTGGTTTCCCTGCGCGCCTTCGAAGCGGCGGCGCGGCGCCTGAGCTTTTCGCTGGCGGCCCAAGAACTCTTCGTCACGCAAAGCGCGGTCAGCCATCACATCCAGCGACTGGAAAGCGAACTGGGCGTTGCGCTCTTCGAACGGCGCACGCGCGCGGTGGCGCTGACGCCTGCCGGGCAGGCCTATTACGAACACGTGCATGCGGCCTTTGAATTGCTGCGCCAGGGCACCGACGGCATCCGCGCGCCGGCCACGGCCCGCAGCACACTCAAGGTCGGATTGCTGGCGTCGTTCGCCACACGCTGGCTGGCCCCGCGCCTGCCGGCATTCGCCGCCGCGCACCCGGACATTGACCTGCAATTGCAAACCGACATTGGCCTGGCCGACGTGGCCGGTGGCGAAGTGGACGTAGCGATCCGCTACGGCCGCGGCGGCTGGCCCGGCGTCGCCTCGCGGCTGCTGATGGCCGAACGGCTGTCCGTCGTGTGCGCCCCCGCCCTGGTCGCCGGCCGCAAGCGCCCGCGCACGGCGGACGACCTGCTGCGCCACCCGCTCCTGGCCTCGCACGCCAAGCAGCCCTTTGAGTGGGATGCCTGGTCGCGGCGTTTCGGCATGGACCTGGGCCGCGCGCAGACGGTGCACCTGCACGACTACAACATCGTCGTCGAAGCCGCCCTGGCCGGCCAGGGCCTGGCCATGGGCCGGCACCGGCTGATCGCTGCGCAACTGGCCAGCGGCGCGCTGGTGGAAGCGTTGCCCGGCACGATGCTGGAAGATCCCCGCATCGGCTGGTGGTTCGTCGCCCCGCGCGGCACGCTGACGCCGCCGGCGCGGGCCTTGCATGACTGGCTGGCCGCCTCGGCAACGGCGGACGCGCCCCCCGGTGGCCGCGGCACGCATTAGTTTTACTCATGCGTACAAGACAAGAATTGATTGGTCACGCACCGCTGCGGCCGATAGCATCGAAGCTTGCCCCTTTTCCGCTAACCTCTTTCGCAGGTGAATCGACATGACCCGCACCATCTCCGGCCGCGTGGCCGAACTGGGCTACGCCCTGGAAGCCGCCGCCGCCCCCGCCGCCAACTACGTGCCGTACGTCCTGGAAGGCAACCTTCTCACCATTTCGGGCCAGATCTCGCGCCAGGGCGGCAAGCCGCGCTACCTGGGCCAGCTGGGCAACCAGGTGTCCGACGCTGACGGCGTCGAAGCCGCCAAGCTGTCGGGCCTCGGCATCCTGGCGCAGATCGCCGCGGCTACCGGCGACCGCCTGGACCGGGTGGCACGTGTCGTGCGCCTGGGTGTCTTCGTGGCCAGCACACCCGACTTCAACCGCCAGAGCGCCATCGCCAACGGCGCATCCGACCTGATGGTGGACGTATTCGGCGATGCCGGGCGCCATGCGCGCAGCGCGGTCGGCGTGGCGTCCCTGCCCCAAGGCGTGTCCGTGGAAATCGAAGCCGTCATCGCCTTGACGCCCGCCTGAGCGCCCCTGCCATGCCAGCCCCTCTGACCCCCGACGCCATCCAGGCGCTACGCGCCCGGACGCCCGGCACGCAAACCAGCGTCCACTTCAACCACGCAGGCTCGTCGCTGCCGTCCTCCGGCACGCTGGAAGCGATCTACGCGCATCTGCAGCGCGAAGCGGCGCAGGGCCCGATGGAGGCCGGCGTGACCTCGCGCGCGCTGACCGAAAGCGCCCGCACGCTGGCGGCCCGCCTGCTCAATGCGCAGCCCGAAGAGATCGCGCTGACCACCGGCAATTCCCCGGGTTGGGGCGCGGCCTTTGCCGCCATGCCACCCTGGCAACCCGGCGACCGCATCCTGGTCGGCCGCCATGAATGGGGCGGCAACCTGGCAGCCATGCGGCTGCGGGCGGAACGCGCTGGGGCGGTGCTGCAGACCATTCCGTCGGACGACAGCGGCTGCGTGGACGCCGACGCGCTGGCCAGCATGCTGGACGAGCGCGTGCGCCTGATCGCGCTGACCTGGCTGCCCGCCAACGGTGGCCTGATCAACCCCGCCGCCGCCATCGGACGCGTGGCGCGGCAACACGGCATCCCGTATTTCGTCGACGCCGCGCAAGCGGTGGGTCAGTTGCCCGTCGACGTGGCGGAGATCGGCTGCGACGTTTTGAGCGGCGCCGGCCGCAAGGCCTTGCGCGGCCCCCGCGGCACGGGCCTGTTGTACGTGCGGCGCGATTTCCTCGACCAGCTCACGCCTGCGTTCGTCGATACCCATTCGGCCCCGCTGGGCGCGGACGGCCAGCCGCAATTGCGCGCCGATGCCGCCCGCCTGGAATCCGCTGAAAACTCGCTGGCGTTGCGCTGCGGCCTGGCACACGCCTTGCAGGAAGCGCTGGACATCGGATTGGAGGCCATCCGCGCCACCATCGATGCGAAAGCCCAGTCGCTCAGAACGGAAATCGCGGCCATCCCGGGCATCACCGTGCTGGATCAGGGCCGGGAACTATCCAGCCTGGTGTCCTTCAACCTGGCCGGCAGGGAAGCGACGGCCGTGCAACGCGCCCTGGCGGCGGACGGCATCACCATCGGCAGCAACGGCGTGCCCTACACCCCGTTGGACATGCAGGCGCGCGGCCTGACCCAGATCGCGCGCGCCTCGGTCAGCTATCTGACAAGCGATGCCGAAGTCGCCCGCTTGCTGGACGGGCTGCGGCAACTGGCGCGCTAGCCCGGCCGTTGCCGCCTTAAGCCACCGCGCGGCGCATGAAGGGCGACCACTTCGTGAAGACGAGCAGGTTGCCGACCATCACCAGCGCCAAGCCGGCAAAGGCCGACGACGTCCATTGATAGCCCTCGGCCACCGTCGACACGGTAAGCGCGACGACGGGGAACAGCACCGTGCAATACGCGGCGCGGGCCGGCCCCATGCGACCCACCAAGGTCAGATAAGCGGTAAAGCCGATCACCGATCCGGGAATCGCCAGGTAGAGCAGGGCGCCGACATACGCCGGCGACGAATCGAGCTGGAACGGCAGGCCCGCCACCAGGCAGCCCGCCAACAGGATCGACGCGCCGTAGACCATGCTGTAGGCATTACCCGTCAGCGGACGGATGCCGGCGCGCTGCTGCAACGACGACAACATGTTGCCGGTGGAAAAGCAGAACGTGCCCAGCAGCGCGAAGCCCAGGCCCAACAGCGTTTCGTGACTGGCCTGCTGGCTGGCCAACTCGGGCCAGAACAGCAGCACCAGGCCTGAAAAACCGAACGCGCCAGCCAGCATCACGCGCGGCGCGACGCGGGTGCCGAACCACAGACGGGCATTCAGCGCGTTCCACAGCGTCGCGGCGGAAAACACCACCGATACCAGTCCGCTGGGGATCCACTGCGTGGCGGTATAGAAGCACAGGAAATTCAGGCAGAACAGGCATAGGCCCTGCCCCACGCAGAGCCAATGGCCGCGCCGGTCCAGCTTCTGCAGTTTGCGGGTCAACAACAGGGCGGCGAACAGCACCAGGCCGGCCAGCGCGAAGCGGTAGAAGATGGACACGGGAATGGCCACCACGCCGAGTTGCAGCTTGATGGCGATCCAGGTGGTGCCCCAGATGACGACGGTCAGGAAATACAGGAAGAGATTCACGATGCGATAGGCAGATAAATAGGGACGCGATACGGACCTGCCAGACAACCGGTCCGTTCGCCACGAGTGTGCGCCACCGCCACCGCCCGGGATTGCCGGTTCTTGCGGTTTTTACGTGATCGCGCGCGCGCCGCGCGCGAGATCGCAGTAGCATTTCAGTCCTATGGGCACCATCGCCTCGGCCCTCGCCGACTTCTCCGTTTTCCGCACGCTGTCGCGCTCCACCGCCACGCTGGAGCGCGCCGCGCCGCTTGGCGAAGGGATGGCCATTTCACAATGGGGCCGCAGCGCCAACGAAACCCTGGGCTATGACGCGCCCGGCCATCACACGCTGTCGCTGTACCTGCACGGCGGCGACAAGTCGTTTCGGGTCGGCCACGACACGCTGCACGGCGGCGCCGGCAAATTCTGCGTGCTGCCCGCCGAACACTATTCGCGCTGGTGCATGAACGACACCGTGCATTTCCTGCATCTGTACATCGCGCCCCAACGCCTGGCGCGCGAAGCCGTCATGCGGCTGGACTGCGAGCCCCGCACCCTGGAACTGCGCGACCGCACCTACATCCAGGACGATTCGCTGATCGACGTGTGCCGGCAGTTGCTGGGCACCGACTGGGCGCAGCCGGCGGACCGGCTGGCGGCCAGCAGCGCCGCGGAAACCGTGCTGCACCACCTGCTGAACCAGGGCGTGGCCCGCAAGACCGCGCCGCCCGCCCGCGGCGGCCTTGCCCCCGCCGTGCGCCGGCGCATCATGGACTACGTGGACGCGCACTTGCAAGAGCCCCTGACGCTGGACCAACTGGCGGGAATCGCCGCCCTGTCCACCTACCATTTCGCCCGCATGTTCCACACCTCGTTCGGCGAGCCGCCCCACGCCTGGGTGCGCGGACGCCGCCTGGCGCGCGCCCGCAGCCTGCTGGCTGCCGGCAAGGGTGACCTGGCCGGCATCGCACAGGCCAGCGGCTTCGGCAACGCCAGTCACCTGTCACGGGTGTTCCGCGACGCCATCGGCGTCACGCCTGGCCAGTACCGCAGCGCGCGCCGCCAGCACTGAACGCGGCGCCTGTCCGGCCCCGTTTCCCGACCCGCGCGGTCTACAATGGCGCATCGCCCTTAGCGGCCTGACACCGCGGTCCGACCGCGCTTGCCCACGACGCGATGCCGCCTTCGCCCTCTCGCGATTCCGAACCCCTGGCCGGCCCGGCCGCCTCGCGCCCGCTGCGCGCACACTGGCTGGCCGAACTCATCCGCCTGCGCGAAACCCACTGGGGCCCGCTGGACGACGCCGACGCCGTCCGGCGCGTGCGGCAGTTGGACACCGACCTGCCCTCGCGCATCCTGGCCCGCGCCGACCTGCTGGCGCAACGCGAACACCTCACCCCGATGGTCGACGCCTGGCGCCGCAGCGCACGCGGCATCCTGGCCGCGCTGTTCGCGCTGGCCCTGATATCCGGCATCGGCGTAGCCCTGGGCGCGCTGGGCGACGGTTCGCGCCCCGTCAACGTGCTCTGGGCGCTGGGCGCCTTGCTCGGCCTGCACGCGCTGACGTTCCTGCTGTGGTTGGCCAGCTTTCTTCTCAGGCCGTCGGCCGTGACCGGGTTGGGCCGCTTTTGGCTGTGGGCCACCCGCAAGCTGTCGCGCGGCCCCGATGGCGCCTTGGTGCCGCAGGCCCTCCTGAACCTCCTGGCACGCGCAGGCGCGTTGCGCTGGCTCTTCGGGGCCGTGAGCCATCTGTTGTGGCTGACGGCCCTGTGCGCCGCGCTGGCGGCCTTGCTGGCGGTGCTGTCCACCGCCAGCTACCGCTTCATCTGGGCCACCACGCTTCTGGCGCCCGACACCTTCGTCGGGCTGACGCAGGCCATCGGCTGGTTGCCCGCGCACCTGGGCTTCCCCATGCCGGACGCCGCCGTCATCCGCGCCAGCGACGGCGCGCAGACGCTGTCCGCCGACGCGCAGGTGCAATGGTCGCTGTGGCTGATCGGCGTGCTGGTGGTCTACGGCATCCTGCCCCGCCTGCTGGCGGGCACGCTGTGCGTGGCCGCCGCGCTGCGCGCCCTGCGCCATTTGCGCATCGACCCGTCGCTGGCCGGTTTCGCGCCGCTGCGCGACCGCCTTGAGCCCCCGGCGCAATCGATCGGCATCGACCGCCCCGTAGACCCGCTGCACGAACCCCGCATGCGTGCGCCGTCGCTGGCCGGGCTGGCCGGGCAACCCGTGCTGCTGGGCCTGGAACTGCCCGCCGATGTGGCCTGGCCGCCCACCGAGGTACCCGAGGGCATCCGGCTGGCCGGCAACCTGGACACGCGGGAAGAACGCAACCACGTGCTGGACGCACTGGCCCAGGCCGCGGCCTCGCGCCTGCTGATCGCCTGCGACGCCCGCCAGACGCCCGACCGCGGCACCCTGTCCCTGATCGCCGAACTGTCCGCCCACGCGCAAGCCACCCGCGTCTGGCTCATCACGGCCCCGTCCCCGGACGAGACGACCGGGGACGGCACGCGCGCCGCACTGTGGCGCGAACGCCTGCTCGCCCTGGGCCTGGCCGCCGACGCCATCCTGCAACCCCCCGCCGCGCCGCTGGCGTGGCTGGAGTCCGGCCATGGCTGACGACGTCATCAAAATCGCGGTGGTGGGCCACACCAACACCGGCAAGACCTCGCTTTTGCGCACCCTCACGCGGGACACCGCGTTCGGCGAGGTGGCCGACAGCCCCGGCACCACCCGCCACGTAGAAGGCGCGCGGCTGCGCCTGGAAGGCCGCGCCGTACTGGAATGGTTCGACACGCCGGGCATGGAAGACAGCATCGCCCTGCTGGAATACCTGGAACGGCTGGACGGCCCCGACGAACGGCTGGACGGGCCGGCGCGCATCCGCCGCTTCCTGGACACGCCCGAGGCGCATGGCCGCTACGAGCAAGAAGCCCGCGTCCTGACGAAGATGCTGGACTGCGACGCCGCGCTGTATGTGATCGACGCGCGCGATCCCGTGCTAGGCAAGCATCGCGACGAACTCTCCATCCTGGCCGCCTGCGGCCGGCCTTTGCTGCCGGTGCTGAATTTCGTGAACGCGCCCGCCCACCGTGCCGACGAATGGCGTGGTGCGATGGCGCGGCTGGGCCTGCATGCGGTGGTGGAATTCGACACGGTCGCGCCGCCGCTCGATGGTGAACAGCAGCTGTACGCCAAACTGGGCGTGCTGCTGGACCGGCAAGCCGAGGCACTGGCGCGGCTTGCCGACAGCCTGTCCGCGCAACGCCGCGAACGCCACGCCGCCGCCTACGAACTGCTGGCCGATCTGCTGGTCGACGTCGCGGCGCTGCACCTGTCCAGCGCCAGCGACGAAGCGGCACTAGCCGCCACGTCGAATCAGTTACGCGATCAGGTCCGGCAACGCGAACAGACCTGCGTGAATGCCTTACTGGCGCTCTATAACTTCCGTCCGTCTGATTTTTCGGACAACGCGCTGCCCTTGCAAGGCGAACGCTGGGGCATGGATCTGTTCCATCCACAGGCGCTGAAAGACATGGGCGTGCAGGTCGGCATGGGTGCCGCCGCCGGCGCAATGGCGGGCGCCGCGGTGGACCTGCTCAGCGCCGGCCTCAGCCTGGGTACCGGCATGCTGATCGGCGCGGCGGCCGGCGGGCTGTGGCAAGGCGTCGAGAAACTGGGCAAGCGTGTCGCCGGCAAACTGCGCGGCTGGCGCGAGATCAGCGTGGACGACGCTGTGCTGCGCTTGCTGGCCCTGCGCCAGCGGCACTTGATCGACGCACTGGAACGCCGCGGCCATGCCGCGCGCGAACCATTGAAACTAGCCCTTCCGGATGACGAGACCTGGCGGAAAGGCCCCTTACCCGACGCGCTGAAAGAAGCGCGTAGCCGTCCCGAATGGTCGGCGCTGGGCAAGCACTACGAAGACAGCGACCGCAGGAAGCGCACCGTCCACGAGTTGGCGAAAACCCTTGCCGCCGCGCCTCGTCCGGACGCCTGATCACCGCGCCGTTCCCGGCGAGGAACGCACCATTCAACGCCGGCGGCAAGCGCGGACTAACCCCAATCCAAACCGATTGACGCTTAAACGAATCGATCTATAAGATTCGTTCTGCATCGGCGCGGTCCGTCCCCGCCATGACATTCACAAGGGGTTGGGTCTATCGTGAAGTCGAAGTCTTCGGCAGTGATTCCCGGCATCGTCCTCCACGGTCCGTGCGCAGTCCGCGCCGCGCGCCATCCGACCCCACGCCGTCTTTCGTCGTAAGCAGCAACGCCATGCCCCGGATCCCGATGGGGCCGGGGCCCTGTCACTTCTGTCGCGCGATCCGCGCACCACACGGAGCATGAGGGCTATGCGTACTTTCCCCCACCTAAAGCAAGCTGCGCTCGCGGCTGCCGTTGCAGCATCGCTGGCATTCAGCGCCGGCGCGGCCGCCAAGACGTTCCACTGGTCCTATCAAGGCGACGCCACGTCGATGGACCCGATGGCCTTGAACGAGACCTTCACGCTGGGCTTCCAAGGCAACATCTACGAAACCCTGGCCGGTTACGACGGCAACCTGAAACTGACCCCCTTGCTGGCCGAAAGCTGGGAAAACCCCGAGCCGACCAAATGGGTGTTCAAGCTGCGCAAAGGCGTGAAGTTCCATGACGGTTCGCCCTTCACGGCGGACGATGTGATCTTTTCGTGGAAACGCAGCCTGACCCCCGGCTCCGACATGAAGGGCTATGGCGCCAAGGCCTCCGACATCAAGAAGGTGGACGACTACACCATTGAAGTCACCACCCCCACGCCCAACCCCATCCTGCCGCGCGAATGGGTGTTCCTGTACATCATGAGCAAGACGTGGGCCGAGAAGAACAAGACCACCGAAGCCACCAACGTCAAAGGCGACAACCAGGGCAACTACGCCAACCTGAACGCCAACGGCACCGGCCCCTTCATGCTGGTCTCGCGCCAGCCCGATGTGAAAACGGTGCTCAAGCGCTATGACGGCTATTGGAACAAGGACATCAAGACCAACGTCGACGAAGTCATCTTCCAGCCGATCACGCAGGAAGCCACGCGCGTGGCCGCGCTGATCTCCGGCGAAATGGACCTGGTGCAGCCCGTGCCCGTGCAGGACTGGAAGCGCCTGGAAGACGCCAAGGGCGTCAAGCCGCTGACGGCGCCCGAAGCGCGCGCCATCTTCATCGGCATGGACCAGGACCGCGACGAACTGCTGTTCTCGGACGTGAAGGGCAAGAACCCCTTCAAGGATGCCAAGGTGCGCGAAGCCGTCGTGCTGGCCGTCGACACCAAGGCCATCAACGAAAAGATCATGCGCGGCGCGGCCAAGCCGCTGGGTTCGCTGGTGGCCACCGCCATCAACGGCTATGCCGATTCCTACGGCGCGCCGTACAAGCCCGACCCCGAACGCGCCAAGAAGCTGCTGGCCGAAGCCGGCTACCCCAAGGGCTTCACGGTCACGATGGACTGCCCGAACGACCGCTACGTCAACGACGAAAAGGTCTGCCAGGCGGTCGCCGGCATGCTGGCCCGCGTTGGCATCAAGATCAACCTGCTGGCGCAGACCAAGTCCAAGTACTTCGGCAAGATCCTGCTGCAGGCAGGCAACCAGACCAGTATGTACATGCTGGGCTGGACGCCCAGCTCCACCGACGCGCACAACGCGCTGCTGAACCTGGCGGCCTGCCGCGACGCGAAGACGGCAGCCGGCCAGTTCAACCTGGGCGGCTACTGCAACAAGAAGGTCGACGACCTGACCAACAAGATCGGCGTCGAAACCGATCAGACCAAGCGCAACGCCATGATCAAAGAGGCCTTCGAGATCGTGCGCACGGACTTCGGCTATCTGCCGCTGCACCAGCAGCCGATGTCCTGGGGCGTGAAGGACAACATCAAGGTCATCCAGCGCGCCGACGACGTGCTGGACTTGCGCGACGTGGTATTGCCGTAACCCGTTGCCGTAATCGCTGCTTTGATTTTCTGACGATGTGAGCCCCGGACGGCGACAGCCGTCCGGGCGCGCCCGGCCCAGCCCCGCTTCCCGCCATCAACGGACGCGCGGCCCGGCGTTATCTGCAAACGAGGGCACCTGATAATGCTTTCCTTTATTGCGCAACGGCTTATCCAGTCGGTGCTGGTGATGTTGACGGTGGCGCTGATCGCGTTCTCCATGTTCCGCTATGTGGGCGACCCGATCGCCAGCATGGTCGGCCAGGACACCACGCCTGAACAACGCGCGCAGCTGCGTGTCGAGCTCGGCCTGGACGATCCCTTCGTGGTGCAGTTCGCCCGCTTCGTCGGCAATGCGGTGCAGGGCGACTTCGGTATCTCGTACCGCCAGCGCCGGCCCGTCAGCGAACTGCTTGAAGAACGCATGCCCGCCACGCTGGAACTGTCTTTCGTGTCCGCCGTCATGGCGTTGGCGCTGGGCATTCCGATGGGCATCTACACCGCGCTCAAGCGGCACGGCGTGCTGTCCAAGGCCTTCATGGCAATCTCGCTGGCCGGCATTTCGCTGCCCACGTTCCTGATCGGCATCCTGCTCATCCTGGTCTTCGGCGTGCAGCTGCGATGGCTGCCCAGCTTCGGGCGCGGCGACGTCGTCAGCCTGGGGTGGTGGACCACCGGCTTTTTGACCAAGTCAGGCTGGCTCGCGCTGATCATGCCGGCCATCACGCTGGCGCTGTTCCAGATGACCCTGATCATGCGCCTGGTGCGCGCCGAGATGCTGGAGGTGCTGCGCGCCGACTTCATCAAGTTCGCGCGCGCCCGCGGCCTGCCGGAACGCTTGATCAATTTCCGCCACGCGCTCAAGAACACGATGGTGCCCGTCATCACCATCACCGGCCTGCAACTGGGGTCGATCATCGCGTTCGCGATCATCACCGAAACCGTGTTCCAGTGGCCCGGCATGGGCCTGCTGTTCATCCAGGCGATCAGCATGGTGGACATTCCTGTGATGGCGGCCTACCTGGTGCTGATCGCGTTCATGTTCGTCGTCATCAATCTGGTCGTCGACCTGCTGTATTTCGCCGTGGACCCGCGTCTGCGCGTGCAGAGCAAATAAGGAAATCACATGATTGCTCGCATCGCTCCAATGTTTGCCCGCGCCGCCGACAGCGACCTGTGGCACAGCTTCAAGCGTTCGCCCGGCGCCATGATTGCCGCCGCCGTGACGCTGGCCATCCTGCTGGGTGCGCTGTTCGCGCCCATCATCGCGCCGCACAACCCCTTCGACCTGGCGTCGCTCAGCATCATGGACGCCAACACGCCACCGGCCTGGGAAGAGGGCGGCAGCCCCGATTTCCTGCTGGGCACCGACGACCAGGGCCGCGACATCCTGTCGGCCGTGCTGTATGGCTCTCGCGTATCGCTGCTGGTCGGGTTTGCCTCGGTGCTCTTCTCGATGGTGCTGGGCGTGACGCTCGGCCTCATCAGCGGCTATGCCGGCGGCCGCATCGACAGCTTCATCATGCGCATCGCCGACGTGCAGCTGTCGTTTCCCGCCATCCTCGTCGCGCTGCTGATCGACGGCGTAGCGCGCGGCCTTCTACCACGCGACATGCATGACCAGCTGGCCCTGTATGTGCTGATCTTCGCCATCGGCATTTCCGGCTGGGTGCAGTACGCGCGCACCGTGCGCGGCTCCACGCTGGTGGAACGCAACAAGGAATACGTGCAGGCCGCACGTCTCATCGGCATCGGCCCCGTCACCATCCTGCGCCGCCACATTCTGCCCAACGTCATGGGGCCGGTGCTGGTCATCGCCACCATCCACCTGGCGATCGCCATCATTACCGAAGCCACGCTGTCGTTCCTGGGCGTCGGCGTGCCGGTCACGTCGCCGTCGCTGGGCACGCTGATCCGCATCGGCAACAGCTACTTGTTCTCGGGCATGTGGTGGATATCGATCTTCCCCGGCATTGCGCTGGTGGCGCTGGTGCTATCGGTCAACCTGCTGGGCGACTGGCTGCGCGACGCGCTCAACCCCAAGCTGCGCTGAGGACGTCATGGCCCTGTTGAACATCGAAGACATCCGTATTGAATTCCCCAGCCGCCGCGGCACGCTCGTGGCGGTGGACGGCGTATCGCTGTCCCTGGAAAAAGGCGAGATCCTGGGCGTGGTCGGTGAATCCGGCGCGGGCAAGTCCACCATCGGTAACGCGGTGATCGGCCTGCTGGAAGCGCCCGGGCGCCTGGCCGGCGGCGCGGTGCTGCTCAATGGCGAACGCATCGACACGCTGACGCCGGCGCAGAAACGCCGCGTGCGCGGACGCCGCATCGGCATGATCTTCCAGGATCCGCTGACCTCGCTGGACCCCTTGCAGACGGTGGAAAGCCAGTTGGTCGAAACCATGCAGGTGCACCTGAATCTGTCGCATGCCGAAGCCAAGAAACGCGCGGTGCAGCTGCTGGTGCAGGTCGGTATCGACCAGCCCGAGCTGCGCGTGCAGCAGTACCCCCACCAGTTTTCGGGCGGCATGCGGCAACGCGTGGTGATCGCGCTGGCGCTGTGCTGCGAGCCCGAGGTGATCATCGCCGACGAGCCCACCACCGCGCTGGACGTCTCCATCCAGGCGCAGATCCTCGAGCTCTTGAAAAAGCTGTGCCGCGAAGAGCAGGTCGGCATGATCATCATCACGCACGACATGGGCGTGATCGCGGACGTCACCGACCGCGTGGCGGTGCTGTATCACGGCAAGCTCGTGGAACAAGGCCCCACCGCCAAGATCCTGGGCGACCCCGACCACCCCTACACCCGCAGCCTGATCTCGGCCGTGCCGCGCCCGGACATCAAGCTCAAGCGCTTTCCGCTGGTCACCTACATTGAAGACGTGAAGACGCCGTCGCAGCCCCTGGACCTGGCCACGCACTGGCTGGGCCAACGGCGCGACTTCGGCGCGCATACCGGCGGCCCGCTGGTGCAGGTGCAGGACCTCTCCATGCGCTTCGTGCTCAAGAGCGCGCTGTTCAAACGCAACCAGCGCACGCTGGACGCGGTCAAGCGCGTGAACTTCTCGATCGGTGAAGGCGAGGTCTTCGGACTGGTGGGCGAATCCGGGTCCGGCAAATCCACCGTGGCACGGCTGATCTCGGGGCTGTACACGCCCTCGGAAGGATCGGTCACGTTCGGCGGCACCGACCTGACCGCCCTCAAGGGCGAAAAGCAGCTTAATCCGTTCCGGCGCCAGATCCAGATGATCTTCCAGGATCCGTTCTCGTCGCTCAATCCGCGCATGCGCGTGCTGGACATCGTGGCCGAGCCCATCCGCTTTCACAAGCTGGCCGCAAGCGAAGCCGAGGCCCGCCGCATCGTGGCGGACCTGCTGGACGTGGTGGGTCTGGGTGACCGGGCGGCCGAGCGCTTCCCGCACGAATTCTCGGGCGGACAGCGCCAGCGCATCTGCATCGCCCGCGCGCTGGCCACGCGTCCGCGCTTCCTGATCTGCGACGAACCCACTTCCGCGCTGGACGTGTCCATCCAGGCGCAGATCCTGAACCTGCTGAAAGACCTGCAGGAAGAGCTGGGCCTGACCATGCTGTTCATCAGCCATGACCTGCCGGTGATCCGCCAGATGTGCGACCGCGTCGGCGTGATGCGCTACGGCGAACTGCTGGAAGTGGCCGAAACGGAAAGCCTGTTCGACCATCCGCAACACCCCTATAGCCAACACCTGCTTGGATTGATGCCCCGCCTGCAATCCATGTCCCGCCAGGGGCTGGACGTGGTGGAAGGCTGACGCCTGAGCGCAACCGGAGCGAGACATGACGGCGACACGACAGACCCTCTTCATCGGCGGACAGGTATTCGATGGCGAGGGCAAGATGCTGCAAGGCCACGGCGTGCTGGTCGACGGCCAGCGGGTGGCGCGCGTGGCGCCGGCGGGCGAATTCGACGGCTACGCCGGCGCGCGGGTCAATACGGCGGGCATGACGCTGATGCCCAGCCTGGCGGATTGCCATGTCCACCTGGTCTACACCGGCGGCGCTGACCCCAACGCGCAGTTAAGCAAGCAAGGCCCCGCCCAGATCACGCTGACCGCGCTGGAAAACGCCCAGGCCAGCCTGCGCGGCGGCGTCACGGCGCTGCGCGATTGCGGCGGCAAGGACTATCTGGAATTCGGCGTGCGCGACGCGATCGCGCGCGGCGTGTTCCCTGGCCCCACCATCAAGGCGTCGGGCCGCATCATCTGCATGACGGGCGGACACGGCAACCGCATCGGCCGCATCGCCGACGGCTGTGAAGACGTCATCAAGGCCGTGCGCGAACAGGTGCACGCCGGCTGCGACCTGGTGAAGATCATGGCGACCGGTGGCGTCATGACGCCGGGCGTCAGCCCGATGGACGCGCACTACAGTTTCGACGAAATGAAGGCGGGCGTGCATGAAGCCAAGCGCTTCCGTAAAAGCACCGCCAGCCACGCGCAGGGCACGCAAGGCATCCTGAACGCGGTTCGCGCCGGCATCGATTCCATCGAGCACGGCATCTTCATGGACGATGACTGCCTGCGCGAAATGCTGGAGGCCCAGACGTACCTGGTGCCCACCATCGCCGCCGTGCGCAACATCATCGCCAACGCCGACAACGGCATCCCGGCCTATGCCGTGGAAAAGGCGCGGGCGGTGGAACAGCGCCACCGCGAGTCGTTCCAGATGTACTACAAGGCCGGCGGCCGGATCGCGATGGGCACGGACGCCGGCACGCCATTCAACCTGCATGGCGAAAACGCCATGGAACTGGCCTACATGGTGGAGTTCGGCATGACGCCGGTGGACGCGCTGATCGCCGGCACGTCGCGCGGCCATGACCTCATGGGCCTGGATCAGCACGGCATCATCGCCGAGGGAAAAGTCGCCGACCTGCTGCTGGTGCAGGGCGACCCCACGGAAGACATCCTGAAAGCGGCCGACAAGCGCTTCCATGTGGCGGTGCTGCGCAACGGGGAACTGGCGGCGGGCGCCTTGCCGTTCTAGCAAATATCAACGCCCCGGCGATAAAAAAAGGCCGCCGCGCCCATCGGCGCGGCGGCCTTTTTTTCGTTGCGTGGATTGCGGTACCCGCGCCTTAGCGCGCGCCACCCATCGCGCCGCTCATCACCATCATCAGGAACTGCTCGACCGGCATCTTCTTGCCGTTGAAGTCGACCTGGCCGTCAGCGTAGTTCAGGTACGAAACGATGTTGTTGTTCTCGACCTTGGCCATGCCCATCGCGGCCGCCATGGTGCCGACCATTTCGGCCTGGCCCTTGGCGGTCTGGGCGGCTTGCTCGGCCGGCACGCCGCGCATCTGCGGTTCGATCGCCATCAGGTCGCTCAGGTTGCCTTTGGACAGCACCACCTTGGCGTCCAGCTTGCGAATCGCCTGCGTCAGCGTATCCGTGAATTCACCTTCCATGGAGGCCGGCTTGGTCAGGTCCAGGTTCAGGTTGAACGTGGAGGTGCCGTTGGCCGTACGCACTTCCAGCGGCGACACGGCGAGCGTCGGATTGCCGGCCAGCAGCAGTTCGACGTTGGTTTTCAGGACCTGCTGCTCTTCCGGCGTGAACTGCGGCGTCTGTTCCTCGCCCTTGCTTTGCATCATGCGGCGCGAAGCGGCTTCGTAGACGTCGTTCAATGCCTTGAACGCCTTGGAGTCCAGCTTCTGCACGTCGATGGCCAGCTTCATGCCGGCCATGTCCTTGGCCTGCACGTTGATCATGCCGAAGTCCATGGCCATCTTGGCGCCCATGAGCGAATTGGCTTCGGTCACGTCCACGGCGATCGTGGTGTCCTTGAACTGGACAGGCGGCTTTTCCTTGGACGTGATCGTCCAATCCTTGAACGTCACCTTCTGGCTGCCCACGTACATGTCGTTGGAGGCCGGCGTCATGTCGCTGGTCAGCGTGATGCCTTGCAGGGCCATGCTGACGATGTCGCTGTTCTCCGACTGGCCGGACAGCACCAGCTTGTCCGTCTTCAGGTCGACCACGCCGTGCTTCGTGCCCGTGGCGTATTCGACGTTGCCGGTCATGCCCGAGAAGCTCAGGTTCGTGTCGCCCTTGGCGACTTCCACCGGCGCCAGGTTGAACGTGCCCGTGATGTTCTTGGCGTAGCTGACGCTGTAGTGGCCGGTCAGCGGCGTGGCGCCCTTGGCGGCGGCGAACCATTCCTTGACGGCCGGGGTCTCTTCCAACGCGAAGTCGCTGGCCACCATGGCCGGCACGAAGGCGCCCGTCTTCAGGTTGGACAGGGGCAGGGGGCCGTGGCTCAGGTGCTCGACGAACAGTACGTCGCGATCTTCGGCCGGCTTGCCTTCGGTGGCCGGCGCGGTGAACTTCACGCGGTAGCGCGCGGTAGACGAAAACACGCCGCGCTCGAACGACACCAACTCGACCTTGGACGCGATGCCCCACTTGTCGCTAAACGTCTTCAGGCTGTCGTTGGCGTTCGCGATCGACTGATTGACGAAGTCCTCGGCCTTCTGGCCCGTGTACCAGGCCGTGCCGGTCCACACTGCACCCAGTACGACAACGACACCCACTAATGCCGATTTCTTCATAGCGATCCTTTATTCTTCAAATGGATATAAGCGCAGGGATTATAGGGAGTGCCGCCTAGGGAAAACACTTATTTCGTGCATAGGCGATGCAATATGTTACGTGGTGATACCGCCCAGCAAAAAAACCCCCGGTGCTGCAATGCCACATCAGCTACAATCGCCCTGTGTGCTTTGCCAATCTGCACACGTCCGCTAGGCCCTTCGCTGCCAAGCTTCGCCCATCAGGGCGCTTCCCTTTTCTCCTTATTCGTCCGCCTGGATTGGAGTCTCTCAACTTGAGCGACGGGCTGCCGCTGGAGTTGTTTTGACTACCTCTTCCCCTTTTGCCGACCTCGGGCTGGCTGATTCCCTGTTGCGCGCCATTGCCGATACCGGCTACACCGCACCCACCCCCATTCAAGCCCAAGCCATTCCGCAAGTGCTCAAAGGCGGCGACCTGCTGGCCGCCGCACAGACCGGCACCGGCAAGACCGCCGGCTTCACGCTGCCCATCCTGCACCTGCTGATGCAGCAGAAGCCGGAACTGCGCAAGCCTGGCCGCCCCCGCTGCCTGATCCTGACCCCGACGCGCGAATTGACCGCGCAGGTCGCGGAATCGGTGCAGACCTACGGCAAGTACACCTCGCTGACGTCCATGGTGATGTTCGGCGGCGTCAATATCAACCCCCAGATCTCCGCGCTGCGCAAGCCGCTGGACATCCTGGTGGCCACCCCCGGCCGCCTGCTGGACCACTGCGGCCAGAAGACGGTCGACCTGTCGGGCGTGGAAATCCTGGTGCTGGACGAAGCCGATCGCATGCTCGACATGGGCTTCATCCGCGACATCCGCAAGATCCTCGCGCTGCTGCCCAAGCAACGCCAGAACCTGCTGTTCTCGGCCACGTTCTCCGAAGAGATCCGTACGCTGGCGCGCGGCGTCCTGAACAACCCGGGCGAAGTCTCGGTCACCCCGCGCAACACCGCCACCGAACTGGTCACCCAGACGGTGCACATGGTGGAACAGCACCACAAGCGCGACCTGATCAGCCACATCATCCGCGAAAGCGGCTGGCACCAGGTGCTGGTGTTCACGCGCACCAAGCACGGCGCCAACCGCCTGGCTGAAAAGCTGGTCAAGGACGGCCTGACCGCCGCCGCGATCCACGGCAACAAGAGCCAGTCGGCCCGCACCCGCGCGCTGGCCGGCTTCAAGGACAGCACCGTGACCGTGCTGGTCGCGACCGACATCGCCGCCCGCGGCCTGGACATTGACCAGTTGCCCCAGGTCGTGAACTTCGAACTGCCCAATGTGCCGGAAGACTACGTGCACCGCATCGGCCGCACGGGCCGCGCCGGCGCCACCGGCGCCGCGGTCTCGCTGGTCGACAACAGCGAAATCAAGCTGTTGAAGGACATCGAACGCCTGATCAAGAAGACGATCGAGCGCAAGCCCATCGAAGGCTGGACGCCGTCGCCCACCAGCGCCGCCGCGTTCGAACGCCAGGAA
>NZ_JABBJN010000040.1 GCF_012928505.1 Achromobacter sp. Bel | reverse complement strand
CAGCGTGGCTGCGCCTGCCGCCTGACCAGCATCGCCTGATCGTGGCGTGCGGCGCGGGCGCGGGCCTGGCCGCCGTCTACAACGTGCCGCTGGGCGCCGCGCTCTTCGTGCTGGAAGTGTTGCTCGGCACTACCGCCTGGCCCGCAGCCACGGCCGCCCTGGCTGCCAGCTGCATTGGCGCCGTCGTCGCCTGGATCGGCCTGGGCGACGAGATCCAGTACGCCCTGCCCGCCATGACGGTCAACGCGGGGCTGATCGCTTGGTCGGTGCTGGCGGGCCCGGTATTCGGCCTTGCGGCCTATGGCTTCGTCCGGCTGACGTCGGCCGCCCGCCGCCATGCCGCGCGCGGCTGGCAACTACCCGTCGCGGCGCTGATCAACTTCACCCTCATCGGCTGGCTGGCCATCGCGCTGCCGGCGCTGCTGGGCAACGGCAAGGGCGCTGCCCAATTGGGCTTCAGCAATGAACTGACCATCGGGATGGCGGCCACGCTGCTGGTGCTGAAAGTCGCCATCACCAGCGGCTCGCTGCGCGCCGGGGCCTCGGGCGGCCTGCTGACGCCGGGCATCGCCATCGGCGCGCTGCTGGCCGTCGTCCTGGGCGGGCTATGGAGCCTGGCCTGGCCGGGCGCGCCGCTCGGCGCCTACGCCGTCGTGGGCGCCGCGGCGTTCCTGGCGTCCTCCATGAGCATGCCATTGACGGCCATCGTGCTGATTGCCGAATTCACGCGTGTCGATCAGGGTTTTCTGGTGCCGATCATCCTGGCTGTGGCAGGCTCTACGGCAGCGCACCATTTTTTATCGTCCCGCGCCGCCCGATCCCCGGCGGCCGCCCCGGGGGACGATGCGCCGCACCCCTTAAGAGATGAATCATGAAATCACGCAACCTGACCGGTATCCATCGTTACGACGCGCCCGCAGGCGGCTGGGGCGCGCTCAAGGCGACCGCCCAGGCGGTGGCCGACCAGATGCGCCTGGCCGAAGCGCCCGTGCTGCTGTTGCGCACCAACAAGCCCGACGGCTTCGACTGCCCGGGCTGCGCATGGCCCGACAAGGCCCACACGTCCACCTTCCAATTCTGCGAGAACGGCGCGAAAGCGGTCACGTGGGAAGCCACCAAGAAGCGCGTCACGCCGGAATTCTTCGCCGCGCATACGGTGACCGAGTTGCAGACCTGGTCGGACCATGACCTGGAAGACGCTGGCCGCCTGACGCACCCGCTGATCTACGACGCCGCCAGCGACACCTACCAGCCCATCGAATGGGACGCCGCATTCGCGCGCATCGGCCGTGCCATGGCCAGCGTGCCTGAACCCGACATGGTCGAGTTCTACACCTCGGGCCGCGCCTCGAACGAAGCCGCCTTCCTGTTCAGCCTGTACGCGCGCGAATTCGGCACCAACAACTTCCCGGACTGCTCGAACATGTGCCACGAGGCCACGAGCGTCGGGCTGCCGCAGACGATCGGCATCGGCAAAGGCACCGTGTCGCTGGACGACTTCGACGTTTGCGACCTGATCATCTCGATGGGCCACAACCCCGGCACCAACCATCCGCGCATGATGGGCACCCTGCACGAATGCGCGCGCCGCGGCGTGCCCATCATCGTGTTCAACCCCTTGCGCGAACGCGCACTTGAACGCTTCGCCGATCCGCAAAACCCCGTTGAAATGGGCACCCTGGGGTCCACGCGCATCGCGTCCACCTACTACCAGGTGAAGGTCGGCGGCGACGCGGCCGCGCTCAAGGGCATCATGAAAGCGCTGCTGGCGGCCGACCGCCGCGCGCCCGGCGCGATCGACCACGCATTCATCGCCGAACACACGAACGGCTTCGACGCCTATGCCGAAGACCTGGACAACACCGCCTGGGCCGACATCGAGCAGGCCAGCGGCCTGACGCAGGCCGACCTTGAGGCGGTCGCCGCCGCCTATGCCAAATCCAAGGCCGCCATCGTGACCTATGGCATGGGCATCACCCAGCACGCGCGCGGCACGCAGAACGTGCAGCAGATCGCCGCGCTGCTGCTGATGCGCGGCAACTTCGGCCGGCCCGGCGCCGGCATCTGCCCCCTGCGCGGGCACTCCAACGTGCAAGGCAACCGGACCGTCGGCATCACCGAGAAGATCGATCCGGTGATGTTCGACAACATCGAGAAGACCTTCGGCTTCCGCCCACCCGAACGCCACGGGCACGATGCCGTCGACGCCATGAAAGCGATGGTCAGCGGCTACACCCGCGTGCTGATCTGCCTGGGCGGCAACCTGGCGATGGCCCTGTCAGACACCGAGCAGTGCGAAGCCGGCATGCGCCGGCTGGAACTGGCGGTGCACATGAACACCAAGCTGAACCGGTCGCACCTGATGATCGGGCGCGACGCGATCATCCTGCCGGTGCTGGGCCGCACCGAAAGCGACGTTCAGGCCACCGGCGCCCAGTCCGTCACGGTGGAAGACTCCATGTCCATGGTGCACGCCTCGCGCGGCAAGCTGGCGCCGGCCTCCGAACACCTGCGCTCGGAGCCCGCCATCATCGCGGGCATGGCCGCCGCCACGCTGCCCCACACGCGCGTCCCATGGCATGACCTGATCGAAGACTACGGGCGCATCCGCGACCTGATCGAAAAGGTCTACCCGGATTTCCGCGGCTATAACGAACGCATCCTGAAGCCAGGCGGCTTCCGCCTGCCGTTGCCGCCCACCGAGCGCATCTGGAAGACAAAATCGGGCAAAGCCGAATTCCTGCCCTTCAAGGGCTTGCAGGAAGACCCCGGCGCCGTCGAATCGGGCAGCCTCAAACTGACGACGCTGCGCAGCCATGACCAGTACAACACCACCATCTACGGGCTGGACGACCGCTACCGCGGCGTGTTCGGCCGGCGCGACGTGTTGTTCATGAATGCCGCCGACCTTGCGCGGCACGGCCTGGAGCACGGCGACGCGGTCGACATCAGCACCGGCCTGCCGGGCGAATCGCACCGCAGCCTGAGGCTGACCGCTATCGCCTACGACATCGCACCGGGCTCGGTCGGCGCCTACTACCCCGAGGCCAACAACCTTTGCCCGCTGGACTATCAGGACAAGCAAAGCGGCACGCCCAGCTACAAGTCGATCCCGGTCGTGATCAGAAAGGCCGCGTAGTCGTTCGCCGATGCCCTGACCAGGCGGGCGGGCCGCTTAGCGCAGCTCCAGGGTCGCCCCGATCACCCGCAGGGTCGGCATCAATTGCCGCCACGCGTCCTTCCCGATGGACGCGGGCCGCGTGAGCTCCGCCGCGGCCGGGTCGTTCAGCAGGTCGCCCTTGCAGGCGAAGACGATGCTGTTGGTCATGTCGTCGTCCACCACTTCGAACATGGCTGACCCGAAGGCGGCGCGCACGCGGGCCAGGTAGTCGTGATGCATCGGATGATTGACGTGGAAATTGATGACCAGGATGCCGTCATCGCGCAGTGCGCGGTGGCAATCGGCGTAGAACGCCTCGGAACAGAGCGCATCGGGAATGCCGCCCACGCCGAAGCCGTCCAGGAAAATCACGTCGGCGTGCTCCGATAGCCCGCGCAGATGCTCCGCCGCGTCGGCCTGGATCACCGAGAAGCGCGCGTCGTCCCGCGGCACCATGAAGGCGTCCCGCAAGGCGATGACGGCGGGATCGATCTCGACCACTTCGATCGCCGTCCGCGGCAAGTGGCGGTAGCAGAACTTCGGCAGGGACCCTCCGCCCAGGCCCACCATCAGGATACGGGCGGGCTCGGGATTGAACAGCACGAAGCCCATCATCATCCGCGTGTATTCGAGCTCCAGCGCGTCGGGATTGAGCACGGACATGCTGCTCTGGATTTCTTTCTGCGTGAAATGCAGCGTGCGGCGGGTGCCGTTGTTCTGGACGAAAGGCCGGTGGATGGCCGCCGGCTCATCGGATGGCGGCGAGTGGGCGGAATGCGAAGTGTCGGACATGGGCAGGGCGGGTAGAGAAAACAGGCACAAGATACCACCCGCCGCGCGCCCCCTCATCAGACCGTCGATGGCTACTCGTCAGGCGGCATGGTTGATTCGTCATCTTGGCCTTGTCCGGCAGGCCGCGGCATTTCTACTCTGCCGCTATCCCCCGTCGACGCGCCGCTATCCATGTCCACGCAAGATCTTCCGAACCCGGGCCGCATCCGCCTGCGATTCCCCTGGCTTGCCGTCCTGTTGCAGGCCGGCATCTCGACGCTTTACGTGTTCGGCCGGCCCGCCTATGCGCAGTCGGAGCCGCTGTCGTATGTCAATCGGGGCGCGGACGGCACTTGCTGTTCAAGCGGGGACTACCCCAACAACGGCCACGACGGCCAATGGGCGCCGTCGGATTTCGTCCACCAGGACAGCAATCAGCGCATCAACGCGACCGCCCCCGGCCAGACCGGCATCCTCATCGATGTCAGCGGCGGACGGGGCGGCGATGGCCGGGACGCGAATCCCAACCACTGGGGCGGCAACGGCGGCGGCGGACGGATCATCGACTACACCCTGGCGACCAGCTCTGTCACCGCCACCGGCCGCGGCATCGACCTGTACTCGGCGGGCGGCGGCGGCGGCCTGTGGGGGAATGCCGACGGGCCAAATGGTGGCTACGGCATCGGCGGCGACGGGCACCGGGCCGGCGTCACACTGAACAACGTCACCGTCACGGGTACAGGCTTCGGCGTCGCCGTTCAATCGTGGGGCGGCGGGGGGTCGGACAGCGGAATCGTCGGCGGCTTTGGCGGCGCGGACAACGCCGGCCACGGCGGCAGCGCAGGCGAGGCATACGTGACGTTGCAGGGCACGTCGGTCACCGCGCGCGGCCCCGGACCGGATGACGTCAGCGCGGCCGTCGGCCTGATCTCGTCCGGCGGCAACGGCGGCACGGGCGCGCGCAGCGGCGACTTCGGCGGGCACGTCAATGCCGGACGGGGTGGGGATGCGTCGACCATCACGTTCGTATCGTCGGCGGGTTCATCGGTCATCGGCCAGGGCGATGGCGTGTATGGCGTGATCGCGCGCTCCATCGGCGGCAATGCGTCGACCCAGAACGACGTCAATACGCAAGCCGGGGCGGGCGGCAATGCCGGCCAGGTCAATATCTCTAACGGCGGCTTGATCAGCACGACCGGCAACCGCGGCATCGGCATCTACGCGCTGACGCAAGGCGGCAATGGGGGCAACGGCGGCGACGGATCGTGGGCAGGCGGGCACAACGGCGCCGCGGGCGGCACGCCTGGCGCCATCACCATCACCCATACCGGAACGATCACCACAGGCTCGATCGGCACCGTCGGTGCAAAAGGCATCGTGACCAGCGTGCTGGGCGGCGAGGGCGGGCCCGGTGGCGCGAGCGGCGCCTTCGGACCGGGGGGCAACGGCGGCGCGGGCGCCGGCGCCGGCCAGGCGATCACCATCACCAACGCAGGGGCCATCAGTACCTTCGGCAACGACGCCGCAGCCGTCATCGCCAACAGCGCGGGCGGCGGCGGCGGCATGGCGGCATCCAGCAACGGGATCATCGGCGTGGGCGGCGGCCATGGGGGAACGGGCGGCTCGGGCGGCGGCGTGGCCATGACGAACACTGGCGCCATCGACACGTCGGGCGACAACAGCGCAGCCGTGATTCTGCAGAGCATCGGCGGCGGCGGTGGCCTCGGCGGCGACGCCAACGCCACCGGCGTCATTGCGGCCGTCGCCATCGGCGGCACCGGCGGCGCGGCCGGCAACGGCGGCCTGGTCCAGTTTTCATCGCAGGGCAAGATCCTGACCCGCGCCGGCAACGCGTCGGGCGTCGTCCTTCAGAGCATCGGTGGAGGCGGCGGCAGCGGCGGATCGGCCAACGCGGTCGGCGTGGGTGTCGGGCTGAACGTGACGGTGGCGACCGGCGGCAAAGGCGGCAGCGGCGGCGCCGCCGGCACCGTCTCGTTCACGCAGGCAACCCCCGGGACGATCACGACGCTGGGTGCGCAAAGCCACGGCGTCCTGGCGCAGAGCATCGGCGGCGGTGGCGGCAACGGCGGGCTGGCGAACTCCCGCGCCATCACGATCGCGCCGCCATTAGGCGACAACCCCAGCGGCACGGTCGCGCTGGCGATTTCGAATGGCGGCATGGGGCAAGGGGCCGGCGACGGCGGCATGGCGATCATCACGAACGACGGAGCCATCAGCACGGCTGCCGCGCAAAGCCACGGTGTCGTCGCGCAAAGCGTTGGCGGTGGCGGCGGCAACGGCGGCGGCGTCCTGGCGCCGATCAAGACGCCGACCATCGGCAATTCGCTGATCGACCTGCAATTGACCGTCCGCCACGGCGCGCAAGGCGGCAAGGGCGGCAATGGCGGCCGCGTGCAAGTGGCCAACTCCGATTCGGGCACCATCGCCACCTGGGGCGCGGGTTCTGCCGGGATGGTGGCGCAGAGCATCGGCGGCGGCGGCGGCAACGGCGGGATCGTCCAGGCGCATGATGCCAACTCCTTCAACGACATCCTGGGTTCGCCCGCCAATCTGGCCGGCCTGCTGGACAAGGCCGTCAGCTGGCTGGAAAGCGGTCCGCAAATAGCGATCAGCAAGGCCGTCAGCCTGTCCGTCGGGGTCACGACCGGCGGCAACGGCGGCGACGGCACGTCGGCAAGCCCCTTCAATGTGCGCAATGACGGCGTCATCTCGACCCAAGGCGATCACGCGCCGGCCATTCTTGCGCAAAGCGTCGGCGGTGGCGGGGGTAATGCCGGCATGATCGACTCGGCGGGGGCCTCCACGCTGCTCTCCAGCATTGACGCGCTGATCAAGGCCGCCGAATCGGGCGCGCAGAACGTGTTCACCGTCGCCCTGCCGCAAACCAGCATCACCCATCAGACCGGCGGCAGCGGCGGCGCGGCAGGCTCGGGAGGCGGCACGGCCTCCGATCCCGCCCTCGTCGTAAACACAGGCTCGATCTTCACGCAAGGCAATGGGTCGGCCGGCATCGTGGCGCAAAGCATCGGCGGCGGCGGCGGCCGCAGCGCGGCCAGCGGCCAGGACCTGCAGGCGGTGGTGTCCGCCGGGGCTGGCGGCGCCGGCCCCGAGATCCTCGACAAGATCACCCGCATCATCAACCTCCTGGGCACCAAGGGCGGCTCTGCGCTGGGATCGCTGATCAATGTCCGCAACGGCGGCACGGACGGCGCCAGCGGCGCGGGCGGCGTGGTCACGGTCGACGCCAGCGCCTCGACCAGCCGTATCGTCACGCAGGGCTACCAGGCGCCCGGCATCGTTGCCCAGAGCGTGGGCGGAGGCGGCGGCATATCGGTGGTCGACCAACCGCTGTTCCTGTGGAGCCAGACCACGTCGACGATGGCGCTGGGCGTGGCGGGCGATCAGGGCCAGGGCGCCCAGCTGAGCATGGGCGGCGCCGTTAACGTCATCCACGGCGGCACGCTTGCGACCAGCGCCGGCGGATCCGCCGGGATCATCGCGCAAAGCGTCGGCGGAGGCGGCGGGATCGGCACGCTCTTGCTGCGCAATGCCAGCCTGGCCGCCATGCCGCAAACCGCCTCGGCGGCCATCACGCTGGGCGGCGGATACCTGACGAACGGCTTCGGGGGAGCCAACTTTTCCCTGGTGCCCGGCGGCACCGTGAACGTCGGCAACAACGCCGGCCGTATCGTGACGCAAGGGGTGTTCTCGCCGGGGATCCTGGCGCAAAGCGTGGGCGGCGGCGGAGGGCTGGCCGCGGTGTCGTCCAGCGCGTCGCTCGGCAGCGTCGACATCCAGCTAGGCAGCATCGCCATCGACGCCATCGGCCCGGCTTTCACGACGGCCACCGGCAATGGCGGCGATGTCACCGTCGCCAACTCGGGCGGCAGCATCGCCACCGACGGCGCGCTGTCCTTCGGGGTGCTGGCGCAAAGCATTGGCGGCGGCGGAGGGTTTCTCACCCTCGACAATGGCGTGCAGCCTGCGGCGAATGCCGCGAACATCACCTTCGGGGCGAACTCGCCGATGCGCGGCGCCGCGGGCACGGTCACTGTGACGCAAGACGTGGGCGGCAGCATTTCCACGTCCGGCACGAATTCGCACGGCATCGTGGCGCAAAGCGTCGGCGGTGGCGGTGGCATCGCGGGGCTGTCCACCCAACCGGGCATGACGACATTAAAGCCCGTGGCATCTTCCTCCGAAGAGGGCGATGGCAACGCCGTCAACCTGTCGATCGAAGGCACGATCGCCACAAGCGGCAACGGCGCCGCCGGCATCCTGGCGCAGAGCGTGGGTGGCGGCGGCGGCCTGACGGGCGATCAGTCCGCCGCGCGCTACACGACAAGCCTCATCCAAAGCGCCGGGCTGACCGGCGGCACCGGCAATGGCGGCCCGGTCACGGTGTCCATCGGCACGGGGGGAACCCTCCAGACCACCGGCGCGAACGCGCCCGCGATCCTGGCGATGAGCGTGGGCGGCGGCGGTGTCTTCAAGGACGGCACGCTGTACCAGTACGACACCCCGGACAACGCCCTGACATACGGGGGGCCGATAGCCATCAATATCGGCCAGGCCGCGTACGTCGTCGCCACCGGCGCCGGTTCGCCCGCCATCGTCGCCGTCAGCAACGGCGCCAACGGCGGAGGCCGGACCATTACCGTCAACGTCGGCCCAAGCGCCCTGGTAAGCGCGGACAAGGCATCCGGAACCGCCATTCTTGCTATCGCGCCGTTGGCCACCACCCGCATCACCAATGCCGGCACCATCCAGGCCAAGACCGCGATCGACACGTCCGGGCTGACGGTCGCCGACAACAACGGGACCGTGGCCGGCGACGTATCGATGGGCGGCGGCAGCACTTTCAACAACCATACCGGCGCCAACCTGTACAGCGGCGCCCGGTTCCAAGGCGACCTGAACAACGCAGGCACGCTGAATCCTGGCGGGCCGGGCACGTTTATGGCGACACGGATCACGGGCTCGCTGAACCACACGGGCACCTACCGGCCTGACCTGGATTTCGGCGGCCACAACAGCGATTTCATCTCCGTGTCGGGCGCGTCGACCTTCGCGGGCACCGTCAATCCGGTACTGCGCAATCCCGTGAAGAACGTCTGGCTGGGGATCGGCCATTTCGATGCGGCGCAGACCAGCGTCCCGGCCTTGGCCAGCGACAGTCCGCTGTTCCAGTACGCGATCAAGAACAACGGCGCCGGCGGTCTTCGCGACCCGCTCATTTCCGTCGACGCCGACTTCACGCCTTCCGCGCTGCCCCTCAGCGCGGACCGCGCGAGCATCGCGAACGCGCTGCAAGGACTGTGGAACCAGGGCAGCAAAGGCAGCGCCTCGCTGTTCGACAAATTCACCGGCGTTCAGACCCCGCAGCAATACCGGGATGCGCTGAACGGCGTCGCGCACGATGGGCAGTTTGCGCGCGCGTCGAATCAGATGCATGCGTCCTACGCGTCGATGAACCGCATGATGAGCTGCCCGGGATTTGTCGGCGAAAGCACGATTCTGCGCGAGGGCGATTGCGTATGGTCGCGCCTGGACACGAACTGGACGACGCGAGAAGGCACCTCGAACGACCAGGGTTATCGCATCCGCCAGACCGCGCTTACGATCGGCGCACAGCGCGAAATCGTCACCAACTGGTTCCTGGGCGGATCGCTGAGCTATGCCTATGGCAAGACCTCGTCGTCATCCGACCTGTCGGCCAACAGCGACACCTTCGCGGGCGGCCTGGCCCTGAAGTACAACAACGCGCCCTGGCAGATCGCCGTCGCAGTGCATGGCGGCGTCGAGAAAAGCAGGATGTCGCGCGGCACGCTGGACGGCGTCGCCAAAAGCAAGCCCGAGTCGTCGTTCCTGGCCGCCCGGCTGCGCACGGCCTACGAATTCAGCCAGCCGTCGTGGTACCTGCGGCCTTATGTGGATGTCGACGTGAACCATATCCGCCAGGACGGCTATCGCGAACAAGGCCCCAGCGTATTCAACCTGAAAGTCCGCGGCAACGACACCACGTCAGTCATGGTCTCGCCCATGGTCGAGATCGGTGGGCGCAAAGACCTGGACAACGGGGCGACCCTGCGTTCGTACGCGGCGGCCGGGATGAGCTTCCTCAGCGGTGGCGACGTCGTAACGACCCTGCAGTTAAGCGGGTTCAACACGACGCCGTTCTCGTTGAAGTCGGGCATGCCGAAGACCTACGGCAACCTGTCCGCCGGCCTGGAATACGTCACGCCCAAGGGCATGGAGCTGAAAACGGAATACGCGCTGCGCGGCAACGGGCAATACCGCGACCAGTCGCTGACGCTGCGCGCCGCCTACCGCTTCTGATCGCGCGGCAGGCGGGCGGCCGTTGCCGTCCGGTTACTTCCTGGCCCAATGCCCCAGGCCGTTGTCGTCATAGAACTTGATGTCGAAACCGCTCGCCTTTCCCTGTTCTGTCTTGAAGACGATAGACGCCAGCGAGTCGACCAGCTCCGCCTCCCCGGCGGGCGAGAACGCGAAGGTGTCGCCGTCCCAATGCCTGACCGGGAAGCGCATGCCTTTGGGCCCCAGCACCAGCACCAGGCCGCCATCCGATTCCTGGATGTCGGCGGCGCCGTAGTAGGCGTTGTCGAATCGGCCCGCATAGGCCGACAACGCCTTGGCCGGCGCCGGCTTCACGGGCCTGGCTTGTGCGGAAAGATCCGCTTGCGGTTCGAAAAAGCCCAGCATCGCGCCGTGATACGCCGCGTACCAGTCGCGCGTCGGTTTGCCGTACAGCGCCGTGTCGATGAACGAGGCGGCCACGGATTCGGCCGCGCCCACCGGGGCGCCGTTCGTCAGCACCACGATGCCGATGCCGGCGGACGGCACGATCTTGAACGTCGTGCCCGTGCCCATCAGGAACGCGCCGGAATGCCCCATCGACGGCCGCCCGCCCAGTTCCGTGTTGATGTTGAAGCCATAGCCGTAGAAGCCGGAGCGCGAATCCAGGTCATGCGCCCGTGCGCTGAATGCCTGCGCGGTCAGCGCGGGCAGCAGGACGCCGGCATCGATCAAGCGCTTGCCTTGGTACTGGCCGTCGGCAAGCAGCAGCTTCAGCCATTGCGCCATATCGATCACCGTCGACGACGCGCCGCCCGCCGGCGCCTGCTGATCCGCGTCGCGCTGCCCCATCGGCACGAAGACGCCCTTCTGGTAGCCGTGCAGCACTGCGCGGTTGTCGTGGGCCATGAAATCGCTGAACCGATAGCTCGTTGCCTTCATCCCCAAGGGTTTGAACAGCCGTTCGTCGGCCAGCGATTCCCAGGGACGGCCGGCGGCGCGGGCCACCGCCTCGGCGCCGATGGTGGTGCTGAAATTCGCGTAGTGATAGGACGTGCGCCAGGCATCAAGCGGCAACAGGCGCAGCCGGGCGATGACGTCGTCCCGCTTGAATCCCAGATCCTCAAGATCGTCGCCGGCCGTGCCCGGCAGGCCCGACCGGTGCGCGAAGAAATCCCCGATCGTGGCGTGCGCCGACACATAGGCGTCGCTTAGCCTGGCGTCCGGCAGATACCGCGCGACCGGGTCGTCCCAGGAGACGGCTCCCTTCGACATTTCCATTGCCGCCACCGTCGCCGACAGCGACTTGGAGATGGAAGCGATCTGGAACACGGTCTGCGCGTCCACGGGCGCCGCCTTGCCCGCCTCGCGCGTGCCGTAGCCGTTGGCCAACACCGTCTTGCCATCGATGACCACGGCGACGGCCATGCCCGGCACCCCGCTGCGCTTCATGATGTCTTCGACGATGCCCGGCAGCGCTTGGACCGCGCGCGCCTTGCTGTCCGCCGGGATCGCAACGGCGTCCGCCGGCGGATTCGTCGCGCTGTCGATGGCGACCGCGACCGGTTGGGCCCACGCCCCCAGGGACCCGCCAAGCGCCAGCACGCATGCGCCGGCGATGAGTGATGTTTTGCTAGTCATGATGCCCTCAGAATCCCGCTTGATAAGCGATGCGAAAAACGCCCTGGTTGATGTGGGTGGTCTGGTCGCGCTGATGCGTCAGCCCCGCCTGCACGATGAATCCGATCGGCGTCACGTAGGTGACCGCGCCTGAAATCGCCCAATCCGTATCGTCTTCCAGCCCGAACCGCGCCAGCTTCTGTTCGCTGCCCGACAGCTTGCGCAGGGCGGCCGTCGCGGTCAGCTGCCAGCGGTCGCGAGAGAACGACACCGACGTCACGGCGTTGCCGTTGGAGACCGGCGCGCCCCGGAAAGCGCTGGAGAAAGTCGCCTCGTTGAACCAGCCGATGTTCCACGCATTGCCCAGCGGCGCGTCATAGCGAAGCCGCGCGGACACGGTGTTGGCGCTTTCGCCATGGCCCGGATCGACATGCAGCCGTCCAGCGTCCACCCCGCCCGAAAAGCGCTCAAGCCCCGGCAGGTCGCGGAAATCGTATGACAGGATGAACGACTTCAATTGGTCGCTGAACGGCGGCGGCTGGTCGGGCCGGATGAAGCCGTCGTCCAGGCTCAGCCGGTGGTTCAGGCCGGTGTCGTCGCGCTTGAACAGCACGGCGGCCACGGAATGCGTCCCGTAGCCGGCCGGCTCGAACGTATAGCGCCCGCCCAACCCGATCGATCCCCGAAACTCCGAATTCTCATTGAAGCCGCTATACAGGCCGTCGATGACGTGCCAGGCATCGCCGAAGCCCAGATCCATCTTGCCGCCGTACAGCGCGTAGCGATCGGCGGTGTAGGCGGCAAACAGGTTGTCCAGGTCGACGCCCAGATCAGAGAAGGCGTTGTCCTGCGTTTCATTGGTCGACGAATTGAACGTCGCTTTCGTGCGGATCGAGAATTCCCGCGTCAGCTGCAAGACCAGCGCGGCCTCCGCCGTGGGCTGCACGCTACTCCAATGCGAACGCGGAATCTGCCCGTTGTCGTCCTTGACGCCGAAAAAACCCGTGTACCCCGTCATCAGCAGGAAGCGGCCATTCAACTGCGGATACGTGTCCTCGCCCTCGCCCAATTCGCTATAGGGCGTAAGGAAGATCTCCGTCTTGAAGATATCCCGGGCCTCTTGCGCGGACGCGCCTTGCGTAAGCAAGGCCGCCACGATCGCGGCCATGCCGAGTGCGGGCCCGATGCGCGTGCCCATTTTCGTGCGCAAGCCCGGCCCGATCACCGCGCCAGCTCGGCCGCCAGTTCACGCACCTGGGAATGGATGTCGCCGAACATGGCGAAATTCACGCGGCTGGCCACGACGAACACGCCCAGGTCGCGATTCGGCGACAGTACGGCATAACTCATGAAACCGCCCAAGCCGCCGCTTTTGCCCAGCAGCAAAGGCGTACCGTTACGCGGCAGCGTCACCACCCAGCCCAGCCCCATGCCATCGGCGTCGGTCACTTCGGTGCCCACGACCGACTTCAACCCGTCATACGGCAGCCACATCACATGATCCAGCGCAAAGGCCTCCTTGGCCTGCTTAGCGCCGTCCAGGTGCCAGCGCATCCAGCGCGCCATGTCCGCCGCGGTGGAGTAAATACCCGCGCTCGCGTACATCACGTCAGGCACGGTGGCGTTCGCGTCCGGCTTGCCAAACGGATCCAGCCCCGTCATCAACCGCTTCTTCTGCGCGTCGTTCAGCACATTGGTGGTGTCGACGAGGCCTGCCGGCTTGGTGACTTCGTTCGCCAGCACCGTCGAGTAGTCGGCGCCCCCCGCCTTGGCCAGGGCGTCGCCCAGCAACCCAAAGCCCAGGTTCGAATACAGCGTGGTGGTGCCCGGCACGTAGGCAGGCTTGTTGCTGCCCAGCCATTTCCAGTAGTAGGCGCGATCAAAGGCGGCAAAGGGGTTGTCGGACGGCTTGGCGTTCGGGTCGGGCAGTTCGCGCGGCAGGCCGGCCGAATGCGTGGCCAGGTCCAGCAACGTGATGGGCCGCCCATTCGTCTCGACACGCGTGTTGGCAGGCGCGTATTTCGCCAGCGGATCGGTCAGCTTCACCTGGCCCTTGGCGGCCAGCGACGCCAACACGTCGGCGGCGAAGACCTTGGACACCGACGCGATTCTGAAGATCGAATTCGCGTCCGGCTCCACGCCATTGCCCGGCGCCGTCTCGCCGTACCCTTGAATGACCACATCGTCGCCGCGCACCACGGCGATGATCACGGCGGGCGCGCCCGAGTTCAAATAGAGCTGCATGCCCGCCATGGACACGGCGTCCTGCAAGGCCAAGTCGGCGGCGCGGGCCGGGGGCGCGCCCAGCACGCACGCGGCCGATACCGCCAGGGAGGTGAAGCGAAGCAATGCGCGGGACGCCAGCATGCCGATTCTCACAAAGTAGTCCGGGGAACGGGAGTTCCACCGCATGCAAGATGATCCCAAAAACTTGACGGCCGTCCATGCGCCCAAGGACGAAACAACATTCCGGCATGACGAATTGCATATTGCCCGAGCGGCGGCTATCGGTTTGCCGCGCTCAGATCCCCATGCGTTCGCGCAGCAGTTTCCGGTAAGAACGCGACACCGGCCAGTTGCTGTCCACCGACCGCATCCTGATCAACCATTTGTCGACGCTTCGGCGGTCCACATCCATGACATGCAACGCGTTCGCAATGGCCGTCCGGTGGACCCGGAAGAACGTCTTTTCGGGCAGTAGCGTCGACCACATGCCCAGCGCTCGCGAATCCAGCACCATCGATCCGTCCTCAAGCCAGATCTCGCTGTAATTGCCCGCCGACCGCACGCCGACGATCGCCTCGGGCTGTACGCCCCGGACCACCCCGCGCATGCTCAGATAGACCACCGCGGTCGAACTGTCGTGCCTCGCCGTCCGGCCGGGATCGCGGCCGTTCGCATACTTGGCCTGCCCGATCAGATTGGCGCACTGGTACAGCGCCTGAACCTCGTCGGCTGACCAGGTCCTGTGTTTGACGGTGGTGTCAAAGCCGATGATCCCGCAAAGCTTCTGGTCGTGGAACACCGGCACGCTCAGCACGCTCTTGTTTCCCTGGCGCTGGAACTCGGCCTGGATGGCCCGCGCGGTGCGCGGCAGATCGTTCACATCGTGGATGGCCACGGCCTGGCCCTTCACCATGAACCGGTGCAGCCACGCGATCAGCGTGGTGGGCACGTCCTGGAGTTCGGCCACGAACGGCTGCGTCTGGCCGCGGCACCATTCATGGGTATTGCGCAGGCGCAGCATGTCGGGGCGGTATTCGATCATCCACGACCGGTCCACATCCGAGGTCTCGCCCATGAACGCCAGCAACTCCGAAATCGCGTCGTCGGCCGGGCGTTTAAGCAGGCTCATCGCGCACCGGTACAACCAGTCCGACGACGGACTGGGTTCAAGTACGGTTGCGTCGTGCGTCTTGTACTGACCAGCATCCTTCACGTGCAATTCCCCCGGCGGCCGGATCAAGCATCGTCCTTGCGCTGCCTACGCGGCGCCAAGCGGAATTTTCACCCTGGTAACGGGTAATGACAAGAACTCTCGAATGTGAGCGATTGATGCGAATTGACGGCCTCCGCCTCATTTCACAAATCATAATTTGTATTTTTGGCGCCTCCGAACGCTGAGCGCCTGATTAATACAAGTTATTGTTTGTGAATTGTAAATGGGGCCTGAAGTTTGAACGTCGCGCTGGTGCCGCGTCAGATGGCGGATCCGCCACCGGATACGGACGCCCCGTCCGCCGCGAACCGCAACAGATAGCCGTCCGGGTCCTGCACCAGGAATTCCTTGCATGACGACCAGCCTGCACCGACGCGGTAGCGCTTTTCCTCGATGGGGCGAAAAAGTGGCCACCGCGCATCCGTCAGCGCTTGCACGATGGGCTCCACGCGATCCACCTGCATCTGGAAATTGATACCCCGGCCAAACGGCCGTTCAAGCGGGGCCGTGTCCCATTCATTGTTGATTTCGCAAAGCATGATCTGAAGCGGCCCACGCTCCAGGTACGCGAAGCCCGCTTCCCTTCGCGCATAGGCAATTTCAAACCCGAGCAGCCGGCACCAGAAGTCCAGGCTGGCCGGCAGGCTGGTGACGTCCAGTTCCGGGACCATCGCCGCGAAGCCCCCCGTGGGCGCGCGCCCATCAGAAGATGCGCCGTTGCGTTCTTGTTGATTCATTTGCTCGTCCTGTTTATTGGCATGCGGGCGTCCATGCCTGCTTATGCGTAGGCGCGGCTATCATCCAGGGCAACGCGTCAATTCCAACAGGCCCCTCCATGCCGCCGACCTATCCCGCCCTGAGGCAGTTCCTGCTTGCGCATTGCGGGATACCCGAATCGATCATCGAGGCCACGCTGCGCCGGTACGCCGAACCGCAGCGGCATTATCACACCGTCGAGCATCTGGCCCGCATGGTTATGGCCGTGGAATCGCACGCCATCGCGTTAACCCAGGCCCAGACGCTTGCCCTGTTGTTTCACGATGCGGTCTACGTACCAGGCGCGCAGGGCGGCAAGAACGAACAGGAGTCCTGCCTGCTCTTGCGATCGCTCGCGCGCGAACACGTCGAACCCGACACGCTCGACATCACGGCACGCATCATCCTGGACACGATTCACCATATCCCCACGCAGGCACCGTCGTCAGTGGTGCTGGACCTGGACCTGCTGGGCCTGGCCGGGCCCATCGCGGAAGTCTTCCGGGACGGGGATCTGATCTTCAAGGAAAACGCCCATCTTGTCGTGGACTGGGACGACTATTCGGCCAGGCGCTCGCGCTTCTTGCAGGGGCTGCTGGATCGTCCGCAAATTCTCTATAGCGCCGAACTCCGACACCATGAGGACACCCTGCGCCAGAATCTCCGCGACGTGATCCGCGCCCGCAATCAGGCGCAATGAGACAAGGCCGCGAGGCGCGGCCTATTCCCGATCCGAAGCGACCGCGACACAACGCATCTCACGCCGGGCAACCCGACCCCGTCCGTGACGCCGGCAACGGCGTATCTCCCGCCGTGTTCCCCGCGAACTGGCGGATCTTCTCCGCCAGCTCCGGCGTGGCCTTCTCGTAACCGTAGCAATACGGCGGCGTCGGCGCGGATTCGGGGCGGTAGTCTTCCAGCACCGGCTTGGCGTCGCCCAGGTACAGGTTGTCTTTCAAGCGCAAGAACGCCTTGTAGTCGCGCGTGTAGCCATGCTGCGCCTTCAGCTTCTCGTACGCACCGCGATCGGATTCGCCGTTTTCCAGCGCGCTGCGCTTGGACGCGATGGGGATGTAGTGGCAGTAATTCACCTTGATGCCTTCCACCGTGGGGGAAAACTCGGGCTCTACGCACTTGCGCTGCGTGGCGTTGCTGAAGATGTTCCCTTCGACAAACGCCTTGGCTTCCAGGCTGAAACTCATGCCGTAAAAGTCCCAGTTCTCCAACAGATTGTTGAACAGGTGGAACGTGCCGAATTGCCCTCGGGGATTGCGCTGCACGGTATTGAAAAAGTAATTGTGGTGCAGCGTCACCCGCGCGATCGAATCGCGCTCGTAGTTCTGGAAGAGGTTCTTCGAGGTAATGTTGTTCAGCAACATGACCTTGTTGGAATTATGGAACTTCGTCCACGAGATCGTGACGTCGGTCGACCCGTTCTTCACATTGAGCAGCCGGTCGGACATCCGCGACAGGTCCATATGGTCGACCCACACGTCGCGGCTGCCATTGGCGACATTCACCGCTTGCGTCAGGCGGGTCAGGCGCCCATCGATCGTCAGGTGCGTGAGGATGACGTTCTGGCTTCCGTACACGCCCAGCCCGTCGTCGATCAACGTGATGCGCTTGCCGCGGCCGTCGATCGTGATGTTCGACGGCACGCGCAGCTGCGAATCCAGGACGATGGTCATGTCTGACGCAAAGCGGATCCATGTGGGGCCTTTCTTGGCTTGCGCCAGCGCGGCGCGCAGCGTCCCCGGTCCCGCATCCTGATCGGACGTGACGTCGATGAACTTCCCGCCCAAGCCGCCCGTGGCGCGGGCCCCATAGCCCTCGCGTTGCTGAAGCAGCGAGGCCACGAACGGGCATTGCTCATCCGGACTGGCGCACGACGCGTTCGCGGCAACCGCGCCGCCCTGCCACAGGGCCAAGGCAAGCAGCCCCAGCATCGCATTCATTGCAAGCTTCATCGACGATCGCTCCTAACGCTGCGCGGACCGGTCCGCGGATTGCACATGGCGCCAGATTCCCCCGCTCAAGCGCAGGTTTTCCGGGGGGCCGGCCACGTGCTCACGCAGCCGCTCGAAATAGGCCTTCTGCCATCGCAACGAGTAGGCATCGGCGCTCTCGCCGGGTTCGACGGCGGGCAGCATCTCCAGCGTGTACGCCACGTGGCCGTTCTCCCACCGTGGCGCGTAGAACACCGACGGCACGCCCAGGCGGTGCGCCAAGTGCGACGCGAAACTGGAGTACGTCACGTCCTGTCCTTCGAAGGTCGTGCGCGGAGCCGCCGGGTTGGCCGCGCCATCGATGGCCAGGCACAGCACGTAGCCCGATCCGAGCGCGCGCATGCAGGCCTTGGCGACTTGCGCCTCGGTCTGGTCCGCGGTGGAAATCAAGGCCGTGGCGTAACTGCTTTGAGCGACGCTGGGCGCGGTCGCAAGCCAGCGCGACGGGATGCCCAGCAACTCCAGCGCCATCAGCCCGGCATACATGGGGCCGACGTGAGCGGTAGCGACCACCACGCCCCGTCCTGCGGCCAACAGCGGCGCAAAGAAACGCTCACCGGTATCGAGCTCGCCGAGCACCTGCATCGCCTCTTCCGCACGGTCTTCGCGGCACTCCAGCCAATCGTACAGAAGATGGTCGACCAGATGGCCCCAACGCGCGCGGCGCTCCCATTCCGCCCGGTCCGCATTGGCGTCGCCGCGCAGCGACCAGGCCCAATCCAGGCGCGCCTGCGGTATCGGGGCGGTGTGCAGCCGTTCCTGCAGTTGGTCCAGCGCCGCCTGGAAGGTGTCCGGCAAATGCGCGCCGCGCTTGGCCACATATTGCTCGTACAGCGCCTCGGCCTCTTCCTTGCGGCCCGCCTGCGACAGCGCGCCGATGGCCGCACGCTGCCAGAGCAGCTTGTCGGGCGATTTCTCGACCAACGCCATCATCTGGTCGGCGGCCTTGCCGTACTGCAACGTGTATCGCAGGGCGCGCGCATACAGGGCCCGCGTCTGCTCCAGATCCGGCGCCAGGCCGATGGCCTGCTCAAGCGGCGCCACGGCCTCCTTCGGACGGCCGGCGCGCAACAGGGTCTCGCCATAAAGCGTCAAGAGCCTCACGTCCGCCGGCGACGCCTTCAGGCCCGCCTCGAAATGCGTCAGCGCATGCGTCTTGCGGTCATCCTCGGAACCGCGCCGAAGGTGCGCCAGCCCCAGTGACGAGCGCAGTGCCGCGCAATCGTGGCCGGCGTCCAGCGCCGCGTCACCCAATCGGATCGCCGCCGCCACCCTGCCGTCCTCAAGCAACGCGCGCACCGCCATCGTCGCCACGCGCTCGTTCGGCAGCGCATCCGGTTCCAGCGCGGCCGCGATGCCCGCCGCATCGGCCACATCGCCATTGCGCGTGAACGCCAGCATCCAGGCATACGCGTCGCCCGGTTCGCGCTGCGCCAGCCCGACGGTCGCGCGCGCGACCCCGGCGGCTTCAGCCACGCGCCCGGCCTGCACGCGCAATTGGATTCGCGCGGCATGCAGCGACACGTCATCCGGTTCGATCCCGGCGGCGGCATCCGCGTGGGCGATGGCGCGGTCCCATTGCTCGGTGCGCCCCAGCAGGCTGGCCAGCAGGCGGCGATCATCGGCACGCGAGGGGTAGGCCTCGGCAAGGACTTCCAGCGCGGCGATAGCGGGCGCAAAGCGGCCCTCGCGCACAAAGGGCGACACCAGCAACCGGCGGACATCCCGCCAGCCATCGGCCACCCGCGACAGCGCCGGTTTCAGTGTCGCCATGTCGCGCGCCGGATCGTCGGCGGCATGGATGTCCTTGATGGCACCGCGCAGCAAGGCGGTGGCCTCGACCCCGGCCTGGCGATTCGCAATAGCCGTATCAACCATGACGCAACCCCCTCAACAACGCTGTCGCCACGCGGAAGACGAACATCAATACAAAACCCAGGGCCAACGCTTGCAGCAGCAGGATCCCCGTGCGCGGGCTGCTGGGCCGGTCGGTCGGCACCGGTTGCGCGATGATGGACAAATACCGCTGCAGCCGCAGCGCATCCGTCACCGCCTGCTGGTAGGTCTGCTGCGCCAGCGTCAGGTTCGAATCCGCGAACGCCTGGGTGTTGCGCAACGCCTCGTACGACTTCAGCTGCTTCGCTTCCGTATTGCCTTCGCCGCTAAGACGGCGGCGCAACGACGCGATCCGCTTCTGCAAGGCCGCGACCTGCAACTCGGCGGGCTTGAGCATGAAATGGTCCTTGTTGCCCAACGCGCGGATCTTGTCCAGATTGATCTGCGCGCTATTGAGCTCCCCCTCGAGTTGGCTGGACAAATTCAGCAGCATCGCCACCGTGGCGGTCGGATCGATGTTGCCATGCGTGGTCCGCCACGTCGTCAGCGCCTCTCTCGCGGCAAACGCCTTCTGCTCGGCCAGCCGGACCGACTCTTCGCTGACCTTCAGTTTGTCGGCAACGCCCTTTTCGTTCATGGAGCTCACGAACCCCTCCGCCAAGCCGATAAGCGCCTTTGACAAGGTCGCGGCATCTTCCGGCGAAAAGGCGCTCACGCGCAATACGTCGATCTGCTCCAGCGCGTTGAACGAGACCTGGACCGACGCGCGGTAGGCGCGATACAGATCGTCCTCGCTTGCGTCCTCGGCCAGGTGGCTGACCGGGTCCATGCCGGCACGGATCAGGTACTGGCGCAGGCCGACTTTCCGGTCCAGCTGCTGCATGGCGTCGCGCGACTTGAGGAAGTCGGCGACCGCCCATCCATCCACGAAGCCGCCGAGCATGCCGCCCATGTTCCCGGTGGTGAGCAGGCTTGCCGCGCCGCCTCCACCGCCTTGCTGGCCCGACCCCGATTGCACGAAGAACCGCGACTCCGCCTCATAGCGGGGCGTTGCGATGCCCAGCACATAGACCAGGGCCAGCACGACCGGCGCGATGACGATGAACGCGTTGATCCACCGGTGACGGCGGCGCTCGCGCAGCGACGACTGCCGCTCGCGGCGGCGGCGCTCGATTTCCGACCCGCCCTCATAGGCCGAGCTGCCCTTCCTCGAAGCCGCCGCCGAAGCCGTCGTCGCCTGTGCCGGATTCGCTCCTTGATCGTCGCGGGGGGAATCTGCTGATGCACTGGTCGAGGTCGTCTTCGATGCTGAGAGCGCTTCGTTCATAAATCAAGCCTTTTAGGCAGTAGTCCGCCATCTGGTTCTGGCGGTAACTGGAAAAAATGAGTGTCCGGCCAATCAGCCGCTCTTCGAAAAGAGCCAGCCAAAGGCGGGTGAAACGGCAAGGCTCGAAAGGGATGGACCCTTCGATCACGTACACGTCGAACGCCGGCGCCAGCGCCAGTGCGAACGAGAACTCCTGCCGTGCGTAAAGCGGCCAATGTTCCATTGGCTTGGCCAGGCACTTGGGGTCGCTGACCAGGTCCGCGACCAGCTCGTGCGTGGCGTCGGCATCGATCTCGTACATCTCGGACACGAAATCGATGATGCTCAGGCCGTTGGCCTTGCCGCGGATAAAGCCTTGCCGGCCGATCGCCCACGACACGACGCCGTCGTGCTTGACGAAGCCCCGGCGCGGCGGACGCAGGCAGCACAGCACGTCGACGATCTGCCGATGCAGTTCCGGCGAGTGCGATAGCAACGCGTAGCGGCCGACAGGAATATCGAGGTCGGCATTGAGCAGCAGCGGTTGCCGGCTTCCAAATGCATAGGGTTCGTCAGTGACGCCATTCAGATGAATCATCGTCTTGCCTCACATCGGCTGGACATTGGGACGCGCGAGACGCTCGGCCGCCAGGGCGACCACCATCAGGAACACCAACGACGTCAGGAAGTAGCCCAGGCTCGCATCCTGGGAGTCGTAGGCCTCGAAGTACGCCGAGCGCAAGAGCTGCATGCCATGGGCGAACGGCGACCAGAGGATCCAGGGACGCAGATGTTCCGGCAACTGCTCCGAAACAAAAAAGACACTCGAGAAAATCTGGAGAAACCGTTCAATGACCGGCGCAAGCCTCAGGTAGAAATGCCAGAACGTCGCGATCGACCCGAACAGCACCCCCATCGCCGCACCGCAGCCCCCCATCAGCACCACGAAAAGCACGAACCCCGCCCAGCTTTCCGGCAACGTAATCAGTTCCAGCGCGTGGCCGGCGCTGATCAGCACCGCGAACACCACGAGATACACCGAAAGGTAGATCAGCGCCTGCACCAGCGCGCACATCAATGGCGTCACGCCCTGGAAGTTCAGCAGGCCGCGGGCCGATATGTACGCCGCGCTGCTTCTGAAAATGATCTGCCGGAACATGATCCACGTGGTGGCCCCCAACAGCGAGAACGTCTGCACGTCCATGCCAAGGATGTAATGCGTGCCCATCAGGATGTACAGCGACGAGATCAGCGTCAACAGCACCACGGGGCCGACCAGGGCCCACAGCAAGGCGATCCGGCTCTCGCCGTGTATCACCCGCAGCTGATAGACGAACAACGCCAACAGCGTGCTCCCCACCGGCCGCCCCGTATCGGCGCTCCGGGGGTGATCGCCGCCATGCAGGATATGCATGCGGTCCCGCAAAATCGCAAGGTCGCCGGCCTCGTCCTCGGACAGCGCGACTTCCAGCGCAATATCGTTGCGGGACGCATGGCGCCGCGCCTCGCGCGCCTCGTCCTGCTTTCGCCGTTCGACGCGGCGCGCATGCGCCGCAGCCAGGCGCTCGTCCTCGGCCACGAGCTTGGGCGGCATATATCCCGGCTCGAACACCTTGGCGTCCGCGCGGATGTCCAGCTCAAGCAACCGCACGATCAGGCGCAGACGCCGCCGCGAGAAATCGGCAAGCGTCTCGTCGACCCCGCTACGCGCGATCTCCGCGTCCAACTCCGCCTGCACGGCCTCGTACACCGCCCGCCGGGCGGCCACGGAGTCATGCGGCTCGCCCTGCAGGCGCGCCACCAGCGGCTTGAGCAGCACGGCCGGTGAGGCCTTTTCCTCGAACAGCTTGGCCGGATCCAGCCGCCAGGCGGCGACGCCGGATCCAACCGCGTAGTTGCTCTCTTTCCGGCGCGAGCGCCAGCCCTTGATCCGGTCCTCGTTGCTCATCGACACGCTATTGCGATACGCCGGACGAACTGGAGCCCGAATCGCTGTCGATTGCCCGTGTGGCGCTGAAGCCGGCACTCATCGTGACGCGGAACGCCGACAAGACCTTCTGCACCTGTGTGAACGGCGCATCCGAAATATAGATGGCCTGGCCTTCATGCACGGTGAATTCTCGCGCCAGCGCCACCTGCTCCGGCCGGGTCAGGTCGAATTGATAGACCACGGGCAGCAGGTCCGGCTTGCCGGCGACGCCAGCCTTCGCGGGTGTGAACAGGAACACCGAACGCGGGTCGGCCAGCTTGTCGTCAAGCCCCCGGGAGTCCGCCAGGGCATCCAGCACGCTGTAGTTGCGCTTGCTGATGGCCACGCGCCCCTGGGTGCCCGCCGCGCCCAGCACGGTCAGGTACTCGCGGGAGTCATAGGCGGTGATGACATCTCCCGGCCGCAGCAGGATGTCGTTATTCTGGTTGCGGTAGATGTCAGACAAACGCACCGAAGCAACCTGGTTATCGCGGCGCAGGCTGATGACGAGCTGCTCGGGATTGGTCTGCACGGGCGCGGCCTGCGCCAACGCGCTGCTCAAGCGCTGCGCCGTCTGCGTGATCGGAAACATGCCGGGCTTGGTCAGATTTCCCTGGACGGTCACCATCTGGCCTCGCGCATCGGCGGCGCGCGTCACGCTGACATCCGCGCCCACGACCAGTTTGGCCAGGCGCGCGACGATCGCGTCATGCAGCTTGCCCAGCGTCAGGCCTTCGGCCCGGAATTTTCCCAGGATGGGGAAGGTGACATTTCCCGACCGGTCGATCTCCTGGTTGCCCAGGTCGCTCACGCCGGACGGGTCCGCGGCGAATACGCCCAGCCCGCCGCGCTCCCAGACCTTCACGTTGATGCCGTCGCCGGGCACCAGGCTGTCGAATCCCGCCTGCGTCAGATCGCGATAGCGCACGGGAAAATCAGCGACGTCGGGCACCCTGCTTTCCTGCACCAGTTCACGCGACGCGGGCATCACCACGACGTCCTTGTCGTCGTGTGCCCCCGTCATCTCGCTCAGCATCGGACCGGAACGCGGCAGTTGGCAGCCCGTCAGTGAAAGTGCGGAAAGCAGCATCAAGGCCAGGGCCGCGTTGCGCCGCAGACCCCAAGCCGGGACGTTCATTTGCATAAGATCCTTTAGCGTTAGCAGCTTGAAAAGATAAGCGGCCAATCAGGCTTGCATCAGGCGCATGGGCTGCAGATCCATGCGCTCGTCGTTTTCGGAGACCGGCATGCACAAGGCCAGGAACTTGGTCAGCATCGCATCCAGCGAAAACAGCTTTTGCGCCCGGTTGCGGCTATGCGCCCTCAATTGCGCATTACTGCGAACCTGATCCACCATCGACGAGACTTTCTCGCATGCCTCGTGCAGATCCGGGTGATCCACGTCGCTGAGCAAGTGGCCGGTCTCGTTTTCGACGAAGCACTCGCCCGCGCCGCCGGCCGGTGTCGAAATCACCGGAACGCCCAGAAGCTGCGCTTCGATCAGCACGTTCGGCAGACCTTCGTACCGGGACAGCAGCACGCTGGCGTCCATTTGCGAATACCAATAGCCGACATGGTTCGACAAGCCGACAAGCAACAGCCGGTCGGTCACGCTCAGCTCGTGCGCCAGCGCTTCGATGTTCTCTCGCAGGCGTCCGTCGCCCACGATGACAAAGCGCGCTTGCGGGCGTTCCTTCAAGTACAACGCGGCCAGCTTGATCCATAGTTGCGGACGCTTATCCGGCTCCAGCCGGAAGACGCCGCCAATCGTCTCGGTGGCGTCGGTCGTGCTTTCCTGGAACGCCTTCCACTTCTCGACATCGGCGGCCGACGCGTCAGTGGCCAGATCCGGCACGCCGTTGTACAGGATGTGAAAGCGCGTGATCGGGATGCCCAGCCATTCCGAATAGGCTTCGGCCGCCTTGCGGCTATTGCTGACAAAGACCACCCCGGGAACCTGAGCCAAGGCCTGGTAGAGCTCCGGATACTCTTCGCGGAAACGGTCCTTGCGGATGTTCGGCGGCAGGCCACGGAATACGAGGTGAATGGTGGGCGCGCCGGCAAGCAGCGCCGCCAACGCGCCGAACAGGCAAGTGCCGTCCTGCCACAGACTCACCACGTCGAACGGAGCCGCGCGCAAGACCGGCGCCAGCCGCGTCACGCCATAGTGGACGGGCGGCGGCAATTGCTCCAGCAAGCGCCCCAGGCTGCCTTCGGGCAAGGCTTGATGGGACACGGAAATGGCGGGCAGCCGATTGATTTCCGTGACCGGAATTTGTGCCTTGACCAGCACGGGCAGGAAGAAATCCAGGTCCTGCTTTTTGGTGGAGCCCGGCGGTTCGGTGTGCTGCTTCACCAGCACTTCGACCTTCTTCGGCTTCATCAGCACGTCGGCCGGCCGCTGTTCGGGGAACTCCGCCAAACGGGTCAGTTCGCCGGCAAGCCGTGTCAGCTGACGCTCGGCGCCGCCAGGCCCCAGGCTACCGGTCACCAGCGCGACGGACACGGGCTTGTCCGGTGAATTCTCGGCTACCTGCCGATCGCGGAAGTGCAGGATCGCGTGTTTCATCGACACAATCCTGATGTCTTTTCCGGCCAGTCCTTCTTCAGGCTCGAAACGCTGGTAGAAGGCGTAGTCGCTCGCCAGCCCGTCGGCAAGTTCCGCCGCCTTGCTGCCGGGCGCCAGGTGCTTGGCCACGGGCGCAATCGCCTCGAACGCATCGGCCAGCAAGCCGCGTTTGCGCAAGCGCTTGGCGAATTCGACGCGCATATTGCGATCCGTGTATTGCGTGATCAACCGGCGGAACAATGCGTCGGACTGCTCGTGCGCACGGATGTCGCTAAGCAGCTTGGCTCGCGCGAACAGGCGGTCCGGGCTCTCCTCCGACTCGGGAAGATGACGGTCGACCAGGTCCATTGCCTCGTCGACATGACGTTCCTTCACCAGGCGGGTCGCGCAGTAGCGGACGATCTGAAGGTCGTCCGGGCATTCCTGCAACAGCGTCGACCACTGTTCGGCCATGCCCTCGTTCAGGCCCGCCGACTCCTTCAGCCTGAGCAGCAGAAAACGGACCTTCGAATCTTCCATGTGATCGCGCGCCAGCACTTTCGCGCGAGCCAGGTTTTCCTGCGCGACTTGAACCCGCCCTGAAGCCGCGACGATTTCCTCTAATTGGGCTTGAACCCATTGAAGGTTGGACTTGGCGTCCGCACGCTCGGTAATCAGTGGTGGGTTCATGCCGCCTTTCTCCGGTTGATCTTCTCGATCCACACCAGGCAGCGCTCGATATAGTGATCGAACTGAGCCGGATTATCGGAACGCTCCTGGAGCTTTTTCCAGTAAGGCAAGGCCTGCTCGAAGCGGTGCAGCCGCATGGCGCCGACGGCGGCCAGGCGCAGACCGATGGGATCTTCGGGCACGAGCTGCACGATCTTCTCGCCAAGCGCCAGGCGCTCGGTCGTGCTCGACGGTTCCAGGGCGCGCGCCTCGGCGTACAGGACGGTGAGGATGCGGCGCTTTTCACGGTCGACTTCGGTCATCTCCGGCCACGACTGTGCGACGCGGTCCAGCAACGTCCAGGCCGCCTGATGATCGCCGGCGGACAGGATCTCGCGGGCGCCGCGGATGGCGCGCGGCCCAAGCCTGCCCAACTGGCGTTCCGCTTCATCCTTGGCGCTCTGGTCGGCCGACGGGTGCGCAAGGACCATCTTGTAGGCGTCGATGGCTTCTCCGAACCAGCCACCGTTGAACGCCGCGCGTGCGAAGAACAACTGCGCGCTAAGCGGGGCGGACTCTCCGGCAGCGGCCTGGGCAAGATGCCGCATGGCGGTCTGCTTGTCTCCCAGCGCATCGGCCGCACGGCCGCGCATCGCATCCAACTCGGGGAATTCGACTTGGGTATCAATGGCGATATCCGTCAGGTCGATCACTTCCTTATGGTTGCCCGCCAGCAGCGCAGCCCGCACGCCAAGGCGCATTGCGCGCTCGAACGCCCGCTGCGCGCGTGCGCCGGTCAGGGCGTTGGGATTGAGCAGGCGGTGTGCGCAGATCCGCTCGGCGGCATCGCGCAACCGACCTTCTTCCAACGCACGATTGCCTTCTTCGGCCCACGCCGAGGACTGCGCAATCAGCCATTCCGGAATATCTTCCTGCTCGCTGTCAGCCAGGCCGCAAGACACCGCCAACGCCGCCGCGGCCATGATGCATCCGCGCCACGAGGCTTCCTTGACGAGCTCCAGCGCATCGACGTCTTCCAGCGACGGGGACTCGGACGCCAGGACGCGCAGTCCGGTGCGATCCCCGGCCAGCAGGCGGTCGCGCCACAGCACCGCAAAGCCGCGGCCATACGCGGGCATGGCCGCGCGGACTTCATGGACCCAGCGGATGGCGGCCTCCATGTCGCCGCTCGTCTGCAGCAGGGACAGCACCGTGTCGGCGGCTTCCGCCGCGCCCGCGTCTTCGGGAGACGAAATGCGGAACAGTTGCTTCCAGTTGCCCAGGGCCTCGTCCACATAGCCCAGCTGGCCTGCGGACACCGCCGCGATCCGTACGATCTCGGGGGTTTCGATCTCGTCGCCCAGCAGGCCGGCCGCAAGCGAGTACGCCACGTCATGGCGACCCAGCTTGAACTGGTTGCGCATCAGGATCTGCTCGGCCTTGCTGCCGGAGGCCAGCGCGCCGTCCGCACTGCCCAGCAGCGCAAGCGACCCTTCGTAATCGCCCAGTTCTTCCTGAATCCTTGCAAACAGCAGCACATGATCGGGCAGCCCGGGATGGCGGCGAAGCACGTCGCGCACCCGACGCGAGGCCTCGCGCAAATTGCCCGAGTCCCAGATTTTTTCAATGCGTTCGACGCTTTCGTCGGCAGCCAGCTTGGGCACGGCAGCCTGCGGCGTGGAGGCGCTCATCCGCGGACGCATGAAGTTCTTGAACCAGTCGACGTACAGGCGCTCGGCAAAGAGCGGCGTGTAGTGGGTCAGGTCCAGGCCGCCGTCTTCCATCGCTTCGCCTTGCCCGATCTTGTTCATCAAGGGCGTTGGATCGTAGCAAGGCACGCCGATGCGCTGCGCGGCATCGGTTACCGCCGAGATCAACTGCTCGCGTTGTTCGATCGGCACGTTGTCAGGCGTCAGGGCATTGACGTGCGTGACGAACACGATCTTGTCCCGGCCAAGCAGGTCGACCAGCTGACGCATTTCCGTTTCAATCTCTTCATCCGTCTGATCGCGCTTGACGATGCGCGACAGCAGCTCGCGATCGTCGGATGACAAGCTCTTGAAGACCGGGTCCTGATTCAGCAACGCGCGGCGTTCCGCGAGCCGATCGGCGTGCGCCATCGACCAGAACATCCGGGTGCGGGCACGATCGGCGAAGAATTCGCTGAAGTAGCGCACCAGGTAGTTGGACTGGATGGGATAGCCGTCGATGGTCAGCAGTTTGCGTGAAGACAACTCCACCATGTACAGGTCGGCCGGCTTATGCGTGCCGCGGCGTGCCTGCTCGCCATTCGAAGGACGGAAGATCAGGCGCTGGACGTCGGCGGGGATCTCGCCCTGGCCAAACATGAAGCGCGCCTGCTGAAGCGCCTCGGCGCTGGTGTGCACGAAACCGTAGTTGCGCCCGAGTTGCAGTTTGATCGGGTAGCGGCCCACGGCATCGCGCAGCGGCGTATGGATGCGGCAGGTGCCAATCGGAGCGGTGGTAAATGCAGTCATTCAGGGTCTCTCCTGCAGTGATGGGTAGCGAGACCGAACTTAGAGAGTCCAGTACAAGAGGTCGGCGGCAAGCCGTTTGCTGTCAAGCACGGATTTCAGGTCGCAGACCATGCCGCCGCTCTTGACCAGGCTGGGCATGTCGTCCCAAATGGCATCCATCGTTTCGCGGTGCGGAACCGCAAGGATCAACACGTCCATGTCGCGGAACTCGCCGCGCTCGACGAGCTTGATGCCGTACTCGTGCTCCATTTGGCCCGCGTCGGCCATGGGGTCGCACGCGACGGGCGTAATGCCGTATTTGCCCAGGGCGTTGTAGAGGTCGACCACTTTCGAGTTGCGGATGTCGGGGACGTTCTCCTTGAACGTCATCCCCAGGATGCCGACCCGGGTCGACGCATTCAGGCGCCCATTGCGGGCCAAGGTCTGGACGATCCGCGAGGCAACGTGATTGGCCATGCCGTCATTGATGCGGCGGCCCGACAGGATGACCTCGGGGTGATAGCCGAGTTCCTGCGCCTTGGAGGTCAGGTAGTACGGGTCGACGCCGATGCAATGGCCGCCGACCAGGCCGGGCGTGAACTTCAGGAAGTTCCACTTGGTGCCGGCCGCAGCCAGCACTTCCGACGTGCGGATGCCGACCAGGTCGCAAATCTTCGACATTTCGTTCATCAACGCGATGTTGATATCGCGCTGCGTGTTCTCAAGCACCTTCGCGGCCTCGGCTACCTTGATCGAAGAGGCGCGGTGCACGCCTGCGTCGATGATCTTCTCGTAGACGCCGGCGATGGTTTCCAGCGATTCCTCGTCCTGGCCGGACACAATCTTGACGATCTTCTCGAGCGGATGCTCGCGGTCGCCCGGATTGATCCGTTCAGGGCTGTATCCCAACTTGAAGTCGATGCCGCAACGCAAGCCCGACACTTTTTCCAGCTCGGGGCCGCAGATTTCCTCGGTCGCGCCGGGGTGTACGGTGGATTCGAAGACCACGATGCATCCCGGGCGCAGCACGGGGCCGATCGAGCGGCACGCCCGGACCAGCAAGGAAAAATCGGGGTTGTTTTTCTCGTCGACCGGTGTCGGCACCGCGACGACGAAAAAGTCGCAGCCTTCCAATTCGGTCACTTGGTCGGTGAACTGCATGGGAGAAGCCAGCAATGCGTCGCGTTCGATTTCGCCAGTCCAGTCATCGCCTTCTTTCAGCCGCGCAATTCGCCGCTTATCCACATCAAAGCCGATGACATCAAAGCGCTTGGAAAATGCGACGGCTACGGGCAGGCCGACATATCCAAGGCCACACACTGCGATTCTCTTTACCACGGGGGACCTCACTGTTTTCGTCGTGTCGGAGACACTAGAAATCGATGCCCGGCGACAAGTTATCGACGTGAAATCGAAATAACTTTGTGCTATTCGGGCGGACGTATTGCTTATAAATGATTACAGCTGGATACCCCTTTAAATGCGGGGTATGACGAGCCAACGAATGGTAGAGGGCGCCGACAGCAAACTTTTTTCTAAAAATTTTTATTGCTGTGGAAATAAATCAGAGATGCCCGTAATAAACCCGGGATATCCCTCAAATAATTACATTCATTACACAAACGGCAACATGACCGGGCGGCCAGGTTGTTAGCAAATATTAAAAAGCGTTTTTCTTGTTTTTGTTTAACCAAACTGAAAAGACATAATACCCCAGCGGCTATTATTTATTAATGACCCGGGGTAATGATGAGGTAAATGTCCTGATCTCCCCGCATATTGGACCTATAGTGCGCGGGTCAGCGCGGCCGCGCGTCCCCAAATCCGCGGACTTTCAGGGTCGATCCCTTCCATTACCTCTTAATTGGAAACATCGACCAACCTTATGTTTAATACCCGCCTGCCGCGCGCCTGGAAATTCGCTAGCAGCCGCCCGCTCAGGCGTGGCCCTCAGTCCGCGCTTGCCACTTCGCGCAAGGCGCCGATGAGCAGCTCGGCGGGCCGGGACAGCGACCGGCCCGCCCGGCGCAAGATGCCGATGAAGCGGTACAGGGGGGGATTCTCGATCGAAATGCGCCGCAGGCGCTGCGCGTCGCCTCCGCGCACCACCAGCTCTGAAAGGATGGCCACTCCGAGCCCCTGAGCCGCCATCGCAATGATGGTCGAGTTGTAGACCGCCTCGTAGGCCGCGGGCAGTGAGATCTTGTGTTTGTCGGCCGCGGCCTCGATGTGCATGCGAATGCTGCTTTCCCTGACAGGCAGGATAAGCGGCGGCGCGGCCAAGTCCTTAAGCGTGACGGAATCCCGCGTCGTCCACGGGTAGTCCGGCGCAACAAAGGCGCAAAAGCGGTCGGTCATCAATTTCTCCCAGACCAGCTCCTGATCGCGTTTGACCGGACTGCCAACGCCGAAATCCACCTCGCCGTTTCGGATCATGTAGGTCAGGCGAGCGGCCACGGTGTCTCGGATGCGGACCGTGATACGCGGGTAGTCGCGATTGAGCCGATGGATCGCGCGAGGCAGCAGGCCCGCGGCCACCGATGGCAACGCTGCCACGGTCACGGTGCCCCGGTCCGGATCGTTCGCCTCCCGGGCATGGGTGACCAGGTCTTCGATTTCGGCAACCAGGCGTTCGATCCGGGAGAACAGTTCCTGGCCGTGCGGCGTCAGCGTCACGCTTCTGCGATTGCGGTCGAACAGCTGCGTGCGCAAGTGCGTCTCAAGCTGCTGGATCTGGATGGTCAGCGCGGACTGGGAGATGTTCAGTTCATACGCGGCCCGGGTGAAGTTGCCCAGGCGGGCGATCGCGAGAAACGCGCGCAACTGCTTGAGATCGCCCAGCATTACCGCCCTCCCGGTTCGACGTCGCGACAGATGAACTATTCGTTTTTTTGAAAACTCTATTCGTTTATTTGAATTTTACCAATCGCTACCGCCTATGTAAATTGTGGTGCATCAATTGACCAGGCTTCTAACCAGGAACAGACGATGAGCAGCATCAGAAAGATGGTGGTGGTGGGCGGCGGAACCATGGGATGCGCGGTCGCAGCCATGTTCAATGTGGCCGGGTGGCGAGTCCACGTCGTCGAGCCGGATGCGGCGGCGCGTCGGGCCTTGCCTGGAAAAGTAGGGGCGGCAGCCCAAGCGCTGGGCGCGGAGGGGCACGAAGCTCCGCCCGCCATCCATGACGCGTTGAGGGACGTCGACTGGACCGGCGTCGATATCGTCATTGAATGCGTATTCGAAGATCTCGAACTCAAGCAGGCAGTCTTTGCCGAACTTGAAACCCTGTGCGCGGCCCCGACGCCGTTGACCAGCAACTCCTCCAGCTTTCCGATAAGCCAGATCGCGACGGGCCTGGCGACGCAGGGCCGGATGCTCGGGCTGCACTTTTTCATGCCGGCCCATCTGGTGCCGGCGGTGGAGGTGGTCTGCAGCGCCGCCTCCGATGCATCGACCGCCGACCACGTCAGCGCCATCATGCGCGAGGTTGGGAAAAAGCCGATTCGGGTCAAGCGCGATATCCCGGGGTTTCTTGCCAACCGCATTCAGCATGCCTTGATGCGCGAAGCAATCGCCTTGGTCGAAGAGGGCTTCGCGTCGGCGCAAGACGTAGACGCCGCGGTGCGCTACGGGTTCGGGTTCCGGTACATCGCGGCCGGCCCGCTGCTGCAAAAGGACCTGGCCGGCATCGACATCCATTGCGCGGCGGCGACGACGATGTATCCCTACCTGCGCACCGACCAGCAGCCCAGCGCCTATATGCGCAAACTGGTCGCCGACGGCGACATAGGCGTGAAGTCCCCCACCTTGCGCGGCTTCTACCAATGGACGCCCGAACAAGTGGCGGTCGAGCAGCGCCGATACGAAGCGGCGCTCCTGAAGGCCGCGCGAATCCTCTCGGATGAAGAGGCGACCCACTAACACCCGCTACACGGCACGCGCAGCATTCAAAGAACAAACCAACAACGCAAATCTGCAGTGCGGATTCCTATCAAGGACCAAGGGGAGATTTGATGAAGCGAGACAAGAAAAACGGAGGGGCGCGATGAACAGACTCTCGGCCTCCCACAGAAAGTTCCTGGCGCTGCAACGGACCATGGATTCCATCAACAACGCCGCGGAAAAATGCAGCGGGCTTTTTCTTCTCGGCATGATCGCCGCCGTTTCAATTTCTGTTTTCACCCGGCTGCTCTACACCTATACCGGCATCTCCCTGTCCACTCCATGGGCCGAAGAACTTGCGCGTTTCCTGATGGTTGGAAGCGTCTTCATCGGCGGGGCGGTGGCCGCCTACCACCTGCGCCTGATTGGGGTCGACGTATTCGCCAGCCTGGTCCCGGAGCGGATTGCCCGCTGGCTGCGGCTGCTGTCCCATCTCCTGACTTTGGCGCTGGCGCTGCTGCTGGTCTGGAAATCCATCCGGCTGATTGAGCTGGGCTTCAAGCAATGGTCGCCCGCGATCGAAATGCCGATGGCCTATGTGTACGCGTCGATGGCGATCGGCTGCCTGCTCATGTGCGCGAACACCCTCACGAATGCGGCCAAAGAGCTGCTGAATGTGGAATCGCCGCAACGGGAATCGGCGGAAATGGAAGAAGCCATGGAAATCAAGAACAGTGTCGAGGGGGCATTATGATTTTGGTGCTTGGCTTGTCGTTTTTCGTGATCATGCTGATCGGTGCGCCCATCATGACCGCGCTGGGGCTGTCCGCGGCAATGGCGTTGCAATCGGGTGACCGGTCGCTGCTGATCGTCGTGCAGATGGCCTTCCAATCGCTGGATTCATTCAGCCTGATGGCCGTGCCGTTCTTCATCCTGGCGGGCCATCTCATGCAGTCGGGCGGCGTCGCGCGAAGGCTGGTCCAGCTGGCCAACGCGTTCGTCGGCTGGATCCGCGGCGGCCTGGGCGCGGTTGCGGTGCTCACCTCCTTGCTGTTTGCCACCGTGTCCGGATCGTCATCGGCAACCACGGCGGCAATCGGCTCGGTGCTGATTCCCGAAATGGAGAAAAAGGGCTATCCGCGATCCTTCGCCGCGTCGATCGCGGCGTCCTCGGGGGAACTGGGGGCCATCATCCCGCCCTCCATTCCCATGGTCGTCTATGCGCTGACGGCCAACGTATCGGTTGGCGCGCTATTCATTGCGGGCATCCTGCCAGGGCTTTTGATCGCCCTGTCACTGATCCTGACGGTCTGCGTGATTGCCAGCATCAAGGGCTTTGACGCCGTGCGCGTGCTGAGCCTGAAGGAATGGACCAAAGGCGTGCTGACGGCCTTGCGAGACGCCATGCTGGCACTGATGATGCCCGTGATCATTCTTGGCGGCATCTATGGCGGCCTGTTCACGCCGACCGAAGCGTCCTGCGTCGCCGTGCTTTACGGCCTGGCGCTGGGGATGTTCGTCTACAAGGAAATCACGCCCCGGAACTTGCTCGGCATCTTCGGCCGGGCCGCGGTGATGTCCGCGATCATCCTGCTGATCGTCGCCTTTGCCGCAGTGTTCGCCTACCTCCTGACAATCAATCAGGTGCCGCAGCGCGTCGCCGCCATGCTGGGATCGGTAACCACCAATCCCATCGTCTTCCTGTTGCTGGTCAACGTCATGTTGTTCTTCGTTGGCATGTTCATCGAAGCGCTGGCGGCGATCCTGATCATCGTGCCGATCCTGGCGCCCATCAGCGTGGCATTCGGCATCGACCCGATTCATTTCGGCATGATCGTGATTACCAACCTGGCCGTCGGCATGGTGACCCCGCCAGTAGGCGTGAATCTGTTCGTGGTGTGCGAGGTCGCGCAATTGAAGATGCATCAATTGGCCCGCTACCTGGTGCTTTTCCTGGCCGTGCTGATCGTCGACATCCTGATCATCTCTTACGTGCCCAGTCTCAGTACCGCGTTTCTATAGGTCGCGCGCCGGGCGGTCGCACGGTGCGCATTGAAAAGAACATCAAATTCAGAATCACCCAGGAGACAAACAATGAACATGCTCAAGAAGATCATTGGAGCCGGAGCCATCGGCCTTTCGCTGCTGTCGGCGCCCTCGCATGCGTTGAACATGGATGTGGGGCACACGCTGACGACAGACAGCCCGTTTCACGTCGGCACGCAAAAATTTGCCGATATCCTCAAAGCGAAATCAAACGGGAAAATCAACGTCACGGTGTTCCCTCACTCGCAATTAGGCGGCGAACTCACCATGATCCAGGGCGCCGTGGCCGGTGCGACCGACCTGTTCGTCACAGGTCAACCAGCCCTGAACAACGTGGTGAAGGAATTCCTGGTCTTTGACACGCCATTTCTGTTCGACAACGTCCAGCAAGCCAATGAAATCCTGGCTGGCCCCGTCGGCGACAAGTTCATGGACATCCTTCCCAAGTATGGCCTTGTTGGCCTGGGCTGGTTTTCGGCCATCGAACGCAATGTCTTCGGCAACCGGGCCGTCAATTCCGCTGGCGACCTGAAGGGCATGAAAATTCGCGTCATCCAGTCGCCGGGCTACGTCGAAAGCTACAAGACCCTGGGCGCGCAGGCCACCCCGATGGCGTATTCCGAACTGTACCTGGCGCTGCAGCAGAAGGTCATCGACGGCGGCGAGACCACGCCGGACCAGTTCGTGTCTGACAAGTTCATCGAGGTGTCCAAGTACTTCAATATGACGCACATCAATATCCACCCGGCGCTGCTGGTCATGTCCAAGACGCGCTGGGACTCCCTCTCCGAGAGCGAGCAGAAGATCGTGAAGGAGTCGGCCGATGAAGCCATGGCCTACGCCCGCGACTATTACAAGAAAGTCTACGATGAAGGGATGAAGACCATGGCGGACAAGGGCATCACGGTCGTCTATCCGAACGACATCGACTCCCTGGTGCAGGCCACGCGGCCGGTCGTGAAGAAGCTGGTCGGCGATGCGCCTAACGGCCAGGCGCTCTATGACGCCGTGATCGCCGCCAAGGCCAAATCCAACAAATAATCCAAGACTCCGTCACGCCGGAGAACACAGGAAGACAGATGACCCACTTCACCAAAGCCGAAAACCTGCGGGTACTGATCACGGGCGCGGCAGGGAACATAGGCAAATGCCTGCGCACCCATCTGCGCGGCCGCTATGCCTTGCTGCGCCTGGCCGACATCGCCTTGCAGGAACCCGCGCAGGCAGGCGAGGAGATCTGCACGATCGATGTGCGCGACATGGATTCCATCATGCGCTGCATGGAAGGCATCGATTGTGTCGTCCACCTGGCCGGAATTCCTGGCGTGGATACCTGGGACAAGATCCTGCCGATGAATATCGACGGCTGCTACAACGTGTTCGAAGCCGCTCGCCGCCAGAACGTGCCGCGCGTCATCTTCGCCAGCTCGAACCATGCCGTGGGCTACCACCGCAGGGAGAAATTCCTGGATGACACCGTGGATCCCCGGCCGGACTCGCTATACGGCGTCTCGAAAGTGTTCGGCGAGGCCCTGGGCCGGATGTATGCCGACAAGTACGGCATGTCTGTCGCCTGCTTGCGGATCGGCACATTCCGCACGCCCGACCGCCCAAGTGAAGCCCGCCAACTCCTGACCTGGCTCAGCCACCGGGACATGGCGCAGCTGGCGCGCCGCTGTATCGAGCACGAGTCCTACCACTTCACCGTGGTCTACGGCGTATCGAACAATCTACGCAACCGATGGGACAACTCCAACGCGAAATTCCTTGGTTACGCACCGCAGGACGACTCCGAAATCTTCGCGGCGGAAATACTCGCGCAGGACATTCCCGAAGACCCCATCGCCGCCCAGTTTCACGGTGGTTTCTACTGCCCCCTGGATTTCGTCGGCACTACCGACAGGATCTCCTGAGACGTCCGTGTAGAACCCCCTGCCATCCGCCCATAAACAATCTTCTGCCGGGACACCATGTACGCCGCACCGCCTGCCATTCAAGCCGAAGTGTTCGCCCGCCTGCCCGACGCCTTCCGCAAACCGGAGGGCACGTCCGAATGGCACCGCTACCAACCGGGCAACCAGCCACCGCATTCCCTGCTGGAGGGCCCTTCCTTTGACGCACAAGGCCGTCTGTATTGCGTGGATGTGCCTTGGGGCCGCGTGTTCCGGGTCGACGCGCAGGGTGAGTTCGAATTGATCGCCGAGTACGCCGGCGAGCCCAACGGCCTGAAGATCCACCAGGACGGGCGCATCTTCATTGCGGACTATGCGCGCGGCATCATGCAGCTTGACCCCGAGACGGGCAAGGCCACGCCCGTACTCGAACGCGTGCACCTCGAACGTCTCAAGGCGGTGAACGACCTGGTGTTCGCCTCCAACGGCGATCTGTATTTCACCGATCAAGGGCTGACCGGCTGGCACGACCAGACTGGCCGGGTATTCCGGCGCCGCGCCGATGGCCGTGTCGATTGCCTGCTGGACAACCTCCCCAGCCCCAACGGTCTGGTGCTGGACCCAAGCGAGTCCGTGCTCTATGTCGCGGTGACGCGGGCAAATGCGATTTGGCGCGTGCCGCTTACCCGGGACGGCAATGTCACCAAAGTCGGGACCTTCATCCAGATGTCCGGCGGCGGCGGTCCCGACGGTCTGGCCATCGATGAAGACGGCAATCTGGCGGTGGCGCACGTGGGGCTGGGCGCAGTCTGGCTGTTCAGCAACCGTGGCGAACCCCTGTTGCGCGTCAATTCGCCCCTGGGGGCATTGACGACCAATATCGCCTTTGGCGGCCCGGACCGCAAAACACTCTACATCACCGAATCCGAATCGGGGTCCATCCTGCGCGCGCCGATGCCCATTGCCGGCCGCGTCATGTATTCGGGGGTTTGACGGCGGGACGTGATGCGCAAACCGGTAGCGGCTTATTGACGTCGAAGGCCCAATAGCTGCGCCAGCAAGAGCATGGCCGCCGCAACCGCAAATAGCAGGCGATGATCGCCCGCCGATGCTTCGAACAGTGCAGAGAAGGCATACGCACATCCCGCCAGGCTAGCGGCTGATACGACACTGACACGCGTCCACGCGACGTTCTGCCGCGTCGCATTGTTAGGTACTATTTCATGAACCCGCGCAAGAACCAATGGCACCATTCCAGGCGCAAACGTTCCAATGATGATCGTAAGGACGCCAAGCGTAAGCAACTCGCTGGTAAAGGCGAAGCCTGCTAGCACGGCCGTCATCACCGCCGCCACCAGGCCTATCGCCCGCTTGGAACCCAACCGATCGGCCAGGTAGCCATACAACGGCGGACCCGCAATGGCTCCCACGCCATAAGTCGTCCAATAGACCGACCCCAAATGCGTGCCTTTGCCGAGCCCCCGTGCAATGAAGTCCACCAGAAAGACCATGGTGGGAACGGATGCCCCCGCCATCAGTGCGTATTGAAGATAGAGCCGTTTGACCTCACTGCCAAACCGGACGGCGTGGGTTTTTTCCCCGCCGGCGCGGCGGGTCGGTGGGGTCAGTTTGCTGGCCGGCCAAGCAAACCAGCTTGCGGCCGTCAGCACGAGTGAGACCGCTCCAAGACCTACCCAGGTTTGCTGGAGGCCAAGCTCAAGAAATAGCGGGATCAGGGTTCCAGATCCTGCGATGCCCAGGCCGAGCCCAAGGAATATGGCGCCTCCCGCCACGCCCTTTTTGGCGGGTGGAACATGGGGAAGAATCGTCCCGGCCACAAGAACCATCACAACCCCTCCGGCAATACCGGATACGACTCGCCAACCAAAGTACCAGGTGAACGAAAGCGGGACGGCGCACGCAAAAAAGGCGGCGCAGATCAACACCATCATCAGACGCAAGACGTGCTCATTGCCCAAGCACGATGCAAGGGTTCGGCCACCCAGTGCACCCACCACATAGCCGGCAAGATTGGCCGCGCCAAGATAGACGACTGCGGAGGCACTGAACCAATGGGCCTGAATCAGTTCCGGGATGAGTGGGGTAAAGGCAAATCGCGCCAGCCCGATACTTACCAGGCTTGCGCAGAGCCCGGCAAACAGGTACCGCCATAGCAGGGATTTTTCTGAGGACAAAGCGCCGGGAGAGGACATCGTATTCACTCTAGGATTTACGGACGGGTAGTGACCCACCAAGCAGACTTTTCATCTTTGACACTGACGTCAAGAATGGAAGATAGTCATGTTTGACGGTATTGTCAATGATGTGATCCAATCCTGAATGGGCGATGTGTAGCGGATTTCCGAAGGAGGAAGGGGCAATGGCTGGGGTGCGCCAATTTGACGAGTCTGACGTGTTGGAAAAGGCGCTTGCGCTTTTCTGGCAGCAAGGCTATTCCAAGACGACCATGCAGGAATTGGCCGAGGCGACCGGCGTGCAACGCGGCTCTCTGTACAACGCCTACGGCGACAAGGAAGCAATTTTTCTACGCACGTTCGGCTTATACAAAGCGAAGTACGTGCACAAAATGCGAGAAGCGCTGGATCAGCCCGATCTGAGAGCCGCGCTGAGTCGATTTTTTAGCTTTGCCATCAAGTCAATGACCACGGGAACGCCCACCCGCGGTTGCTTAAGCACGAAGACGGCGGTGGGTACCGAGCAGCTTGATGAAACCATGCGCTTGGCTATTCAGGACATGATCGACGAAATCGAAACGGCGCTGAATGAGCGGTGCTCCCGAGCCGACGCGCGCGAACGGCTGATGTTAGCGCCACGGCAAGCCGCCCGGATGATAGTGACCATGACCCGAGGATTGGTGGTGATTGAACGGATTTACCAAGATGAGCGGCGCATGCGGACGACTGCTGATCAACTGATTGCCCTACTCTTGAAGCCGGATTAAGCCGGGCTATCCCCCTGGCATACCCCCCAGCGAGGCATGCCGTCGGGTCGATGGGCTTGGCGGCGCCCAACTAGCGCAAGGGGGCGGGCAGCTCGGTCATGTCATTCCACCTTCGCGCCCGTGCGTTTCACCAGCGATTCCCAGTACGGCAGTTCCTTGGCGATAAAGCTTGCGAACTGTTCGGGCGTTCCGGCCACGTCATCGGAGCCCATGTCAGCCAGGCTCTTGGCTAGCGTCGGACGCTTCAGCGTCTTGACCACCCCCAGATTGAGGCGTTCGATCAATGCCGAAGGTGTCTGTGCCGGGGCGAAGATTCCATACCAGTTCTCGATCACGAAATTGGCATAGCCCAGTTCTTTCATGGTGGGCACGTCGGACAGGCTTTGGGATCGGGTTTGGCCAGTAGTGGCCAATGCGCGGATACGGCCCGAGCCCAGCTGCGGGGCGATCGCGGTAGTGGTTTCAAACGCAATGGGCACTTGGCCCGAGATCACGTCGGCCAGCGCGGGACCTTGCCCGCGATAGGGGATGTGGATCATGTCGAGCTTCATGTCGACTTTAAGCATTTCGCCCATCAGATGTTGCGGGCTGCCGCTGCCGCCCGAGGCGAAATTGAATTCGCCAGGCTTGGCACGAATCAGGGTGAAAAGCTCGTCGACGGTTTTAGCGGGCACGGAGGCGTTGACATAAAGCACCAGCGGGACCGCAGCCACTTCGGCGACCGGCGCCAATGTGCTGACGGGATCGTTGCGCAACGCGTACAAATTGCGGTTGATGACTACCCCGGTGTTGTTCCCCAAAAGCAACGTGCAGCCGTCGGGCGCGGCCGTGGTGACGTACTGGGTACCGATGTTGCTGCTGGCACCGCCCTTGTTCTCGACGATGACGTTGGTGCCCAGTTCATCGGCCAGGCCTGGCGCAATCAGACGCGCCAGAATGTCTGTGGTTCCCCCCGGGGGATAAGGTGAGATGATCTTCACAAGCTGGCAGGGGTAAGGTTCCTGCGCCAAGACGGGCGCAGCGATTGCGGTGGCGAACAGACCCAGCGCTCCTGCGCTTAAAAAGCGGGCAATCAACATCATGTCTCCTTGCATTGTGTAGTTGTTGTCGGCACAAAATCAGAATGAATCAGTCAGTCTGTCCGGGGCGCGCTGCAGGGTGTGATAACCGAACTGCTTGCGCGCGTCGGCAAGCGGCATGCCGTTGAATGCGGCGTCCAATATCTCGCTTTCCAGCGCCCGTGTTTCCAGCGCCTTTTCGAGAACTTCCTGGATGCGCGCGCGGGGCACCACCACCACGCCATCGGCGTCGCCAATCACAAGATCTCCCGGGCACACGCGCACGTCACCGAGCGCGACGGGTTCCTCATAGGCCTGTACCTGCACTCGATCCTTGCCGGTGCGCATGAAGGCGCCTCGGGCATACAGCGGATAGTTGGCATCGTCGGCTTCGGCGGTATCGCGGCATACGCCGTGCACGACCGTGCCGGCAATATTCTTGTGCGCAGCCAGGCGGCTGAGAATGCCCCCCCACACCGTGCAGTCCATCCGGCCGCCGTTATCCAAGACGGCGACGGAGCCGGGTGCGAGCCGGTCGATGAAGTCGCCCACCGTTCCGGGCTGGGCATCGTCTATTGGCGCGAATCGGACGGTATAGGCGTGACCGAACAGCCGGGACGGACCGGCGACAGGCCGAATCCCCAGAGCGCTACCCGGCAGCTTGTAGTAGTCGAGGGCGTCGGACACCTCTGCGGTGGAAAGGCTGCGGGCACGGGTCAGCCATTCGGGTTCGTTCAAATCGGGCATTAACAGGGTCTCCAGGTTCCGGCGCATCGATAGCGCGTTCGACCCCATGTTCAGCTAAAGAAAAGTCTAGATCAATCAACCGTTTTTGAGCGTAAGATCAAATTCCATGAACCTAAAATCCCTGCAGTTCTTTTGCGAAGTGGTCGAAAGCCGCAGTGCCAACCTGGCGGCGCAACGCCTGCACGTGGTGCCCACGGCGGTCAGCATGCAGTTGGGGCACTTGGAGGCCCAACTGGGCGCAAAGGTCTTCGACCGTTCCAAACGACCCATGACGCTCACGCCGCTTGGGCGCTTCATTTACCCCAAAGCCAAGGCGCTGCTGGCCGACGCCCAGCGTCTGTTCGACGAGGCGCAGGACATGGCCTCCGGGCATTTCGGCTGGTTGAGTATCGGCTTCACGCGGTCGACTATTTTTTCGGTGTTGCCCGATGCGGTACGCGCGATGAAGGCCGACCTGCCCAAAGTGCGTATCGATCTAACCGAGATTCTCAGTGAACACCAGGCAGAGGCACTGCGCAGCGGGCTTATCCATGTGGGTCTGTCGCGCACCATCGGCCCGCGTGTCGAGGAAGAGGACCTGGACTACTTTCCGCTGTTCGAGGATGCGCTGATTGCGGCCGTGCCCTGTGCGGATGCGCTTGCCAGGCGCAAGCGACTCACCCCCAACGACTTGGCCGACATGGCCTTCATCAGCTATCCGAAGGATCCGGATAGCAGCTTCGCCCGCTCGACCATCCAGGCGTTGGAACAGGCGGGCGCCAAGGTACGTGTGGGATACGAGGCAAAGGAGATCCACACCGCGCTGGGTCTGGTCGCAGCCGGCCTGGGCTTTGCCTTGGTAGGAAGGTCGGTCGCCGACCACAGCCGAAGCGATATCCTGTTCCTGCCCGTACAGGGGCTGACGGCCACGGCACAGGTATATGCCGTGCGCGCAAAAGGCATCTCGCATCGACTTGCCGACGATTTCATGAAGGTCGTCGCAGCGCAGTCGGTCGCGCGATGATGGGGACGACGTTGGACGAAATGTTGGACATCCTGCGCGACAGTGGCAAGCCGATGAAGCACCTGGGCCTGGCCAAGTCGGGAGACCCCAGCCATCCTCGAATGCTGGGCTACGCCACCCTGCTGGTCCTCTGGCGCTAACCTGCCAGTTTGTCGGCAGCCTCTTGCAGGCCGTTGAGGATGCTGTCGGCCACGTGCATGGGGAATCCAGCCGGCAGCCGCGCACGGACGGTCTTCACAACCCCCGGCGTGCGCGCCACCAGGTCGTCGAGGACATGCTCCACCCCCTTACCGTTGTGATTCACTACGCCATGTTCGGTACCCACGGCAATCCAGTGCCGACGCAGGATGTCGCGCATGACCCAATGGGGGTTTTTCGAGCACACGGCCATGGCCATCTTGGCGTCGTACGGAGACAGCGGATTTGCCCTCTTGCCGATCATGGGGTAGGCGGAAAGCACGTCGTACAGCGGGGTGAGTTCGTAGGTGCCACCCTGGCGCAGGAAAATGCTGAAGTTCTTCGCGTGGCCATCCGTCGCACGCAGCATCCAGAAGAGGACCTGGGCCTGGAAGAACGTGCGGCGGTCGCGGTCAGGAGCGCGCGACGTGGCCAACAGCTTCATGATTTGGCGCACACCCGGCCCACCGTCGGACTCATACTTTAAATGCGGCGGGGTTGCCGTCGCCTGGCACATGTCTTCTTGCGGCAGCCGGATGAGCCAGCGCTTGCCCCCTGGGCTCTCCCACCACATGCGGTCGAAGCGCTCGACCGCCAGCACCTTCATGTCCTCGAACATCAGGGGCTCGGTGCGCGCCACAGGCATTTGGTAGGCGCGCAGGATTTCGGAGCACAGCCACTCGTTTTCGACTGAATCGCTCATGTCGAACTTCATGTTTGCGACCAGGCCCAGTGGCAGCTTGAAGATGTGAGTGGTCGGTGTCGCGCCATGCGGCCGGCACCAACGCCCGTCGTGCCAGAGCATGGCCGACTTTTCCTGTGCTCCGGCAATGGAGATGCGGAAGTCTTCATCCTCGGCAGCGTTCCGGCCCAGAGGGCCTGGCGCCAGGGTGTTGCGAAGCAGCTGGGCAATCTCGGCGTCGGTCATCGGAACCGCGTTCACCTCTTGAACGCCGTCCGGCGCCTCGGGGCCCGGCACCACTTGCAGCGCGCCGACACAGTCCCGACCGATTTCTGCCAGCAGGGCGAACGCGTTGGTCGAACCGGCCTGGTACCGACGTGCGACGCGCTCGCGGATTTCTTTGCTGTCCGGCAGCAGATTTTCGAAATAGGTGCGCACGGCTTCGCCACGGTGCGGCGAATTGCCTGGGGTAAAGGGGAGGGACAGCGACAGCGGGCGCCCCAGGCCGGAAGCAACCCAGGCGTCGGCATACTGCAGGACTTCTCCGACATGCGGTTGCACGCTCCAGGTGCCAACGAATTCGCCGTTCATCCAGAGATTCAGGGTGCGGGTGTGTGAGCGTCGCCCCATGGGCTCACCAGCTGGGGCCAACCGACGCCTTGGGCGACGGCGATTCGCTGGTCTTGCGCAGCACGAGCTCGACGCCCAGGAGGCTCAGAAGCTCCAGCAGGCGGTCGGCGCTGACCTTGTCGGCATGGCGCTCGAGATTGGACAAGGCCTGCTGGCTGATGCCCAGGCGCATAGCCGTATCCGCTTGGGTCAGGCCGGACTGTTTGCGAAACCCCTGGAGCAGTGCTGGCAGCTGCTCCGCCGTGCGGACGGTGAAGTCGGGCATACAAGCCTCACGTTGTTTTGCTGATTTACAAATTTTACTGAGTAAAATTGAAATACACAACGTAGGTTGTAAAACAAGAATACACCATTAAAGCTGTATTTGCGGACTCCATACACCGGGCGAAAAGAAGGGCCGCTTTACGGCCCTTCTCGGAAATTACCCTACATCACTCCACCGTCACGCTCTTGGCCAGGTTGCGCGGCTTGTCCACGTCCGTGCCTCGCGCGCATGCCGTGTGATACGACAGCAGTTGCAGCGGGATCGTGTGCAGGATCGGCGACAGCTTGCCGTAGTTCTCCGGCATGCGGATCACGTGCATGCCTTCGGCGCTCTGGATCTTGCTGTCGGCGTCGGCAAAGACGTAAAGCTCGCCGCCGCGCGCGCGCACTTCCTGCATGTTGGACTTCAGCTTTTCCAGCAGCTCGTCCTTGGGCGCGATGGTCACGACGGGCATGTGTTCCGTCACCAGCGCCAGCGGGCCGTGCTTCAATTCGCCGGCCGGGTAGGCTTCGGCGTGGATGTAGCTGATTTCCTTGAGCTTCAGCGCGCCTTCCAGCGCGATCGGGTAATGCATGCCACGGCCCAGGAACAACGCGTTTTCCTTGGAAGCGAAGCGGTCGGCCCACGCCATGATCTGCGGTTCCAATGCCAGCACCGAACCGATGGCCACAGGCAGATGGCGCAGCGCCTTCAGATGCTCGGCTTCCTGCTCGTCGCTCAGGCGGCCGCGCACTTGCGCCAGCGCCAGCGTCAGCAGGAACAGCGCGGTCAGCTGCGTGGTGAAGGCCTTGGTCGACGCCACGCCGATTTCAACGCCGGCGCGCGTGATGTAGGACAGCTTGCACTCGCGCACCATCGCGCTGGTGGACACGTTGCAGATGGTCAGCGTGTTTTCCATGCCCAGCGAACGCGCATGCTTCAGCGCGGCCAGCGTGTCGGCGGTTTCGCCGGACTGCGAGATCGTCACCACCAGCGAACGCGGGTTGGGCACGCTGTCGCGATAGCGGTATTCGCTGGCGATTTCAACCGCGACCGGGATCTTGGCGATGGACTCGATCCAATACTTGGCGGTCAGGCCCGCGTAGTAGCTGGTGCCGCACGCCAGGATCAACAGCGAATCGATGTCCTTGAAGATCTTGAAGGCATCGTCGCCGAACAGTTCGGGCGTGATGGCTTCGATGTCTTGCAGGGTATCGCCCACCGCGCGCGGCTGCTCGAAGATTTCCTTCTGCATGTAGTGGCGGTAGGGCCCGAGTTCGGCAGCGCCGGTGTGCACGTGCACGGTGTGGACCTCGCGGTCCACGTTCTTGCCGTTGGCGTCCACGATCCACACGCGCGAAAGCTGCAGGTCGACGACGTCGCCGTCTTCCAGGTAGATGATCTGGTCGGTCGTGCCGGCCAGAGCCAGCGCGTCGGAGGCCAGGAAGTTCTCGTTCTGGCCCACGCCCACCACCAGCGGCGAGCCTTGGCGCGCGCCGACGACGCGGTGCGGTTCGTCGCGGCAGAACACGGCGATGGCGTAGGCGCCATGCAGGCGGCGCACGGCGTTCTGCACGGCTTCGAACAGGTCACCGGCGTACAGGTGGTTCACCAGGTGCGCGATGACTTCGGTGTCGGTCTGGCTTTCAAACACGTAGCCCACGGCCTGCAGCTCGGCGCGCAGTTCGTCGTGGTTTTCGATGATGCCGTTGTGGACCAGCGCGATGCGCGGCTCGTCGTTGCCCAGGTGCGAGAAATGCGGGTGGGCGTTGTGCGTGGCCGGCACGCCGTGGGTGGCCCAGCGGGTGTGGGCGATGCCGGTGAAACCTTGCACCTTGTCCTGGGCGACCTGATCGGCCAGCTCGGCCACGCGCTGCGTGCTGCGCGTGCGGCGCAAGTGGCCGTCGGCGTAGACGGCGACGCCGCAAGAATCGTAGCCGCGATATTCCAGCCGCTTCAGGCCTTCAACCAGGATCGGGGTGATGTCGCGCTGGGCGACGGCGCCAACAATGCCGCACATAGGAGAGACTCCGCTAAGTTCGTGTACCGACGCATTGTGCGCGAGGCACCGAGAAATTTGATTTCTTTATGATCACATAAATGGAAATTAATTCCCTTACATAATTGTGATTAAATAATCTTTCTCAAAGTCAGTATTTTTGAATTAATCATGCAAAACGCGCAGATTTCACTGCCGGAACTCGACGATCTGGACCGGCGCATTCTTGAACAGTTACAAGAAGACAGTTCGCTGACCAATCAGGATCTGGCCGTGCAGGTGCATGCGTCGCCCCCGACGTGCCTGCGGCGGGTGCGACGGCTGGTGGACGAAGGCGTGATCGCCCGCCAGGTCGCCATCCTGGCTGCCGAAAAGCTGGGCAGCACACTGACGGCGATCGTGGAGATCACGCTGGACGTGCAGGCGGCAGAAAGCCTGGATGCGTTCGAGCAGGGCATGCTGGCCGAGCCCGCCGTGCTGCAGTGCTACCGGGTGTCGCCGGGACCGGACTTCGTGGTGATCGCGCAGGTCAAGGACATGCCGGCCTATCACGCGCTGGTGCACCGGGCCTTCACGGCCCAGGCCAACGTGCGCAATGTGCGCACGTTCTTTTCGGTGCATCGCGCCAAGTTCGAGACGCGGATCGACGTGCGCGGGTGATGCCGCGGCGCGGCCGGACTAACGGCGCCCCAGAACGCGCTGGAACTGCGCCAGGTAGCGGTTGCCCATCTCCTGGACGTCATGCTCGCTCTTCACATACGCATAGGCGCGCTCGGTGACGTCGTCGCGGAAAGCCGCGTCGTCCAGGCAGCGGACCATGCCGGCCGCCATGGCCTGGTGGTCGCCCACCGCCACCAGCACGCCGCGGCCGTCGGCCAGGCTTTCCTTCAAGCCGCCCGCGTCGGTGGACACCACCGGCACGCGCTGCAGGAACGCGTCCAGCACGCTGCTGCCCAACGCTTCTTCCTCCGAGCTCATCACGAACACGTCGAGAATGCTGTAGAAGTCTTCGACGCCCTTGCGAAAGCCCGCGAAGCGATAGACGTCTTCGATACCCAGTTTTTTGGCTTCGTCCCTGGCCTGCTGTTCGCGATCACCGCCAGCGCCAAAGTGCAGGAAGACGAAGTCGCGGCGCGTCTTGGCCAGCTCGCCCACGGCGCGCACCAGGGTCACCGGATCTTTGTCGCGGATCAGCGCGGCGGACGTCGCCATGACTTTCTTGCCGGCCAGGTCGAATTCACGCACCAGGGCGGCGACGTTTTCCGCGTTGATCTCGTGCGGTTCGACGGCGCTGCGGATGATGACCGGCTCGATGCCCAGCCGGCGCGGTTCGCTTGCTGCCATCTCGCTGATGGCCACGAACAGGTTGGCGTGGCGCCACTTGAACCCCGTCTTCCACTCGTCGCCCGGCTTGACCACGAACGACGTGCGGCGCGAGAACGCCACCGGGCGGCGATGCAGCCATTTGGTCAGCACGGCCCACGTGATGGTGTTGGCGGTCTGCGCGTGGATGATGTCGTAGCGGCCGGCGCCGGCCAGGAACGCCAGCTGGCCCGGCACATTGCGGCACGTGTGGGCCACAAAGCCCTCCTGGCGGGCGCGTTCGGCCAGCGGCGCACCCTCGCGGCACATCACTTCGACGTCATGGCCCGCCTTGCGGAAGGCGCGCATGCAATACAGCGTCTGCCGTTCGCCGCCGCGCCAGCCTTTCTCGAAGTTCAGTTGCAGGATCTTCATGCGCGCCCGATGCCGGAATACTCGAAGCCCAGGCCGCGCACGTCGGCGGGCGTGTACAGGTTGCGGCCGTCGATGATCAGCGGCGTGTTCAGCAAGGCCTTCACGCGGTCGAAGTCGGGCGCGCGGAAGACTTTCCATTCGGTGGCGATCAAAAGCGCGTCCGCGCCGTCCAGCGCGTCGTACATGTCGGTGGCGAACGTAATGCCGGGCTGGCCAACCAGTATGCGCGCGGCCTCGTGCATGGCCACCGGGTCATAGGCGCGCACCTCGGCGCCGCGGCGCGTCAGTTCGGCGATGACCGTCAGGCTGGGCGCTTCACGCATGTCGTCGGTGTTCGGCTTGAACGACAAACCCCACAGCGCGATCTTGCGGCCGCGCAGGTCTTCGCCGTAGCGCGCCACCAGCTTTTCCGACAAGCGGAACTTCTGCGCGTGGTTGGCCGCTTCGGCCGCTTCGATAACACGCATGGGCAGGGAATTCTCGGCCGCCGTGTTGACCAGCGCCTGCACGTCCTTGGGGAAGCACGAACCGCCGTAGCCCGCGCCGGGGTACAGGAAGTGGTAGCCGATGCGGGGGTCCGCCCCGATGCCGCGACGCACCTGCTCGATGTCGGCGCCCAGCGCTTCGGCCAGGTTCGCCATCTCGTTCATGAACGAAATGCGCGTGGCCAGCATGGCGTTGGCGGCGTACTTCGTCAGTTCGGCCGAGCGCACGTCCATCACCATCAGGCGGTCGTGCGTGCGCTGGAACGGTTCGTAGATGCGGCGCATCACACCGACCGTGTAGTCGTCGTCGGCGCCGACGACCACGCGGTCCGGGCTCATGAAGTCGTTGATGGCGGCCCCTTCCTTCAGGAATTCAGGGTTGGAAGCCACGCTGAACGGGATCTGGACGCCCCGCGCGGCCAGTTCCTTGTTCACCACCGCGCGCACTTTGTCGGCCGTACCGACGGGCACGGTGGACTTGTCCACGATCAGCTTGCGGGACGTCATGTGGCGCGCGATGTTCTGGGCGGCGGCCAACACGTATTTCAGGTCGGCCGAACCGTCTTCGCCCGGCGGCGTGCCCACGGCGATGAACTGCACATCGCCGAAGGCCACGCTTTGCGCCACGTCGTCAGTGAAATGCAGGCGGCCCGCCTGCACGTTGCGGCGGACCAGGTCTTCCAGGCCGGGCTCATAGATGGGGATGCCGCCCTGGCGCAACAGGGCGATCTTCGCCGCGTCCACGTCCAGACACATGACGTCGTTGCCCATGTCGGCCAGGCACGCTCCCGACACCAACCCCACGTAACCGGTACCCACGACCGTGATTTTCATGCCTGCACGCCTTCAAAATAGGGAATCTTGCGCGCCGGGTCCCTGGACCCGGCGCTGGCCGCCATTATAGAAGCGGCCGGGGCGCCGGGGCGGAACCGCTCTTGCGCCTGTGCGAAGCGCCTTTCAGTGCCAACAGCCCCTAGACCCGCAGTTTGTTGAACCGGACGGTGTTGACCACCACCGCCAGCGCCGCGCACACCGTGCCCAGCACCAGCGCCAACCCGGGGCCATGCGCGACGCTGACGCTGAAGGCGATGGCCACCAGCGCCGTGCCGAAGCTCTGGCCGAAGACTCGGGTCGTGGCCTGCAAACCGCCTGCCGCGCCGCTGCGGGAACGAGGCGCGGCCGACAGCATGGCGCGGTTGTTCGGCGTCTGGAAAAAGCCGAAGCCCACCCCCGCCACGAACATGCCCGCCACGATGGGCCAGTTCGACACCGAAGACGGCAGCAACGCCAGCCACAGCATGCCGGCCACCATGGTCGCCGCCCCCACGCCGCTCAAGGTGGCGGCGGAATAGCGGTCGGACAGGCGGCCCGCCAGCGGTGCGATGAGGGCCGTGCCCACGGGCCAGGCGCCCATCAACATGCCCACTTCCAGATACGGCCGGCCCAGCACCTGCTGGAAATAGAAGGGCAGCGACACATACGACGCCATCTGTGCCGCGAAGGTACAGGCCGACGCGCCCACGGCAAACGCCAGCGTACGAATGCGCAGCAGATCCACCGGCACCAGCGGCGCCGGCTGCTTGCGGACGCGGCGCACCAGCACCAAGCCCGCCACGGCTGCGATCGCCACCAGGCCGATGCCTCGCAGCAAATCCTGGCCCATCATGTCCACGCCCGAAATGAAGACGCCCAGCGTCGCCATGCACAGCAGGGCGCTGACCCAATCCAGCTTCACGTCGTTGCGCGGCACTTCGGGCAGATGGCGCAGGCCGAACATGGCCAGCACGCAGATCGGCAGGTTCACCGCGAAGATCCACGGCCAGGGCGCCACCGACAGGATGGCGGACCCGATGGTGGGGCCCAGCACCGACATCACCGCCACCGTGGTGGCGTTGATGCTGATGCCCCGGCCCAGCATTTTCAGGGGATAGATATTGCGCACCAGGCCGCCGAACATGCACATCAGCGTCGCCGCGCCCACGCCCTGGAACACGCGCGCCGCCGTCAACTGCCACAGCGTGCCGGCCAACGCGCACCCCAACGAGGCCAGGGTGAACAGCATCAGGCCAAAGGTGAACATGCGGCGAAAGCCGATGCGCTCGGCCAACGCCGACAACGGCAGCAGCGTCATCACCACTGCCAGGTTGTAGGCGTTGACGATCCAGACGGCTTCGGCGGGCGACGCGTTGAGGTCGACGGCGATGGTGGGTAGCGCCACGTTGGCGATGGTGGTGTCCAGCACCGACAGGCTGATGCCCGTCATCACCGTAGCGGCCGCCCAGTACCGGCGGGGGGCCGGCAGGCCGTCGGGCGGCGCGGGCTTGGTGCCCCCGCCCGGCGGTGTGTCCTGGGCGGAGTCCTTCCCCGCCATCACGACTTCTTGACCGGACGCTGCCAACCCTCGACGGTGAGCTGTTTGGCGCGCGACACGGTCAGTTTGTCGGCCGGTGCGTCGCGGGTCAGGGTGGTGCCTGCGCCCAGGGTCGCGCCGCGGCCCACGCGCACGGGTGCCACCAGCTGCGTGTCCGAGCCGATGAAAGCGTCGTCCTCGATGACGGTGCGGTGCTTGTTCACGCCGTCGTAATTGCAGGTGATGGTGCCGGCGCCCACGTTCACGCGCTGGCCGATGTCGGCGTCGCCGATATAGGCCAGGTGATTGGCCTTGCTGTCGGCGCCCAGTACGCTCTTCTTGATCTCGACGAAGTTGCCGACGTGGCTGCGGTCGCCCAATTCGGCGCCCGGACGCAGGCGGGCATACGGGCCCACGCGCGCATCGCGGCCCACTTCGGCCTGCTGTAAGTGGCTGAACGCTTCGATCTGGGTGCCGGCGCCGACGGCCACGTCGCGCAGCACGCAGTGCGGGCCCACGCGCACGCCATCGGCCAACGTCACGTTGCCTTCGAACACGCAGCCCACGTCGATGAACACGTCGCGTCCGCAGGAAAGCGTGCCGCGCACGTCAAAGCGCGCCGGGTCGGCCAGCGTGACGCCGGCTTCCAGTTGGCGGCGCGCCTGCTCGGCCTGCCAGCGGCGTTCCAGTTCGGCCTGCTGCACGCGGCTGTTCACGCCCAGCGTTTCCCAGCCCGCGCCCGGTTGGGCCGCGCCTACCGGCACGCGATCGGCAACCGCCAGCCCGACCACGTCGGTCAGGTAGTACTCGCCCTGGGCGTTCTTGTTGTCGATGCGGGACAGCCAGTCTTTCAGTTGCGCGGTCGGCGCCGTCAGGATGCCGGTGTTCACTTCTTTAATGGCGTGTTCGGTTTCCGAAGCGTCCTTGTGCTCGACGATGCGGCACACGTTGCCCTGGGCGTCGCGCACGATGCGGCCGTAGCCCGTGGAATCCGCCAGCACTTCCGTCAGCACGGCGGCGCCCGAGGCGCGCGCGGCCAGCAGACGTTGCAGCGTGTCCGGCTGCACCAGGGGCACATCGCCGTACAGCACCAGCGTCACGTCGTCCTTGCCGTCGCCTTCCAGCATCAGCGGCACCGCCTGCTGCACCGCGTGGCCAGTGCCTTGCTGCGGCTGTTGCAGCACGAAGTGCAGATCGGCCTGGCCATCGAACGCCTGCTTGACGCGGTCGGCGCCATGGCCCACCACGACGATAATGCGCGCCGGCTTCAACTGGCGCGCGCTGTCCAGCACGTGGGCCAGCATCGGTTTGCCTGCCAGCGTGTGCAGCACTTTGGGAAGGTCGGACTGCATGCGTTTGCCCAGTCCGGCGGCAAGAATCACTACGTTAAGCATAAGTTCCAGGTAGGGTTGGGACGCCGAGCGGCCTGGCGGCCGTCTCGCTTGTCGATTGAAAGAGGTCAGGGCTTGCCGTCGGCAGCCCCGATTTTCTTGGCGGTTTTCGTCGCGGATCTGCCGGCGGTCTTGGCGGCAGGCTTGCGTGCCGCAGGTTTGGACGCCTTGGCCTCGGTCTTGGCCGCAGCCTTGGATTCGCCGGGTTTGGCCTTGGCGTCCGCCCCCGGGTCCGCGCCCGGCGCGGCGGGCGTGCCCGGCATGGATGCGGCGGTGGCCGCAGCGATCTGGTTGAACTGCTGCTGCAGCAGATCCCACCACGCCTTGGAGGCCGATTGCGCGGCGGCGCCCATTTGTTCGCTCATGCCTTGCATGGCGGATTCCGGCCCGGCTTGGTCCGCCGACGCGTTGGCGTCTGCGCCCTTGCCCGCCGGCTCATCCTGCGCCTTGCCTGGCGCCGGAGCCGCATTCGATGCTGGCTTGGCGGCGGCCTTGGGCGCAGGCTTCAGGCCCAGCACCACTTCCAGCGGAGACGCCGCGCCGCTGTCGCGGACCATGCCCATGTCCATGCTGGCCGCGCTGTCCACAAACGCGCGCAGCGTGCTGATGGTGGAGCGCTGCACTTCCATGCCCTGGATAGTGGACGACAGCATCGACAGGTTCATGCGCAGCCAGTTTTCCACCGAGCGCAGTTCGGCGATGCGGCGGTCCAGGTCTTCGAGGTTCATGGGAGGGGCCATCGGCAGGCTGCTGGCCAGGCCGCCCGGCCCGGTCAGGCCTGCCCAGGCCTGGCGCATCATTTCCATGCTGGCCAGAAGGGGATTGCCCGACAGGTCGGAATTCTGTCCCATGCCAGGAAGGACGAACGGATTCGTGAATTGGTCGCTCATGCCAGGTCTCCCCAAATACGGATGGTTTCCGCCGGCTGCCGGTCAACCCGGCAGCAGCTGGTTATTCTCCACGCGCACATGGTCGCCCGAGGCAAAGGCGAACGGCTGCGCGCTGCGGAACTGGCGCGCACTACCGTCGCCCATGCGGACCGTCAGCTCATAGTGCGTCACCGTTTGTTGCTGTCTGATATTACGCTCAACTTCACGGCCTGCCAAAGCACCGCCGACGGCGCCCAGCACGGTCAGCGCCGTCTTGCCGCTGCCTCCGCCAAATTGATTACCCACAACGCCCCCCACCACCCCGCCGCCGATGGTGCCGACCAGGTGGTCGCTGTTGTCCTTCACCGGGACTTGCACCTGGCGCACCGACTCCACTACGCCGCAGCTCTGGCAGGCCTGTGGCGCCGGGGCGGAGGCCGCGGGACGGGGCGCCGCAGCCGAGG
>NZ_JABBJN010000004.1 GCF_012928505.1 Achromobacter sp. Bel | reverse complement strand
CGCCCGCCCGCCGCCTCGGTGCCCGGCGGCGACGGCGGGGGGCGGCTGGTCGTGCGCGACAACCTGGGCCATACCACCGACATTGAACGCTATTACCGGGCCGGCCTGCGATCGGCCAGGCACGACGTGTTGATCGCCAACGCCTATTTCTTCCCTGGCTACCGCCTGCTGCGCGACCTGGTCAACGCCGCGCGCCGGGGCGTGCGGGTGCGCCTGCTGCTGCAAGGCGAACCCGACGTGCTGGTGGCGCGGCTGGCCGCCTCCATGCTGTACGACCATCTGATGAGCGCGGGCGTCGAGATATTCGAATACTGCAAGCGGCCGCTGCACGGCAAGGTGGCTTGCGTGGACGACGACTGGTGCACCGTGGGCTCCAGCAACCTCGACCCCTTGAGTCTGGCGCTGAACCTGGAGGCGAACGTGGTGGCCCGCGACACGTCGCTCAACCGAGCGCTGCGCGACAGCCTGGACCGCCTGATCGAGCAGGACTGCAAGCCGGTGCCGAAAAGCCCCCGGCCCACGCGCACACTGCGGCGATTCTGGGTGGGCGTGGTGGTGTTCCACTTCCTGCGGCGCTTTCCGGCCTGGGCGGGCGCGCTGCCCGCCCACAAGCCCAAGCTGCAAACCATCAAACCCGCCGCGTCAGGCGAAGGCGAGGCAGCATGAGGGTATTCCGCACGAACCTGATGCGGTCGCTGCGCCACCGCTGGCCGCGCATCAAGAAGGTGCTGCCCTGGCTGATCCTGGCCGTCGTCGCGGGGCTGCTGTTCTATTTCGGACGTTCAGTCGATTGGCCGCAGGTGTGGCAAGCCATGCGCCGCATTCCCCGTGACGCCCTCTTGCTGGCCGGCGGCCTGACCGTGCTGGGCTACCTGAGCTATGGCACGCTGGACTTGCTGGGCCGCCGTTACACCGGCCACAAGCTGCGGGCGCCTGCCGTGCTGGGCGTGGCGTTGGTGAGCTATGCGCTGAACCTGAGCCTGGGCGTGCTGGTAGGTGGCCTGGGCGCGCGCCTGCGCCTGTATGCGCGGCTGGGTTGTCGCAAGGCGGTGGCCACCCGCGTTGCCCTGTTCGCGGCCGCGTCCAACTGGATCGGCTACGCCTGGGTGGCCGGCGCAGTGTTCGTCAGCGGCGTCATTCCCGTCCCCCAGGGCTGGGACGTGGGCAGCGGCGTGCTTCGGCTCATCGGCGCCGCCATGCTGGTGGCAGGCGCCGCCTATGTATGGGCCTGCGCCCGCGCGCGCCGACGTTCGGTCACCTGGATCGGGCAGCGTGTCACGTTGCCCCGGGTACGCATGGCAGCGCTGCAATGCCTGTTCGCCGGGATGTCGTGGATGTTCATGGGCGCGGTCGCTTATGTGCTGCTGCAAGGCAAGGCGCCCTATCCCGTCGTGCTGGGCATCCTGCTCTGCGCCAGCTTCGCCGCGGTGCTGACACGCGTGCCTGGCGGCCTGGGCACGACCGAGGCGATCTTCGTCGCCGTGCTGGCGCCGCGGCTGCCGTACTCGGAAGTCTTGGGTGCGGCCCTGGCGTACCGGGCCTGTTACGCCTTGGCGCCCCTGTGCCTGGCGTTGGCCGCGTTCCCCTTGATGGAAGCCGCCATCGCGTGGCGCAAGCGCCATGCGCATCCACACTTGCCCGGGCAGGAAAAAGCGTCGCTATAGCAGGGGCCGCCGGGCACGGCGCTTGCTGCTGTCGGGGCCATGAAAAAAAAGCCGCCCCCCGCCGAATCCGACCTGGTGGTCGCCTACCCGCGCCGCGCCAACGCGTCGGAACATGAGATCGCGTCCCAGGAAGCCCTGGCCTCGCGCCTGGCCGCCTTGCTGGGACGGCGCTTCAAGCCGGATTACCGCCCCAGCCGGCATCGGGACGAGCCGCCGCCCTACTACGTGCCCGACCGCACATTGATCGGTGTGGTGCGTGCCGCGCGGCTGGGCATCACCCGCGCCGCGGACCTGTATGGGGGCGTCGCGCCGCATTCCTTCGTTGCGGGAAAGGCCATCACGCACGGGCTGCCGGACCTGCGCGCCACGGCCCCGAAAGCGTGGGTCGCGGATTTGGCCGACGCGTTGCGCGACGTCGTGCTGACGGGCTACACCGCCTTCACGCCGCAGGACGCCGAGACCGCCGGCATGCGCCTGCTCAAGCACGGCCGGCTGCGCATCAAGCCGCCGGAGGCCACCGCCGGCCGCGGCCAGGTGGTCGTGCGCAACGCCGCCGAGCTGCGCACGGCATTGGCGGACCAGTCCGCCGCGGCCATGCGCAGGCTGGGGCTCGTGCTGGAGGAAGACCTGGAAGACGTCGCCACCTACAGCGTCGGTTGGGCGCGGGTGGGCAAGATGGAAATCTCTTACGTCGGCACGCAATCGCTGACCCCCGACAACGCGGGCATTCCGGTCTACGGTGGCTCGGAACTGCGGCTGGCGCGGGGCGGGTTCGACGCCTTGCGCGCCTTGGAGCTTGACCCCAGGGAACGCCAGGCGGTGGACATGGCCTGCCGCTACGACACGGCGGTGTCCACCGCCTACCCGCAGCTTTTCGCGTCGCGCCGCAATTACGACGTCGCGTTCGGGCGCAACGCGTCCGGGCAAGACCGCGCCGGCGTTCTGGAGCAATCCTGGCGGGCAGGCGGCGCCAGCCTGGCGGAACTGTCCGCCATGCAGGCATTCGCGCTCTCGCCGTCCATGGCGTCGGTGCGCGCCGCCACCCGCGAACGCTATGGTCGCGATGCCCCGAAGCCGATCCCGCAGCATCTGGTCTTCCATGGCGAGGACTCGGCCGTAGGCCACATCAGCAAGTCGGGCGGCGTACTGGAGGATGCCGATGGCGGCGCATAGCGATCCCATCGCGCTGTCGGTCGACGGCCAGACGCTGGACGGCACGTTCCTCACGCCCGAAGACAAGGTGCCGGGCGTGCTGTTCATCCATGGATGGGGCGGCAGCCAGGAATTCGACCTGTCGCGCGCCAAGGGGATTGCCGCGCTGGGATGCGTGTGCCTGACCTTTGACCTGCGCGGCCACGCCGCCACCCGCCAGCAGCAGCTGCAGGTCACCCGCGAAGACAACCTGCGCGACGCGGTGGCCGCCTACGACCGCCTGGCCGCCCATCCGTCGCTGGATTCGGGCTCCGTCGCAGTGGTGGGCAGCAGCTATGGCGGCTATCTGGCCGCCTTGCTGAGTGGCCTGCGGCGCGTGCGCTGGCTGGCGCTGCATGTGCCGGCCCTGTATCTGGACGACGAATGGCTGTTGCCCAAGAACCAGCTGAACCGCGACACGCTGCGCGCCTACCGCAATAGCTACGTGCCGCCCGAATCGAACCGCGCGTTGAAGGCGTGCGCAGATTTTTCCGGCGACGTGCTGATCGTGGAGGCCGAGCACGACACGTTCATCCCGCATTCCACCATCATGAGCTACCGCTCCGCGTTCCGGCGTTCGCACTCGCTGACCCACCGGATCATCGACGGCGCCGACCACGCCCTGACAGAAAAGACCGCGCAACGGGCCTACACGTCGATCCTGGTGAACTGGGTGACCGAAATGGTGACCGGCGCGCGGATGGGAGACCCGCGGCCGGCGCCCTGAAGCGGTCCGGGCCGTGCGGCCCGGGCGCCGCCTACCAATAAATGTCTTGCTTGTAATACGTATGCAGGCTGCGCGCCCACGTCTCGTCCGCCATGCTGGGCCAATTGTCCTTGTCGAAGCCCGGCGCGTTCTTCAGCGTTTCCTTATCGACGTTCAGGATGAAACACTTGCGGTCCGTGTCCAGCGTCAACGCGCCCCACGGGATCGCGAACAGCTTGTCGCCGATGCCCAGCACGCCGCCGCGCGACAGCACCGCATAGGCCACGCGGCCGCGTGGCACATCGATCATGATGTCCTTGATCGACCCTAGCTCCTCGCCCGCCGAGTTGTACACGTCATTGCCTTCCAGCGTGTCCGCCGCCATGACTTGCGGTCCCGGGCCGCCCGGGCTGCTCTTGGGGCCGCCCACGATGTTGGTTTGATTTTCCATGGTCTATCTCCTTTGCCGGGCGTGCGCCCCGCGTTGTGGTGGTAGGAATCCTTTCCTCCGCAAGCGCCGTGCCACAAGCGCGTCAGCCTGCCCACCATTGCTTGATCGTGGCGCGCAGCGCCGCGGCGCCTATAGCCCCGTCCTCCTTGCGCAAGGCCGCCATGTAGGCGCCGAACTGCTTGAGCGAGATATGCGGCGGCATCGGCGGCACTTCGGGGTCGGTGACCATTTCCAGCACCGTCGGCCGCCCGGCGGCCAGTGCGCGGTCCCACGCGGGGCCGACCTCGTCCGGCCCGGTCACCCGGATGCCCTCCAGGCCCAGCATGCGGCCGTAGTCCGCATACGAGAACGGCGGCAGCCACTGCGAATCGCCAAACCGGGGATCGCCGCCCATGACGCGCTGCTCCCACGTCACCAGGTTCAGATCGCCGTTGTTCAGCACCAGCACCACCAGGGTGGGGTTGGCCCAATCCTTCCAGCGGTGCGCGATGGTGATCAGTTCATTGATGCCCAGCATCTGCATCGCGCCGTCGCCCACCAGCGCGACCACCGGACGGCCCGGGTGCGCCAGCTTGGCCGCCAGCGCGTAGGGCACGCCGCAGCCCATGCTGGCCAGGCCACCCGACACGGACCCCATCATGCCGTCACGCAATTGCACGTCACGCGCGTACCAGTTGGCCGCCGACCCCGAATCGCATGTGACGATGCATTGCGGCGGCAAGCGCCGCGACAGCTCCACGAACGGGCGCTGGGGGTTGATGCCGTTGGCCTGGACCATGGCGCGGGCCGCGACCGTCTCGCGCCAGCGCGCCACGCGCTTTTCGATCCCCTTGCGCCAACGGTCCGATGCCTTGGCCTCCAGCCGCGGCAGCAACGCCTGCAAGGTCAACCGCGCGTCGCCTACCAGGCCGGCTTCCACCGGATACCGCAGGCTGAGCATGCGCCCGTCGACGTCGATCTGCACCGCCCTGGCCTGCCCTTCCCTGGGCAGGAATTCGGCATAGGGAAACGACGTTCCCACCATCAGAAGCGTGTCGCACTCGTTCATCATTTCCCAGCTGGGCTGCGTGCCTAGCAGGCCGATGGCGCCCGTCACGTAGGGCAGCTCGTCCGGCACCACGGCCTTGCCCAACAAGGCCTTGGCCACTCCTGCGCCCAGCCGCTGCGCCACCGCCTTCACCGCGTCGCCGGCCTCGAGTGCGCCCGCGCCCACCAGCATCGCCACGCGTTCGCCGCGATTCAGGATCGCGGCCGCGTTGTCCAGCGCCGCCTCGGGCGGGACGGCGGCGTGCGACGTCAGGCCGATGCCCGTGTGCACCGTGCCATGTTCGCGGGGCGGCGCCTCCACCGCCTCCAGGTCCTGCACGTCGTTAGGAAAGATCAGGCAGGCCACCCCGCGCCGCTCCATCGCGATGCGCATGGCGCGGTCCACCATGTGGCGCACCTGCAAGGGCGAGGTCACCATATGCACGAAATCGTGCGCCACGTCCTTGAACAGGTTGGCAAGGTCCACTTCCTGCTGATAATCGCCGCCCAGCGCACTGCGCGCCTGCTGGCCCACGATCGCCACCACGGGCTGATGATCCAGCTTTGCGTCGTACAGGCCGTTGAGCAGGTGGATGGCTCCGGGGCCGGACGTCGCCAGGCACACGCCGACCTGGCCGGTAAACTTGGCGTGGGCACAGGCCATGAACGCCGCGCCCTCCTCGTGGCGGGTCTGGACGAATTCCAATTCCTGGTTTCTCCCGAACGCGCCGATCAGCCCGTTGATCCCGTCCCCGGGATAGCCGAACACGCGCTGCACGCCCCATTCGCCCAGCCGGGCGAGCACAAAATCGGAAACCGTTTTCAAGTTGGCGCTCCTTTCCAGGGTCTTGTGAACCTGGGGGCGCCGCAATCGCCATGCCCGGCCGGCGACGCTTACCCGCAATGGTGCACTGCTCCCAGATTTACAAACGCCAGCAACAACGACACCCGGCCTGCCCAATCCGGAGGCCGCCGTGCCATGGCGACGGCGTGGGAACGCCTCTTGCGCATAGAAAGGCTTACGGAATCGGGCCCCCTTTTTCAGCGGCCCTCCGACCTCCCCGGAGCAACAAGCATGGCGACGACGACAATACTCATAGTGGCTGCCGAAGCATTCCCCCTTGCCAAGACCGGCGGGCTGGGGGACGCCATCACGGGCATGGCGCGGGCGCTGTCCGAACGCGGCATCGCCACCACCATCCTGCTGCCCGCCTACCGCGGCGTGGCCGCCCGCCTGGACGGGCAGCGCGAAGCGGCAAGGCTGGAAGACCTGCCGGGCGGCGACGCGCGCCTGCTGTCGGGCGTGTGCCCGGTATCCGAGCTGTCCTTCCTGCTGCTGGAGAACGACGCGCTCTACGACCGCGCCGGCCTGTACATGGACGACGGTGGCCAGGAGCACGCGGACAACGGCGTGCGTTACGCCGCCTTGTGCCATGCCGCGGTGCGGATCGCGCGCGGACTGCCCGGCCTGCCCCGGCCCACGATATTGCATGCGCATGACTGGCATGCGGCCCTGGCCCCGATGCTGCTGCGCGAAGCCGGCATCGACGACGTGAAAAGCGTGCTGACCATCCACAATTTGGCCTTCCAGGGCCAATTCCCGCTCGAGGACGCCGCGGCGCTGGGTATTCCTCCCGCCTGCCGGGGCGAAGACGCCATGGTGGCCTGGGACAAGCTCAACTTCATGAAGGCAGGGATCCGCCACGCCGACCGCGTGACGACCGTCAGCCGTACCTATGCCCGCGAAATCCTGACCCCCGCCTTCGGCTGCGGCCTGGACGGCTTGCTGCGCGAGCGCGCAGCCGACCTGATGGCGATCCCCAACGGCATCGACACCACGCTCTGGGACCCCTCGCGCGATCCGCAACTTGGGCCGTTGCGCTATCACGCCGGCGATCTCGCGAACAAGCGTTTGTGCAAGACGGTGCTGCAGCGCGAATTCAATCTGCCGCCGGATGCGCAGGCCACGCTGGTCGTGCTGGGCAGCCGCCTGACCGAACAGAAAATGGCGGATGTCGCCGCCGACGCCCTGCCCCGCGTGCTGGACGCGCATCCGGAAATGCAGGTCGCCATCCTGGGCCAGGGCGACCGTCGCCTGGAAGGCGAGCTGAAGTCGTTGGCTGCGCGCTACCCCACACGTTGCGCGACTCGCATCGGCTACAACGAGACCGGCGCGCACCGGCTGCATGCGGGCGGCGACATCCTGCTTCATGGCAGCCGCTTCGAGCCCTTCGGGCTGACCCCGCTGTACGCCATGCGCTACGGCACGGTCCCTGTCGGGTCCCGCGTGGGCGGCATGGCCGACACGATCGAAGACCCGGGTGCGGACGCGCCGCTGACCGCGATGGCGTTCGCCAACGGCCTGCTGTTCGACGGCGACAGCCCGGATGCCATGGCCGACGCGCTGACGCGGGCGATGCACCTGCGCCGTCACCCGACCCTGTGGCGGGCGATGCAGCGCAATGCGATGACCCGGGATTTCAGCTGGCAGCGCGCCGTCGGTCCGTATGAACATCTGATCCACACGCTGGCAGGCGATTGCGCCGTCGAAGCCGCCGCCCCGGCGTCCGCGCCGGCCCCGACGCCCCACGCGGGACACCGGCGGACTCGGCAGGCACGCGGCTCCATGCCGATGCCGCTTTAAAGGCGGATACGCATGGCTGCCACCGCCCGCCTAGCCCTGGCCCCCTCTGCCCCGTTGCGCATCTGCCATGCGCCGCAGGGGTTCCCGGACGGCGGGCCCACGGCAGACGGCGCCTTGCGGGACGCCCGGTTGACCCGGATCCGCCAGGCAGGATTCAACGCCGTGCTGATCCCGGCCCCCTGGCTGCGCCCCGCAGGCGCCCATTCCCTGGCGCCCGTCGACGCCGACCGGAGCCCTGCGGCGGATCGGACAGAACCAATCACGGACAGCTTGTCGCGGTTGGCGCAGGCAGCGGCCGATCATGAGCTGGCCTTGTGGGTCCGTGTGACGTTCGACCGCGTGTCGGTGGACGCCAGTCCCGCCACCGCGCCGCCGGGCTGGTACCGCGCACACCCGGAAGATCCGGCGCGCGATCCCCGCCTGCCCGTCGGCGACTGGGGCCTGATGGCGCTGAATGACGGCCCGCCCGCGGGTTTCGCGGCGTCCTGGAGCGCGCGGCTGTCGCGCTGGGCCGACGCCGGCGTCTCCGGCTTCCTGTTCGACGCGCCGCAGTGCCTGCCCGCCCGTGCCTGGCAGGAATTGCTGGCGCCGCTTGCGCGGCATGCCTGCCGCCCCTCCGCCGTGGCCTGGACCCCCGGCATGACTCCACCGCAATTGGAGGCCTTGCGCGACGCCGGTTTCCACGGCGTGTTTTCGTCCCTGGCCTGGTGGGACTACAAGTCCGGCTGGTTGGCCGAAGAGGCCGCGCGGCTGGAAAAAGTGGCATCGGTCCTGGCCAGCGTGTCACCGTTGGACCGCATGGCGTTGGACACCAGGACGCCCGCCGACCATCGCCGCGCCTGGGCGGCCGCCTTCACCGCCAACGGCTGGCTGGCCGACGAAGCGGACGTCGACCCGCCCGGTCCGGCGCGGGACATCAACGATTGGCTCGCCGCGCAGCCGCCCCTGACGGGGCCGCCCCATGTGCTGGGCGGCCGCGACGGCCGTGCGACGCTGGTGTTGCGCGGCGCCGCGGAGGGCGCAACGGCGATCCTTGCCTTGAATCCCGCCGATGCGGCGCGGGCGCGGGTCGATTGGGATGCCGTGGCGTCCAGTCTGCCACCCGGCGATATCGTGCCGCATCGGGACGCCGAAACGCCCATGCTGGAGGGCGATGCACTGCCTCCCGCCGGCTGCGCCGTGATGTCGGTCACGCCCATGCCGCCCGTCCGCGAAGCCTCCCGGCATCCCGGCCCCCGTACCGAAGGCGGCGCCGGCTTGCGCATCGCCATCGAAAGCGTCTCGCCGGCCGTGGATGACGGCGCGCACCCAGTCAAATGCGTGGTGCACGAACGCGTCACCGTCCAGGCGGACCTGGTGATGGACGGCCACGACCGCATCGCCGCCGAACTGCGCTGGCGCGCGGCCGACGAGCCGGACTGGCGCCGCGTTCCCCTTCAATTGCTTGCCAATGACCGCTGGCAAGCCAGTTTTCGGCCACGCCGCATCGGCCCGCACGAGTTTCAGGTCGCCGCGTGGTTCGACGTCTGGCAGACCTACCGCCACGATCTGGAGGTCAAGCACCGCGCAGGACGCGCGCGGGGTCTGGAAATCGCGGAGGGCGTGCAGTTGCTGCGCGAGGCCGACAAGCGCGCCGGCCGCCACGCGAATCGGAACGACAGCTTGGCAGAGATTACGCGCGTGCTGAAGGCGCTGCCCGACGTGCCCGCCGATGCCGCGCCGACGGACGAGCAGGTCGCCCTGCTGCTGGATGCCAGCCTGGCGCATGCCATGCGCGACATGGACGCGCATCCCTTTGAATCCGTGACCGCCACGCGGTATCCGGTCTGGGTCGACCGGCCGCAAGCCGCCCACGGTGCGTGGTATGAGCTGTTCCCACGGTCGCAGTCGCCCGAACCCGGCCGCCACGGCACCTTTGACGACGTCATCGCGCGGCTGCCCGACATCCAGGAAATGGGCTTCGACGTGTTGTACATGCCGCCCATCCACCCGATTGGGCTGCGCAACCGGAAAGGACCCAACAACAGCCTGACCGCCGGCCCGGACGACGTCGGCAGCCCCTACGCCATCGGCGCGCCGGAAGGCGGCCACGACGCCATCGACCCCAAGCTGGGCACGCTCGCGGACTTCCTGCGGCTGGTGAAAGCGGCAGAAGGCCACGGCATGGAGCTGGCGCTGGATTTCGCCATCCAGTGTTCGCCCGACCACCCCTGGCTGCAGGCGCACCCCGACTGGTTCTCGTGGCGCCCGGACGGGTCGCTGCGCTATGCCGAAAATCCGCCGAAGAAGTATGAAGACATCGTCAACGTCTCGTTCTACGGCGCCCCGCCGCGCCGGGCCCGCAAGCTGGCGCTGTGGCGCGCGCTGCGCGACGTGGTGTTGTTCTGGGTCGAGCACGGGGTGCGCATTTTCCGGGTGGACAACCCGCACACCAAGCCGCTGCCATTCTGGCAATGGCTGATCGCCGAAGTGCATGGCCAGCACCCCGACGTGCTGTTCCTGTCCGAAGCGTTCACCCGGCCCAAGATGATGTACCGGCTGGCCAAGGTGGGGTTCACGCAGTCCTACACCTACTTCACGTGGCGCAACGACAAGGCCGAATTGCAGGCCTATCTGGAAGAGATCTCGCGGCCGCCGCCGGCCGATTTCTTCCGCCCGCATTTCTTCGTCAACACGCCGGACATCAATCCGCTGTTCCTGCAGACGTCAGGCCGCGCGGGCTTCCTCATCCGCGCGGCGCTGGCCGCGATGGGAGCCGGCCTGTGGGGCATGTATAGCGGATTCGAGTTGTGCGAGTCCGCCGCCGTGCCTGGCAAGGAGGAATATCTGGATTCCGAAAAGTACGAACTGCGCCCGCGCGACTGGCGCCAGCCGGGCAATATCCGCGCCGAGATCACGCGCCTGAACCAGATCCGCCGCGCCAACCCCGCATTGCAGACCCATCGCGGGCTGACCGCCGTCGCCAGTGGCAATGACCGAGTGCTGGCCTTTTTGAAGGCTACGCCCGGCCTGGGCAACGTGGTGCTGGCGGTGGTCAGCCTGGACCCGTTCAATCCGCAGGCCGCGCATCTGGAACCGCCGCTGTGGCGGTTCGCGGACGCCGGCGTGGCAGAGGCCGGCGCGGGGCAGTTGACGGCCGAAGACCTGCTGACGGACAGCCGCGACACCTGGCGCGATGCGACGCGCACCGTGGCGCTGTCCCCCGACCAACCCTATCGCATCTGGCGTTTGTCCCTGCATGGTTGACGCCGCCCGGAGCCCAAGCACATGATCAGTGAAACCCTGCCCCTCAAGGACGACGGCCTTTGGTACAAGGACGCCGTCATCTACCAGTTGCATGTGAAGTCGTTCTTCGACTCGAATGACGATGGGGTGGGAGACGTGCCCGGCCTGATCATGAAGCTGGACTACATCGCCAGCCTGGGCGTGAACACGATCTGGCTGTTGCCCTTCTACCCCTCGCCCCGCCGCGACGACGGCTACGACATCGCCGACTACCGGGGCGTGCACCCCGACTACGGCACCGTGGCCGACGTGCGCAAGCTGATCCGCGAGGCCCACGCCCGGGGCCTGCGCGTGATCACGGAACTGGTCGTGAACCATACCTCGGACCAGCACCGGTGGTTCCAGCGCGCCCGCACGTCGCGCCCCGGCTCGGCGGCGCGCAATTTCTACGTCTGGTCGGACAACGACAAGGCCTACGCCGGCACCCGCATCATCTTCTGCGACACTGAAAAATCCAACTGGACGTGGGACCCGGAGGCGCAGGCCTATTTCTGGCACCGCTTCTATTCGCATCAGCCCGACCTGAACTACGACAACCCCCAGGTGCTCAAGGAAGTGCTGTCCGTCATGCGCCACTGGCTGGACATGGGGGTGGACGGGCTGCGGCTGGACGCGGTGCCGTATCTGGTGGAACGCGAGGGCACCAACAACGAGAACCTGCCCGAAACGCACCAGGTGCTGAAACAGATACGCGCGGTGATCGACGCCGAGTACCCCGGCCGCCTGCTGCTGGCGGAAGCCAACCAATGGCCGGAAGACGCCCAGGAGTATTTCGGCGCGGGCGACGAATGCCACATGTCGTTCCATTTTCCGCTGATGCCGCGGATGTACATGGCGATCGCCCAGGAAGACCGTTTCCCCATCACCGACATCATCCGCCAGACGCCCGACATCCCCGCCACCTGCCAATGGGCCATCTTCTTGCGCAACCATGACGAACTGACGTTGGAAATGGTGACCAGCCGCGAACGCGATTACCTATGGAGCGTATACGCCGCCGACCCGCGCGCGCGCATCAACCTGGGCATCCGCCGCCGCCTGGCCCCGTTGCTGGAGCGTGACCGCCGCCGCGTCGAACTGATGAACAGCCTGCTGCTGTCCATGCCCGGCACGCCGGTGCTGTACTACGGCGACGAACTGGGCATGGGCGACAACGTGCATCTAGGCGACCGCGATGGCGTGCGCACCCCCATGCAATGGTCGCCGGACCGCAACGGCGGCTTTTCACGGGCAGATCCCGAGCGCCTGCCGCTGCCCGTGCTGATGGGGCCGCTGTACGGCTACGAGGCGGTCAACGTGGAAGCCCAGCAGCGGGATCCGCATTCGCTGCTGAACTGGACGCGCCGCATGTTGGCGCAGCGCCGCCAGACGCACGCGTTCGGCCGCGGAACGCTGCGCTTCATCCTGGCCGGAAACCGCAAGATCCTGGCCTATCTGCGCCAATGGAACGACACCATCATCCTGTGCGTGGCGAACCTGTCGAACGCCGCGCAACCCGTGGAACTGCCGTTGCAGGCCTTCAATGGCCGGGTGCCGGTGGAAATGCTGGGTGGCACGCCGTTCCCCGCCATCGGCGAATTGCCTTATCTGCTGACGCTGCCGCCTTACGGCTTTTACTGGATGGATCTGAGCGCGGACGCGGCCCCGCCTGGTTGGCATGCCAGCGCCCCGGCGCAGATGCCCGAACTGACGACGTTGGTGTTGAAATCGCGCGGCGGCGCCGCGTTGACCGACGCCTCGCGCGCCACGCTGGAAAACGAGGTGCTGCCCGAATACCTGGCCCGCCAACGCTGGTTCCCCGGTACGCACGCGCCCGCCCGGGCCCGGCTCGCCTATGCCACGCCATTCACCGCCGCCAGCGGCGAGTACTACTGGGCCGAAGTCCAGCCTGAAGACGGCGTGGACGGCTGGCGCGCGCAGGCCCCCTTCGTGCTGGTCTGGGACGAAACGGCGCAAGTGCAATACCCCATCGCGCGCGTGCGCCGGGGGGCAGAAGTCGGCACGCTTGCCGACGCCTTCCTGCAACCGGGGTTCGTGCTGGGCGTGATCGAGGCGTTGCGCGCCGGCCGCGAGCTGGACGGCCGCGACAGCGGCAAGCCGGGCGACAAACCCGGCGTCATCCGCTATCTGGCGGAACCCGGCCTGGCCGCGCTGGCCCTCGGCGACGAACCCGCGCTGCAATGGATCAGCGGCGAACAATCCAACAGTTCCGTCATCCTGGGGGGGCAGGCGATCCTCAAGCTGATACGCAACGTGCAGCCCGGGGTCTCGGCGGAAGTCGAAATGACCCGCCATCTGACCCGTGCCGGCTATGCCAACATCCCTGCCCTGCTGGGCGAAGTGCAGCGCGTGGACGCCGACGGTGTTGCGCACACGCTGGCCGTGCTGCATGCTTTCGTGACCAATGAGGGCGACGCCTGGACCTGGACACTTGACTACCTCAAGCGCACGCTGGGCGCCGCGCTGCTGGGCGGGGACAGCCCGGAAGAATTTGAAGCCAGCCTGGAAGGCTATACCGTCATGGCGGCCACGATCGGACGCCGGCTGGCGGAATTGCACAACGCGTTGGCGCAACCGTCTTCCGACCCCGCTTTCACCCCGCGCACGGCCACGGCGGAAGACGCCGACGCGCACGCCGCCCGGATCATCGCCCAACTGGACCGCGCGGGTGACGCGCTGCACGCCGTGCAAGACACCCTGGAAGCGCCGTCGCGCGCCTGCGCCGAGTGGTTCTTCGAACACCGCGCCCGCCTCGCGCAACAGGTCGGCGCCATGGCGCAGGCCCTGACCGGTGCGCCGTTGATTCGCGTGCACGGCGATTTCCATCTTGGCCAGGTGCTGGTCGCGCAAACGGACGCCTACCTGATCGATTTCGAGGGCGAACCCATCCAGTCCCTGCAAGCACGCCGGCAGATGGCCAACCCTTATAAGGACGTCGCCGGCATGTTGCGTTCCTTCGATTACGCCGCTGCGTCCATTGCACGTGGAGACCCGCCGGGCGGCGCTCCGCTGGGCGGCGCACCCACCGACGCCAACGCCGGGCCTGCCGACGCCGCCACCGCGCACGGCGCGCCCGTGGAACTGCGCGATGCCTTGCTGGCTCGCTTCGGTTCACGGGCCGCCGAGGCCTTCCTGGCGGGCTATGCCGAAGCCGCCACCACGGCCGTTGCGCTACCTGCGGCCCAGGAAGGCCCACTGCTCAAGCTGGCGCTGCTGGAGAAAGCCGCCTACGAAGTCAGCTATGAAGCCGCGCATCGTCCTGATTGGATCTCGATCCCGCTATGCGCCTTGACCGAACTGGCGCGAGAGCTGCTACAGGCCGCCGCGATCAACAACGAGGAACACGCCCAATGAACCCCCGCGCCACCGCCACGCCGCCCCCCCGCGCCACGCCCGCTGGCCAGGTGGACGCCGACACGCTGGCCGCCCTGGCTGCCGGGCTGCATGCCGATCCGTTCTCGGTGCTAGGCCCCCACGACGGCGTGGTCCGCGCGCTGGCGCCCGGCGCGGCCGCCGTGTGGGTCGTCACCAGCGATGGCCAGCGCGCGGCGCTGCACGAACAGGCGCACGGGCTGTTTGCTGGCGCCGCGCCGAACGCCCGCCCGGGCCGGCCGGATTCCTACCAGCTGGCGATCCAATGGCCGGGCGCGGAACAGATCACGCCCGATGCCTATGCCTTCGGCCCCGTGTTGTCCGCCCAAGACCTGGACGCGCTGGCCGCCGGCGATTGGCGCGCCGCGCTGAACCTGCTGGGAACAAGGCTGACCGACATGGACGGCATCGCCGGGCTGCGCTGCGCGGTCTGGGCGCCCAACGCGCGGCGGGTCGCTGTCGTGGGCGACTTCAACAGCTGGGACGGCCGCCGCCACCCGATGCGTTTGCGGCACGCGGCCGGCGTCTGGGAACTGTTCATCCCGGGGGTCGCGGCCGGCGACCGCTACAAGTTCGCGATCACCGGCGCCGACGGCGCCATTGCCCTGAAAGCCGACCCCATGGCGCGCCGCGCCCAGGCGGCCCCTGCCACGGCATCCGTCGTGGACGACCCTTCCCCCTACCCCTGGACGGACGACGCATGGATGCGATCCCGCGCCGGGCGCCAAGCCCGCCAAGCCCCCATTTCCATCTACGAAGTACACGCCGGCTCCTGGCTCGCGCCCGATGGCGCGCGCTGCGTCTGGGACCAGCTCGCCGACAAGCTGCCCGCCTACGCGCACGCCATGGGGTTCTCGCATGTCGAATTGATGCCAATCATGGAATATCCGTTCGGCGGTTCCTGGGGCTACCAGCCGCTGGGCCTGTTCGCGCCTTCCGCGCGCTTTGGACCGCCCGACGCCTTCGCCCGCTTCATCGACCGCTGCCACGCCGCCGGCATCGGCGTCATCCTGGACTGGGTACCCGCGCATTTTCCCGATGACGCGCACGGCCTGGCGCGTTTCGACGGCACGCCGCTCTATGAGTACGCGGACCCCCGCGAAGGCTATCACCCCGACTGGAACACGCTTGTCTACAACCTGGGCCGGACCGAGGTGAAAGCCTTCATGATCGCCAGCGCCATCCACTGGCTGCAACGCTTCCATATCGATGGCCTGCGCGTGGACGCCGTGGCGTCGATGCTCTACCGCGACTACAGCCGCCAGCCCGGCGAATGGATTCCGAACCGGCACGGCGGGCGCGAAAACCTGGAGGCCGTCGCGTTCCTCCAGGCGCTGAACGACACGGTGCGCGAGCAAGCCCCCGATGCCATCGTCGTGGCAGAGGAATCCACCGCCTGGCCTGGCGTGACGGCGCCCGTGGCGCAAGGCGGCCTGGGCTTCCACTACAAATGGAACATGGGCTGGATGCACGACACGCTGCGCTACCTGCATGAAGACCCGGTGCACCGCAAGCACCATCACCACGACATCACGTTCGGCATGGCATACGCGTATTCCGAGCGCTTCATCCTGCCCCTGTCGCATGACGAAGTGGTCCACGGCAAGGGTTCGCTGCTGAACAAGATGCCGGGCGACCGTGCCGCCAAGCTGGCCAACCTGCGCGCCTATCTGGGATTCATGTGGGCGCACCCGGGCAAGAAGCTGCTGTTCATGGGCGGCGAACTGGCCTGCCCGGCGGAATGGAACCATGACGCCTCGCTGGACTGGAACCTGCTGGACGACGCCGGCCACAAGGGCGTGCAGCGCCTGGTCGCGGACTTGAACCGGCTTTATCGGGATACGCCCGCCTTGCACGAGCTTGACAGCGACCCGGCAGGCTTCGCGTGGGTGGTGATGGACGACGCCGACAACAGCGTGGCCGCGTTCCTGCGGCACGCCGGCGGATCCCTGGTGCTGGCCGTGTCGAATTTCACGCCCGTTGCCCGCCACGGCTACCGGATGGGTGTGCCCATGGCAGGACGATGGACCGAAACGCTGAACACCGACGCCGGGTGCTACGGCGGCTCGGGCCAGGGCAACCAGGGCGCCGCCCTGACGGCGGCCGAGCCCTCGCACGGCCATGCGCAATCGCTAGCCCTGACGCTGCCGCCCCTGTCCACCCTCTTTTTCACGCTGGAAGGCTAACCCCATGGACCCCTCTCAACTGCCCCGCCTCACGACCGGCCAGCCGTACCCGCTAGGCGCGGTCAGCGACGGCCTGGGCGTGAACTTCGCGGTCTTTTCCGCCAACGCCACCCGCATCGAGTTGTGCGTGTTCGACGCGCGCGGCCGCAAGGAACTGCGGCGGTTCGATCTGCCGGAATGCACGGACGAAGTCTGGCACGGCTACCTGCCCGATGCCCAGCCGGGACTGGTCTATGGTTACCGTGCGCACGGCCCCTATGACCCCCGCAACGGCCATCGCTTCAATCCGCATAAGCTGCTGCTGGACCCCTATGCGCGCCACCTGACCGGCCCGGCCAGCTGGAGCGATGCCCTGTTCGGCTACCGCATGAACCACGCGCGCGCCGACTTGTCGATGGACCGCCGCGACAGCGCGCCGGCGATGCCCAAGGCCATCGTGACCGAAGACGTGCCGTTCAATTGGGGCAACAGCAAGGCGCCGCACACGGCGTGGGTGGACACCACGATTTACGAAGTGCATTTGCGCGGTGTCTCGATGCAGCGTGAAGACCTGCGCCAGCCGCTGCGCGGCACCTGCGCCGCCTTGGCCGACCCGCGCTTCATCGAACACCTTAACCGTCTGGGCGTTACCGCCGTGGAACTGCTGCCGGTGCACGCCTTCCTGCAAGACCGGTTCCTGCTTGAGCGCGGCCTGCGCAATTACTGGGGCTACAACACGCTGTCGTTCTTTGCGCCCGAACCCGCGTATCTGCAGCGCGGGCCCAACGACTTGCGCCAAGCGGTGCGCCGCCTGCACGCAGCCGGCCTGGAAGTGATTCTTGACGTGGTCTACAACCACACCTGCGAGGGCAGCGAATTGGGCCCGACGATGTCGTGGCGCGGGCTGGACAACGCCAGCTATTACCGCCTGATGCCCGGCGAAGAACGCTACTACATCAACGACACGGGTTGCGGCAACACGGTGAACCTGTCGCATCCGCGCGTCTTGCAGATGGTGATGGATTCGCTGCGCTATTGGACGCAGTCCTACGGCGTGGATGGGTTCCGCTTCGACCTGGGCGTAACGCTCGGCCGCGAAGGCACGGGCTTCGACCCGGGATCGGGCTTCTTCGACGCCCTGCTGCAAGACCCGGCACTGGCCAGCGTGAAACTGATTTCGGAACCCTGGGACATCGGACCCGACGGCTATCAATTGGGCAACCACCCGCCGGGGCTGGCCGAATGGAACGACCGCTACCGCGACACCGTCCGCCGCTATTGGCGCGGCGATGAAGGCATGCGCGGCGACATGGCGGCCCGGCTATGCGGGTCGCGCGACGTCTTCGACCGACGCCACCGCCGGCCCTGGGCGAGCGTGAATTTCGTGGCCTCGCACGATGGCTTCACCACCCAGGACCTGGTCAGCTACGACGCCAGCCACAACGAGGCGAACGGCGAAAACGGCAATGACGGCCACGCCGAAAACTACAGCCGCAACTGGGGCGAGGAAGGGCCGACAGAGGACGACGCCATCCTCGCCCGGCGCGGCCAGGTGCAACGGGCGCTGCTGGCGACGCTGTTCCTGTCCGACGGCACACCGATGATGCTGGCCGGCGACGAATTCGGCAACAGCCAGGACGGCAACAACAACGCGTATTGCCAGGACGGCCCCCTGTCCTGGCTGGACTGGACGCTGGCCCAGAGCGACACCGGGCGCGCGCTAAGCCATTTCGTCGCGCGTGCCGTCGCGCTGCGCCGCGATCATCCCAGCCTGCGCGCCGCGCGCTTTGGCGACGCTGCCCAGGAAATCTGCCCCGGCGTGGCCGCCATCAGCTGGTTCGACACCGACGGCGGCCCAATCGGCCAGGAATCCTGGGACGATCCGCAGACGCTCGCGATGGCGCTGCGCCGGGCCGCGCTGCGCGATGACGGCAGCGCGGACATCACGCTGCTGCTGCTGAACCCGGGCGACGAGCCCGCCGCCTTCACGCTGCCCGAACCCGCGCAACCCTGGATCCGCGAACTGGATTCCGCCACGCAAGTTCCGGCCGCGCCGGTATCCGAGGCCAGCGTCACCGTGCAGGCCCATGCCCTGGTGCTGCTGTCGGCCGCCTGCATTCCCGGAGGAACACCATGACGGCGTGGCCCGAGCCCTATACCCATGGCGCGCAGCCCCTGCCCGATGGCCGCACGCGTTTTCGCCTGTGGGCCCCCACCGCGCCGGCGGGGCTGGCGCTGGCCGTCGACGGACGCGATCCCATTGCGCTGCATCCCGGCCCCGACGGCTACGCCCAGGTCGACGTGGATTGCCCTCCCGGCACGCGGTACCGCTACCGCATCGGCGATGGCCTGCTGGTGCCGGATCCGGCCTCGCGCCAGCAGGACGGCGACGTGCATGGCGCCAGCGTCGTTCCGGGGCCCGACGCCTATCCATGGCGGCACCCGTCCTGGCACGGGCGGCCTTGGGCGGAATCCGTCATCTACGAAGTGCATGCGGGCCTGGCCGGCGGCTTCGCGGGGGTAGCCGCCAGGTTGCCCGAGCTTGCGGCACTGGGCGTCACCGTCGTCGAACTGATGCCGGTCGCCGACTTTCCCGGCCCGCGCAATTGGGGCTACGACGGCGTGCTGCCCTATGCGCCGGACGAAGCCTACGGTTCCCCGGACGCGCTCAAACACCTGGTCGACACCGCGCACGGCTTGGGAATCAGCATGATGCTGGACGTGGTCTACAACCATTTCGGCCCCGACGGCAACTATCTGCCGCAATATGCGGCGCCGTTCTTCCGCCACGACGTCTCCACGCCCTGGGGCCCCGCGATAGATTTCCGCCAGCCCGCGGTGCGCCGCTACTTCGAAGAAAACGCGTTGTACTGGCTGACGGAATTCCGCTTCGACGGATTGCGCCTGGACGCCGTGCACGCGATCCCCGATCCGGACTGGCTGGTGGAGCTGGCGCAGTTCGTGCGCGGCCAGATCCCCGCGCAGCGCCATATCCACCTGGTCCTGGAAAACGACGACAACCGCGCCAGCCTGCTTGGCCAGGGTTACGACGCGCAATGGAACGACGACGCCCACCACGTGCTGCACCACTTGTTGACGGGGGAGTCCCACGGCTATTACGCCGACTATGCCGACCACCCGGCCAACGCGTTGGCGCATTGCCTGGCGCAAGGCTGGTTGTACGAGGGCCAGCCGTCGCGCGTGCGACACGGCGCCCCGCGCGGCGAACCCAGCGGCCATCTGCCGTCCACGGCGTTCGTGCTGTTCCTGCAGAACCACGACCAGACCGGTAATCGGGCGGCAGGCGAGCGCTTGACGGTTCTGGCGGAGCAAAACCCGGAACGCCTGCGCGCCGCCGTCGCGCTGCAACTGCTGGCGCCGCAGATTCCACTGATCTTCATGGGGGAAGAGGACGGCAGCCGCGCGCCATTCCTCTATTTCACCAGCCATTCAGACCCCGCCCTGGCCCAAGCGGTGCGGGACGGACGCCAGCGGGAATTCTCTTCCTTTCCCGACTTCAGCGCCGCGGATGCCGCCGCCCTGCCGGACCCGAACGCCGAAGCCACGTGGGCGCAAAGCGTCCCTTGGGCGGCGGCGGGCGGCGGGGACCAGGACGAAGGCGAATACACGCGTGATGCGCAACCGTGGCGCACCCTGTATGGGGCGCTGCTGCACCTGCGCCAGCGCCTCATCGCGCCGCGCCTGCCCGGCACGCGGTCCGTGGCGGCGTGCGCAGTCGGACCGCAGGGCGTCCACGCGCAGTGGCGCCTGGGCGATGGTGCCATGTTGACGCTCTACGCCAATCTTGGACCGGAACAGGCAGCGCTGCCCCCCGACCTTGCGCCGGCGGGTCCGCTGTTTTCCTCGCTCCTGTTCGAATCCCGGCCGGGCGCGTTCGACGCGCTGGGGCGGGGCAGCCTGTGCGCCGACAGCACGGTCTGGCTGCTTGAGGACGCCGCATGAACGCCCCCTCGCCCAACGCCCTGTCGACCCTGGCCGCCGAAGCCGGGATCATTGAAGATTGGATCGGCGCCGACCATCGCCCTCGCCGCGTTTGCCCCGATACACTGCGCGCCCTGCTCGACGCGATGGACCTGCCCGCCGGCTCGAACGCGGACATCCGCGACAGCCGCCACCGCCTGGCCGCCGCCTCCGCGCAACGCCGCTTGGCCCCGCTGCTGATCGCGCGGTCCGGCGAAACCGTCGAACTTCCCGCCGATTGCGCCGGCGTCTGCCAGTTGCAGGCCGAGTCCCGGCCGCCCGTGACGATACGCACGGCGAGCGCGCCCGACGGCGCGACGACGCTGTGCGCGTCCGTCGAACCGGGCTACTACGCGTTGACCACCCCCGGCGGCGTCACGACATTCGCCGTCGCGCCCCTGCGCGCCCCAGCGGTTGACGAACTGTTGCGCATCAAAGATGCCCGCGCATGGGGATTGGCGGTCCAGCTCTACAGCCTGCGCCGGCCCTCCCCCGACCTGGCGCGGGCCACGCACGGCTTCGGAGACTTCGGCGCGTTGCGGGATCTGGCCGCCGCCGCAGGCGCTGCGGGCGCGGATGCGCTTGCCATCAGCCCCGTCCACGCCATGTTCGCGGCGGACCCCGCGCATTGCAGCCCCTATTCGCCGTCCAGCCGCCTGTTCCTGAACACGCTGTACGCGGACCCCGCCGGCGTGCTGGGTGACGCGGCGGTGCACGACGCATTGACCGGCATGGACCAGGCGCGATTGCGCGCGCTGGACGCGCAGCCGCTCATCGACTGGCCAGCCGCCGCGGCGTCGCGCCTGGAATTGCTGCGGCGCGTGCACGCCCGCTTCCCGGCCGGCGCCACGGCGGCGCAACGCCAAGCCTATGACCACTACCGCGAGTCGGCCGGGCAAGACTTGCGCGACCACGCCTTGTTCGAAGCGCTGCATGCGGACCAGGCGCGCACGCATGGCGCGCCACGGCCCTGGACCGAATGGCCGGCCGACCTGCGCAACCCGCGATCTCCCGCCGCGCAACGCTACGCCGCGGCGCACGCGAACGACATCGACACGCACATGTTCAGCCAGTGGCTGGCATCGGCCAGCCTGATGCGAGTCCAGCAAACCGCCCGCGACGCCGGCATGCGCATCGGCGTGCTGGCGGATCTGGCCGTGGGCGGCAGCCCCGCAGGCAGCCACGCCTGGAGCCGCCAAGGCGACCTGATGACCCGCACCAGCGTGGGCGCGCCGCCGGATCTGCACAATCCACTGGGCCAGGGCTGGGGCCTGACCGCCCTGTCGCCGGCCGCCTTGCGGCAATCGGGATTCTCGGCCTTTCTGGCGATGCTGCGCGCCAGCCTTGCCCACGCGGGCGGCGTGCGCATCGACCATATCCTGGGCATGGCCCGGATGTGGTTGATCCCGGATGGCGCGCCGCCCCAGGACGGCGCCTATCTGCGCTACCCGCTTGCGCAGTTGCTGCGGCTGACGGCGCTGGAGGCGTGGCGGCACGGCGCTCTGGTCGTCGGCGAGAATCTCGGCACCGTGCCCGACGGCTTCGACGCCCAACTGCAGGAACAGGGGCTGCTGGGCATGAATGTGCTGTGGTTCATGCGCGCGGCAGATCCGACGGCGGATGCCGCCCACGCGGTGCCGGACCCATCAACACCGTTGCCGGAAGCCACCCAGCCGGCTGGCGGAGCGAACCCGCCCCCCATCGAACCCGCCGGCTTCCTGGCGCCGGGCGATTGGCCGCCGCACGCCGTGGCCATGACGACCACGCACGACCTGCCCACACTAGAAGGCTGGTGGCATGCGCAGGACATCCTGTGGCGGTCGCGGCTGGGGTTGCTGGGCCCGGAACAGGACGAGGCCGCGCTGCGCGCCGGACGGCTTGAAGACCGCGCTGCCTTGTGGCGGGCCGTGCAGATGTCGTCGCCCGCCGCATCCACGCTGCCGCTTCCCCGCGAGCCGCCCGGCGCTGAATTGCTGGGCTTTGTCGCGGCGACGCCGTGCCCGCTACTGCTGGTGACGCTGGAAGACCTGACGGGCCAATTGGATCAGCCCAATCTGCCGGGCACCATCGCCAACCATCCCAACTGGCGCCAACGCGTGCCGCTGTCCGTCGCCGATTGCCTGAATGCGCCGGCCAGCGTCGCGCGTCTGCAACCGGTGCGCGCCCTCAGGGGCCGCGTGATACGGGGCCGGCCATGAGCGCGCCCCGCGCCACCGCGCGCCTGCAATTGCACGCCGGATACACGCTGGACGACGCCCGCGCGCAGCTTCCCTACTATGCGGCACTGGGCGTCAGCCACCTGTACCTGTCGCCCATCACGCAAGCGCGGGACGGATCGACCCACGGCTACGACGTGATCGACCACCAGCGCATCAGCGCGGCGCTGGGCGGAGAAGCCGCGTTGCGCCGTCTGGCCGCCGCCGCCCGCCCGCTGGGCCTGGGGTTGATCGCCGACATCGTGCCCAACCACATGGCCGCGCATCCCTCCAACGCATGGTGGGCCGACGTGCTGCGGCTGGGCCAGCGCAGTACGCATGCGCGTGCCTTCGATATCGACTGGCAACCGCCCGAACCGGGCTTGGGCGGCAAGGTCCTGCTACCGGTGCTGCCGGAACCCTATGGGCAATCCCTGCACGCGGGCGCCATACGGCTCGTCCACGACGCGGACGGCTTCTTCGTCGCCGTCGGTGACCTGCGCCTGCCCCTTGCGCCGGGATTCGGGGCCGGCGCCCCGGACGCGGCCGCGACATGCGCCGCCCACGATATCCATGCCGCCGACGGGCGCGCACGCCTGCACGCCCTGCTGGAGCGCCAGCATTACCGGCTGGCCTGGTGGCGCACCGCGCCCGAGCAGATCAACTGGCGCCGGTTCTTCGAAATCAGCGAACTGGTCGGCGTGCGCGTCGAAGACGACGCCGTTTTCGACGCGGTGCATGGGATGGTGTTGCAGTTGTACCGGGAAGGCGTCCTGGACGGGCTGCGCATCGACCACGTCGACGGGCTGGCGAGTCCGGGCGCCTATCTGCGCCGGTTGCGCCACCGGCTGACGCAGGCAAGGGGCGAACGCGCAAGCGCCTACCTCATCGTGGAAAAGATCCTGGCCGACGGCGAAACCCTGGATTTCCGCTGGCCGGCCGACGGCACGACGGGGTACGACTTCATGGACCAGGCGGGCGCGCTGCTGCACGCGCCCGGCGCGCAAGCGCCGTTGGACGCCTTCTGGAATGAACTCAGCGGCGACTCCCGCGACGCGCCAGCCCAGTTGCACGACGCCCGCCAGCGCATGCTGGCCCGGCACTTTCCGGCGGAACGCCTGGCGCTTGCGCGTGCGTTGGCCAGCGTCGCCCGGATGGACCCGTCCACGCGCGACTGGACCTTCCCCGCCATCGACCGTGCCCTGACCGCCTTGCTGGCCGCGTTCCCGGTCTATCGCACCTACGCGGAAGACGGGGGCCGCAGCCCCGCCGACGCGCACTGGTTCGGCATCGCGCTGGAAGAGGCGCGCGCGGCGCTAGGCCCGGACACGGCCGGCGCACGCCTGCTTGCGCAACTGGACCAATGGCTCTGCGGCGCGTCGCTTGAAGATGGCGGGGCGACGGCCTGCCCCGGCACGGCCCCCGCCCCCGATGCGCTGGTCGAGGCGCTGGCGCAGTGCCTGCGGCGCTTTCAGCAACTGACGCCGCCGCTGGCGGCCAAGGCACTGGAAGACACGCTGTTCTACCGGCGCGGGCCGCTGCTGTCCCGCAACGAGGTCGGTTCAAGCCCCGAACGATTCTCGCTATCGCCCGATGCGTTCCATGCGCTGTGCGCCGAGCGCGCCGTCCATTACCCCCACGCCATGCTGGCCACCGCTACCCACGACCACAAGCGGGGCGAAGACACGCGCGCCCGGCTTGCCGTGCTGAGCGAAGCCCCGCATGCGTGGATCGGCCTTGCCCAGGCCTGGGTGCCACGCCTGGCCCGGCTGGGCCCCGTGGCGCCGGCCGACGCGTATCTGCTGCTGCAATGCCTGGTCGGCGCATGGCCGCTGGGCCTCGCCCCCGCTGCGTCCGGCCAGCCGTTGGCGGAGTATCTGGACCGCGTCGCGCAATGGCAGGAAAAGGCGCTGCGCGAGGCGAAGTTGCGCACCAGCTGGACGGACCCCGACCCGGCCTACGAAGACGCGGCGCGCCGTTGCATCGATGCGCTGCGCGACACCGACGACGGCCGTGACCTGCGACGCGAAATCGGAGAGTACGCGCTGCGCATCGCGCCCGCCGGCCTGGTCAACAGCCTTGCACAGACGTTGCTGCGCTGCACGCTGCCCGGTATGCCGGACCTTTACCAGGGCACGGACCTTTGGGATTTCAGCTTGGTCGATCCCGATAACCGCCGCCCGGTCGACTATCCGGCTCGGGCGCGCCTGCTGGCTATGGACGATGCGGGCGCGCCAATCCCTACTCGCGCCCAGGCGTGGCAGACCGGTGCGATCAAGCAGGCCCTGATCCGCCGCGCGCTGCACCTGCGCGTCCGCGACCCGGCGATATTCAGCCACGGGACCTACGAGCCGCTGGCCGCGCACGGTCCGCAGGCCGCGCATGTGCTGGCCTACCTGCGGCGTCACGGCGCCCGAAGCGTGCTGATCGTCGTCCCCCGGTCATGCGCGCTTGCGCTGGGCACTCATGCGCAGGGCCAAGCCGCGCAGGCGCGACCGTTCTGGGACGGCACGCGAATACGGCTGCCGGCCGGCCTGTCCACGGACGGTCTGCTCAACAGGCTGTCCGGGCAGCGTCCGCAACCCGGCGCCGCCGGCGACATTGAGCTGGGTGAACTGCTGCGCGATTGCCCGGTCGCGCTCTGCGTCACCGGTTGACGCAGACGACGCCGCGGCGGCGCATTTGCGCCGCCGCCGCTTTCTCTTTACGCTGCGGTTCTTTCGCAGGCCGGAATCCGCCGGTCCGGGATCCCTTCCTATCCGACCACGATGATCCGTCCCAGGCAGGCCTCGCGCAGATGATCGCGTTGCTGCAACCCTTCTTTCGCGAAGACTGGCGCCCCTACGCCGAAACCGTGGAGCTTGCCGCGCCGCCTGCTGGCGCCTGCAAGGCCGCCGCCCTGCTGGGCGATGAAGCCGGCCTGGCGGATGCGCTTGCCCGCCATCGCCGCCATTGGTCGGATGCCGATCCGCGTGCGGTCGCGTCCGCCTGGGCCATGAGCTACCTGTGGACGCTGCTGCCGCCCGTGGCCGCGGCCGCCAGCGGCGCGCGCCACGCGCTGCCTGCCCGCAGCGACGCCATGTGGATCGAACTGGACGCCAACGCGGCGCCTGCCCGCTTTCGGATCGCGGCGCTGGGGGCGCCGGATTCGGGCGGCGATGTCTGGCGCCGGTACGACGCGCTGGTCTGGCACCACCTGCTGCCATTGGCCGACGCGCTCTTCCGCGCCAGCCGCTTGCCGCGCAAAGTGGTATGGGGCGGCGCGGTGCGCTACCTGGAGGTCGTGCTGAAGGCTGTCGAGACGCAGACGCAAGGCACCGCGGCAAGCGACGCCGTGCGCCAGGACAGGCTGGCCCTGCTGGAGAATCCCTGGTGGGGCGACAAGGCCTGCGAACGCGCCAACCCCTTGTGCCTGCCGCCCAGGACCTCGCGCCGCCCCGGTCCCGCGACGACGCTGCACCGCGAGTGCTGCCTATACCACCTGTTGCCGACCGCGCAATACTGCGCGGCCTGCCCGCTGGCGCCCCAGCACCGGGCAGCCGCCAAACCACGTTAGCAACCGTGCGGCAACGGCAGACAACTGCCGCCCCGCGTCGGTGCTGATTAGTACTGGTACCGCATCGTCATCATCGCGCTGCGTCCCGCTCCCCACGCGCCCTGGCTGTAGAACCCCACCTGGCTGTAGTACTTGCGGTCGAATACATTGTTCACGTTCAATTGCGCCGACAGATTGCGGTTGAACCGGTAACGCGCCATCAGGTTGGTGATGGCGTAGCTGCCCTGGCCCACGCGCTCGGCGCCATTGGGACCGTTGGCGATCGTGTAGACATGGCTCTGCCAGTTGACGCCACCGCCCACGGTCAGCTTGTTCCAGTCGCCGGGCAATTGATAGGTCGTGAACACGCGCACCAGGCTGCGCGGCTGGTCCGTCTGGATCGCATTGCCGTCGCCGTCGCTGGCGGTCCAATGCGACCAGCCCGCGGCCAGGTTCCATCCCGGCGTGACTTCGCCCGAGACTTCCAGGTCGAAACCGCGGCTGCGCGTGCCTTGCGCGGCCCGATAGGCCTGGTTGATCGTGCCTGGCACCAGGTAGCCCGTATCGGCCTGCGCGACGTTGTCCTGATCGATCTGGAACACGGCAGCGCTGGCGTTCAGCCGGCCCTCCAGGAATTCGCCCTTGACGCCGGCCTCATACGACTTGCCCTCAAGCGGGTCCAGCCAACCACCGGTACGATCCTGGTAGCTTTGCGGATTGAAGATCTCCGTATAGCTCACATAGGCGGTGTAGGTGTCGTTGATGTCGTACAGCAGCCCGGCATACGGCGTGAACGCGTTCTTGTCGAAAGCCGTGTGGTCGCCCCCGCCGAAGCCGACAGAGTCCGTCTTCCAGGTGCTGTAGCGGCCGCCAACGATGAACTTCAACGGATCGGCCAGGTTCAGGCGCAACGCGCCGTACCAGCCCGCCTGCTTGGTCGTATAGCGGCTGGCCGTGACCGAGGTGCTGTTCCATTCGGGTTCCGGATACGAGCCGTCCCAATTCAGGAAGTTGCCGACCGGCGCCGCGGATAGGGACGAACGGTAGTCGAAGTCCGCATATTGGCGACTGAAGCTCGCGCCCACCACGGCCTCGTGGCGACGGCCGAACATCGTGAACGGACCCGACGCTTTGACGTCGACGCTGTTCTGCTTGCGGTCGCCCAGATACCAGGAAGGCGACGCCCCCATGCCCAGGCCGGTTTCCCGGTCGGGCCAGCCGTACAGGTACAGCAGCTTGCCGTCCATCTCATGCTTGGAATGGGACGCGACTGCCTGCACACGCCAGTCGTTGTCGAAGCGGTGCTCCAGGCTGGCAAACCCGCCTTGGGTCGTGCTTGCCCAGGAACTCCAGTCCGCCCCGGTGTTCAGCGAACGCTTCCAGTCGGTGCGCCCGCCGTCTGCGTACCACAGCGGGAAACCGCCCCAGCTGCTGCGCTGCGGGTCATTGTCCTGGTAGTTGAACCCCGCGCTCACGGTGGTGCGCGAGGTCAAGTCGGCATCCACCACGCCGTAGAAAACCTTCTTCTTGTTCTGGTAGCCGTCCAGGAACGAATGGCTGTCCTGATAGGCCGATACGATGCGGCCGCGCACGCTGCCGTCCGCATTCAGCGGCGTCGACAGGTCCAGCGTGCCGCGGTAGTTGTCCCACGTGCCGGCGCTGACGCTGATATCTGCCTTGAACTCGCGGCTGATGGCGTGCTTGCGGACCAGATTGATGGACGCGGACGGATTGCCGGCGCCGGTCAGCAGGCCGGTCGCGCCCCGCACGACTTCCACGCGGTCATAGATGATCGGGTCGATGGACGATTCGCCCCCGGCGTAGCCCGTGTCGAAACTCGTCGGGATGCCGTCATACATGTAGTTGCTGACGCTGAAACCGCGCGAACTGAACGAATAGCGCTCGCTGTCGTAGTTCTGCACCGAGATGCCGGGCGTACTGGCCATCACGTCGGTCAACGACCGCATGTCTTCGTCTTCCATGCGCTGGCGCGTCACGACGGTGACCGATTGCGGCGTCTCGCGCAGCGTCAAATCCAGCCCGGTGCTGGCGGCGGTGGCGCGCGGCGTGTAGGAACCGGTGCCTTCCGTCGTGGTGCTGTCGGTATCACCCACGACTTGCACGCTTGGCAGGGTGGACACCCCGGTTTCCTGCGCCGTCGCGGCGGCGGACGCCAAGGCCAGGAATAGCCCCCACGCCACGCGCGCGCTGCGTGCTTGCTGCCCCTCAGGGGCGTTCAGGGTGAAACGGGGACGACTTTTGGATGGACGGCCACCCGGCCGGTGAACTTGCATGCTGACTACCTCTCCCACAGCGGTGTGCTGATTCGGGATGAAGTGTAATGCAACTGATTCGCATCTTTATTCGCTGTTGTGCATATACGACGGGCGCAGGGGCGCCCCGGGCAGCGCGTATGCGCCCTCTGCTCCGTCCGGCATTGCGCCTCTACATATCCGCCGACCGCGTGATGTGCCGCCTGAGCAGCGCAGTCGCGTAGTCGCGGTCCCCCTCGGCCAGCGCCGCCAATATCCCCAGGTGATCCGTGCACGCCTGGTGGATATGGACGTCGGCCAGATGCCCGAAGTTGGCGTACTCCGTCATGCGCCGCAACGAGTTCTGGCGCCGCACGGCCTCGGTCAGGAAGCGGTTGTTGGACCACGCCGCCAGCGTTTCATGGAAGGCGGCGTTGGCGTTGAACCAGGCATCGCGCTGCAATTGTTCCACCGGCATCTGCAGGATCTCGGTCTGCTCGCGTTGCAAGGCGGCCAACTGGTCGGGGCGCGGGACGTAGCCTGGCGTCATCAGTGCGTTGCATTCGACGATCAGCCGAAACTCGTAGCTCTCGTTCACCGCCTGCTCGTTGTCCAGGCTTTCCGCAAAGTGCCAGCCATGCCCCGGCAAGCGCTCGGCCAGCCCTTCCGTGGCAAAGCGCATCAATGCGCGCCGGACCGCGCCGCGCGTCACCTGAAATTGTTCGACCAGTTGCGCCTCGGACACGTCGGCGTCCAAGCGGCCGGCCGCGCGCGCGCTCATCAATTCGCCGTACAGGCTTTCCGATTCGGAATGCGGCATCAGCGCGTCCAGGCTTTCGTCGCTGCCCGGCTCGCGTTCCAGCCGGTAGCCCTTGCCCGACGTGTACGCCACCAGCCCTTCGCGGGTCAGCAGGTTCAACGCCTGCCGGATCGGCGATCGCGACACCTTGAGCTCCTGCGCCAGGCGCGCATCCGACAGGCGTTCGCCCACCTGCCAGCGGCCGCTTTGAATCAGCGCCGTCAGCTTGCGGGCGACTTCGATCTGTAGGGGACTGAGCTCCTGCATGGCATCGCGCTCCTGCGCTTTACGGGTGGTTCCTATGCTCAATGCCAATTCGCATCCTTGGCATTCACGTTTTCCCTAGATTTCATATAACGCGCCATAAAACAGATTGACAGCCAACATCCGGCCTATTTAGTGTATTACACAGCAACAAAATACAAAAGGACCGAAAGATGGCGATCACCCCTTTTCCCTGCGTCACGTTGACGGGCGGCCCCGAAAGCCGTGGCCGCCAGTACGGGCAGGCGCTAGCCCCCCGCATCCGCCAGAGCGTGGCGCTGTACGGCGGGGCCTTGGACGGATTCGGCATGAGCGCCGCGCAGAAGTCGGCCCTGATCGCCGACTACGCGCGCCGCATCGGCGATTTCGACGAACGCTATGTCGAGGAAATGCACGGCATCGCCGCCGGCGCCGGCGTACCGTTCGACGACATCGTCATGATCAACGCCCGCACCGAAGTCATGGCGCTGGCGCGGGCCCAAAGCGCCGTGGCCAATCCCGACGACGAGGCCGACGACGGCTGCACCGGGGCGATTCTGCTGCCGGAACGCAGCGCCTCGGGCAACCTGATCCATGCGCAAAACTGGGACTGGCGCGCCGAATGCGCCGACACCGGCGTGGTGCTGCGGGTGCGCCAGGAGCACGGTCCCGACTACCTGACCTTTGTCGAAGCGGGCGGGCTGGCGCGCAGCGGCTTGAACGCGGCCGGCGTGTCCATCACCGCCAATTACCTGGAATGCGAGCGCGATTACCAATCCCTGGGCGTGCCGCTGGGCCTGATTCGCCGCAAGGTGCTGGAACAGGAACACTTCGCGCTCGCGGCCAAGGTCGTGGCGACCACGCCGAAGTCATGCTCGAACAACATCATGATCGCGTCGGCGGCGGGCTTCGGCATCGATTTCGAATGCGCGCCGGACGAAGCGTTCCCGCTGTACCCGGACGACGGCCTGATCGTGCACGCGAACCACTGGGTCGGTGCCATCGCGCTGTCCAAGCTGCGCGACACGGGCATTGCGCATGTGCCCGAAAGCTTCTACCGCGACTGGCGCGTACGCCGGCTGCTGCAGGCCCAAGGCCGTCTGCTGGACCGCGACGGCGTCAAGACGGCGCTGTTCGACGACTTCCTGGCGCCCTACTCCGTGTGCCGCCCCGCGCGCCACGGCGACGGCGGCAACCTGACCGCCACCGTGGCGATGATCGTGATGGAGCCGGCGCTGGGCGTCATGGAGATCGCACCCATGCCCGCGGCCAACCGGCGCTTCACCACCTATCGGCTGGACGGCGACGAACCGCAGGACGCGGTCGACGTGCGCGAGTCCGAACTGGCGGCAGGCTGACGCCATGCTCAGATTCGTCGCCTCGCGGATCAGCATGGCGTTGCCCACGCTGCTGATCGTCGCGCTTGCCGTGTTCATCCTGGTGCGCTTGATCCCGGGAGACCCGGCCGCGCTGATGCTGGGCGACTCGGCGGACGCGGCCAGCCTTGCCGCGTTGCGCGAACAACTGGGGTTGAACGCCAGTTGGCCGACGCAATTCGCCATCTGGGCCGGCCACGTGCTGCAAGGCGACCTGGGCCAATCGATTGCCAACCGCCAGCCGGTGATGACGCTGATCCTGGACCGGTTCGCGGTCAGCGCGCAGATCGTGCTGCCCGCCGTGGTACTGGCCACCCTGGTAGCGGTGCCGGCGGGCATGTTCGCCGCCTGGCGCCAAGGCCGCATGGCGGACCTGGCGCTGGTGGCCGGCGCCACGCTGCTGTTGTCGTTGCCGGCCTTCTGGATGGGCCTGCTGCTATTGCTGCTCTTTGCGCTGAAACTGGGCTGGTTCCCCGTCGTGGGTTTTGTCGCCTTCAGCGAGAACCCCGGCCGCGCGCTGCTGTACCTGGTACTGCCGGTGGCCACGCTGCTGCTGCACGAGATCGGGGTGATCCTGCGCATGACCCGCGCCTCGACGCTGGAAGTGCTGCACCTGGACTACATCACCCATGCGCGCGCCAAGGGCCTGCCGGAAAGCAAGGTGATGTGGCGCCACGCTTTCAAGAATTCGTTCGGCCCCACCTGGACCTTGCTGGGCCTGATCCTGGGCAACCTGCTGGCCGGCATCGCGGTCATCGAAACGGTGTTCACCATCCCCGGGCTGGGGCGCCTGCTGGTGGACGCGATCTTCGCCCGCGACTATCCCGTCATCCAGGGCTGCCTGCTTTTCATCGCCACCGTCTACGTGCTGGTGAACCTGCTGGTGGACCTGCTTTATCCGATCTTCGACCCCAGGGTGGCTGCGAAATGAACCGTCGTTCCCTTACCGCCGTCGTGGGCGGCACCTTGGTCGCGGCCGTGGTCATCACCGCGCTGGTGGCCTTGTTCTGGACCCCGTACGACCCCCTCAAACTCAATTTCAAGGCCCGCCTGGCCGCGCCCAGCCTGACCCATCTGATGGGCACGGACGAACTGGGCCGCGACGTGTTCAGCCGGCTGATGCGCGGCACCACCGCCAGCCTGCGCGTCAGCCTGATGACCGTGCTGCTGGCCACCGGCGCGGGCGTCCTGATCGGCGCGGTCAGCGGCTACCTGCGCGGCTGGCCGGACCGGGTGTTGATGGCGTTGAACGACGCGCTGCTGGCCTTTCCCGGCCTGCTGCTGGCGCTGGGCCTGCTGGCAGTCTTCGGGGCCAGCGAAACCGGCATCATCCTGGCGCTGGCGCTGGCCTACATGTCGTCGGTCGTGCGGGTGGTGCGGGGCACGGTGCTGAGCCTGCGCGAACGCGAATTCGTCCGCGCGTCACGGGTGATGGGCAATTCCGAGCTCTACACGCTGATGCGCCATTTGCTGCCCAATTGCCTGGCGCCGGTGATCGTCATGGCCACGTCCATGTGCGGCTGGATCATCCTGGCCGAAAGCTCGCTCAGCTTCCTGGGCCTGGGCGTGGCGCCGCCCGCGCCGACCTGGGGCAACATGCTGGCCGGCAGCCGCACCTACATCGGCCAGGCCGCCTGGCTGGCCATCTTTCCCGGCCTGGCGATTTCGCTGTCGCTGCTGGGCATCAATCTGCTGGGCGACGCCTTGCGCGATCGGCTCGACCCCCGCATGCGGAGGCGCGTATGACATCCCCCGTCCTGCTCGATATCGACGGCCTGACGCTCACCGCCGGCCACGGCCATGCCGTGGTCTCGCAAGCCAGCATGCAGGTCGCGCGCGGCGAGATCGTCGGCGTGGTCGGCGAATCGGGCTCTGGCAAGACCATGCTGGGCCGCGCCATCATGCGGCTGACTCCGCAGGCCATCGACCGCTCGGGTGGCGACATCCGGCTGGACGGCACGTCCGTCTACGGGCTGCGCCCCGCGCAATTGCGCGCCCTGCGCGGCCCGAAGGTCGCGATGGTGTTCCAGGAACCCATGACGTCGCTGACGCCGTCGCTGACCGTGGGCCAGCAATTGGCCGAAGGGCTGGAGCAGCATGCGCCCCGCGAACGCGCCTCGCATCGCGGCCGCATCGAAGCGATGCTGCGCCGCGTAGGCCTCGCCGACGTGTCCCGGGTCCTGGACGCCTACCCGCATGAATTCTCGGGCGGCATGCGCCAGCGCATCATGATCGCCTCGGCCATGCTGCTGCGTCCCGCGCTGCTGATCGCCGACGAGCCCACCACGGCGCTGGACGCGGTGATCCAGCGCGAAGTGATGGAAATGCTGGTGGAGCTGACCCAGGAAAATGGCACGGCCGTGCTGCTGATCAGCCACGACCTGCCCATGGTGGCCCGCTACGCGCAGCGCATGGTGGTCATGCGGCGCGGCGACATCGTTGAAACCGGGCCGACCGCCCAGTTGCTGGCCGCGCCCGCGCATGACTACACCCGCCAATTGCTCGCGACGCTGCCGCAACGGCGCCCGCCGCGCCCCTTGGCCACCCAGGCGCCGCTGCTCTCGGCGCGCGGCCTGACGGTGGAGTACGGCGCGCGCCGGGGCTGGTTCGCCAGGCAGGCCGGCAACCGGGTGCTGCACGGCATCGACCTGGACATCCACCCCGGCGAAGTCGTGGCCGTGGTGGGCGAGTCCGGCTCGGGCAAGACCACGCTGGGCTCTGTGCTGACGGGGCTAGTCGCGCCCACCGGCGGCGCGCTGCGCTACAAGGGCCAGCCGCTGGCCGCGCGCGGCGCCGTCTTCAATGACTACCGCTACAACTGCCAGATGGTGTTCCAGGACCCCTATTCGTCGCTGGACCCGCGCATGACCGTGTCGGCGCTGGTGGCCGAAGCCCTGCGGCTGGCGCCCGGGCTGACCTCTGCGCAGAAAGACGAACGCGTCGCCTCGACCTTGCAGGACGTGGGCCTGGGCGGCGATTTCGGCCTGCGCTACCCGCACGAACTGTCCGGCGGACAGCGCCAGCGCGTGGCCATCGCGCGCGCCCTCGTGCGGCGGCCGGCGTTGCTGATCGCCGACGAAGCGGTGTCGGCGCTGGACGTCACGGTCCGCGCCCAGGTGCTGGACCTGCTGGCCGACCTGCAGCAGCGGTATGGCTTTTCGTGCCTCTTCATCAGCCATGACCTGGGGGTGGTCGAGCAGATCGCCGACCGCGTCATCGTGATGCAGGCGGGCCGGATCGTCGAGGAAGGCGTGCGCGACGCCATTTTCGACCGCCCCCGTGAACCGTACACGCGCCAATTGCTGGGCGCCATTCCCATGCTGGAGGCCACCGCCGCGGGCGGCGTGCGCCTGAAGTGGCGCAACGACGCCCAGGCCAGCCAGCCACTGGCCGCCGTGTCCCTTACCTAGGAGACCCCAATCCATGTCCACGCATCCTCCGCGCCGCCAAGGCCACGGCGTGAAGCTCAGCTTCTACGACTTCGGCGCCACGCCGTTCTTCGCCAGCCAGTTCGACCAGCGCTTCAGCTATTGCCTGTACGTGCCGCCCGACTATGACGAGGCCGCGTCCAAGACCTATGACCTGGCCGTGATCGTGCACGGCACCGGCCGCACGGCGGCGCAATACCGCGACCGCTTCGCCGATTTTGCCCAGCGCAACGACTGCATCGTGCTGGCGCCGCTGTTCCCGGTGGGCATCATCGAACCCGGCGACCTGGCCAACTACAAGCGCATCCAGTTCCACGACATCCGCTACGACCACGTGCTGCTGTCCATGGTGGACGAAACCATCGCCAAGTACCGCATCAACGGCAGCCGCTTCCTGCTGTACGGCTACTCGGGCGGCGGGCAGTTCTGCCAGCGCTTCTTCATGCTGCATCCGGAACGCCTGCAAGCCGTCTCCATCGGCGCGCCCGGCGTGGTGACGCTGCTGAACCAGGACTACGACTGGTGGGTCGGGGTGCGCGACGTGCCGGCCCGCTTCGGCCGCGCCATCGATATCGACGCCATGCGCGAGGTCGCGGTGCAGACCCTGGTCGGCACCGAAGACACCGCCACCTGGGAGATCACCATCCCGCGCGACAGCAAGCTGTGGATGCCGGGCGCCGAACTGCAAGGCGACAACCGTATCCAGCGGATCGAAGCGCTGGCCGCAAGCTTCGAGGCGCATGGCGTGAAGGTGCGCCGCGATACCGTGCCGGGCGTGGCCCATGAACCGTTCAAGGTCATCGAACCGGTGGAAGCGTTCTTCGAGGACTTTTTGAAGTCTCGCCGCTAACCATTTAAAAATAAAGGGGAAAACATGAACCCAAACCTTGCCGTTCCGGCCCTGCTGCTCGGCGGACTGCTCAGCGCTGCCGCCCACGCCGCCGGCGACGCCCAGATGCTGCGGGTGGCGCTGCACGCCGACATCGCCAGCATCAACCCCGGGGTCAACCGCGACGCCAACGCCGACATGGTGCTGGCGCACGTCGTCGAAGGCCTGGTGGCCTACGGCGAAGACCTGAAGATCAAGCCCGTGCTGGCGGAAAGCTGGCAGGCAAGCGAGGACGGCAAGGTCTACGAATTCAAGTTGCGCCCGCAGGTGCATTTCCAGAACGGCGCCGTGCTCACCGCCGACACCGTCGTCTGGAACTTCAAGCGCTACCTGGATCCCAAGACCAACTTCCAGTGCGTCAACCGCTACAACGGCAAGATCGGCCCCGCTTTGCAGGACGTGCAAGCCGTGGACCCGCTGACCGTGCGCTTCACGTTCGCCGCGCCCGCGCCCAATTTCCCCATGACGATGGCCACGGTCCAGTGCACGCCGTGGATCCTGCATCCGGATTCCGTCAAAGCGGACGGCAGCTTCAACGCCCCCATCGGCACCGGCCCCTATGCCTTCGGCGGCATGATGCAGGGCCGCCAACTGGACCTGAAACGTTTCGCGGGCTACGACGCCCTGCCCGGCGCGCGCGACGGCTATGCGGGCAACAAGTCGGCCACCATTCCCGTCCTGCGCTTCATGACCGTGCCGGACGCCAGCACCCGCAGCAACGGGCTGCTGTCCGGCGACCTGGATGTGGTGGACGGCATTGAGCCCGCCACCATGGCGACGCTGCGCGGCCAGGGCATCCCCGTCCAGGTGCAGCAAACGCCCAGTTGGCTGGTGATGCAGGTGCAATCCAACGCCCCGGCGCTGCAGGACGTGCGGATGCGCCAGGCGATCGCCCAGGCGCTCAGCCTGCCGGACCTGGCCGAAGCCTCCGGCGAAGGGCTGTATACGGCCAACCCCTCCGTGCTGGTGCCGCAAAGTCCCTACTACGACGAACGCAGCAAGACCTGGCCGGCCTACGACCCCGCCGCCGCCCGCACGCTGATGGCGCAGGCGGGCTACAAGGGCCAGCCAATCACCTTGCTGGTGGCCAACCGCCAGGAACGGGTGCAGGCCGCCACCATCGTGCAGGCCATGCTGGCCGCCTCCGGCATCAATGTGGAACTGAAGGTGCGCGACTGGGCCTCGCAGCTGGACTTGTACGGACGCGGCCAGTACGAACTGGCGATCTTCGGCTACTCGGCCCGCCTGGACCCGCTGCTGATGTACGAATCGCTGATCGGCGACAAGAAGCTCGAACCGACCCGCCAGTGGGACGATCCCAAGGCAGCCGCGCTGCTCAAGCAAGTGGCGATGGAACCCGACCTGGCCAAGCGCCGCGACCTCTTCAACCAGTTGCACGAGCTGATGGCGCGCGACATCCCCATCATCGGTCTGTTCAACCTGCCGGTCGTCACCGCCCTGCGGCCCGTCGTGCAGGGCTACGAAGGCTGGCCGGCAGGCACGCACCGCTTCTGGGGCGTGACCAAGACCCAACCCTGATCCCGCATTCCGACATGTCCTACTCTGAAACCGATTACCTCCAGTCCGACGCAACCGCGCTGGCGGCCGCCATCCGGGGCGGCCTGCTCAGCCCCTCGGACGCCGTGGCGCACGCGTTTGCCGCCATCGACCGCCTCAATCCCCACTTGAACGCCGTCATCCTGACGATGCGCGAGGCGGCCGACGAGCAACTGCGCCACTTGCCCGCCGACGCGCCGCTGCGCGGCGTGCCCGTGCTGCTGAAGGACGACTGCCCCACCTATGCCGGCGTGCCGATGTCGTTCGGCTGCCGGGCCGCGCGTGGGTATGTGCCCGCCCAGGACCACGAGATCGTGCGCCGCTACAAGGCGGCCGGCATGGTCATCGTGGGCAAGACCAATCTGCCGGAATTTTCCGGCAACATCGCCACGTCGCCCACGCTGCACGGCCCCACGCTGAACCCGTGGGACGCCGGCCGCAGCATCGGGGGGTCGTCCGGCGGTGCGGCGGCCGCCGTGGCCGCCCGCATGGTGCCGCTGGCCTATGGCAATGACGGCGCGGGTTCTATCCGCATTCCGGCGTCCTGCGGCGGCCTGTTCGGCCTGCGGGCCTCGCGCGGGCGCACGCCCACAGGCCCGGTGTCCAGTGAAAACTGGGGCGGGCTGGTCAGCCACCACGCCCTGACGCGATCCGTGCGCGATTCGGCCTTGCTGCTGGACCTGACGGACGCGCCCGAGCCTGGCGCCCTCTACGCCGCGCCGGCCAAGTCCGGCCCCTATGCGCAGGCGGTGTCCCGCGATCCGCGGCCGCTACGCATCGGCGTCATCTCGCAGCCCGGCATGGGCTTGCGCCTGGACGAGGACATCGCCGCGGCACTTGAGGATGCCTCGGCGCTTTGCCGCCAATTGGGACACCGCGTCGAGGCCGCCGTCTTCAACTTCGACGAGTCCGCCCTGGCCGACGCCTACCTGCGGATCATTGCCGCCTACACGGCATTGGAGGTGGACGCCATCGCCGCCGACACCGGCCGCGCGCCCGACGCCGACGGCTTCGAGCCCGTCAACCTGGGCCTGGCCGAGTTCGGCCGCAGCCTGTCCGCCCCCGCCCTGCTGGCCGCGCGCAACACCGCCAACAGCGTCGCGCGCAGTTTGGGCCGGCTGTTCACCGAAGTCGACATCCTGCTGACGCCCGTCATGCCCACGTTGCCCCCGCCCATGACCGCGCTGGACGTGCGCGGCCCGGACTGGCGCGCCTTTGCCGACGAGTTCATGCGCGGCACCGTCTTCACCCGGCCAGCCAACGCCGCCGGCATCCCCGCCATGAGCGTGCCGCTGTTCCAGACTTCGGCGGGGCTTCCCGTGGGCATCCAGTTCATGGCGCCCTACGGCGACGAAACCACGCTCTTCGAGTTGGCCGGCCAGCTGGAACGCGCCCGCCCCTGGGCGCACCGCCTGCCCCCGCTCCCTGCCTGACCGCTCCCCCATGCTCTATACGCAACCGCATTACCAGCCCGCCGCCGACACCGACGTGTTCGACCTGGTCGATCGTACCGTCCTGGGCACGCTCATCACCGCCCACCCGGACGGCGTGGCAATCTCGCATCCCGTCTTCCGCATCGACCGCAGCCGCGGCCCTCATGGCACCCTGGTGTCGCATGTCGCGGCGGCCAACGACCATGTGCGTTTCCTGGAACAAGGGCTGCCGAGCATCGCCATCCTGATGGACAGCGGCCAGTACATCTCGCCGTCCTGGTATCCGGGCTACCCGCAGCGCGACAGCGCGCCGACCTGGGGCTTCATGGTGGCGCACTTCCATGGCCGCCCGGCGCTGCTGTCCCGCGATGACACGGTCCGCCATCTGGCCGACCTCGTCTCCCACATGGAGCGCGGCCGCGAACAGCCGTGGCAGATGAAGGAACTGGGGCCGGGAGGCCTGGACCGCCGCGTGCCGCGCATCGTCGCGTTCGAGATCCCCGTTCAATCCTGCGAGATCAAGTTCAAACTGGGGCAGGACGAACGCCCCAACGACATGCGCGGCGCCGCCGACCAGTTGCGGCGCGACGACCACCCGGCGCTGGCGCAAGCCATCGAACGCCACTGCAAGCTGTAGTCCGGGCGGCGGCAAGCCTTGCAGACGCAGGCTTGCCGCGGATGCCATCGGCGCCAAGCCGTCGCTTTGTCCCTACGGGTCGCGGGCCTACCGTGCGTCCTCGGGGACAGGTCGTCATAATGTCGCTGGTTTCGGCCGCCCCGTCCCCCACCGCTTTCAGCAGGAATTACCGCGTGTTCCATGTTTTCACGGGACTGATCAGTCTCTATGTCATCTGGCGTTTCGTTCTGCCCCTGCCCATTTCCAAGCCCGGCCGCGTCGTGCTGTCGGTTGCACTGCTGGCGATCGCCGAACACCATCTGGTGACGCGCAACTTCTTTGGCAGCATGGCGTCGCCCGAAATCCCCGCCACCTTGCTGATGGCGCTGGGCTGGCTGTTTGGCAGCCTGCTCCTGCTGGCCATGCTGCTGCTGGTCCGCGACGTGGCGGCGCTGGCAACCTGCGTGGTGTCGCGCGAACGGGGCCGGCGCTTGTGGGCCGCTCGCCGCTGGAGCCAGGGCGCTGCCGTGCTGGCCGTGGCGCTTTCCGCCGTGGGCGTTTGGCAGGCGGTACGCGAACCCGACGTGAAGACCCTGGAAATCGCGGTGCCGAAGCTGCCGCCCGAACTTGACGGTTTCCGCCTGGTGCAACTGACCGACCTGCACGCCAGCCGGCTGCTGCAAGCGCCGTGGATCGACGCCGTCGTCAAGAAGGCCAACGGCCTGAATCCGGACCTGATCGTCATCACGGGCGACCTGGTCGATGGCACCACCGCCGCCCGCGCCGCCGATGTGCAGCCCCTGCAGGCGCTACGCGCCCGCTACGGCGTCTACGCGATCCCCGGCAACCACGAGTACTACGCGGAATACCAGCGCTGGCTGCCGGCGTTCGAGCGCCTGGGCCTGCGCTTGTTACTGAACGAACACGTAACGCTGGCAGCGGATGGCCAGCGCCTGGTGCTGGCCGGCGTCACCGACCGGATGGCGGCCGCCTACGCCCAGCCCTTGCCTGACGTGCAGCAGGCGCTGGCCGGCGTGCCGCAAACCGATCCCGTCATTTTGCTGAGCCACCGCCCCGCCGGCGCGGCGCTCAATGCCCACGCGGGCGCCGGCCTGCAGTTGTCCGGCCATACCCATGGCGGCCAGATCCTGGGCCCGCACCTGCTGACGCAATGGGCCAATGAAGGCTACGTCTCGGGCCTGTACCAGGTCGGCGGCATGACGCTGTATGTCAGCAACGGCACCGGCCTGTGGCCCGGCTTCCCGATCCGCCTGGGGCGTCCTTCGGAAATCACCCAGATCGTGTTGCGTTCGCCGGCGAAGGCCACGCCGCAATAAACTCAGCGACAACCCAGCCCCGCCGCGCCCATGACGTATCTTCTGTGGTCCCTGCCCGCCCTGACCGTGATCGGTGCCATCGCCAGCGGCCGGGTGAACACCACGATCGCCGCCGTGCTGGGGCTGTTTGCCGCCATCCCCATCGCCCTTTACGCAGCGCCCGCGCCCTTCACCGGCACCCAACTGGCGGTGACGCTCGAGCGCGGCCTGTGGATCGGCTGGATCATCACCCCATACATCCTGGGCGGGCTGCTGTTCTGGCAGATGGCCTCGCAAGGCCACGCGCCCGCCGCCGCCGACCAGGCCGAACTGAACGATCCGCTCGCCCGACGCCGACGCCTGTTCTTCGCCTGTTTCCTGATCGGGCCGTTTGCCGAATCCGCCACCGGCTTCGGCGTGGGCATGCTGGGCACCGTGCTGCTGATCCGTCCGCTGGGCTTGAAACCCCGCGACATCATGGTGTTCGCCTTGCTGAGCCAGACGCTGATCCCGTGGGGCGCGATGGGCAGCGGCACGCTGCTGGCCTCTGCCTATGCACGGGTGCCGGCCCCGCAACTGGCGTTGTACAGCATGGTGGCAGTCGCACTCCTGATGGTCGTGTGGATGATCCTGTTCTGGCGCACCGCGCGTCACGCAGGCCTTCGGGCGAGTGCCGCCGAACACCGGCGGGAAGCCGTCTGGATGGCCGCCAGTCTGGGCCTGTTGACGGCGGCCACGGCCTTGCTGGGACCCGAAACCGCGCTGCTGGCCGCCTACGGTCCGTTGATCGTGCTGCGCTTCCTGCTGGACCGCCGCCCTGGCCGGCCGCAGGCCGTGACCGCCGCCAAGCGCGCGCTGCCCTACATTCTGGTGATCGCCTGTCTGGTGGCCACTCGCCTCATTCCCGGGCTCAATCGCGCCCTGGGGGCGCTGGCCGACGTCCGCCCGTTCGCGGACCTGCCTGCCTGGATGCCTTTCCTGCACGCGGGCAGCTGGCTGATCGCGGGCGCGCTTGCCATGGCCGCCTGGCACCACCAGCCCGGCGCGCTGGCCACCCAGGCGCGTGCCTCATGGAAGACCGGCCGCCATGCGGTGATGTCCGTTTTCCTGTTCGCCATGATGGCCGAAGTGCTGGCGGGCGCCGACATCTCGCAGGCCTACGCGGATGGACTGTTCGCCGCGTTTCACGACTGGACCATCCTGATCACGCCCGTGCTGGCCGGCGCGTTCGGCATTCTGGCCAACAGCGGCAATGCGCCGAACAGCCTGTTCATGCCGTCCCAGCTATCATTGGCGGTTCAAGCGGGCCTGAACGTGCCGGCAGCGGCCGCGCTGTTACACGTATCGGGCACGGCGATGGGCATTTTTTCACCGGTAAGAATGTCGATTGCAGCCGGTCTGGCTCACGGCCAAGGGCAAGAACGCAGCGTCTATGTTCTACTACTGCCGTTCGCCTTCGCCGCGTTCGGCATTCTTTTGTCCCTGGCACTGCTTGTCGTGGTGTCGGGATAGCCGCCGGAGCGCTGGTGCTCTCGGCCTCAACCTTTTTTTTGTGTAGCACATGGGACTAGAACAGTTAGCCGCGATCCGGGCATTGATTACCAAGCAAGCGCCCGAAGAGCCGACCCCCAAGAAGGAATCGCGTCCGCAGGGCGGCGGCAAAGGACCTCGTTCGTCGCAAGGCGCCGGCAAGGGCCCGCGTCCGCAAGGCGGTGATAAAGGCGCGCGCCCGCAAGGCGGCGACAAGGGCCAACGGCCGCAGCGCGCAGAGCGCCGCGAAACGCCGGTGGACCCCGTCGTCGTCGCGATTTCGCGCCTGCAACGCCACTTCCCCAAGGCTTTCCCCAAGAACCCCGCTCCCAAGCTTCCGCTGAAGCTGGGCGTGCTGGCGGACCTGGTGCAACACGCCCAGGCCCTGCAGCTGGACGAGGCGCAGATCAAGGAAGCGGTCAAGACCTGGTGTGATGGCCGCCGCTACTGGACCTGCATGGTGGAAGACGCGCCGCGCGTCGACCTGAACGGCGAACCCTCGGGCGCCGTGACGGCCAACGAAGCCAAGCACGCCAAGCGCATGGCTTCGCGCAGCGCCTCCAAGAACGCCGCCGCGCGCAACAAGGCCAAGAAGGCGGAAGCCGCTGCCGCAGCCGGCGTGCCGGCCGCTGCCGACGCGCCTGCCGCCGATGTGGCACCGGTGACGGCCGACGCGCCCGTGGTTGCCGATGTGGCAGTGGCCGATTCGCCGGCATCCGCCGCGCCCGCCGCCGAAGCCCCCGCGGCCGACGCACCGGCCAGCACGCCGGTTGATGCCGCTGCCGATGCCCCAGCCGACACGCCTGCATCCGGCAAGCCCGCGTCCGATTCGCCTGCGTAATACCGCCGCCAGGCGGCAGGAATGACGACAAGCAACCCGGCCTGCGGCCTCACGCCGCAGGCCGGGTTTGCACTTGCGCGGCCGACCGTGCGTCAGCCCGCCAGCGCTTTTTCGATATGCGCCATCCCCGCCGGCGAATACGGCAACGTCAGCGCCCACTTGTGGCCGGCCGCGTCCATCTTCAACAGCGACTTCTTCAAGATATCGACGATCTTCTCGCCATGGGCGGGATGGAAATCCTCGTACTGGTACTGCAGGAACACCAGGCACAAGGCGTTTTCCATCGTCTGGACATCGGCGTCCTGCTTGATGCCCTGCTTCATGACGATCGCCGTCACGCGCGCGAGTACGTCCTGCGGATAGCCCGCCTCGCGCAGAATGTCTTGCGCGATGCCTGCGTGATGGCGCGCCAGCGCCTTGCGCCAGGTCAGGTAACCGATGCGGCCTTCGGGATAGGACTTGCGGGCGATCTCCCACCGCCCGATATGCTGGCAACGGGAGGCCAGGATCAGCGGCTCGGACGCATCCGGCGCCAATTTCAGCACCCATTCATGCAGCTTCTGCGCCAGGAACAATTCTTGGGGACAGGTTTCGCCTTGCCACGAAAACAGATTGGGGTCGGCGCTGTTGTACTGGTCGAACCGAAGCAGCGCCTGTTGTAGACGGTCATCCATGCGTAGCGTATCCAAGAAGGCGCCGGGGGCCGGCGGAAGTTCCGGGGTGCGTCCGGAAAGGAAATCATCATAGCGCCCAGATGGCCGGCGCATCGCGGCCAAGCGGGATCAATATGCCTCGCCCTTATTTGGCCGGGCGCCGCGAAGCGCGTCATACTGACGGGATGCAAGCACTGGAATCCTGATGAGCAACGCCACCTTCACCCCTACCCTGGCCGCCGACGTGCTGGCCGCGCAAGCGCTGGCCAAGCAGCACGGCGTGGGCACGCCCAACGTGCTGACCACGCCGCTGGCCGAAACCCGCGCCCAAAGCCGTGCGTATCAGCAATGGCTGAGCCAACCCGCCCCGCCCGTGGGCCGCGTGGTCGAACACCGGCTGGACCATTTGCCGGTGCCCGCGACATTGCGCCTGTACTACCCGCAAGGCGCCTCGGATGCACCGCTGCCGCTTTATCTGCACCTGCACGGCGGCGGCTTCGCGCACGGCGACCTGGACACGCTGGACCGCTGGAAGCGAGAAATCGCGGCCGACGCCGGGATCGTGACCGCAGGCCTGTCTTACGCGCTGTCGCCCGAAGCCCGCTACCCCGTGGCGCTGGAACAGGTCCTGGGCGCGCTGCGCTGGTTGCGTGACCAGGCGCCGTCGCTCGGCCTGGACGCGACGCGCTTGTCGGTCGGCGGCGAATCGGCCGGCGGCAATCTGGCGCTGGCCGCGTTGCAGCGGCTGCGCGACGAAGGCGACGCGTTCATCAAGACAGGCGTGGTGATCTACGGCATGTTGTCGGCCCGCCGCGACACGGCCTCGCACGAGTCGTTTGGCGACGGGCGGTTCGGGCTGTCCACGGAAAAACTGGACTGGTTCTGGCGGCAGTACGTCACGGACGCCGCCCAGTTGACCGATCCCGGCGTCGCGCCGCTGCATGCGGACGTGGCCGGCCTGCCTCCGTTGATTCTGCAAGCCGCCGCCCTGGACCCCCTGCTGGACGACACGCTGGACCTTGCCAACAAGCTGTTCGCCGCTGGCGCCGCCCCGAACTTCATTGTGTACTCCGGCGTGCCGCACAGCTTCATCGGCATGACGCGCTTGTTGCCGCAGGCGCAAGAAGCCAGGGCCGACCTCGTCCAGGCGCTGAAACGCAATCTGGCGGCGTAGCAGAATACCGCCCGTCAAAGGCCCCTCAGATCCCAATCCGAGGGGCCTTTTTTTCGTCGGCGTCAACGGCCAACAGTCCGCCGTCAGCTGCGCGCCGGCCTGTTCCCGTGCGACACGCTGGGCGTATCGCGGAACAGCGACATGTGCGTATGCGTGGCGACCCAGGGATCGCCCACGGCTTCGCGCGCGAACGACACCGTGGCGCGGCCAACGCGTTCGAACGGCTTGCCGTCCGGGTGGTAGCCGATCGAATCCCACACCGCCATGCCCACGGCGAAAAGCCGGTCGGGTGACACGAAGTTCTGCACATCGTCCAGCCGCCATACGAAGTCGTCGATCGTGAACCAGACGTTGCGCCACTGTGTTTTTTCCGCATGTTCGCGGCCACTGACGAAATTCGTATACGTGCCGAAGGCAACGAAATCGTCAGCGAACAGGTGGCGGGCCGCCGCGTAATCCACGGCTTGCACGTGGTCGGACAGTTCCTTGAACCAGGCGCGCACGGCGGCGGCGTCAGCGGGGTCGACAGGAACCAGGGCTTGCACGGACATGGGGATATCTCCTTTCGATGCGGCAACAAAGCCAATGAGAACTAGCGGCGCCGAGCAGGCGCCGTCCCGGCGGCATTCGCCGGACGCTTGATGGCCGAGGCCGTCGGCGCCGGCCCGCCGAGCATGCGCAGGCAGTCTTCCGAAACACGACGCGCGAACCCCGTACAGTCATCCAACCGGGCCGCGATGGCATCGTCACTGACGCCATGCACGCCCGAATAGATCAGCAAGGCGGTAATCCTGGGCTGCGGTAACGACCAGGCGCCTGCCGCCTTTCCGCCCTGCAAGATCCCCAGCAATTGGTCCAGGATGGCGTTCTTATCGCGGTTCTGGCGGTCATGATGGTGATGGTTGCCGTAGACGATGTCATGCGTGCGGTAGGTATCCACATAGGTCTGGATGCTGGCGTGGATCCACGCTTGCAGCTTGCCCGTCCAATCGTCGTCCTCGCAGGCGGCCACTGCGCGCTCCAGCGCGTCCAGATACTGGCGCGTGTAGCGGGCGGCCAGTGCCGCCAGCATGTCGGTCTTGGCGGCGAAGTAGTGATAGAACGTGCCCTTGGCGACCCGGGCCTCTTCCACGATGCTGCTGATGGTGGTGGCCTCCACGCCGTTAGCCAGGAACAGCTTTTCGGCGGCGGCCATCAATTCCTCCAGGCGCACCTCGGCGGGTTTGGTCCGCGGCGAACGGGGCTGGGAGGCCGGCAGGGGCGCATTGACGCGTGGTGAAGTCATGGGCGAATCGGAGAACGGATAAAGACGCCAAGTGTAGGGGACGGTGGCCACATCGCGGCTATCGCGCCCCGTCGGACCGGCTCTGCGGCGCCTCGCCCCCCGCGTTCGGGCCGCCTGATCCCCCAACCCGCCTCACCCTAGTGGTTTTCCCTGAAAACGGCGGAAAACGGGCCATTCCCGATTCCCAAGGAGAACGCCGTCCGGTACATTTCGTCCAGTGGCCTGACCACTGGACCATCAGGCACCTGAACAGCTTTCCCGCCGTCCTTCGATCCCGCGCAAGACACGGCCGCCCCGGACCCATTACGCTCTACCCCCCGAACACTCCTTTCCATACCCCAATGACTTCCCTTCAGGCCGTAGCCTCGACCCGCCTCTACCGCATGATCGCCGACCAGATCGCCGCGCGCATCAAGGCGGGCGATTTCCCCGCCGGTGGCAGATTGCCCGCCGAGCGAGAATTGGCCGAGCAGCTGCAAGTCAGCCGCGCGTCGGTGCGGGAAGCCCTGATCGCGCTGGAAATCGAAGGCTATGTGGATGTGCGCGTGGGCACCGGCGTGTTCGTCTGCCCGCCGCGCGAAGACGGCAATTACCAGGACGCGCCCCCGCCTCCTGCGGCGGACAGCGTCGAGGCCACCGACATCGGTCCCTTCGACCTGCTGGAAACACGCCTGCTGATCGAACCGGAATGCGCCGCGCTGGCCGCGCAGAAGGCGTCGCCCGCGCAGATCGCGGCGATCCGCCTGGCGCATGAAGGCATGTCGCTGACCGAATCGCCCAGCGTGCACGACCGCGCCTTCCACAGCGCCATCGGCGCCGCCTGCGGCAACGCGGCCCTGGCCGCGGCCATCTCGCACATTTGGCACCTCAGCACGCTTAGCCCGGTGTTCCACCGGCTGGAAGAGCATTTCGTGACCACCAAGGTGTGGAGCGAAGCGCAGAAAGAACACGAACGCATCCTCGCGGCCATCGTCGACCGCGACCCCATCCGCGCACGCCATGCCATGCACGACCATCTGGTCGGCATCCTGGCGCGTCTGCGAGAAGACTTCGGCACCGGTGGGATCCGATGATTTGATGACCCGATAACCCCATAGCCCTCGCCTGGCGCCCCAGGCCCCTCTCCTTACCGACCGTGCATGCACCGCCGGCGCAAAAAGCGCCGCCCGCGGCAAGGGGAGCGGCTTGCCTGCGCTTTTGCTGGTCCCCGCAGTCCCCGCATTCCTCGCAAGACCCGTAAGACCCGTAAGACCCGTACGTCAAATACTTAAAACAGATCAAGGTGAAAACATGCAGCTGACCCGTACCGTGAAGCTAGTGAGCGCGGCGCTATTGGCGCTTGGCGCCCACGCCGCCCAGGCCAACAAGGCTGACAACTCCCTCAACATCGCCTTCGACGCGGCGCCCGCCACGCTGGACGCGTACAAGGAATCGGACCGTCCCGGCCTGGCGCTGGCGCGCATGGTCTTTTCGGGACTGCTGCAAAAGAACCAGGACACGGGCGCATTCGGCCCGGCCATCGCCACGGGCTACAAGTTCGTGGACGACACCACCATCGAATTGCCCATCCGCCGCGACGTGAAGTTCCACGACGGTTCGCTGCTCACCATCGACGACGTGCTGTATACGCTGAACCTGGTGTCTTCCGACGGCTACAAGGCGCGCTTCCAGAACCAGGTCGCGTGGATCGCCAAGGCCGAAAAGGTCGGCGACGACACCGTGCGCATCAAGATGAAGACGCCCTACCCGCTGGCGCTGGAAATGCTGTCCGAGAACCTGCCGATCTATCCGCGCAAGTACTACGAGGCCAACCCGTCCGACATGGGCGCCAAGCCCATCGGCACCGGCCCCTACCGCCTGACCGACAGCCAGCCCGGCAGCCGCTACGTGTACGAACGCTTCGACGATTACTTCGGCCCCAAGCCGGCCGTGAAAAAGCTGGTGGTGCGCGTGCTGCCCGACGCCAACACCCAGTACGCCGAACTGCTGTCCGGCGGCCTGGACTGGATCTGGCGCGTGCCGCCGGACGTGGCCCGCCGCATGGAGAAGACGCCGTCCGTCACGGTCAAGAGCAGCAGCATCATGCGCATCAGCTATATCTCGCTGAACCCGCGTTTCGACGATGGCAAATCGCCGCTGGCCAAGCAGGAAGTGCGCCAGGCGATCAACTACGCCATCGACCGCGAAGCGATCCGCAAAGCGCTGGTGGGCGGCGCATCCAAGGTCATCAATGCGGCCTGCAACCCGGCTCAGTTCGGCTGCACCGCCGACGTGCAGACCTACAAGTTCGACCCGGCCCGCGCCAAGCAACTGCTGGCGTCCGCCGGCTACCCCAACGGCATCACGCTGGACCTGGTGATCTCGGCCCCGCCGCGCAGCATCCTGGACGCGGCCGCCGCCCAGATGGCGCAGGCCGGCATCAAGCTGAACCTCGTGGAACAGCAGTACGGCACCGCCATGACCAATTGGCGCGACGGCAAGATCGCCATGCTGTCGTCCAACTGGGGCTCGTACGGCATCGCCGACGCGGCGCTGTCCACCAGCAACTTTTTCCGCGGCGGCCCGGACGACCAGGCCCGCAATCCCGAAGTTATCAAGTACCTGGAAGCGGCCGACACGTCCGTAGACCGCGACCTGCGCGCCAAGAACTACGCCGCCGCGCAGAAGATCGTGGCCGACCAGGCGTACTGGGTGCCGCTGTGGAACCACTCGCTGAACGCCGTGCAGGCCAAGGACTTGAACTTCTCGGTCGACGGCGATGAATTCCCGCGTTTCTACAAGGCCACCTGGAACTGATCCGGACGGCCGCCGCGCCGGCGCAATGCCTGTTCGGCCGGGCCGCTTCGGCGTCCCGGCGGGGCGGCGCGCGCCGGTGCACCGCGACAAAGGTTGACGCATGATTGCATTCCTGTTCCGCCGATTGCTGGTCGCCGCCTTGCTGGTGGTGTTCGTATCGCTGATCAGCTTCTCGCTGGTGTTCGCCTCCGGCGACCCGGCCGCACGCCTGGCCGGTGAAGGCAGCGCCGCCGACGCCGTCCGGCTGTCGCAGCAGCACGGCTTTTCCGACCCCATCCTGGTGCAGTACGGGCGGTGGCTGGCCGGCGTCGTGCGCGGCGATTTCGGCGACAGCCTGTACTTCAGCCGTCCCGTGGCCGAATTGCTGGGCCAGCACTTCCCCGCCACCGCCAAACTGGGCCTGGCCGCGATGGCGTTCGCGCTATTGCTGGCTATTCCGCTGGGCGTGCTGGCGGGGTTGCGCAAGGGTTCGCTCGCCGACCGCGCGACCATGCTGCTGTCGGCCTGCGCGCAGGCGATGCCGCCGTTCTGCCTGGCATTCCTGCTGATCATCGTCTTCAGCGTGCGCAACCAGTGGCTGCCTGCGTCGGGGTTCGACACCTGGAAGCATTACGTGATGCCCGTCGTCGCGCTGGGGCTTTTCGCGATGCCCGCGATGCTGCGCTTGATGAAATCCGAGATGGAGACGGTGCTGGCCACGGACTACATCCGCACCGCCCGCGCCATGGGCCTGGGCGGCGCCAGCGTCGTGCTGAAGTACGCACTGCGCAACGCCTTGCGGCCGCTGGTGTCGCTGGCGGCCGCCCAGATGGGCACCCTGCTGGCCGGCTCCGTCGTCATCGAAACCGTCTTCGCCATCAACGGCGCCGGGCTGCTGGCCTGGACGTCCATCCTGCGCGGTGACTTCCCCACGATGCAGGCGCTGATCCTGATCTTTGCGCTGATCTACATCGTCCTGACCCTGGCCGCCGACCTGATCAACGGTTGGCTGGACCCCCGCGTGCGAGCCGCCTCATGAGCACCGTCCTGTCTTCTTCCCTGCCCGCCGCGCCGCGCGGCGACCGCCTGGCCCGCGCCGGCCGCCGTTTCGGCCTGATCGTCCTGGCGCTGTTGGTGCTGGCGGGCCTGATCGGCCCTTACCTGATTGCGCATGACCCGTACTCCCAAGACCTGCTGGCCCGGCTGCAAGAGCCCGTCTGGGGTGAAGGCGGCGACTGGAACCATATTCTGGGCACTGACCAATTGGGCCGCGACGTCCTGGCACGCGCCCTGTACGGCGTGCGCGTCTCGGCGCTGATCGGCCTGTCCGTCGCCCTGATGGGCGGCCTGATCGGCACGACGCTGGGTGTCGTCGCGGGCTACTTCGGCGGCACCGTCGACCGCGTCGTATCGTTCCTGATCACCGCCCGCCTCGCGCTGCCCATCATCCTGGTGGCGCTGGCCGTGGTGTCGGTGGTGGGCGCGTCCCTGACCGTGGTGGTGCTGGTGCTGGGCCTGCTGCTGTGGGAACGCTATGCGCTGGTGGCTCGCACCATGGCGGCCGGCCTGCGCAATGCCGAATTCGTCACGGCGTCCCGCCTGCAAGGCTGCACGCACCTGCAGATCATCTGGCGCGACATCCTGCCCAACCTGGTCGGCAACCTGCTCATCATCGGCACGGTAGACGCCGCCATGGCGATCACGCTGGAGGCCTCGCTATCGTTCCTGGGCCTGGGCGTGCCGGCCCCGATGCCGTCACTAGGCCTGATGATCGCCGAGGGCAAGGAAAACATGCTGTTCCAGCCGTCGCTGGTCGTCATCCCCAGCATTGTGCTGTTCGTGCTGGTGCTGTGCGTGAACCGCGCGGGCGAGACGCTGCGCGCCATCCAAATGAAGAAGGGCTGACGCCATGACACCGACCGGCTCCCCCCTCCTGCAGGTCCAGGGCCTGCACATCGACATCCACACCCCCACGCACACCAAGCACGTCGTGCGCGCCGTGGACTTCAGCCTGGAACGCGGCAAGACGCTATGCATCGTTGGCGAATCAGGTTGCGGCAAGTCGTTGACCGCATTGGCGTTGCTGGACCTGCTGCCGGCCGCCGCGCGCCGCCGCGTGGCGAAGCTGGCCTTCGACGGCCAGGACCTGTCCACGCTGACGCCGCGCGAACTGGCGGCGCTGCGCGGGGCGCGCATCGCCATGATCTTCCAGGATCCGATGACGTCGCTGAACCCGGTGTTCCCGATCGGCACGCAACTGGTCGACGTGCTGCGCCGACACAAGCCCGTCAGCCGCAGGCAGGCCGTCGAGCGCGCTGAATACCTGTTGCGCCGGGTCGGCATCACGAACCCGCAGGACCGCATGAAGCAGTACCCGTTCGAACTGTCGGGCGGCCTGCGCCAGCGCGTGATGATCGCCATGGCGCTGATGTGCGGCCCCGACCTGCTGATCGCCGACGAACCCACCACCGCGCTGGACGTGACGGTGCAGGCCGAACTGCTGGACCTGCTGCGCGACATCCAGACGGAATTCGGACTGGGCATGGTGTTCATTTCCCACGACATGGGGTTGGTGGCGCGCATCGCCGACCACGTCATCGTCATGTACGCGGGGGACATCGTCGAAGGCGGCAGCGTGCAGGAAGTGCTTGAACATCCCAGCCACCCGTACACCGCCATGCTGCTGAACTGCATACCGCAGCCCGGCCGCACCGCGCCCGGCACCGACCTGCCCACGATCGCAGGCGCCGTGCCGTCGCTGGACACGGCCATCCGGGGCTGCGCATTCCGCGAGCGCTGCCCGGTGGCCGAAGCGCGCTGCGCGCAGCCCGTCACCGCCCGCGTGCAGGGCGGGCACCGTTGCCTTTGCGTCAAACCCGGCGCCATGCGCCATGGAGCCCCGGCATGACCCCGACCGACGCCAGCATCAGCCTGAATGGCCTGTGCTTCCAGTATGGCCGCGCCAACCTGTTCTCGCGCCGCCCCGCGCCGCGCATCCTGCACGACGTCGACCTGCATGTGCCCGCCGGCCAGACCATCGGCCTGGTCGGCGAATCCGGCAGCGGCAAGTCCACCATCGCCAAGCTGATGCTGGGCCTGCTGGCCCCGACCCAGGGCCAGGCGCTGCTGGACGGCCAGCCGTTGGCGGCAATGCCCGCGCGCGCCCGCGCCCGCCGCATCCAGATGGTGTTCCAGGACCCGTATTCATCGCTGAACCCGCGCCGCACCATCCAGGAGATCCTGACGGCGCCGTTGCGCGTCCACGGCATGGGCAACGCCTCGACGCAGGCAACGGCCGTGCGCCGGATGATGGACGCCGTGGGGCTGGTGCCGGCGTTCGCCGCACGATATCCCCGTGAACTATCGGGCGGGCAGCGCCAGCGCGTGGCCATCGCCCGCGCGCTGATGCTGGAACCGCAGCTGTTGATCTGCGACGAACCCACGTCCGCGCTGGACGTGTCGGTGCAGGCCCAGATCCTGAACCTGTTGATGGAATTACAGCGCGAGCGCGGCCTGGGTTATCTGTTCATCAGCCACAACCTGGCGGTCGTGCAGCACATCGCGGACCAGATCGTGGTGCTGCAAGGCGGCCGCGTGGTCGAACGCGGCAATGCGGACCAGGTGTATTTTTCGCCCGTCCACCCCTACACGCGGCAACTGATCGGCGCGACGCTGGCCGTGCCGCAAGTCCAGGAGCGGGCGGCATGAAGCCGGCCTCCCACTTCCTGCTGGTCGGCAACGACGAGAAAGTGACCTGGGACGACGGCCGGATCCGCTTCCTGGCCCCGGGACGCGACACGCTCAGCGTCTTCGACGCGGCCGCCGACCCCGCCGCGCCCGTGCTGATCGCGACCTTGCCGCTGCCCAATTCGCTGTTCGGCCCGCCCGTCAACCTCGCCGTCACGCCGGACCAGCGGCTGGCGCTGGTCGCCGATTCCATGGCCTGGCCGGCGCGCGCCGACGGCGCCGGCTGGCAGCCGACGCCCGGCCGGGATCTGCACGTGATTGACCTGCGCGCGACCCCGCCCGCATGGGTGCAGACGCTCCAGGTCGGCCTGCAGCCCTCGGGCCTGTCGATCAACCGCGCGGGGACGCTGGCCTTGGTCGCCAACAAGGCGGGCCGATCCGTGTCGGTATTGAAGATCGCCGATGGCCGGGTGCAAGCCTGCGGCGACGTCGACGTGGGCACGCCCGTGGTGGCAGTGTCGTTTTCGGCCGACGGCCGGCGCGCCTTCGTCGTCAAGACCGACACGCACCGCCTGGGCGTGCTGCACATCGACGAAGGCGGCCCCGCGCCCCGCGTCACGCATGACCCTGCCGAAGACCTGACCACCGGCCTGGTGCCGTTCAATCTGGTCGTGTCGCCCGACGGCGCGCTGGCGCTGGTGGTGGACATGGGCAGCCCGACGGCGTCCGACGGCCACGCGGACTCTGTCAGCGTCGTCGACCTGTCGGCCACGCCGCCCCGCGTCATCGACCGCCTGATGGTCGAAGACGGCCCGGAAGGCATCGCGATCAGCCCGGACGGCCGCCATGCCGCGGTGGCCATCGTGCAGGGGTCGAACAACCCGGCGTCGGAATGGTTCCACCACCCTCGCGGCCAGATCGTGCTGCTGCGCATCGACGGCCGGCGCGTGGCGCGGGTCAACGCCATCGAGGTCGGCGCGCTGCCCGAGGGCGTGGCCTTCAGCCCCGACAGCCGTTACCTGTATGTGGGCAATTTCCTGGATGCGACCTTGCAGGTGCTGGCCGTCGGAGACAACGGCCTGACCGATACCGGCACCCGCATCCCTTTGCCCGGCCACCCCGCATCCATGCGGGGGCAGTCCTATTGAGCGGGGCCGCACCCCGCCGCCGAATTCCCTTTGTCCATCCGATCCTTTTCGCATCTGGAACCCCCCATGATCCAAAAACTCAAGAAAACCCACGCCCTGCTGGCCGGCGCCGTGTTCGCCGTGGCGGGCCTGGCGCCGCTGTCAGCCCACGCCCTGGACATCAAGCTGGGCCACGTGCTGGCCCCCAGCCACAGCTGGAACAAGGCCGCCGAAGGCTTCGCCGCCGAGGTCAAGGAAAAGACCGCCGGCCGGGTCAACTTCATCCTGTTCCCCAGTGGCCAGCTGGGCAACGAAAAGACCATGCTGGAAGGGCTGCAGATCGGCAGCCAGGGTGCGGCCATCATCGGTTCGGGCTCGCTGCAGCCGATCGAGCCCAAGTTCGGCGTGGTCGAACTGCCCTACACGTGGGCGACCTCGCAACAAGCCTACAAAGCCTATGACGGCGAACTGGGCCAAGCGCTGGCCAAGCTGGCCGACAAGAAGAACCTGACCATCATTTCCTGGTGGGAAAACGGCTTTCGCCACGTGACCAACAACCGCGGCCCCGTCGCCAAGCCCGCCGACCTGACCGGCCTGAAGACGCGCGTGACGCCCGACAAGATGCGCCTGGACACCTTCACCGCGCTGGGCGCCAACCCGGCGCCGCTGGCCTTCGGCGAACTGTATTCGGCGCTACAGCAAAAGGTGTTCGACGCGCAGGAAAACCCGCTGTCCATTATCTACACCTCGTCCTTCTTCGAAGTGCAGAAGTACCTCTCGCTGACCAGCCACGTCTGGGGTCCGGCCAACCTGATCATCTCCAAGCCGGTCTGGAACCGCCTCTCGGCCGACGACAAGAAGATCGTGCAGACCGCTGCGGACACCTGGCGCGACGCGCAGCGCAAGATGATCACCGACGGCGATCAGCAGTTCGTGGCGCAGCTGAAAGAAAAAGGCATGCAGGTCAACGAGGTCGACAAGACCGCGTTCGCCGCCGCCGTCCAACCCGTGTGGAAGACCTATTCGGTCACCTACGGCCCCGAGCTGATGGCCATCGTGCAGAAGTACCGCGAGGCCCCGTAATGCTGAATCGACTGTCCGCCATCCTGTCGGGCATCAGCAAGGCCTTCGCCGCCCTGGCGGTGGCCTTGCTGGCGATCCTGATCACCTACGTGGTGTTCGCCCGCTTCGTCACGCACACCACGCCCCATTGGGCCGAGGAATTGCCACGCCTGGTACTGGTGTGGTCCGCCTTTATCGGCGGGGTCGCCTGCAGCTACGAGCGGTCGCACCTGATGGCCGGCCTGCTGCCCTTCGTGGTGCGCAGCCCGCGCGCGCTGAACGTGTTCGAACGCATCAACCAGGTGCTGGTCATCGTGGGGCTGGTGGCGCTGGGCTATGCCGGCTGGCAACTGGCCGAGCTGACGATGGACCAGACGCTGCCCGCGCTGGACGTGTCGGCCGGCACCGTCTACCTGGCATTGCCGTTCGCGTGCGCCGTCACCGTGGTGGTGCATCTGGCGCAACTGTTCTCGCCGGCTCCCGCCGCGGCAAAGGATTAACAAGATGTCTTCGGGTGCTCTCTTCCTGATGGGCGTGTTCACGATCACGGTGCTGATCGACATGCCCATTGCTTTCGGCCTGGTGCTGTCATGCCTGGCCTATCTGGCGGTCTACGACGCCGCGCCCTTGATGGTGGCGGCGCAGCAGTACGTCGTGGGATTGGACAGCTTCACGCTGCTGGCGATCCCGCTCTTCATCCTGGCCGCCCAGCTGATGAACAGCGCGGGCCTGACCCAGCGCATCGTGCGCCTGTGCGCCGCCATCGTCGGCGATATCAAGGGCGGACTGGCGGTCGTGGCGGTGCTGGCCTGCCTGATGTTCGGCGCGCTATCCGGCTCCGGCGTGGCCGACGTGGTGGCCATCGGCAGCCTGTTGCTGCCGGCAATGGCGCGCAGTGGCTACGACAAGGGCTTTTCCTGCGCGCTGGTCGGCAGCGCCGGCGCCACGTCCACCATCATCCCGCCCAGCATCGTGCTGATCGTCTACGGCACCATCACCGACACCTCGGTGGGCAAACTGTTCGTGGCCGGCATCATCCCCGGCATTCTGCTGGGCGTGTCGCTGATCGGCGTGGCCATCTGGCAATCGCGCAAGCACAACTGGGCCGGCGGCCAGCCGTTCTCGTGGGGCGAGCTGCGCGCCTCCGCCATCGACGCCCTGCCTGCGCTGATGGTGCCGGTGCTGATCATCGGCGGCATCCGCTTCGGCATCTTCACGGCGACCGAAGCGGCCTCCAGCGCCATCGTCTACGCCCTGCTGATCGGCCTTTTCTGGTACCGCACACTCAGTCTGAAGTCGCTGTGGGACAACCTGAAGTCCACGGGCGAAAGCAGTGCATCCATTCTGCTGCTCATTGGCGCCTCGGGCCTGTTTGCCTGGGTGTTGGTGGCCGAACAGGTGCCGCAGGCGCTGTCCACCCTGCTGGTGGAATGGACCGATAGCAAGACGGCCGTACTGCTGGTGCTGACGGTGGTCCTGCTGTTGCTGGGCACGTTCATGGAAGCGATTCCAGTCATCATCATCGTGGCCCCGGTCGTCATGCCGGTGCTGGCTCACTACAACATCGACCCGGTGCATTTCGGCATTCTGCTGTCCATCAACATGGCCATCGGCGCCAACACGCCGCCGGTCGGCGTCGACCTGATGGCCGCGTGCAAGATCGGCGGCATCAACATGATGCAGACGCTTCGCCCGCTGTCGTGGATGATGCTGGCGATGACCGCCGTCATGCTGCTGCTGACCTTTATTCCTGAACTGGTGCTGTTCCTGCCGAGGCACGTGCAATGACCCAATCTGCCTATTTCCGCCGACCCGCGGCGCTGCGCCGCAGCTGGATGTTCGTGCCGGGTCTTGACGCGACCGCCCAGGCCTCGGGCCTGGCCAGCGGCGCCGATGCGCTGGTGGCCGATCTGGAAGAATTCACCGCGAAGGCGGAACGGCCGGCGGCGCGCCCGCGCATCGCCGCGCTGTTCGCCGACTGCCGCGCCCAGGGCGTGGTAGCCGCCGTGCGCATCAACAAGCTGGAAGACGACGGCCTGGCCGACCTGCGCGGCGTGATGCCCGGCGCGCCGGACGCGGTGTTCCTGCCGCATACGGAAAGCGCCACCCAGATCGTGGCGCTGGACCAGGCCATCACGGCCCTTGAGACCGAACTGGGTCTGCCGCCCGGCCGCACCGAAATCGTGCCCACGCTGGAATCGGCGTTGGGCCTGGTGCGCGCCTATGACATCCTGACCGCCAGCCCGCGCGTGTCCGCCTGCCTGTTGGCGGCCGAAGACCTGACCGCCAGCCTGGGCGCCGAGCGCGGCAAGGACGGGATCGAACTGCACGCCGTGCGCGCCCGCTTCCTGGTGGACTGCACGGCCGCCGGCTGCGTCCCGATCGACTGCCCGTTCAATTACCGCGACCTGCCCGCGCTGGAAGCCGACCTGCGCTGGGCGCGCCGCCTGGGCTTGAAGTCCAAGTGCGCGACCGTGGCCGAACAGATTCCGCTGATCCATGCGGTGTTCACGCCTGCCGCCGGCGAGATCGACGCCGCCCGCGACTGCGTGGCCCGTTTCGAGGCCCAGCGTGCCGGGCGCCACGATGCCGAACGCATCGATCCCCCCGTTTACAACACCGCGCGCCGCCTGCTGGCGCGCCATGACCAATTCGAACGATGGGCCGCCGAGCGCCGTGCGCAGGCCGTCCCGCAACAAGGAGACTCCGCATGACGTCAGCCGCATTACCCGAACGCAATGGCGGTCAGATCTTGATGCAGCAATTGCGCATCCATGGCGCGCGCCGCGTATTCATGATTCCCGGTGAAAGCTATCTGCCCTGCATCGATGCGCTGAACGAGCACACCGATGCCATCGAGCCGATCGTCTGCCGCCAGGAAAGCGGCGCGGCCTATATGGCCGAGGCCTACGGCAAGCTGACCGGCGAGCCCGGCATCTGCTTTGTGACGCGCGGCCCGGGCGCCACCAACGCCAGCATCGGCGTGCACACCGCCTACCAGGACTCCACGCCGATGATCCTGTTCGTCGGCCAGGTCGGCAACGATTTCATGGAGCGCGAAGCCTTCCAGGAAATCGACTACCGCCGCATGTTCGGCCAGATGGCCAAGTGGGTCGCGCAAATCGACCGCACCGACCGCATCCCCGAGTACATTTCCCGCGCGTTCGCGGTCGCCACCAGCGGCCGCCCCGGTCCGGTCGTGCTGGCGCTGCCCGAGGACACCTTGTGGGGCACCGCGCGCGTCGCCGACCTGCCGCGCTATCCGCGCATGCACAGCCACCCCGGCGCCGCCGATCTGGCGCGCATGACGCAACTGCTGGACGCGGCCGAACGTCCCTTCCTGCTGTTGGGCGGCAACGGCTGGCATCAGACCGCCATCGACCAGATCGCCGGCTTTGCCGAGCGTTTCGAACTGCCGGTGGGCACCGCCTGGCGCCGCCTGGAGTGCTTTGACCAGCGCCACCCCAACGCCGCCGGCCACGTGGGCTGGGCCATGACGCCTTCGCTGCGCCAACGGCTGCGCGACGCCGACCTGGTCTTGGCCGTGGGCACGCGCCTGGGCGAGGCGACGACCGAAGGCTATACCGTCATCGAAAGCCCGCTGCCACGCCAGAGGCTTGTCCACGTCTACCCCGACGCCGCCGAGCTGGGCCGCGTCTTCTCGCCCACGCAGGCCATCGTGGCCGACGTGGCCAGCTTTGCCGCCAGCGTCGCCGCGCTGGTCCCCGCCCACGCCACGCCGCGCGGCGACGCCGTTCGCGCCGCGCATCAAGAACTGGTCGACAGCCTCGCGCCGCTGCCCTCGCCCGGCCCCATGAGCCTGGACGCGGCCGCGGCTTACGTCGACGCGCACGTTCCGCCCGACGCCTGCATCACCGTAGGCGCGGGCAACTATGCGCTGTACCCCCACCGCTATCGCCGTTACACCGGCCCGGGCACCAGCCTGACCCCCACGGTCGGATCGATGGGCTACGGCTTGCCCGCCGCCATTTCGGCCAAACTGGAAGACCGCCAGCGCACCGTCGTCTGCTATGCGGGCGACGGCTGCTTCCAGATGAACATGCAGGAACTGGGCGTGGCCCTGCAGTACAAGCTGGGCGTGGTGGTGCTGGTGTTCAACAACGGCATCTGGGGCACCATCCGCGCGCACCAGGAGCGCGAATTCCCGGCCCGGACGATCGCCCTGGGCTTTCAGAACCCCGACTTCACGCAGATCATCCGGGGCTACGGCGGCTACGGCGAGGCGGTTGAACACACAGCGGATTTCGGACCGGCCTTCGAGCGCGCGCTGGCGTTTACGCAAGAACACAGCATGCCCGCGCTGCTTGAGATCCGCTACGACGCCGACGGCATCGCACCGGGCGAAACGCTGATGGGCATCCGAGAGGCCGCCCAGGCCCGTATCGCCCGCAGCGGGCACTGAACCAGGACTGATGACGATGACGACAACGACGATTTCAATCAATGGGCAGCGGCTGTGGCAGTCGCTGATGGATCTGGCGCAGATCGGCGCCACCCCCAAGGGCGGCAACTGCCGGCTGGCGCTGACCGCGCTGGACGGCCAGGGGCGCGACCTGGTCACCGGCTGGATGCGTGAGGCGGGCATGACCCTGCGCGTGGACCAGATCGGCAACATCTTCGCGCGCCGCGCCGGCCGGGACAACGGCTTGCCGCCCGTCATGACCGGCAGCCACATCGACACCCAGCCCACCGGCGGCAAGTTCGACGGCTGCTACGGCGTGCTGGCCGGGCTGGAGGTCATGCGGACCCTGAATGACCATGGCGTCGTCACCGAGGCGCCGCTGGAAGTGGCCATCTGGACCAACGAGGAAGGGTCGCGCTTCCTGCCCGTGATGATGGGCTCCGGCGTCTTCGCCGGAAAGTTCCCGCTGGAAACCGCCCTGAACGCCCGCGACCACGACGGCAAGTCGGTCGCCGACGAGCTGGCCGCCATCGGCTACGCCGGCCCGGATGTCGTGGGCGGTCGCCCGGTAGGCGCCTATTTCGAGGCGCACATCGAACAAGGCCCGATCCTGGAACACGAAGAAAAAGTGGTCGGTGTCGTGACCGGATCGCTGGGCGTGCGCTGGTATGACGTGGTCGTGACCGGCATGGAAATGCACGCCGGCCCGACCCCGATGCCCATTCGCAAGGATGCCCTGTACGCCGCCACATTCCTGCTGCAAGCCGTCGTCGGCATCGCCAACGACAATCAGCCCAATGGTCGCGGCACCGTCGGCGAGATCCACGCGCACCCCGGTTCACGCAACGTCATCCCCGGCCAGGTGCGCTTCACCGTGGACCTGCGCCATCAAGACGAAGCCACGCTGACGCAGATGGACGCGAGCTGGCTGGCCGCCTGCACGGACGTGGCCGAGCGCCACGGGGTGACAGTGGAGGTCAAGCAGGTGCAGTACTTCCCGCCGACCCCGTTCGATCCGGACCTGATCGGTAAGGTCCGTGACGGCGCCGTGCGCCGCGGCCTGGCCGCCATGGACATCGTGACGGGCGCCGGCCACGACGCCGTCTATATGGCCAGCGTCACCCCCACCGCCATGATCTTCGTGCCGTGCAAGGACGGAGTCAGCCACAACGAAATCGAAGACGCCAAGCCCAACGACCTGGAAGCCGGCTGCAACGTGCTGCTGGACGCCATGGTCGCGCGCGCCAACCCTCCTGGAGAGCAAGCATGAGCCACCACGATTCCGCCTACTGGCACGCCCGTGCCGCCGAACTTCGCTTCAATGGACAGGCCTACATCGACGGCGCCTATTGCAACGCCGCCGACGGCGCGACGTTCCCGGCGTCCAGCCCCATCGACGGCCGCAAGCTGGCCGACGTGGCCGCCTGCGGCCAGGCCGACGTGGACCGCGCCGTCGAGGCCGCGCGCCGCGCCTTCGAAGCCGGCGTCTGGAGCGGGCTGGCACCGCGCCAGCGCAAGGAACGCCTGCTGCGGCTGGCCGCCCTGATCGGCCAGCACACCGAAGAACTTGCGCTGCTGGAAACGCTGGACATGGGCAAGCCCATCCGCGACGCGCTGGCCTTCGACGTGCCCGAGACAGCGCGCTGCTATGCCTGGTACGCCGAGGCCATCGACAAGATCTACGACGAGATCGCGCCGACCGGCCCCGACGCGCTGGCCACTATCACCCGCGAACCGCTAGGCGTGGTGGCGGCCGTGGTGCCGTGGAACTACCCGTTGATGATGGCCGCCTGGAAGGTCGCGCCCGCGCTGGCCGCCGGCAATAGCGTCATCCTGAAGCCGGCCGAACAGGCCTCGTTGTCGTCCCTCCGGTTGGCGGCCCTGGCCGCGGAAGCCGGCATCCCCGCGGGCGTCTTCAGCGTCGTGCCCGGCTTGGGCGCGGTGGCCGGGCAGGCGCTGGGCCTGCATCCGGACGTGGATTGCGTGGCCTTTACGGGATCCACCGTCACGGGCAAGCGGTTCATGACGTACGCCGGCGAATCGAACCTGAAGCGCGTGTGGCTGGAATGCGGCGGCAAGTCGCCCCACATCGTGTTCGACGACTGCCCCGACCTGGACCGCGCGGCCCAGGCCGCGGCGCTGGGCATCTTTTCGAACCAGGGCGAAGTCTGCATCGCGGGATCACGCCTATACGTGCAGGATGGCATTTACGACGCCTTCATGGACAAGGTGGCCGCCTACGCCGCCGGTCTGCAGCCCGGCGACCCGCTGGATCCCGCCACCGCCATGGGCGCAATGGTCGACGAACGCCAGATGCAAGGCGTGCTGGCGCGCATCGCGGCCGGCCGGGCCGACGGCGCCAGCCTGCGGATGGGCGGCAACCAGGCCCGCACCGCCACGGGCGGCTACTACATCGAACCCACCATCTTCGATTGCGCCAACCAGGACTCCCCCCTGGTGCGTGAAGAGATCTTCGGCCCCGTGCTCGCGGCCCAGCGCTTCGCTACCGAGGAGGACGCCGTCCGCCTGGCCAACGATTCGGTCTATGGATTGGGCGCCGGCCTGTGGACATCGAACCTGTCGCGCGCGCACCGGCTGTCGCGCCGCCTGCGCGCGGGCCTGGTCTGGATCAACTGCTACGCCGACGGCGATATCACGGTGCCTTTCGGCGGCGTCAAGCAGTCGGGCTTCGGCCGCGACAAGTCCCTGCACGCGCTGGACAAGTACTCGGACCTGAAGACCACCTGGATCAGTCTGGCCGTGTAACGCCGCCCCGCCGGGGCGCGAGCCAGCCGGGGCGCAGGCGCCCGGCCTGGCCCGCCCATGCCGTTTCGCGCTATCTGCTTGGCCGCCCGGGCCATTGAACCCGCTTGCCCCTTGTGCCACCTTGGACACATCGGGGCGGGATGAGGAGCCGGCCCCGATGCGGGCCGGCGCCAGCGCGCTCCCGCCATGAAAAACATGACAGGAGACAACCATGCGCAATCCCCCCGTCCTTGCCTTTGCCCTTGCTCGCCGTCGCACGCTGGCCGCGGCGTTGGCGCTGGCGACGGCCGCCCCGCTGTGGGCCGCCAGCACCACGGCCCAGGCCCAGGACGCCCCCTATCCCGCCAAACCGGTCACCATCCTGGTTGGCTTCCCGCCCGGCACCGCCACCGACACCGTCGCCCGGATGCTGAGCGAGCGGCTGGCGCAGCGCATGGGCCAGCAGTTCATCGTTGAAAACAAGCCGGGCGCGGGCGGCTCGATCGCCGCGGGCCTGGGCGCCCGTGCCAAGCCAGACGGGTACACGCTGATGATCGGCGCCTCGGCGCCCCAGGCGATCAACCCGCACGTTTATCGCAACCTGAACTACGACGCGCGCAAGGATTTCGCGCCCATCGGCCTGATCACGTGGCTGCCGTACCTGTTCGTCGTCAGCCCCAACAACCCCGCCCGGGACTTGAAGGGGTTCCTGGCCGCGGCGAAGGCCAAACCCGATCAGCTGACCTACGCCACCACCGGCATCGGCACGACCAGCCATCTGGTGACGGCGGTGCTGCTGTCCAAGGCGGGCGCCACCATGGTTCACGTGCCCTACAAGGGCAGCAGCCAGGGGCAGACCGACATCGTCGGCGGACGCACCACCGCGACTTTCGACACGATGGTGTCCTCGTTGGCCATGGTGAAGTCGGGGCGGCTCAAAGCCCTGGCGGTCAGCACGCCGGAGCGCGTCGCGATGCTGCCCGACGTGCCGACCGTGGCCGAACAGGGCTTCCCGGGGTTCGACATGGGCGCCTGGCTGGGCCTGATCGCGCCCGCCGGCATCCCGCCCGCCATCCAGGACCGCCTGGCCCGCGAGATGAACGCCGTGCTGGCCGACACGGCCGTGCGCGACAAGCTGGGCGACCTGGGCGCCCAGGTGCGCACCACGCCCACGCCCGCCGCCTTCGGCGCCATGATGAAGTCCGAATACGACTCGTGGGGCGCCATCGTCAGCGAATTCAATGTCAAAGCCACCGACTGAACAGGACACGACGACCATGCACGCTAGCGCCGACATGAGCCCGCAGGAACGGGACACCCGCATCCAACTGGCCGCTTGCTACCGATTGGTATCGCACTTCGGGATGAGCGACCTGATCTACAACCACATCACCGCGCGCATCCCCGGCACCGAGGATCACCTGCTGATCAATCCGTACGGCATGATGTACGACGAGATCACCGCGTCCAGCCTGGTCAAGATCGACCTGGCCGGCAATATCCTGGACCCATCGACCACGGGATACGGCATCAACGCCGCAGGCTACGTGATCCACAGCGCGGTGCATGGCGCCCGGCACGACGTGGGGTGCGTGATCCACACGCACACCCGCGCCGGCATGGCGGTATCGGCCTTGGAGTGCGGGCTGCTGCCGCTGACCCAGACCGCCATGCGCTTTGCCAAGATCCCGTATCACGGCTACGAAAGCGTGGCCATCGACCTGGACGAGCGCGAACGGCTGGTGGCGGACCTGGGCGCCTCCGACGCGATGATCCTGCGCAACCATGGCCTGCTGGCCGTGGGGCCCACCATCGCCCAGGCGTTCAACACCCTGTACTGGCTGGAGATGGCCTGCAAGGCACAGGTGGACGCCCTGAGCGCCAACCGGGAGCTTTGCCTGCCGCCGCCGGCGGTCATCGAAAAAACCTGGCACCTGTACCAGCCGACCACCCGTCGTCCCTTCGGTGAACTGGAATGGCCCGCCATGCTGCGCCTGATGGACCGCAAGGACCCCGGCTACCGGGACTGACCGGCGCCCGCCACGCGCGCCGGCTCGCCGCAAGGTAGCGACACCCCGCCTACTCGCCTCGCGGCAACAGGTCCACGCCGGCAGCATGGCTGGCGCCGGCCGGCAGGATGGCCGCCAGGCTGGTCCGCACTTCCAGGAAGTAAGGGCGATCGGACGCCAGGCCGCGCGCAATCGCGGCGTCCAATTGATCCGCGCGCGTCAGATACTCGGCCTGCATGCCAAAGGCGCGCGCCATCATCGTGAGGTCAGGGCTGGACAGGTTTGTGCCCACGTAACGGCCAGGATAGGTGCGCGCCTGATGCAGGCGGATCGACCCGTAGCAATTGTTGTTCGATACGATGAACAGGATCGGCAGGCCCCGCTCAGCCGCGGCCGCCATTTCGTTGCCCGTCATCATGAAACCGCCGTCGCCCACCAGGCATACGACCTTGCGGTCGGGGTGGCGCAGTTGGGTCGCGACCGCCGCCGGCGTGCCGTAACCCATGGCGCCGGACTGCGATGCCATCAACCGCTGCGGATAGACGAAGGGGAAATGCCGGTACACGGGCGCCGCAAAGGTGCCCGCATCCAGGCAGACGGCCACATCATTGGGCGCCCGCCGCGCCAGCGCCCGCACCACCGACACAAACGGCACGCCGTCGGCCGCAACGGGGTCCGGCCAGGCGGCAGTCCGCTGCTGGATGGCCCGCAACGAGGCCGCCCAGTCGTCTCGCCCCAGGCCCTGCCCCGTTGCCGGCAGGTTCGCCAGGGCGTGGGCAGTCGCCGCCGGATCCGCCACCAACCCGACATCCGCGGCGAAATGCTGGTTCACGATGTGCGGGTCGGGATAGCAATGCACCAGCGCCTGCGCCGGCTTGGGGTGCGCCGGGAATGTATAGCCCTGGGTCGTGATATCGCCCAGGCGCGTACCCAGAGCCAGGATCAAATCGCTGGAATCGAACGCGGCGACCTGCGCAGCAGGCGTCACCAGATCCAGGTCGCCGGCGTATAGCGCGTGGGTGTTGGGAAAAAGGTCGTGCTGGCGAAACGACACCGCCACCGGCACCGTATGCCGTTCGGCCAGCCGTCGCAACGCACAGCGCCCGTCGGGCCGGTTGAACGCGCCACCCGCGATGATCAAGGGCCGGCGTGCCTGCGCCAACAGTCCGTGGATGCGCTCCAGCGTGCCGGGGGCCGGCTGCGCGGCGCTCTCGGGCGCAGCGACCCAGACGGGTTGCGGCACGGCGGCCTGCTGCACGTCTTCCGGCACCACCAGCACCACCGGGCCCGGCGTGCCCGACATCGCGACACGGATCGCCTTGAAGGCCGCCGCCGCCAGGTCCTCGGGCGTGGACACCTCGCCCACCCATTTGGCCATCGATCCGAACATCTTCTGATAGTCGATCTCCTGGAACGCTTCCTTGCGCACGTCCTGCTTCGGCACCTGGCCGATCAGCAGGATCATCGGCACGCCGTCCTGCTGCGCGGCGTGCACGCCGATGGACGCATTGGTCGCGCCCGGCCCGCGCGACACCATCGCCACGCCCGGCCGCCCGGTCAGCCGCGCATCGGCGCCCGCCATGAACGCCGCGCCACTCTCGTGGCGGCATGTCACCACATCGATCCCGGGAAAATCATGCAAGGCGTCCAGCACCCCCAGATAACTTTCGCCCGGCACCACGAAAACGCGGTCGATGCCATTGGCGGCGAACACCTTCAGCAAGGCGTGGGAGGACGTGTTCGATTCGGCGGATACGGTCATGGGCGGCGTCTGGATTCAGGGTTGGAAGTCTGGGTCGACTCCCGGAAATTCTAGATTGGCAAGGCGGGGCCGACTAGGCATACTCTGGCAATCAGATATACAAGAAACGCACACTAGAGACAGCGGCGCGCCCCCGCCCGCAGACCCGGGATGGACCTACGCAAGATCGAAAACCTGATCCACGTCGCCGATCAGGGCAGCTTTTCAAAAGCGGCTTCCGTGCTGGGCATCGCCCAATCGGCGCTGGGCCGGCAGGTCAGGAAGCTGGAAGACGAATGCGGCTGCGCCCTGCTCTATCGCAACGGCCGCGGCGTGTCGCTGACGCCCGACGGCGAAAAGCTGCTGGACCGGCTGCGGCCGCTGTTGCGGCAGATGGACCACGTGGTCACCGAATTCCACAACGACCAGAAGTCGCCGTCCGGCCAGGTCACGCTGGGCCTGACGCCGACGCTGTGCCACATGGTCGGCACGCGCCTGGTGGCCGAAGTCTGGAAGCGGCACCCGCGCATCCAGTTGAACATCATCACCGGTTACAGCGGTTATGTGCACGAATGGCTGACCAACGCCCGCGTGGATATCGCCGTGCTGCACGACGCGCGGCGTTCGCAGCATATCGCGGTGGACCCGCTGGCCGAACTGGACCTGGCACTCGTGTCGCCGCCGCAGAACCTGTCGCCCGCCGCGCGCGCCATGGCGTCCATCGAATTCGACCAATTGCGCGACCTGCCGCTGGTGCTGCCCACGCGCAACCATGGCCTGCGCCGCACGCTGGAGCATGCCGCCACGCAGGCGGACATGCCGCTTACCGTGGCGTTTGAAATCGACGCGCTGGAGCTGATGAAGGAGATCGTGGCCGAAGGCCTGGCCCATACCGTGCTGGGCCTGCCCGCGGTCATCAAGGAAGTCGCCGCCGGCCAGCTGATCGCCCGCCGCATCACGCATCCGGGCCTGTCCACCCGCCTGATGCTCGCCACCGCGTCCAGTCGCCCCATGACGCAGGCCGTGAAGATTGTGCAAGCGATGTTACGGGAAGTGCTGGCGCAGATGACGGCGGCAGAGCCTTATCGCGGCGCAATGAGGCTGGTGGACGCCCCCTTGACCACCTGATGCACGAATTGCAGCTTGCCGACCACCGCGGTCGGCAGCACAAAGGGGTAGAAGTCCCGTTGCCCCATGCTGCGCGACAGCTCGTTCAACACGCCGGTCAGTGCCACCCAGGCATTGAGTAGATCCAGGAAGGCCTGTCCGTCGGGATCTTGCGGGTCATAGAGCGACGCAGTGGTGAATGGCTCGTAGGACTGCTCGACGGCCATCCGCGTGACACCGAAGCTGATGGCGGTATCCAGCGTATCCATCATGTGCAGGTAGTGCGCCCAGGTTTCCGCCCAGTCTTCCCACGGGTGGCAGGACGCATAGGTGCTGATGAAATGCACGTCCCAATCCGCGGGCGGCCCCTGTTCATAGTTGCGTTGCAGGGCCTGCGCGTAATCGGCCTGTTCGTCGCCGAACACCTGGCGGAACGGCTCCAGCCACGGGCTGCCCGCAATCAGCTGATCCCAGTAGTAGTGACCGATCTCGTGGCGGAAATGGCCCAGCAAGGTCCGGTACGGCTCCCGCATGTCTTCGCGCACCTTCACGCGGTAGGCGTCGTCGGCCTCCAGCACGTTGATGGTGATCAGGCCCTTCGCATGGCCCGTCAACAGCGGCGCGCCATCGGCACCGGGCGCCAGCAGATCGAAGGCCAGGCCGCCGTCCTCAGGTTCCTGGGAACGGAGGATGGGCAGGCCCAGGGTCATCAACTGCGCGATCATCTGGCGCTTGGCGGCTTCCACCTTGAACCACAGCGGGCCGTTTTCCGGCACGGACAGGTCCGGGATCGTGCGGTTCAAGCTGCACGCGGTGCACAGCGTATCGGGCGAATGCGCCGGCAACAGCCAATTGCACAGGGCCGGCAGGGTGAAATTCGCGCAGCGTTTGTAAGTCTTGCCGCGTGCCCTGCCCGATTCCCGCCACGAGCCCGGCGTAGTCCCTTCGTCCAGGGCCAGCACATGGCCGCGCTTGGGGTCGAAGCCCAGTTGCCGGTGGCAGTTCAGGCATTCGGTGTTGGAAAAAAAAATCGGCTGGCCACATACGCATTGGAATGCCTTCGCGCGGGCGTGCCGCACGCGCTGGCGTTTCGGGGCGCGCAGCTGGCGGTTGATCGCGTCGAAGAAATAACTCATGCGTCCGTCCTCGTAGGAAATTCGTCGATAGGCGCGACCGTCACCCGTACATCCAGTTCGTGGCCCCCACCCCGTATCACGCCGCGCAAGGGCGTGACGTCGCCATAGTCCCGGCCATAGGCCAGGATGACGTGCGCCGTGCCCGGCACCACGTCGTTGGTGGGGTCCAGATCCACCCATCCCGCATGCGCCGGCACGCCGGCGCAATGCACCGAGACCCAGGCGTGCGAGGCGTCCGCCCCGATCAACCTGGGCTGTCCCGGCGGCGGCTGCGACATCAAGTAGCCGCTGACGTAGCGCGCCGGCAACCCGATCGCCCGCAGGCAGCCGATCATCACATGTGCGAAATCCTGGCACACGCCCACCCGTTCCTGAAACGTCTGCAGAACGGGCGTGGACACCTGCGTATGCGCCGGCTGGTAGCTGAAGTCGGCGTGGATGCGATGCATCAGGTCGATCGCGGCCTCGGCCACCGGCCTGCCCGGGGTGAACGACAGCAAGGCGTATTCCCGAAGCTCCACGTGCAGCGGCACATAGGTAGACGGGAACGTGAATTCGACCTCGGGCGCGAACGGCACGGCGGGGTCGTAGCGCAGGCGCTCTGCCGCGGCCTCCCAGGACAACCCCGCCGCCGGATCCAGGCCGTCGAAACGGGCATGGACGGTGACGCGGCTGGTCGCCCGCACCGTCAACGATTCATGCGGCGCGACCAACGCGAACATGCAGCGGCTATTGCCGAACCCGTCGATGGTTTCACTGAAATCGGACGGCTCGGGCGTGACGGTCAGCGCGTAGTCCTCCACCACCTGGCAGGCGTCGGCCCACGGGCGCAGATAGCCCAAATGGTGCGCCAGTTCCACCGGCGAGTCGTAGCGGTAGGCAGTTTCATGGTCAACGCCCAAGGTCACGCCCGCAGCAGATACGGGATGAAGGCAGGGAACAGAGGTCGGCAAGGTCATGGCGGCGGCGGGCGGGAGTGGCGGACAGGGCCGATTGGTTGCGGGGGGGTTACGCCGATAGCGTCTGGCCATAGCCGGCCGCATGGCTGAAATAGCGCCGGCTGATCTCGTTGGACAGCGCGCTGGCCGCGCCATCCAGTGTTTCACACAGTGCCAGCACGCCGGCATACAGGCCCTGCGTCTGCTGGCACAACGCCGCCAGCGACGGCCTCGCGTCTTCCGAGGGCAGCAGCGCCAACAGGTCCGTGGCGGGGCCGGCCACGGTGCCGGGCAAGCGTGCCACCTCTTTGCGCAGCGCGCTCAGCACACAGGCGATGGCGCGCGGGTTGGCGGGCTCTTGCACCAGCAGGTTCAACAGCGCCGGCACTTCCTGGCGGCCGGGATAGTAGGCGCGATACGTGATCTTGCTGTCGAACAGGTCCAGCAGGATATTGAACCCGCTGTCGCCCAGCACCGCATTGCGGCGGAACAGTTCGCCCAACAGGCCGGCCATGGCCGACAGCCGTTCGATCTGCCGCCCGATGGTCAGCAGCCGCCAACCGTCGTCTCGCGTCATGCGGTCGGTCTGCGAACCGGTAATGGCCGACAGCTGCATGCCCAGATTCTTCAGCGCCCGCAGCACGTCCGGCGCGGTCGCCGGGGCATCGGCGTCGCGCTCCTTGCCGCCCGACGCCATGCGCCGGAACAGGTCGTTTGCGCTCACCACCAGCCGCCAGTGGTCTGGCGACAGCCGGTCGCGGATCTGCCCGGCCGCAAACGCCAGCGCGCCCAGATTGCGCGACACGCCGCCCTGGGCGTCTTCGCCCGCCAGTTCCGCGATCAGCGTGGATTCGAACATGCGCACGGACAAGGTCGGCGCGGGCGGCGCGAGGCCGCTGCGCCGGCACAGCGCAGCGACGGCGGAGAACAGTTCACCCGCATTGTCCTCATCGCTATTCAGCCAGGTCAGCGCCACGTTGGCCAACCGCACGTCGTTTTCGGCGCGCTCGGTGTAGCGCCCCATCCAGAACAGGTTCTCGGCCGCCCGGCTGGACACCGGGCGATGCGCCCGCACCAGGTCTTCGGGCCGCAATTGCGCGGGCAGCATCGAGAACGTATCGACCGCGCCCCGGGTCGTGACCCAGGTATCCATGCTGCTGCCGCCGCGTTGCATCGACACGATCTGCTGTTCGCGGCTGGCGATGCGGGTCAACCCGCCCGGCAGCACGTTCCAGCCGCCCTCGCCGTCGGCGATGACGAATACGCGCAGCATGGCGGCGCGCGGCACGATATGCCCGGCGATCCAGCTGGGCGCCTGGGAGAGCGGCAGGTATTCCTGGATGGTGTAGGCATCGGGGTTGGCGGCAATGCGCGCCTGCAGCGCGTCGCGCTCGGACGGCGATACCGCACCGCCGATCACTGGTTCGAACCCGCCGCGCAGATTGCTGGGATACGTGGACTTGACCACGGCTCCCGGCAGATTCGCCAGCACCTGTTCGCGCGCCGCGGCCTCGCCGCACCACCAGGACGGCAGCGACGGCAACAACAGGTCCGCATCCAGCAGGCGGCGGCTGATGGCCGGCAAGAAGCCATTGATGGCGGGCGACTCCAGGAAGCTCGTCCCCAGCGAATTCGCCACCAGCACATTGCCCGCGCGCATCACCTGCAACAGGCCGGGCACGCCCAGCGTTGAATCCGAGCGCAGCTCCAGCGGGTCGCAGAAATCGTCGTCCAGCCGGCGCAGCACCGCATGCACGCGTTCCAGGCCGTGCAGCGTCTTCAGGTACAGCAGCTTGTCGCGCACGACCAGGTCGCCGCCTTCCACCAGGGTCACCCCCAGGTAGCGCGCCAGATAGGTCTGTTCGAAGTAGGTCTCGTTGTAGGGCCCCGGCGTCAGCAGCACGATGCGCGGCGGCGTCTGCGCGGACAGTCCGCCAGGGCTGAGCTTGTACAGCATGTCCATCAGCCGCCGGTAGCTGGTGGCCAGATGCTGCACCCGCAGTTCCTTGAACGCCTCGGGGAACATACCCGAGATGGTCAGCCGGTTTTCCAGCAGGTACCCCAGCCCGGACGGGGCCTGGGTGCGCTGCGACACGACCCACCAGCCACCGTCGCTGGCCCGCGCCAGGTCGAAGGCGGCAATGTGGAGGAACGTGTCCCCCGGCGGCGCGTACCCGCGCAGCGGGCGCAGATAGCCGGGATGCCCCAGCACCAGCGCGGGCGGGATCAGCCTGTCGGCCAGCAGCGCCTGCGGCCCGTAGGCGTCGGCCAGCAGCCGGTTCAGCAAGGTGGCCCGCTGGCACAAGCCCTGTTCGATCGTGGCCCAGTCCGTGTCGTTGATGACGAAAGGCAACAGATCCAGCGACCAGGGCCGCGCCGACCCGTTGGCCTCGGCGTAGATGTTGTAGGTGATGCCGTTTTCGCGGATCTGGCGCGCCACCCCATCCACGCGCCGATCCAGGTCGGCGAAGCCGCCCGTGCCGAGTAGCTCAAAAAAACGGGGCCAGGGTTCGCGCAGGCGGGTGGCGCCCGACGCGTCGGCAGCGTGGCGCAGCTCGTCGTAATGCCCGGGCCGTGCGGGCAATGCCGCATGAACCGCCAGGGATGCGACATCCTGCGACGGATCCGTCTGAAAAAGAAATTGCGGCATAGCGGCTTTATCGCCGGCCGGTGGGCCGGGGTTCAACATGCGGTAAGGCTCAATCGTGCCTCAAATCCAACGAGAACGGAAATTCCCGGCTGGCCACGGCGGGCGCGACATCCATGCGCCCCGGCGTATGGCCGGTCTTTTCAAAACGCGCCAGCCGCCGGCTCTCGGCCTCGTAGGAATTCACGGGGAACGATTCCGGGTTCAGCCCGCCCGGGTGCGCCACATGGTATTTGCAGCCGCCCAGTGACCGCTGGTTCCAGGTATCGACGATATCCACGGTCAGCGGCACATGCGTGGGAATGGTGGGATGCAGCGCCGACGGCGGCGCCCACGCCTTGTACCGGACGCCCGCCACGTACTCGCCGACCCGGCCGGTGGGTTGTAGCGGCAACGCGCGGCCGTTTACCGTCACGACGTAGCGGTTGCCGTTCAAGCCCGATACCCGGATTTCCACCCGCTCCAGCGACGAATCCACATAGCGCACCGTGCCGGCGGACGAGCCCTCTTCGCCCATCACGTGCCAGGGCTCCAGCGCCCCGCGCAGTTCCAGGTGGATACCGCGCGCCGCCACGTCGCCGAACAGCGGGAAGCGGAATTCGAAATGTGGATCGAACCACGCAGGGTCGAAGCCATAGCCCGCCTCGTTCAGGTCGGCCAGCACGTCCTCGAAATCCATTTTCACGAAAGTGGGCAGCAGGAACCGGTCATGCAATTCGGTGCCCCAGCGCGTCAGGCGCGCGGTGTAAGGCGTCTTCCAGAAGTGCGCGATCAGGCCGCGCAGCAGCAGTTGCTGCGCCAGGCTCATGCGCGCGTGCGGCGGCATTTCGAAGGCGCGCAGCTCCAGCAGCCCCAGCCGCCCGGTGGCGCTGTCGGGCGAATACAGCTTGTCGATGCAGAACTCCGACCGATGGGTGTTGCCGGTCACATCGACCAGGATGTTGCGCAAGGCCCGGTCGATCATCCAGGGCGGGACCGACGCGCCCTGCTGCGCGCAGCGCCGGTGGATCTCCTGGAACGCCAGCTCCAGCTCATACACCTGGTCGTTGCGGGCTTCGTCGATGCGGGGTGCCTGGCTGGTCGGTCCGATGAACAGGCCCGAGAACAAGTAGGACAGCGAGGGATGGTTCACCCAATACGCCAGCAAGCTGGCGAGCACGTCCGGGCGGCGCAGGAACGGGCTGTCAGCCGGCGTGGCGCCGCCCAGCACGAAGTGGTTGCCGCCCCCGGTGCCGGTATGGCGGCCGTCCGCCATGAATTTCTCGGTGGACAGCCGGGTTTCGAATGCGGCGTCGTACAGGAATTCGGTGTGGTCGACCAGTTCGGCCCAGTTGCTGGCCGGGTGGATGTTGACCTCGATGACTCCGGGGTCGGGCGTCACTTGCAGCACCTGCAATCGCGGATCGCGCGGCGGCGGATAGCCTTCCATCACGATCTTCACGTTCAGGTCGCCCGCCGTGGCCTCAACCTGGCCAACCAACGCCAGGTAGTCCTCCAGGCGCGGCAATGGCGGCATGAACACATACAAGACGCCGTTGCGCGTCTCGACGCACATTGCGGTGCGCGTCAGCCAGGCCGCCGATTCGAACTTGCCGGGCTGCCGCGCCTCGGGCAGGCCAGCCCCCGGTCCGCCATGCCCCGCGCCGTTCGCGATGGGCGCTTCGCCGTCGAACGTCCCGGCCAGCTCCCGGCGCGCCGGGGCGCGCGCGTTCTGCGTCAGCAACTGGGCGGGCCCGGGCAGCGAACGCCGCCCCTCGTAGGGATCGCGCTCCACCACTACCGGGGCGTCGGCCTCATCCGCCCATGGCAGCGAATCCAGCGGCAGGCGATACCCCATCGGCGAGTCGCCCGGAAACAGATACATGCGCTCGTCGCGCAGGAACCAGGGGCCGGACACCCACGGGCCGCCCTCGCCCGGCTGGATCGGCAAGGCGTAACCCACCACGCTGTCCAGCTTCTGCTCGAACACGCGGCGCAGCCGCGTGCGCTCCATCTCGTCATCCAGCCGCGAATCGAAGGGATCCACGTTGGCGGGCAGGCGGCGTTCGCGCCACAGGTAATAGAACACGTCCTCGTAGCCGGGCACGACATGCTGCCCGTTCACGCCCAGCCGCTCGCACAGCCTTGTCATGAACCGGCGCGCATCCGCCACGGTGTATGTACTGCGCTGGCGCTCGTCGGCGAACAGCGCCGGATCGCTCCAGCAGGGCTGCCCGTCCGTGCGCCAATAGATCGACAGCGCCCAGCGCGGCAGTTGTTCGCCGGGGTACCACTTGCCTTGCCCGAAATGCAGGAAGCCGTTGCCGCCATAGCGGGCGCGCAGCCGGTTCAACAGCTCCAGCGCGTAGCCGCGCTTGGTTGGTCCCAGGGCCGCCGTATTCCATTCGGCGCCCTCGCGGTCCGACACGGACACGAAAGTGGGCTCGCCGCCCATCGTCAGGCGCACGTCCATGTGGTCCAGATGGTCGTCGATCTTGTCGCCCAGGTCACGGATGGCGTGCCATTGCGCATCGGTATAGGGCTTGGTCACGCGCGGGGACTCGAACACACGCATCACTTCCATCGTGTGCGTGAATGTCACCTCGGCCTCATCAACCGCCCCCGTGACCGGCGCGGCGCTACCCGGTTCAGGCGTGGCCGCCAATGGAATGTGGCCTTCGCCTGCCAGCAAGCCCGAGGTCGGATCCAGGCCGATCCACCCCGCTCCGGGCAGATAGACTTCGCACCACGCATGCAGGTCCGTGAAATCCGATTGCGCGCCGTTGGGGCCGTCAAGCGCCCGCACGTCGGGCTTCAACTGGATCAGGTAGCCCGACACGAAGCGCGCCGCCAGCCCCAGATGGCGCAGCGCCTGCACCAGCAGCCATCCCGAATCGCGGCACGACCCGGCATTGCGCGCCAGCGTCTCTTCAGGCGTCTGCACGCCCGGCTCCATGCGGATCAGGTAGTTGATCTCCTGGTGGATCTGCTGGTTCAGGCCCACCAGGAAATCCACGGTGCGCTGCGGGCGCACGTCCACGCGCGACAGAAACTCGGCAAAACGCGGCGTGGCCTTGCCGCACACCAGGTACGGCGCCAGTTCGCGGGCCAGCCCGTCGTCATAGGTGAAGGGAAAGGTCTCGGCGTCCGGCTCCAGGAAGAAGTCGAACGGGTTGTAGACCGCCATCTCGGCGACCAGATCCACGGTGATCTTGAACTCGCGCGTCTTGCCCGGAAAGTTCAGCCGCGCCAGGTAGTTGGCGAACGGATCCTGCTGCCAGTTGATGAAGTGGTCCGCCGGTTCGACGGTCAGCGAGTACGACAGGATGGGGGTCCGGCTGTGCGGCGCGGGCCGCAGGCGCAGCACTTGCGCCGACAGGCCCACAAGGCGGTCATATTTGTATTGCGTAACGTGCTTGAGGGCTACGTGGATCGTCACTGCCTTCTCCGGGTGGACTGGGGCGGCCGCGGCGCGGCCAATGCATTGCTACGGGAACACGCGGATGTTTCAGTGGCTGGTCTGCACCTGCACCGACACGTTCATCGACAACGCGGCGGCGGCGCCATGCAGCCATCGCACGGGCGAGGCCGATTCATAGTCGCGCGCCACCGCCAGCCGGCAATGGCCGTCGGACGCGAAGCACGCGTGGCTGACGTCCACGCTGACCCAACCGTGCCGGGCCAGCCAGACGTCCGCCCAGCCGTGGTTGGCGGCATCATCGCCCGCCATGTGCCAATAGCCGCTGACATAGCGGGCCGGCGTGCCGAAGGCGCGCACGCAAGCCAGCAGAAGATGGGTGTGGTCCTGGCTGCCGCCGCGCCCCGCCGACAGCACCTGGGCCGCCGTCATCGGCGCATCGTTCAGCCCTGGCGTGTAGGCCACCCGTTCGCGGATGGCGGCGCTTAACCGCAGCAGGTCCTCGGGGGCCTGCATGCCGCGGGGCACCACAAGGCGGCAGAATTCCCGGATGTCGTCGTCGCACTGGGTCAAGGCCGTGGGCACGCCGTAGATGTGGACGGGCAAGCGTTCGTCTTCGTCGCCCACATGGCCCTGGGCCAGCGGATGGATGTCCACCTGCCCCACGGCATGGATTTCGATTTCGCGGTGGGTGCGGTGCAGCGTCAGCGTGTGGATGACATTGCCGTACGCGTCCACCTGGGGCTGGATCTCGCCGGGCGTCTGGATCTGCCATCGCAGCGCATGCTGGTGGTCGTCGCGCCGCGGCGTCAGCCGCAGGGTCTGGATGCTGTAGTTCACCGGGGCAGCATAGCGGTAGCGGGTCACGTGCTTGATGAGATGCTTCATGAGACTCTCCACACTGCGAAGTCACGCTGACAACGTCGGGGCCGTCCGCCCCCTGGCACGGCGGGCACGACGATTGATAATAGCAATAGCGCGTTGAAATAATTAAGCAACTTGCGTGCCAGGACGAGGCAGTGGGGCATTGTCGACAATGCCCGGGGGAATCGGACTGCGCCGGCCCGGTGCGCAACCGCCTGGCTCCCCGCTGGGGCGCGCCGCGCACCAATGCGGTGCATGCCTGGCCCGATTCCGGGTCGCGCCGTCCCCCCGCCGCCCGGCGGCTTCGGTTGCGTCCGATTCGCGCAGGCGCAGTCACAATCTTCAAACGGGCGGACAAATGTTCAATACGCCAGGCGGCCACGCTGGCACATTGCAGGGGTTTTCCCACCCCGGCATCCGCAGGAGTCCACCATGCCCATTACCGCTACCCCCACGCCCGGCGCCAAGCTGCTTTCCCCCCAGGACCACACGCTCATCATGATCGACTTCCAGTCGCAGATGGCGTTCGCCACGCATTCCATCGACGCGGTTACCTTGCGCAACAACGCCGCGCTGGTCGCTCACGCCGCCGCAGGTTTCGGGGCTTCCACGATCCTCACGACCGTTGCTAAAAAGAGCTTTTCGGGCCCGATGTTCGACGAAGTCGTTGCGCCCTTCCCTGGCCAGACGCTGTTGGACCGCACTTCCATGAATACGTGGGAAGACGCCGCGGTGATCAAACAGGTCAACCACATCGGCAAGACGCGCATCGTGCTGGCCGGTCTGTGGACCAGCGTCTGCATCGTCGGCCCGGCCCTGTCCGCGCTGGACCAGGGTTTCGAGGTGTACGTCATCACCGACGCATGCGGAGATGTGTCCGCGGAGGCCCACAACCGCGCCATCGAGCGTATCGTGCAAGCAGGCGGCCAGCCGATCACCGCGCTGCAGTATCTGCTGGAAATGCAGCGCGACTGGGCACGGACGGATACCTACGACATGACGACCGGCATCGCCAAGCAGTTCGGCGGCGCCTATGGCCTGGGCATCATCTACGCCAAGACCATGTTCAACGCCCACGAAGGCTGATCGGAGTCCGCTGATGAAGGTCTACCTGGTTTCACTGGGGCTCGGCCTGCTGGTCGGGATCATTTATGCGCTGTTCAATGTGCGGTCCCCCGCGCCTCCCGTGATCGCCCTGGTAGGCCTGCTTGGCATCCTGGCGGGCGAACAGATTCCACCGCTGGTCAAACGCCTGCTTTCCGACGAGGCCACCCGCACGTCCTGGCTGCACCAGCAGGTCAAACCGCACATGTTCGGCGAGCTGCCCAGTTGCCCCAAGCCCGCCAACCCCGCCCAATCGACCCCGGACGCATGTGGAGACAAGCGCAATGGCTGATACCCCCAACACCGTGCCCCCCGGCGCACCCGACCTGATCCTGCATCAGGGCCGCTTCACGACGCTGGACCCCGCCAACCCCACGGCCGACGCCGTCGCCATCCGGAACGGCCGCTTCACCCGCGTGGGCGCCGCGGCCGACATCCTGCCGCTGGCAGGTCCCGGCACCCGAGTCATCGGCCTGAACGGGCGCGGCGTGCTGCCGGGCCTGATCGACAACCACCTGCACATCATCCGCGGCGGGCTGAACTACAACATGGAGCTGCGCTGGGACGGCGTGACAAGCCTGGCGGACGCCATGGGCATGTTGCGCCGGCAGGTCGCCATCACTCCCGCTCCGCAATGGGTGCGCGTCGTGGGCGGCTTCACCGAACATCAGTTCGCCGAAAAGCGGTTGCCGACCATCGAAGAGTTGAACGCTGCCGCGCCCGACACGCCCGTGTTCATCCTGCACCTTTACGACCGCGCGCTGCTGAACGCCGCCGCCTTGCGCGCCGTGGGTTACGACAAGGCCACGCCAGCGCCGCCGGGCGGCGAGATCGTGCGCGACGCGGCTGGTAACCCCACGGGGCTGCTGCTGGCCAAGCCCAATGCATCGATCCTTTATGCCACCCTGGCCAAAGGCCCGAAGCTGCCGTTCGACTATCAGCTGAATTCCACGCGTCATTTCATGCGGGACCTGAACCGCTTGGGCGTCACCGGCGCCATCGACGCCGGCGGCGGCTTCCAGAACTACCCCGAGGACTATCAGGTCATCCAGCAACTGGCCGATGCCGGCCAATTGACGATCCGCCTGGCCTACAACCTGTTCACCCAAAAGCCCAAGCAGGAAAAGGAAGACTTCCTGAACTGGACCGCCACGTCGCAATACAAGCAAGGCACCGACTACTTCCGCCATAACGGCGCCGGCGAAATGCTGGTGTTTTCCGCGGCCGACTTCGAGGACTTCCGCCAACCCCGGCCCGAGATGGGCCCCGAAATGGAAGGCGAGCTTGAGGAAGTCGTGCGCATTTTGGCGCAGAACCGCTGGCCGTGGCGCTTGCACGCGACCTACGATGAAACGATTTCGCGGGCGCTGGACGTGTTCGAACGCGTCAACCAGGACATACCGCTGGCTGGGCTGAACTGGTTTTTCGACCACGCCGAAACGATCTCGGAACGCTCCATCGACCGCATCGCGGCGCTGGGCGGCGGCGTCGCCGTGCAGCACCGCATGGCCTACCAGGGCGAGTATTTCGTCGAACGCTATGGCGCGGGCGCGGCCGAAGCCACGCCGCCGGTCAAGCGCATGCTGGAGCAAGGCGTGAATGTGTCGGCCGGCACCGACGCCACGCGGGTGGCGTCCTACAACCCCTGGGTGTCGCTGTCCTGGCTGATTACCGGCAAGACCGTCGGCGGCCTGCGGCTGACCCCGCAGCGCAACTGCCTCGACCGCGATGCCGCGCTGCGGATGTGGACCGAAAACGTCACCTGGTTCTCGAATGAGCAAGGCAAGAAGGGCCGCATCGCCGAGGGGCAGTTGGCCGACTTGATCGTGCCCGACCGCGACTTTTTCGCCTGCCCGGAATCTGACATCGCCGACATCGCAAGCCTGCTCACGATCGTGGGCGGCAAGGTGGTGTGGGGCGCCGGTGAATTCGCCGCCCATGACGAGGCCCCCCCGCCGCCCGCGATGCCGGACTGGTCGCCCACGCGGCTGTTCGGCGGTTATGGCGCTTGGGGTGACGCGCAAGGCAAGCCGCTGCAAGCCACCCTGCGCGAGGCGGCCTCCGCCTGCGCATGCGCGAACGACTGCAACGTCCATGGCCACCAGCACGCGGGCGCCTGGGCCAGCAGACTGCCCGTTTCGGACCTGAAGGGCTTTTGGGGCGCGCTGGGTTGCGCATGCTGGGCCGTATGACGATACGCGGCGCAGCAATCACTTCGCGCACCGTCCATTGGCTTGCCCTGCTGGCGCTATGCGGCGCCTACCTGCAGGGCGGGCTGGTCAAGCTGATGGACTTTGACGGCGCCCAGGCGGAAATGGCGCATTTCGGCCTGCACCCCGCCCCTCTCGCGGCCGCTGCCGTTATTCTGCTGGAACTGGGCGCAAGCGCGCTGGTCCTGAGCGGCCGGCTGCGCTGGCTGGGCGCCCTGGCGCTGGCAGGTTTCACCGCGGCGGCGGCATTGATGGCCAACCGATACTGGGAAGCGCCCGCCAACGCGCGCTTCATGAGCATGAACGCCTTCTACGAGCACTTCGGATTGGCCGGGGCCTGGGTCCTGGTCGCATGGCATGACTTGACCGAGCGCCCCCAATGACCAACGTTAACCGCACCCCCCCTCCGCCCGCCGCCGTCGGCGGCATGGCCCCCCTCAAGCACACGCTGTTCGCCGTGCTGTGGGGCGCCACCATCCTGGGCAATATCGGCAGCTTCATGCGCGACGTCGCCAGCGCCTGGCTCGTCACCGACCTGTCATCCAACCCCGCCGCCGTCGCCATGATGCAGACCGCCGCCACGCTGCCGGTCTTCCTGCTGGCCATTCCGGCAGGCGTGCTGTCCGACATCCTGGACCGGCGCCGCTTCCTGATCATCATCCAGGTGCTGCTGGCTAGCGTCAGTTTCACCCTGCTGATGATGGCCAAGACGAATACGCTGACCGTGGAATATCTGATCGCGCTGACCTTCCTGGGCGGCGTGGGCACGGCACTGATGGGGCCGACCTGGCAGGCCATCGTCCCCGAGCTGGTGCCCAAAGCGGAACTGAAGACGGCCGTCGGCCTGAACTCGCTGGGCATCAACATCGCGCGCGCCTTGGGCCCGGCCGTGGGCGGCCTGCTGCTGGCCGCGTTCGGAGCCGCCGCCGCTTACGGGGCGGACGTGCTGAGCTATGTGTTCGTGATTGGCGCCCTGCTATGGTGGAAGCGGCCTAAAAAGGTGGACGACGGCCTGTCCGAACAATTCTTCGGCGCATTCCGCGCGGGCGTGCGTTTTGCCCGCGCCAGCCGTGAACTGCACGTGGTGCTGCTGCGTGCGGCGGTGTTCTTCATCTTCGCCAGTTCCGTCTGGGCGCTGCTGCCGCTGGTGGCCCGGCGCATGCTGGGCGGCAGCGCAGGCTTCTATGGCATCTTGCTGGGCGCGGTGGGCGTCGGCGCGATCCTGGGCGCAGTCATCTTGCCCAAGCTGCGCCAGCGCCTGAACACGGACGGCCTGGTATTGGCCGCCGCCGCCGTCGCGGCCGTCGTGATGGCGGCATTGTCCTTCGCTCCCCCGCAATGGGCGGCGGTGCTGCTCCTGCTGCTGCTGGGCGTGGGATGGATCGTCGCCCTGACCACCTTCAACGGCGTGGCGCAAGCAATCCTGCCCAACTGGGTCCGCGGGCGAGGCCTGGCGATCTACCTGATGGTCTTTAACGGCGCGATGGCCGCCGGCAGCCTGGGCTGGGGCCTATTGGCGCAAGAAATCGGCGTGCCCGCGACCCTGCTCGCTGGCGCCGCCGGCCTGCTCGTCGCGGGACTCGTGCTTCACCGCCTGCGCCTGCCCCAGGGCGAGGCCAATCTGGATCCCTCCAACCATTGGCCCGAACCCTTGCTGGATACGCCGGTAGAACATGACCGCGGTCCCGTCATGGTGCAGATCGAATACCGCATCCGCGTCCAGGACCGGCCCGCTTTCCTGCAGGCGCTCAAGGCGGTGGCGGAGGAACGCCGGCGCGACGGCGCTTACGCCTGGGGCATTGCCGAACATACGAGCGACCCGGAACGGGTGCAGGAGTGGTTCCTGGTGGAGTCCTGGGCGGAACACCTGCGCCAGCACCAACGCGTGTCGCAGGCCGACGCCGATTTGCAGGGCGAAGCCCAGCGCTTTCACATCGGCCCGGAGAAACCCGTGGTGCATCATTTCCTGGCACTGGACATCCGTCAGGCCAAGCCAGGACCGGCCGCCTGACCGCGCGGCGCCTTCAGTGCGCCGAAGCGTCCAGGAAGCGGTGCACCACCCGCACCGCGGCCGCGCCTTCGGCGATGCCGGCCAACACATGTTTGGCCGAGCCTGCACGCACCGCGCCCACCGCGAACACGCCAGGCTGCGAGCTTTCATAGGCTCGCGCCTGCATGGAACCCGCCGCCGCGCGGCCCGTGTGGATGTAACCCAGGTCATCCGTGTCGAGGCAGCCGTCCAGCCATGCCGTGTTGGCCTCTGGCGTGCCCTCGCAGGCGCCCTCCTGCATGCCCGTGGCCACGATCAGGCTGCGCGTTTCGATTATCTGCCCGTCGTCCAACGTAATCCGGTAGGGATAACAGTTGCTGTCGAACGCCTGCGCCATGCGCCGGGCCAGCACCTGCGACCCGAAGCGGCGGCTCTGGACCTCCGCCCTCTGCAGCAGGCCGCCGCCGCACAAGCCCGTGATGGTCCCTGGAAAACCCGCCAGCACCTGGCCGGCGCCCGAATCGGCAGCGCACAGGGAACCGCCCACCAGCACCGTGTGCAACCCTTCGGACGCGGCATAGCTTGCGGCTGCCAAGCCCGCCGGCCCGCCGCCGACCACGGCCAGGTCCAGTACGGCATCCTCCGGTTCGGCCTTCGTCGTCGATCGGAGGATCGCGCCACCGTAGGGCCGTTGGCGCAGATACCCGATCCGGCGCAGCATGAAGGCGCGCAACACGATGCCGGCGAACTCCGGGTCGGCCAGGATCAACTGCGCAAGCGCCGCTCGGTCGATGCGCAGCAACCGGCTTGCGGATTCCGCGCGCACCGTCACGGCGTTGGGACGGTCGGTGAAAAGGTCCAGGCTGCCCGTGAACTCCCCGTCGCGGTGCGTCAACAGCCGCTGCATCGTGCCATCGGGCTCGCATTCCAGCACCTCGACATAGCCTTCCAGGACGATATAGAAGGCGCCCTCGCGTTCACCGCAGTTCAACAGGACGCTGCCGCCAGCCGCCGCGATTTCGTCGCCATAGGACGCCACCCGCATCAACAAGGCGGATGGCAGCATCGGAAACGCCTGCGCATGCAACGCCGGCAAATCGGCCGGACGACAGGCGGAGGCGGACGCAAATGCGGAAGCGGCGCCAAGATGGTTGATGAACTGAGTCACGGATCCTCCGGGAAAGCGGCACGATACCGCGAACGGTAGCTTTCCGCTGCCCGCCGAGTCTTGCGCGCTTGCGCGCTGCTTTGTACGAAAGAACAATGACGCGACGGCGCGCCTATGACGCGTTCATGCGGCGCCAGGCCCCTGGCGACACGCCGACCAGGCTGGTGAATACCCGAGTCATATGCGCTTGATCGGCAAAACCGCACGACTGCGCAATATCGATAATGGACCGTCCCGGTGCACGCAGCAGGTCCTTGGCCTTTTGCACGCGCTGCTCCAGCAGCCAGCGGTGCGGCGTCGTGCCCACCGTTTGCCGGAACGCCTTGATGAAATAGCTGCGCGACAAGCCGCATGCCTCGGCGATGTCCGCAATGGAATTGTCGTCCCGCGTGGCCGCCAGCAACATGTCCTTGGCGCGCGCCTCCAGATTGCGCGACAGCACGCGCCCGCCGCCCGATTCCGCCCACCCCGAGGTGGCCCCCGCGCCGTAATGCTCAAGCACATGCGTGCCGATGGCCAGGCTCAGGTGATCCACGAACAAGCCGCTGCTTTGCGCCGGTTGCTCCATCACGCAACCCACCACTTGCGACAAATGCGCCAACACCGGGTCGTGCGTGCCGGCGCGCGGCAGCAGGCTGCTGATGCGCGGCCCGCCCCGCTCGTCGTTCACGCGCTCGATGAATGCGCGGGACAGCTCGATCAGCACAAAGTCGAATCCGCCGTGCAAGTCCGCCCGATAGTCGTCGTTGAAATCGCGGATGTAGATGGAACCCGTGTCGAAGTCATGGGTTGATGCGTGGTGGCCTGCCAGGATGCGCCGGCGGTGCCCGCCCTGCATCGCTACCCCGACCAGAAAGCCACGGTCGGAGGCGGGTGTCGAGACGTGGCCGAAGTGTTCCCGGTCGGTGCTCTTGCGATAGAAGGTCAGGCCGCCGCCCTCGAATTGCTGATTCACCAGCAGTTTGCTGGCTGCGCAGCCCAGCGCGTCGGTAGACGGCGGCGCCATGGGAGCGGGATCGAGGGGCAGACGTTGGCGGGCAGGCATGGATAAGGATCCCAAGTCGCGGCGAACGCGTAACGGGCAAGAAGATAGCAGGGCATGTTGCTATGCAACAAGCATCGTCATGAATTCTTTCAAGCTGGCCGGCGCGCATGCGCGATTCGATATCCTAACGCGGCATCGCGGGCCCCGGCGACAGCGGCCCTGCGGGTTGCCCAGGCCGCGACGGCATCGGCGGCAACTTGGGCTGGGCGGGGCCGCTCCATGGCGCGGGGGGTGGGCTTGCGCCGGGCTTCGTCCCTGGCACGGATGATCCCGACCCCGCACACGCCGTCCCCAGGCAGGGGGAATTCGTCTGCGCGGGATCGACCTTTTTCGGGCACGATGCCCCCAAACAGGCGTCCGGCAAGGTGCGCGCGGACGCGGGCGGCTGGGGTACGCTGGGTACGCCGTCCCGCGCCAAGGCGGGAGCGGCGGCCAGCACCATCCATGCGGCAAGGGTCAGGGCTTTCATGGCAGCTCCGTGGCAACGCGGCATGCCGGCCAGTGTGCGCCCATCCCCAGCGCCTCGCAAGGTGCGGCCCCGTCGGCAGCATCAATCCAACCGGATATCCGCGCTTTGCACCACCTTGGCCCAACGGGCGCGCTCGCTGTTGAAGAACTGCGTAAGCTCCGCCGGGTTACGGATCACGATTTCGGCGCCCTGCTCGTTCAACTGCGCCTTCACGTCCGGTTGGCTGACGATCTGCGCCATCAGCATCGCCAGTTTTTCCGCCACCGGATCCGTCGTCGTGATCGGCGCCATGACACCTTGCCAGGTGCCCGACTCGAATCCCTTGACGCCTTGCTCCGAGATCGTCGGGATGTCCGGCACCAGCTGCATGCGTTCGCCCTTTGAAATCGCGATCGGCCGCAGCTTGCCCGCCTTGATGTGCGGCAAGGTGGCCAGCAGCCCGTTCATGATGACCTGCGTCTGCCCGCCGATGGTGTCCGTCACCGCCTGCGAACCGCCCTTGTAGGGCACGTATTCCCACTGGGCGCCGGTCGCCTGCTGCACGGCCACGGCGGCCAGGTGCGGCGCACTGCCGATCGCCGTCACCGCGAAGTTCAGGCGTTGCTGCTTGGACAGCGCCACCAGTTCCTGGACGGTCTTGGCCGGCACGTCGGGATGCACGGCCAGCACGTGCGGCGAATAGGCCAGCATGCTGACGGCGCGCAGGTCCTTGGACGGGTCGAACGACAATCTGGTGTAGACGGACGGGCTGATCGCCAGCGCGCCCACGTCGCACAGCAGCACGGTATGGCCCTCCGCGGCCGACTGCACGACCAGGCCTGCGCCCAGGTTGCCGTTGGCGCCCGGCTTGTTCTCGACGACTACGGTCTGCTTGAGCGCATCGGCCAGGCGCGGCGCCAGGATGCGGGCGATGATGTCCGACGATCCGCCAGGCGGGTACGGCACGATGATGCGCACGGGGCGCGTCGGCCAGTTGGCGGCAGCGTCCGCCGTCGATGCGTTGGCCTGTTGCGCCCAGGCGGGCACCAACGGCGACAGGCAAAGCGCCGCGGCGCCGCCCAGGAACTGCCTCTTGCTTGCATTCATGCTGTCTCCACACGGTTTGATGTGTTGTCGGTAAAGCGGTCGCAGGCGGCGGTATCGCCGTCTTGCGCGGCATTCAGGCGGCGCCGCGCGCTTCAACGTATAGGGCGTAAAGGGAATGGCTGCTGGCCATGAACAGGCGGTTGCGCTTGGCGCCGCCGAAACACAGGTTGGCGCAGCGCTCGGGCAGCCGGATGTGGCCGATGGGCTTGCCGGCGGGGTTGAACACCATCACGCCGTCGAACTCTTCGGATTTGGCGTTGGGCGCGCCGTTGCTGCCCCAGCCGCACCACAGGTTTCCGTCTTCGTCGCACTTGATGCCGTCGATGGCGCCCGGGCCCTGCGCGTCCACGACCACCTGCTTGCCCGACAGCGCGCCGTCCGCGCCCACGTCGTACGCCCAGATCACGCGGTTGGGCTGATGGCGGGACTCCACCACGTACAAGCGCTTTTCGTCGGGCGAAAAGCACAGCCCGTTGGGGCCGGCCAGATCGGCCAGCGCGCGCGTCACGCGGCCATCCGACGGGTCGATGCGGTACACGCCGTGCGGCAGTTCGGGTTTGGCCTTGTCGCCCTCCCAATGGCCGCCGATGCCGAACGGCGGGTCCGTGAACCAGACCGCGCCATTGCGCTGGCAGACGATGTCGTTGGGGGAATTGAAGGGCTTGCCGTCGAAGCGGTCCGCCAGCACGGTGATCGACCCGTCGTATTCCGTGCGCGTGACCCGTCGCGTCAGGTGTTCGCAGGCCAGCAAGCGGCCTTGACGGTCGCGCGCCAGCCCGTTGCTGAAGTTGGCGGGATGACGGAACACGCTGACCGCGCCCGTCGTTTCGTCCCAGCGCAGAATGCGGTCGTTGGGTATGTCGGACACCAGCAGATAGCGTCCATCACCGACCCAGACCGGCCCTTCCAGCCACCGGAACCCACTGGCCAGCTGTTCGACGCTGCTGCTGTAGATGCGGTACTTGGAAAACTCCGGGTCCAGGATGCGAACGGACGGGTCCGGATAACGCTGCTGTGGCGTAAAACTGAACGACTGCGCTTCTGCCAGCGCGGCCGGTCCCAGCGCCAATGCGGCGCCCAGCAGCCGGCGGCGGCCAGGCTGGGCCAAGGGGGCATGCTCCATCGGTGTCTCCTCTGTTGTCGGTGTATGGCGATGGCAATGCGGCAAAGACGGCGCGCGGGCGCCCTCAGGTCACCGGGCCGGGGTTGAACAACGCCAGGGCGTTGTGCAGCTTGAGCTTTTCCGCACAGGTCTGCTGGCGGCCGCTAGCCACATCCAGCATCAGGCGGAACAGTTCCCAACCCACGTCTTCGATCGTGGCCTGGCCCGTGGCGATGCGCCCGGCGTTTACGTCCATCAGGTCATGCCAGCGGCGCGCCAGGCTGTCGCGCGTGGCCACCTTGATCACCGGCACCTGCGCCAGCCCGTAAGGCGTGCCGCGGCCGGTGGTAAAAATATGCAGGTTCATCCCCGCCGCCAACTGCAACGTGCCGCAAATGAAATCGCTGGCTGGGGTGGCGGCGAATATCAGGCCCTTTTGCGTCAGGCGGTTGCCGGGCGACAGCACGCCATGGATCGGCGACGAGCCCGACTTCACGATCGACCCCATCGCCTTTTCGACGATGTTCGACAAGCCGCCCTTCTTGTTGCCTGGACTGGTGTTGGCGCTGCGGTCGGCCATGCCGCGCTGCAGATAATCGTCGTACCAGGCCATCTCGCGCACCAACGCCTGCGCCACCTCGGGCGTGGCGGCGCGCGCGGTCAACTGGTCGATGCCGTCGCGCACTTCGGTGTTCTCGGAAAACATGACCGTGCCGCCCGCCCGCACCACCAGGTCGGTCGCGAAGCCCACGGCAGGGTTGGCGGTCACCCCGGAAAACGCGTCGCTGCCGCCGCATTGCACGCCGACCGTCAGGTCCGACACGGGGCAGGTTTCGCGCCGGCGCGCATTCAGTTTCTGCAAATGGCGTTCTGCCGTGCGCATGATCAGGTCGATCATGGATTGGAAGCCGATGTTCTCTTCGTCCTGCAGCACGATGGTGTCCACGCCCTCGCCGTCGGCACCCATGCCCTCGCCCGCCCGGATGGGAATGGCGCCCGGCGCCAGAAGCCGTTCCGGCTGCAGCTTTTCGCATCCCAGGCTGACCACCATCGACGTGCCGCCGAAATTGGGGTTGCGCGCAATGTTGTGCAAGGTGCGGATGGGGATTGCCGCCCCCGGGGCGTCGATAGCCACGCCGCAGCCGTAGGTGTGCTCAATGCCCACCACGTCGTCCACGTTGGGATAGCGCGGCAGCATTTCCTGCCGAATCCGGGCCACGGCGTGCTCGACCACGCCTTGCACGCACTGCACGGTGGTGCTGATGGCAAGGATGTTGCGCGTGCCCACGGTACCGTCCGCATTGCGGAAACCTTCGAAGGTGTAGCCTTCCAGCGGCGGCAGCGGCGCAATGCGCGTGCCCACGGGCAGATCCTGCAGCGTGCGCGCCGCCGGCATGGTCGTGACACGTTCATTGATCCAGCTGCCGCGCGGCAGCGCTTTCGCGGCAAACCCGACCACCACGTTGTAGCGCACCACGGCGTCGCCTTCGGCCAGATCCGCCAACGCGACCTTGTGCCCCTGCGGCACGGTGTCCACCAGCCGCAGTCCGTCCGGCAGCACGGTGCCGGCGGACAAGCCACCTTCGTTGGCCACGATCGCCACATTGTCCTGGGGGTGAATCTTGATAAGCACCGGCGCTTGGTCTGCCGCAACCTGCATGAAGAATCCTTTCACATGAGGATGCGCGTAAGGCTGGCATCCGATACGTTATCGTACAACTAAGAGAATATCTTCGAACAGTATCAAAAATAAATTTCGGGTTTCCCCTTGTCTACAAGTATGTTCATAGGGAAAGATGCCTTGAAATGCGTAAATTCGTGTTGTACGATGACTTACCTTTTAACCCCGCCAACCGTTCGACGCCACGACACCCGGCCGCAACGGACACACCGGACGATCGCGCTATGACCACCCCGCAGGAACTCAAGGAAATCGTGTCGGAAGGACTGCTTTCCTTCCCCGTGACGGACTTTGACCAGAACGGCGATTTCAACGCCAAGAGCTACGCCGCCCGCCTTGAATGGCTGGCCCCGTACGGCGCCACCGCCCTCTTTGCCGCCGGCGGCACCGGCGAGTTCTTCTCCCTGGCTCCCCAGGAGTACTCGGACGTCGTGCGCACTGCCGTCCAAACCTGCGCCGGCAAGGTGCCCATCCTGGCCGGCGCTGGCGGCCCCACCCGCACCGCCATCGCCTACGCCCAGGAAGCCGAGCGCCAAGGCGCCAAGGGCATCCTGCTGCTGCCCCACTACCTGACCGAAGCCTCCCAAGACGGCATCGCCGCCTACGTCGAGCAGGTCTGCAACTCCGTCAAGATCGGCGTCATCGTCTACAACCGCGCCCAGTCCCGCCTGTCGGCCGACAGCCTCGCGCAACTGGCCGAACGCTGCCCCAACCTGGTCGGCTTCAAGGACGGCATCGGCGACATCGAAGCCATGGTCCGCATCCGCCGCAAGCTGGGCGACCGCTTTTCCTACCTGGGCGGCCTGCCCACCGCCGAAGTCTATGCCGCCGCCTACCGCGCACTGGGCGTGCCGGTCTACTCGTCGGCCGTCTTCAACTTCGTGCCCAAGACGGCCATGGACTTCTATCGCGCCATTGCCGCCGGCGATTCCGACACCACCAACCGCCTGCTCGACGACTTCTTCCTCCCCTACCTCGAAATCCGCAACCGCAAGGCCGGCTACGCCGTCAGCATCGTCAAGGCCGGCGCCAAGCTCGTCGGCCATGACGCGGGCCCCGTGCGCGCCCCGCTGACCGACCTGACCGGCGAAGAACTCGACATGCTCAACGCCCTGATCAAGAAGCTCGGCCCGCAGTAAGCGCAAGCCAGGCGCGCAATACCGCCACGCATTCCTGCCCCCGATTCGGGGGCGCTTTTTTTCGGAGAATCCCTATGACCTTGACCGGCCAAATGCTGATCGGCGCCACCGCCGTCCTGGGCTCGGGCGCCGCCCAACACGCCATCAACCCCGCCACCGGCGAACGCCTGGAACCCGGCTTCCCGGCCGGTTCGTCCGACGACGTCGCACGCGCGGCGGAACTGGCCCGCGCCGCGTTCGATCCCTATCGCGCTGCGCCGCTGGAAACCCGCGCGCAGTTCCTGGAGACCATCGCGGAAGGCATCCTGGCGCTGGGCGATGCGCTGATCGAGCGCACCCACCAGGAAACCGGCTTGCCCGTGGCCCGCCTGCAGGGCGAACGCGGTCGCACCGTCGGCCAACTGCGCCTGTTCGCCCGCGTGGTCCGCGACGGCTACTTCCTGGACGCCACCATCGACCCCGCCCAGCCCGACCGCCAGCCGCTGCCGCGCGCCGACCTGCGCTTGGCCAACGTGCCGCTGGGCCCGGTAGCGGTCTTTGGCGCCAGCAACTTCCCGCTGGCGTTCTCGGTGGCCGGCGGCGACACCGCGTCCGCACTGGCCGCGGGTTGCCCTGTCATCGTCAAGGCCCACAACGCTCACCCGGGCGCCTCTGAAATGGTGGGCCGCGTGATCCAGGCCGCCGTCGCCCGCCATGGCCTGCCGGAAGGCACGTTCTCGCTGCTGTTCGGCGCAGGCAGCGACATCGGCACGGCCCTGGCGACGCACCCGGCCATCACCGCCGTCGGCTTCACGGGTTCCCGCCGCGGCGGCCTGGCCCTGGTTGCCGCCGCCAACGCACGCCCCGTGCCGATTCCCGTCTACGCCGAGATGTCCAGCATCAACCCGGTGTTCCTGATGCCGGCCGCGCTGGAGGCCCGCGCCGAAACCATCGCCCGCGGCTTCGTGGATTCGCTGGCCCTGGGCGTCGGCCAGTTCTGCACCAACCCCGGCCTGGTCATCGGCATCGAGGGCCCCGCGCTGGAACGCTTCCGCCAGGCTGCCGCGCAAGCGGTGCAGGCCAAGGGCGCGGCCACCATGCTGACCCCGGGCATCTTCGCGGCCTACCAGGAAGGCGCCGACGCGCTGGCCAAGCACGCCAGCGTCGCCACCCTGGGCCGCGGCGAAGCCTCGAAACCGGCCGCCAACGCGGCCGGCGCCGTCGTCTTCGGCACGCAGGCCGACCGCTTCCTGGCCTCGCACGAACTTGAGGCCGAAGTCTTCGGCCCCGCCTCGCTGGTGGTCGCCTGCAAGGACATCGCCCAGATGAAGGCCGTGGCCGAACACCTGGAAGGCCAACTCACCGCCACGATTTTCGTGGATGACGCCGACGTGCCGCAGGCCCAAACGCTACTGCCCGTGCTGGAACGCAAGGCCGGCCGCATCCTGGCCAACGGCTACCCGACCGGCGTCGAAGTCAGCCACGCCATGGTGCATGGCGGCCCCTTCCCTGCCACGTCCAACGCCGCCTCCACGTCGGTGGGCGCCACCGCCATCCGTCGTTTCCTGCGCCCGGTCTGCTACCAGGACCTGCCCGACGCTCTGCTGCCCGAAGGGGTGAAGCGCGGAAATCCGCTGGATCTGATGCGCATGGTCGACGGGGTGATGACGGCCGGTTGACGCCGGCGCCACGCGTTGTGGACGCGTCGCGCCCAAGGCTTGCGCCTTCAGCAGCCTGAGGCCGGCGCGCCACAGTCGGCTTTCCCCAGGGTTGCCAAGGCGGTCCGCGACGCGCCATAATCTGCGCTCACTTATTAATTGATACGTGTTCGCATTAGCAATGGTGCGGCCCCTTATCGCGAGCGGGCGAGATCGTGAGCGCATCACAACGTTTGTCCCAGGACTTCGAGCACCTGTATGGCAATCACCACCACTGGTTGCTTGCCTGGGTCAACTGGCGTCTGGGCAATGCGGCCGATGCGGCGGACCTGGCGCACGACGCGTTCGTGCGCCTGCTGACGCGCCCCTGCCAGTTCGAGAGCCCGCAGCAGGTTCGCGCTTACCTGCGCAAAATGGCCAATGGCATGTGCGTCGACCTGTGGCGCCGGCGCAGCCTGGAGCAAGCGTGGCTGGAAGCGCTTGCGGCGCAGCCGGAACCCACGGCGGCTTCCGCGGAACAGCAGGCCATGGTGCTTGAAGCCCTGGGCGAAATCGACGCCATGCTGCGCGACTTGCCCGCCAAGGTGGCCCACGCCTTCGTCCTGGCCGTCGCTTGCGACATGACGGACAACGAAGTCGCCGCGACGCTGAACGTGTCGTCGCGCATGGTGCGCAAATATGTGGCGCAGGCCATGCTCTGCTGCATGAAGCTCGAAGCCCGGTTGACCGCCGGCCTGGCCGAAACGTCCCCGGCGGCGCCCTCCCCCTTGCCCGCCGCGCCATGACCGTGACGCTCTCGCCCGAACCCTCGCATCGCGCGATGGAAGAAGCCGCCGAGTGGTATGCCTTGCTGCGTACCGGGCAGGCTTCCGCCGCTGAACAGCAGAAATGGAATCAGTGGCTGGGCCGCGATGACGCGCACCGGCTGGCCTGGAGCTATGTCGAACGTGTCGGCCGCCGCTTCAGCCCGCTGCAATCAAGCCCCGATCGCGACGCCGCGGTGGCGGCGTTTCACCAGACCGTCAGCACCGCGCCCCGTCGGCGGCGTCAGGTCCTGCTGGGTCTGGCCGGAACCCTGGGGCTCTCCTGGCTGGGATGGACCGCCTGGCGCCAGACACCCTTGTCCGCCCTGGCAACGCTATGGGGCGCGGAATATCGCGCCGGCGTGGGGGAAACGCGTCAGGTCGCCCTGTCCGACGGCACCACGGTCTGGATCAAGGCGCTAAGCGGGTTCAACCGGGCCTACAGCGGCACGCAGCGCCGCCTGGAACTGGTGGACGGGGAAATATTGATCGACACCGGCAAGGATCCGCTGCGCCCCTTCGTCGTCGATACCGCCGAGGGCCGCTTGCAGGCCCTGGGGACGCGCTTTTCTGTCAGTCAGGACGATGCCGGCATCTTGGTCGCGGTCTACGACGGCGCCGTCCGCGTGACCCCGGCGGGCTCGGGCGCAAGCGCCGTCGTGCAGGCAGGCCGGCAGGCCCGATTCACCGCCGATGGGTTACAGCCGCAGATGCCAGCCGACCCCGCGCGGGAAAGCTGGCGCAACGGCCTGCTGCTGGCAGACGGCTTGCCCTTGGCCGACGTTGTGGCCGAACTGCGCCGCTACCACGGCGGGCACCTGGGCCTGTCGCCCCAGGTGGGGCAATTGCCCGTATTCGGCAGCTATCCCCTGAATGACACGGATCGCGCGCTCGACATGCTGGCTTCGGTGCTGCCGATCCGCCTGAGCCGCCCGCTGCCTTGGTGGGTAAGCATCGAACTGCGCGATTGAGCGTCGGATTGAAATTGCAAAAATAAATGGTCCTGGCGGTTCCGCATTTCGCCGTCCTGTTCGATTAAGGAAAGTGAGAGTCCGAGAGTCCAGCCGCCGAACGGCTTTTCCGTTCCCGTTGCGGCCGCCGCGCCTCTCGCTTCCTTCCTATCCCTTGATCGAGCGCACAGGTCCCGTCATGCCCCATCGTTTCCCGCCCGCCCTGACCATTTCCGCCCGGCCTCCCGCGCGGCCCATGGCCTTCTGCGGCCACTCCCACGGATCCCGGCTGCCGCTGGCGCTTGCCATTGCCCTTTCGGCGCTTTGGACGCCGGCGCCGCACGCCCAGCCCGCGCCCGCCGGTACCGGCCAGGCTTCCGAGTTGCTGATGTTCGACATTCCCGCGGCCCCGTTGAACCAGGTGTTGACGCGCCTGGCCAACGAATCGGGCATCTTGCTGGCGGCCCCCCGGGAGCTGCTGGCCGGACGCCAGAGCGGCGGCGTGCGCGGGCACTATTCCCGCCCGGAGGCCCTGGACCTTGCGCTGGCCGGCACGGGCTTGCGCGCCACGCGCGAAGCGCCGAACCAATACCGGCTGGTCGCTGCCCCGGAGACCGGCACCGCGCTGCTGGATACGGTGACGGTGACCGCCAGCGCCCTGGCGAGTGGCTTGCCGCCCGTCTATGCAGGCGGCCAGGTGGCCAGCGGCGGGCGTGTCGGCCTGCTGGGCAATCTGGGCGACCTGGACACGCCCTTCAGCGCCACGCAATACACGGCCAAGCTGATCGAGGACCAGCAGGCGCAGAACATCGGCGACGTGCTGGTCAACGACCCGTCCGTCCGCAACACCTATTCGCGCGGCGCCGGGCGCGACGAATTCAATATCCGCGGCTTCACCCTGTTCAACTACGACGTGGCATTCAACGGCCTTTATGGCGTCTCGCCGCGCAACGCAAGTTCGCTGATCGGCGTGGAGCGCGTGGAGGTCCTGCGCGGTCCGAATGCGCTGCTGAACGGCATGGCGCCTTACGGATCCGTAGGCGGCGCCATCAACCTCGTGCCAAAGCGTGCTGGCCCCGACCCTCTCAACCGCTATACGCTGACCTATATCGGCGACTCCCAGTTCGGCGTCCACGCCGATCTGGCGCGCCGCTATGGCGACAATCAGGAATGGGGCGTGCGGCTGAACGTGGCCGGCAGCGGCGGCGACCTGCCCCAGGACGGCTCCAAGGAAGACCTGGGCGCGGTCGCCCTTGGCCTGGACTACCAGAGCGAGCGGTTTCGCGTCGACGGTGACATCAACTATCAAAACCGGACCACCGATGCGCGCAGCGGCCTGCTGTTCCCGCCGGAGCCCGGGATGGACATCGGCCCGCCGCCTGATGCGCGCCGCAACTTCTTCCCGTCCTGGACTTACTGGAAGACCAAGGAATGGTCGGGCGCCCTCAGGGCCGAGTTCGATGTGACGCCGGACTGGACGGTATATGGCGCCGTGGGCGCCCGCAAGCACGACTTCGAAAGCATGCAGACCAGCTGGTTGATGCTGGACAGCGCGGGCGACATCGGCGCCGTCCCCTCCCGTCTGAACGAGTCGCTGCTCAGCAAGACGGGAGAAATCGGCGTGCGCGGCCGTTTCAATACCGGCCCGCTCAAGCACGAGCCGTCGCTCTCGGCCAGCGCCCTGGCGATCGACTATTCGTCCGCTCGCATCCGCTCAAGCACGGTCTTCTCGAACCTGTACCACCCCGCCGACTTGCCGAAGCCGGACATCGCCCGGCCGGGCGACTTGCCCAAGACCAGCGAGTCCCGGCTCTACAGCATTGCGCTGGCCGACAAGATCTCGTTCGCCGAAGACCGGGTCCAGGTCATCGCGGGCTTCCGGCACCAGCGGATCGAATCCACCAACTTTGACGCTGCCACCGGCCGCACCGCTTCCGAGTATGAAAAATCGGCCGTGACGCCCGCCTTCGCATTGACGGTCCGGCCCACCCAGCAGTTGTCCCTGTACGGCAACTACATCGAAGGCCTGAGCCAGGGCGGCACCGCGCCGGAAGGCGCCGTCAATGCCGGACAGATGTTCCCGCCCGAGATCTCCAAGCAATTCGAAGTCGGAGGCAAATACGACTTTGGCGACTTCTTCACCACGCTCAGCGCGTTTCAGATCGAGAAGCCCAGCAGCTACCTGGATCCCGTCAGCCGCCGCTATGTGTCCAACGGCCAGCAGCGCAACCGCGGCCTGGAGTTCCTGGTGCAGGGCGACGCCGCGCCTGGGGTTCGCTTGCTGGGCGGCGTGGCCTACACCGATGGGCGCCTGACGCGCACCGAAGGCGGCGTGAACGATGGCAACGTCGCACCCGCTGTGCCGCGCTTCCAGTTCAATGCGGCAGCGGAATGGGACACCCCGTTTCTGCCCGGCCTGACATTGACGGCGCGCATGTTGCGCACAAGCAGCCAGTATGTCGACGTCGGCAATACCCAACAGATTCCGGGATGGACGCGTTTCGACGTCGGCGCGCGCTATGCGTTCAAGGCCAACGGCACGCCGATGGTCGTGCGCGCCACCGTGGAAAACGTGTTCAACAAGGACTACTGGCAATCCGCCGCCCGCGAAGGCCTGACCGTCGGCGCGCCGCTGACGGTGCTGCTGTCGGTCTCGGCGGAGTTCTGACCCCGCCCGGAACCCACGCCGTCCGCGTGGCGGGCCTACTCCCCGCCGCGCGGGAACTCGCGTGGCAGGTCCACCCGGAAGTGCGTCAGGCCGTCTTCCGACGACGCACTGATGCGCCCGCCGTGGCTCAGCACGATCTGCTGCGCGATGAACAGCCCCAGGCCCAGGCCCTTGTGACCTTCGGCGCGGCGCTCGCCGCCGCGGAACGGGTTGAACAGGTGCGGCAGCAACGCCGGAGGAATGCTGCCGCCGTTGCTGACCGTGACGGCCACGCGCTCAGTCGCCGCCCCGTCTGCCCGGATGCGCACGGGAATGTCGCGGCTGCCATGGTGCAGCGCATTGCCGATCAGGTTCGTGAAGACCTGGCATAGCCGCTCGGCGTCCCAGGCGCCCGCCAGGTTGCCCACGCACTCGCATTCGATCTGGCGATCCGGATAGCCGGTCTGCACCTCGTCGACGGTGCGTTGCAGCAACGCGTCCAGGCCGATCCAGGCCGGCTCCAGCGTCAGGCCGCCAGCCTGCCGGATACGCGTCACATCCAGCAAGTCGTCGATCAGGCGCGCCATGCGCTCGCTGCTTTGCAGCATGCGCTGGGCCAGGCTGGCCACGCGCGCACTGTCGTTCTGCCGCTGCAACAACGCCGCGCCCATGACGATGGATTGCAGCGGCGTGCGCAGATCGTGGCTCAGCACGGCCATGAACATCTCATTGATCCGCAGGGCTTCCGTGCGCTCTTCCAGTTGCTTGCCCAACGCACGCTTACGCTCGTGCAGCTCGAAGAAGACGTTCGCCTTCATGCTCAGCATGTGCGGATCGATGGGCTTGTACAGGAAGTCGACGGCGCCGCTCTCGTAACCGCGAAACTGCCAGTTCTGCTCGCGCGAGCCGGCGGTCATGAAAATCAGCGGAATGTGGCGCGTGCGTTCGCTGCCGCGGATCAGCTCGGCCAGTTCGAAGCCGTTCATGTCGGGCATTTGCACATCCAGCAGCGCCAGCGCCACATCGCCATGATGCAGCAGCAGTTCCAGGGCCTCCGGCCCGGATTGCGCCTTCAGCACTTCGACCCGGCCACTTTCCAGCAGCGCTTCCAGCGCGACCAGGTTTTCCGGGACGTCATCGACCAGCAGGCACTTGATGCGTTCGTCTTGCGGTTTGGCGGATGTCAGGAACATAGTGTCGGAACAGGTTGGGGTTACGGCAGGCGCGGCGCGCGCAGTTGAGTGAACAGGTTGGCGATTTGAGCGGGCGTCAGCCCCTCGTGCGCCGGCTGGCGTGCCAGCGCCGCTGCGGGCATGACGGGCATCGCGGCGCTGGACGGCGCCTGGACGATCGTGCGGCCGCCTGCGGCATGGATCGCCGCCAGGCCGGCAGCCCCGTCCTCATTGGCGCCCGAAAGCAGCACGCCCAGCAGCCTCGGGCCATAGCAGTCGGCGGCGGACTCGAACAGCACGTCGATCGAGGGCCGGGAAAAATACACCGGTTCGCCGACGGACAGCGCCAGCCTGGGGCCCTGATCCACCAATAAATGGTAATCGGGCGGCGCGAAGTACAGGTGGCCTGGGCGTATCGGAAGCTGGTCCTCAGCCTCCTGCACGGTCAATGCGCAGCGATCGCGGAAGATATCCACCAGCAGACTGCGGCGGTCGCGCACCAGGTGCAGCACCACAATCACCGCCGCCCCCAGGTTGGCCGGCAAGGCGGGCAGCAGTGTGTTCAGCGCGTCGATCGCGCCGGAAGAGCCGCCAATGACGATCGTCTCCCAGGGGCAGGCCGCCGCCGGCGCTCGCGAAACGGACGCACCCCTGCTCATTGCCCCGCCTTTTTGCGGTAAATGCGGTCTTCCAGGACGAAATCGTCGAAATTGCCGGCCTGCGCGGAAAACCGCAAGGACTCCCGCGACCCAAGCCCCAGGAAGCCGCGATGCACCAGCGCCTCATGGAACAGGCCCAGGGCCCGGCTCTGTAGATCGCGTTCGAAATAGATCAGGACGTTGCGGCACGAAATCAGATGGACCTCGGCAAACACGCTATCCGTGGCCAGGCTGTGATCAGAGAAGACCATGTGCTCGCGCAGCCGCTTGTCGAACACCACCCGGCCGTAGCGGGCGGTGTAGTAGTCCGACAGCGAACTGCGGCCTCCCGACCGGGCGTGGTTCGCGGAAAAGGCGGCCACCCGGTCCATATCGAAAACACCCTGCTCCGCCGTGCGCAACGCATGCGGATTGATGTCGGTCGCGTAGATCATCGCGCGCTCAAGCAGGCCTTCTTCGGCCAGCAGGATGGCAAGCGAATAGACCTCTTCGCCCGCGCTGCATCCCGCCACCCACACCTTGATCGACGGATAGGTGCGCAGGATGGGCACGACCTCGTTGCGCAGCGCCAGGAAATAGCTCGGATCGCGGAACATGTCGCTGACCTGCACGGTCAGGAACTGCAGCAGCTCGGTGAACACCGGCGGGTCGTGCAGCACGCGGTCCTGCAACTGCGACAGGGTCTTGCAGCCGAACTGCGTCAGCGCGCTTTGCAGGCGCCGCTTCAGCGACGCCTGCGCGTACTCGCGGAAGTCATAGTGGTAACGGTGATAGATCGCATCGAGCAGCAGCCGCTGCTCGATGTCTGCAATGCGCGCTTTGGCGGTGGATGGCATGTTGATGATCAACAGGGCGTTGCGCGGGCGGACGCCTTAGCTGCGCATCCAGACACGGACGAGCGACAGCAGGCGTTCGACGTCCAGCGGCTTGGCGATGTAGTCGTTGGCCCCGGCGGCCAGGCATTTCTCCTGGTCGTCCTTCATGGCCTTGGCGGTCAGCGCGATGATCGGCAGGCGCCGCCACTCGGGCCGCTTGCGTATCTCGCGCATGGCCGTGTAGCCGTCCATTTCGGGCATCATGATGTCCATCAGCACCAGGTCGATGACCGGCTGGCCGTCCGATCCGGCACGGCCCAGCGCGTCCAGCGCCTCGCGGCCGTTGCGGGCGATCTCCACGCGCACGCCGGTGGGTTCCAGGATGCTGGACAGCGCGAACACGTTGCGCACGTCGTCTTCCACCACCAGCACGGTGCGGCCCTCCAGCGCGGAATCCCGGCTGCGGGCCAGTTCCAGCATCTGGCGCTGTTCGGGCGGCAGCTCCGCCTCCACCTGGTGCAGGAACAGCGTGACTTCGTCCAGCAGCCGCTCCGGCGAGCGCGCGTCCTTGATGATGATGGACTTGGAGAAGCGGCGCAGATGCTGCTCTTCGTCGCGCGACAGCGCGCGGCCCGTGTAGACGATGACGGGCGGGAACGACACGCCCTCCTGCTCGGTCATCTGCTGCAGCAGCTCGTAGCCGCTCATGTCGGGCAGGTTCAGGTCCATGACAACGCAGTCGAACGTCGTCTGGCGCAACAGCGCCAGCGCATCCGCCGCGGTGGCCGCCGGCGCGATCTCGACGTCGTTGCGCGCCAGCAGCTGGCGCACGCTTTCGCGCTGACGGTCATCATCTTCAACCACCAGCACATGCCGCACATGGCGCGTGAATTTGGCTTCCAGGCGCCGCAATGCGTGGACCAGTTCTTCGCGCTTGACCGGTTTCAACGCGTAGCCGGCCGCGCCACGGCCCATGGCCTCGCGGGCATAGTCGGCCACTGAAACCACATGGACCGGAATATGCCGGGTCTGCGGGTTGCGTTTAAGCTGGTCCAGGACGCCCAGCCCCGAAAAATCGGGCAGATTGATATCCAGCACGATGGCGTTGGGACGCTCGCGCGAGGCCAGCGCCAAGCCGTCCGTGGCGGTGTGGGCCACGAAACACCCGAAGCCCATCTCGCGCGCCAGGTCGGCAAGAATGGCGGAAAAGCGCTCATCGTCTTCGATGACAAGCATGCTGCGCGCATTCGGGCCGGGATGGTCCGCCGCTGCCGGAGCTGCCGCCGCCGTAGTGGCCGCCGGGCGGGCCGGCACGGCCGGCGCGTCGTCCCGGAACGCCGAAGACGCCACTTGCGCGGGAGCGTAAGGCATGCCGAACGGCACCGCCACGCTGCGGGCGCCCGGTACGGACGGCTCCCCTTCCAGCCGCAGGGGCACCTCCAACGTGAATACGCTGCCTTGACCCGGTGTGCTCGTCACGGAAATGCTGCCACCCAACAGCGTGGCCAGGTCGCGCGAGATCGACAGGCCCAGCCCCGTGCCGCCGAATTTGCGGTGCGTGCTGCCGTCAGCCTGGCGGAACGCCTCGAAAATCAATTCCTGCTGATCGGCGGGCACGCCGATACCGGTGTCCTGCACCGCAAACGACAGCCTGTCGCGCGAAGCGCGCGACACCCGCAGGGCGACCGTGCCGCGTTGCGTGAACTTCAGGGCATTGGACAGCAGGTTCTTCAGCACCTGGCCCAGGCGTTGCGGATCGGTATGCAGGGTGGCGGGCACGGCCGGATCGATGTCCAGCTCCAGCGCCAGCCCCTTGTCCAGCGCCATTGGCCGCAGCGGCTCCAGCAGACGCTGCAGCATCGGGGCGACGGCCACCTGCTCGACTTCCAGCGTGGCCTGTCCGGCTTCGATCTTCGACAGGTCGAGGATGTCGTTGATCAGCGTCAGCAGGTCGCTGCCGGCGGAATAAATGGTCTGCGCGTACTTGACCTGTTCGGGGCTGAGGTTGCCGGGTTTGTTGTCCGAAAGCAGCTTGGCCAGGATCAGCGTCGAATTCAAGGGCGTGCGCAATTCGTGGCTCATGTTGGCCAGGAACTCGCTCTTGAATTGGCTGGCTTGCGATAGCTCGCGGGCCTTCTCGGTCAACGCGCCCTGCACCCGCAGCAGTTGCTCGGCCTGCGCTTCCAGATTGGCGTTGGTCTGCTCCAGCTCGGTCTGCTGCAGCTCCATGCGCGCCTGCGACTCCTGCAGAATCCGGCTTTGCTGCTCCAGCTCTTCATTGCTGACGCGCAATTCCTCCTGCTGGGTCTGCAGTTCTTCCGCCTGGCGCTGGGTTTCCTCCAGCAGCGCTTCCAGGCGGCTGCGGTCCTGGCCGGAACGAATCGCCGAGGCCAGCATTTCCGAGGCCCCATCCAGCAGGTTGCGTTCGCTCTCGCCCACCGGGTGGTTGAAACCCAGCTCGATCACGGCATACACGCGCCCGTTCTGGATGGCCGGCGCCAAAACCAGCTCGACGGGATTCGAGCGGCCCGTCGCGGAGGCGACCTCAAGGTGCCCCGCCGGCACATTGCGCACATGCAGCAACCGGCGCGAACTGGCCGCCTGCCCGGCCAGGCCTTCGGCGGATTGGATCTTTTGCGCCAGGCGCTCGGGTGGCATCGCAAAGCCGCCGAAAAGCACCAATTCGCCGCTGCTGCGGTCCACCACGTAGCCCGCCCCCACGTCGGCGTCCAGATATTCGGCCAGATAGTCCAGCGCGCGCTTACCGATCTCGTCCAGCCGGTGATCCCCTTGCAGGCGCAGGCTCAGGCCCGACAGGCCGGCCGTCACCCAGGACTGGCGCGCCTTCGCCCGGTATTCCCGCACGGTCATCCCCGCCGACGCCAGGATCAGCAACAGCAGCAGCAGCGAACCGCCCCACGAGTAATAGGTCGACGTGGCGGCGGCCGCGGCCCAGGCATCCTTGCCCTCGGCCAGTTCGTCCATCTGCCGCGCATACAGGTCGCCCACCAGGTCGCGCAGCCGATCCATCGCCTCTTTGCCCGAATCGGTACGCACGACGGCCATCGCGCCTTCGACGTTGCCGCCCTTGCGCATCTCGACGGTCTCGTGCAGTTCCGTCAGCTTCTGGCGCGTGATTCCCTCGATATCGCTGACGATACGGCGTTGCGCCGAATCGTTGGCCGTCGCCTCTTTCACGCGGGCAAGACGCTGATCGATCAGCCCCAAGGAGCGCAGGTACGGTTGCAGGTAGGTCACGTCGCCGGTCAGCAGATAGCCCCTCTGCCCGATCTCGGCATCCTTCAGCGCCGAATTGAACAGGCTCAACTCGCGCAAGGTCTCCGTCGTTCGGTCCACTGCCTTGACCGCCTGCTGGCGGGTGTCCGCCGAACGCACATTGACGAAGGCAATGACCAGCGTGGCCAACGCCGCCGTCAGGAATCCGGCCAATAGCGTCCGGGGAAAGACATAGCGGTTGGCAGGCTGCGACGACGGATTCGGCATGGTAGCGGGTGACGGATTCAATGTAGGGGGGAGCATGGCCCAGCGGTGCGACAAAGCGGGCGCCGGGATGATCCGGGCGCAGTCGCTGCTATTGGCCTAAGCGCTGGACTATACATGGTTTGGCGCCATGGGAAAGGGACCGGCCTCCCCGCAATCCGATCAGGCGCCCGCCGTGGAATCTGGGTAAAGTCAGCCTGGCGCAATGATCTCGGTGACCTCGCACGGGACGCGATATCCTGAACCCATGGCCGACATTTCCTCCTCTCCCATCGTTGTGGTTCTTGCCGCTGGCGCCGGACGCCGTTTCCGCCTGGCGGGCGGCACCGGCAGCAAGCTTCACGCCCACCTGCTGGGCCGCCCGGTGCTGGACTGGACGCTGGCCGCCGTACGCGCCAGCGGCTTGCCGTGGGTGCTGGTGGAACGGCCCGAGCACGAACCCGACGCCTACGGCATGGGCGACTCCATCGCGCGTGGCGTGGCCCGTCGGCCGGACGCGCCCGGTTGGCTGATCCTGCCCGGCGACCTGCCCCTGATCGAACCGGCCAGCCTGCTCAGCATCGCCCAGTCGTTGCGCGACGCGGCCCTTGCCGAACCCTGGGCGATAGTGCGGCCCCAAGTGGCCATGCCAGACGGCACGACCCAACCCGGCCACCCGGTGGGCTTCGGACCCGCCTGGCAAGACGCGTTGCTGGGCCTTCGCGGGGAGTCCGGCGCGATGCCACTCGTTCGCCAGGCCGTCCAACGGGGCACGATGCATCCGCTGCCAATTGCCGACCATGGATGCGTCCAGGACATCGATCATCCCGATGACCTTCTCAGGGCGGAAAAGGCGCTGCAAAGCCGGCCGGCATAGTCGCGCGTTTCACCGTCGATCGGGGTGGACAACATCATCACCCTTGAAAAATTTCGCCGTGCCTTGAAGGACGGCGACCAAGCTGACCTGCTGGTCATGCTTCGGCAATTGGCGCAAGCGTTTGGCGGGATTCAGGCGGTTGCCGAGCAAGCGCACTTGAATCCCACACAGCTTTACCGCACGCTGTCGCCGAAAGGCAACCCGTCTCTGAGCAGCCTTGCGGCCATTCTCAAAGCGATGGGCTTGCGGCTGGCCGTGCAGCCGCTTGCGCCTCCCACGCCCGGCAACACTTGAGCCCCGGGATTCGGCGGCGGCGCGACGTGGTCTGACGCCGCGCGCCACTTCTTCACTGCACCCGCAGTTTCCCGTCCGCGATGATCTTCGCCCACTTGGCTTGCTCGCCGGTCTGGAACGCCGTGAACTCCGCGGGCGTATTCGGCGTATAGGCCAGGCCCAGGCCCTTCATCTTGCCGCTGACGTCCGGCTTGGCGATGATGGCGGCGATGGCCTTGTTCAGGCGGTCGACCACGGCCGGCGGCGTGTTGGCCGGCGCGTAGATGGCTTGCCAGCTGCTGACGTCGAAGCCGGCGACGCCTGCCTCCTGCATTGTCGGCACATCGGGCATCACCTCGGTGCGCTTGGCCGACGTGACCGCCAACGCGCGCACCTTGCCGCTTTGCACGTAAGGCAACGCCACCAGCGCGGTTTCGAACGAGCTGGGGATCTGACCGCCGATCAGGTCCTGGATGGCGGGCGCGCTGCCCCGGTACGGCACGTGGGTCAGGTGGGCGCCCGTCAATTGCTTGAAGACTTCGCCTGACAAGTGCTGGGACGTCCCCTGCCCGGCCGAGCCGAAGGCGATCGTGTCCGGATTGGCCTTGCCCGCGGCCACCACGTCCTGCACGGACTTGTATGGCTGGTTTGCGCCTACCAGCAGCACGTTCGAAATGCTGCCCAACAGGATGACCGGCGCGAAATCCTTGGCCGCGTTGTAGTTGATGCCCGGCAACAGCGATGGGTTGATCGCGTGCGTGGCGATCGTGCCCAGCAGCAAGGTGTAGCCGTCGGGCTTGGCCCGCGCCACGGCGTCGGCGCCCAGCACGCCGCCCGCGCCGCCCTTGTTTTCCACCAGCACGGTCTGGCTCAGGCTGGCGCCCAGTTCCTGCGCGATCAGCCGGCCCAGGATGTCTGAGGTGCCACCGGGGGCAAAGGGCACCACCAGCGTGATGGGTTTAGCGCGGGGCCAATCGTCCATGGCCTGGGCACTGGTGGCGCCCAAGGTGGTCAGGGCCAAAACGGCGAACGTGCGACGCAGCAGGGGGAATGCCTTCAAGCTTGTCTCCTGAAAGTGGGGAATGGTTTTATATCTTGTACGTTGTCGTACGACTTTCGGAGAAAGAGAGTACTTTCATCCCGCAGGCGGTTCAATCTAGGGTAATTCCGAATTTGTCAGGTTAAGAACTAGGCAATGGTAGGCAGAAACGCCAGGGTTTCCAGACTTGTTGCTTGCTTCAGTTGTATGTTGTACGATGACATACATCTACTGATCGGCCACAGCGGCTGCGTTGTTCCAGCCCTGCTTTTTTTCGCTTTCCCTCTTTACCCATTCCCTTTTAATGGATGACAGGCATGACGACTCCCCAGGAACTCAAGGAAATCGTATCGGAAGGACTGCTCTCCTTCCCCGTGACGGACTTTGACCAGAACGGCGATTTCAACGCCAAGAGCTACGCCGCCCGCCTTGAATGGCTGGCCCCGTACGGCGCCACCGCCCTCTTTGCCGCCGGCGGCACCGGCGAGTTCTTCTCCCTGGCTCCCCAGGAGTACTCGGACGTCGTGCGCACTGCCGTCCAAACCTGCGCCGGCAAGGTGCCCATCCTGGCCGGCGCTGGCGGCCCCACCCGCACCGCCATCGCCTACGCCCAGGAAGCCGAGCGCCAAGGCGCCAAGGGCATCCTGCTGCTGCCCCACTACCTGACCGAAGCCTCCCAAGACGGCATCGCCGCCTACGTCGAGCAGGTCTGCAACTCCGTCAAGATCGGCGTCATCGTCTACAACCGCGCCCAGTCCCGCCTGTCGGCCGACAGCCTCGCGCAACTGGCCGAACGCTGCCCCAACCTGGTCGGCTTCAAGGACGGCATCGGCGACATCGAAGCCATGGTCCGCATCCGCCGCAAGCTGGGCGACCGCTTTTCCTACCTGGGCGGCCTGCCCACCGCCGAAGTCTATGCCGCCGCCTACCGCGCACTGGGCGTGCCGGTCTACTCGTCGGCCGTCTTCAACTTCGTGCCCAAGACGGCCATGGACTTCTATCGCGCCATTGCCGCCGGCGATTCCGACACCACCAACCGCCTGCTCGACGACTTCTTCCTCCCCTACCTCGAAATCCGCAACCGCAAGGCCGGCTACGCCGTCAGCATCGTCAAGGCCGGCGCCAAGCTCGTCGGCCATGACGCGGGCCCCGTGCGCGCCCCGCTGACCGACCTGACCGGCGAAGAACTCGACATGCTCAACGCCCTGATCAAGAAGCTCGGCCCGCAGTAAGCCCGTGCGACAGTAACGCCCGACGCCCTCCCTCCGGAGGGCGTTTTTGTTGCCGGGCGCGGAACGGGGCGCTTCGTTTGGCGGACGGCTGGCCCCACCGTCACACAGAAGTTGGCGGAAATCCCCGCTGTATGTTGTCATATGGCTATCCTTTTTGCGGTCTGCCGGCCTGTTGCCAGACTGCCGCCGCCGGGCCGGACACCCGGATGCGGCACTTGAAAAGCGTACACTTGCGGCTCCGGCCGCTGGCTTACGGCCTGCGTTCCGCCTTACCCATAAGAGAGACGATGCAAACTCCCGCCCGGCCCCGCCCGCGTTCGCGCCTGACCGACGTGGTGATCGAAGAACTGACCAAACGCCTGGATTCGCGCCTGTACCGCGCGGGCGACAAACTGCCTTCGGAACACCAGCTCTGCGACGAATTCGACGTGAGCCGCACCGTGATCCGGGAAGCGGTTGCGTCGATGCGCCTGAGCGGCCGCCTGGTCAGCAAACCCGGCATCGGCGTGTTCGTCACGGAAGACCGTGAAAAGCCCATCGACTTCGTCATTGAACCCGCCGCGGACCCGCGCTGGGCGCTGCACATCATGGAATTGCGCGCCGGGCTTGAAGTCGAGGCCTGTGGGCTTGCGGCAGAGCGCCGCACGGCCACCGACCTGAGCGGCATCATCGAAGCGTTCGACGCCTTCAACCGCGCCACGCGCGACATGGAAGCGGCCGTCAAGGCAGACTACGAATTTCACTTGTCCATCGCCAAGGCATCGAACAACCCGCACTTTCCGGCGCTGCTGAAGGCCGCGGTGCGCGACGTGATGCTGGACCTGAACATCAAGCATGGCGGCAAGACGCCCGAAGAGCTTGAAACCTACGAGACACGCAACGTGCGGGAACACGAAGCCATCCTGACCGCCATCATGCGGCGCGACCCCGGCGCCGCGCGCGCCGCGATGGCGCGCCACCTGGGCGACAGCATTGCGCGCTATCGCAAGCTGCTGTCGCAAGCGCCCGCGCAATAGCGGCACGGCTAACCGGCGGCTCGTCACCGCCGGCGTCGGCCTCAGGCACCAGGCAATTACGGGATTCCCCTTACTTGCCTACTTGTATGACGGCTGCCATCATACGTCTTATGACTTAGCGTCGCGCGTGGCCGCCAGATAGGCGGACAAGGCGCCCCGCTACCGTATGACCCACGTTGTACAAGTGCCGCCGATGAACCCGATCCTTTCCCTTCGCACGACGTTCCACCGCTACGCCACGCGCATTCATCGGCTTATCACCTGACCGGCTTCCGGTCGCAAGCGGCCCCGCCGCGAATCTCACCGTTCCCTACCCGTCCGCTTACGCGGCCCCGCTTGCTCCGGCTCTTGTCCGGGGTGCGCCGGCGCACGCGTGAATGGTCTTGACTCCCCCGCTTATCCCAAGCGCTTTCGACCTCCCCAGGAGCAATCTCCATGCGTAAGTTTCTGACCACCGCCGTTGCGGCGACCTTGCTGTGCGCCGCTTCCGGCGCCCAAGCCGGCGTGACGTTCGACGCCGTCAAGAAGAAGGGCTTTTTGCAGTGCGGCTTTGCCGGCATCCCCGGCTTCTCGGTGCTGGACAGCAAAGGCGAATGGACCGGCCTGGACGTGGACATGTGCCGCGCGGTGGCCGCCGCCCTGTTCGGCGACGCTTCCAAGGTCAAGGGCAACGTGCTGACGGCGCAAGCGAAGTTCACCGCGCTGCAATCGGGCGAAATCGACATGCTGTCGCGCAACACCACGCAGACGCTGACCCGCGACACCACGCTGGGCCTGATCGGCGTGGGCGTGAACTTCTATGACGCGCAAGGCCTGATCGTCAAGAAGTCGATGAACGTGAAAAGCGTGAAGGAACTGGACGGCGCCACCATCTGCGTGCAGCCGGGCACCACCACCGAACTGAACCTGGCCGACTACTTCCGCAGCCGCGGCCTGACCTTCAAGCCGGTGCTGGTCGAGAACTACGACGAGAACTTCCGCTTGCTGGAATCGGGCCGCTGCGACGCCTACACCAACGACAAGTCGAACACCGCCGCCAACATGCGCACGCGCCTGGCCAAGCCGGACGACTGGGAAATCCTGGACGAAAACCTGTCCAAGGAGCCGTTGGGCCCGATGGTCCGCCAGGGCGACGAGCAATGGTTCAACGTGGTGCGCTGGTCACTGAACGTCATGCTGGAAGCCGAGGAATACGGCATCACGTCCAAGAACGTGGACGAGATGCAGAAGAGCACCAACCCCAACGTGCAGCGCATCCTGGGCGTGACGCCGGGCATGGGCAAGAACCTGGGCCTGGACGACAAGTGGGCCTACAACATCATCAAGCAGGTCGGCAACTACGGCGAAAGCTATGACCGCGCCATGGGCAAGGACAGCCCGCTGAAGCTGGAACGCGGCCTGAACAAGCAATGGACGCAAGGCGGCCTGATGTACGGCTGGCCGGTGCGCTGATCATGAACAACATCGTCAACACCCGCCTGAAACAGATCAAACCTTCGCCCAGCATGGCCGCCAAGATCGTCGTCGACGAGCTGCGCCGCCAGGGCCGCGAAATCGCCGACTTCACGCTCGGCGAACCCGACATGCCCACGCCCGCGCACATTGCGCGCGCCGGCCAGGAAGCGATCGCCGGCGGCGACATCCGCTACACCAGCCCCAACGGCACGGTGGGCCTGCGCCGCGCCATCGCCAACAGCCTCGAATTGGGCCTGGGCGTTTCCTACGGCATGGACCAGATCACCGTGGGCGCCGGCGCCAAGCAGATCATCGGGGCCGCGCTGACGGCCAGCCTGGAGCCGGGCGACGAAGTCATCGTGTGCGCGCCGTACTGGGTGTCGTACCCCGACATGGTACTGCTGAACGACGCCAAACCCGTGGTCGTGACCGGGCCGGAGTCGCAGGGCTTCAAGCTAGACGCCGCCACGCTGGAAGCGGCCATCACGCCGCGCACCCGCTGGCTGATCCTGAACTCCCCCAGCAACCCCAGCGGCGCCGTGTACAGCGCCGCTGAACTGCGCGCCCTGACCGACGTACTGCTGCGCCACCCGCAAGTCTGGATCTTGAGCGACGAGATCTACGCGCCCTTCTGCTACAGCGGGCAGTCGCATGCTTCGCCCGTGCAGGTCGAGCCCCAGTTGATCCCGCGCACGCTGATCGTCAACGGCATGTCCAAGTCTTACGCGATGACCGGCTGGCGCATCGGCTACGGCGCCGGCCCGGCCGAGCTGATCAAGGCGATGAGCACGGTCATGTCGCAAAGCACGTCGTGCCCCAGCGCGATCTCGCAAGTCGCCGCGCAAGCCGCCCTGCAAGGCGACCAATCCAGCGTCACGCAGATGGTCGACATCTTCAAGGCCCGCCGCGACCTGATCGTGCGCCGCCTGAACGACATCCCCGGCATCTCTTGCGCCATGCCTGACGGCGCCTTCTATGTGTACGCCAACGTGCAGGGCCTGATCGGACGCACGGGTCCCGCCGGCGAATTGAAGACCGATCTGGACGTCAGCCTGTTCTTCCTGCGCGAAGCGGGCGTGGCCGTGATCGACGGCGGTTCGTACGGCTTGTCGCCCTATGTGCGGTTTTCGTTCGCGACGTCCACCGAGGTGATCGAACAAGGCATGGACCGCCTGGCCGTCGCCGTCAAAGCCCTGATGGCGGACTGAACCGTGGCCAAGCACAGAGACCAACCCTCGGTGCGGCGGCCGCCGCACCGGGTCTCCTGGAACGACCCGGCCACGCGCGCGCTGGTCTACCAGGTGCTGGCCCTGACGCTCGTCGGGACCGGCATCTGGTTCCTGGTGCACAACACGCTCCACAACCTGTCGATGCGCAACATCGCCACCGGCTTCGGCTTCCTGAACCGTGAAGCGGGATTTGCCATCGGCGAATCCGTGATCGCCTACGGACCGGCGGACACCTATGGCCGAGCCATCTTCGTGGGCGTGCTGAACACGCTGCGGGTGGGCCTGCTTGCGCTGGTGGCCGCGACGCTGCTGGGCGTCCTGATCGGCGTCGGCCGGCTGTCCAAGAACTGGCTGGTGGCGAAGATCACCTCGGTATATGTCGAGGTGATGCGCAACGTGCCGCTCTTGCTGCAGCTGTTCTTCTGGTACGCGCTGATCACCGAGAACATGCCGGGGCCGCGCCAGGCGCACAATCCGCTGCCGGGCGTATTCATTTCCAACCGCGGCCTGAAAGTGCCCGGGCTGGAAGGCGCTTCGCTGGACTGGGTGCTGGGTGGATTGGCGCTGGCCATCATGGCTGTCCTGTTCCTGGGCCACTGGGGCACGAAGCGCCAGGAAGCCACCGGGCGCGTGTTCCCGCTGGGCCGCGCGGCCCTCGGGCTGCTTGTCCTGCTGCCCGCGCTGGGCTGGCTGGCAAGCGGCGCATCCCTGACCCTGGACATGCCGGTATTGAAGGGCTTCAACTTCACGGGCGGCCTCACGCTGACCCCGGAGTTCGTGGCCCTGTTCCTGGGCTTGACCGTCTACACCTCGGCGTTCATCGCCGAAGTGGTGCGTTCGGGCATCCAGGCCGTGAACAATGGCCAGTGGGAAGCCGCCGGCTCGCTGGGCCTGCCGCGCGCGAAGGTCCTGCGCCTGGTGGTGTTGCCGCAAGCCTTGCGCGTGATCATCCCGCCGATGACCAGCCAATACCTGAACCTGTTGAAGAACAGTTCGCTGGCGGTCGCCATCGGCTATCCGGACATCGTGTCGGTGGTGAACACCACGCTCAACCAGACCGGCCAGGCGATCGAGGGCATCCTCATCATCATGGGCGCCTACCTGACGGTCAGCCTGTCGATCTCGATATTCATGAACTGGTACAACAAGCGCATCGCGCTGGTGGAGCGTTGAGATGAGCAGCACTACGCACTCCTTCACCGAAGCCCTGCCCCCGCCCGACACCCAGGTGGGCGCCTGGGCCTGGGTACGGTCCCGCCTGTTCTCGTCGCCGCTGAACCTGCTGATCACCGTGCTGCTGGCGTGGTTCCTGCTGATGGCGTTGCCGGCGCTGGCGGAATGGGCTTTCCTGAAAGCCAACTTCACCGCCACCAACGCGATGGAGTGCCGGGCGTCGGTCGGCGGCGCCTGTTGGGCGTTCATCGTCGAGAAGCATCGCCTGATCCTGTTCGGCACCTATCCGTTCGACGAGCAATGGCGTCCTCTCCTTGCCACGCTCATCCTCGTGGCGGTGATCGCCTGCAGCGGCATGCGCCGCTTCTGGAACGGCAAGCTGGCCTTCATCTGGATGGCGGGCCTCTCCGCCGTGGCGCTCCTGATGTGGGGCGGCGTGTTCGGCCTGACGTACGTCGAGAACTCGCGCTGGGGCGGCCTGCCGCTGACGCTGATCCTGGCCACATTCGGCATCGCCTTCGCCTTCCCGATCGGCGTGCTGCTGGCGCTGGGCCGGCGGTCGAAGATGCCCGCCATCAAGGCGCTGTGCGTCGTGTACATCGAGCTGATCCGGGGCGTGCCGCTGATCAGCCTGCTGTTCATGTCGTCGGTGATGCTGCCGCTGTTCCTGCCCGAAGGGTTCACCATCGACAAGCTCTTGCGCGCGCAGATCGCCATCATCATGTTCGCGGCGGCTTACATCGCGGAAACCGTGCGCGGCGGTTTGCAGGCCATCCCGAAAGGCCAGTACGAAGGCGCGGATTCGCTCGGCCTGAACTATTGGCAGCAGATGCGCAAGATCATCCTGCCGCAAGCGCTGAAGATCGTGATTCCGCCCTTGGTGGGCATCTTCATCAGCCTGTTCAAGGACACGTCGCTGGTGGTGATCATCGGCATCTTCGACCTGACGCTGGCAGCCAAGGCGGCCCTGTCCGACGCGGCATGGCGGGGATTCGGGGTAGAGGCTTACCTCTTCATCTCGCTGATCTACTTCGCCTTCTGCTATTCCATGTCCAAATACAGCCAGGCGCTTGAAAAGCGGCTGGCCACCGGGCACGCGCGTTAACGCCGCGCCACCCGGTAACCCTTTACGGAGACCAAGCATGTCGGATTCCATTATTCGATTGCAGGGCGTGAACAAGTGGTATGGCCAGTTCCACGTGCTGCGCAACATCAACCTGGACGTGGCGCCAGGCGAACGCATCGTGGTGTGCGGGCCGTCCGGCTCGGGCAAGTCCACGATGATCCGCTGCATCAACCGCCTGGAAGAACATCAGCAGGGCCAGATCATCGTGGACGGCACGGAGCTCACCAACGATCTGAAGCACATCGAGACCATCCGCCGCGAGGTCGGCATGGTGTTCCAGCACTTCAACCTGTTCCCGCACCTGACCGTGCTGGACAACCTGACACTGGGGCCCATGTGGGTGCTGAAGCAGCCGCGCGCCCAGGCCGAAGCCACCGCCATGAAGTACCTGGAGCGCGTGCGCATCCCGGATCAGGCGAAGAAATTTCCGGGCCAGCTCTCGGGCGGCCAACAGCAGCGCGTGGCGATCGCCCGTTCGTTGTGCATGAACCCCAAGGTCATGCTGTTCGACGAACCGACCTCCGCACTGGACCCGGAAATGGTCAAGGAAGTGCTGGACGTGATGGTGACGCTGGCCCAGGAAAGCGGCATGACGATGATCTGCGTGACCCACGAAATGGGTTTCGCGCGCAAAGTCGCCAACCGCGTGATTTTCATGGACCGCGGCGAGATCATCGAACAGAACAGCCCCGATGAATTCTTCGACCGCCCGCAGAATGAACGCACGCAGCTTTTCCTGAGCCAGATCCTGCACTGACGCGGACCCGCCGCCTTCGAGATGAAGGCGGTTTTTTTTCTGGACGCCCGCTACGCCCGAGACGCATGTATATCCATATACATATGTGATATCAGTATTTTCCTGAAGGGCGCGAGTCTTCTAGGATTCCCGGATTGTTTCTTTCTCTTCCGCTGGAATCGCCTTGCCCCGCCTGAGCCCCCTGGATCCCGCCAAGCTGGATCCCGCTACTGCCGCCCTCTTCAATCAACTGCTTCAGGACTACGGCCCCTACGCCAACATGCTCAGCGCATTCGCGCCACGGCCCCCGGCGTTGAAGCACTTCTTTTCCTACCTGGTGCAGTCGCGCGAAGACGGCTTGATCTCGCCGCGCCATCTGGAAATCGCGCTGCTGACGGCGTCCAAGGCGCACGCCTGCCACTATTGCGTCACGCTGCACACGCCCAAGCTCGCCGCGCATGGCATCTCGCAAGAGGCCATCGACCGCCTGCTCGAACCCGAGGTGCCGGGCCTGGACGAAAAGGACCTGGTCGTGCGCGACTACGCGGTACTGGTCACGCTGACCCCGTCGCAGGTCAGCGACGCGTTCTACAACCGGCTGCAAACGTTCTTCAACGAAGAGCAGATCGTGGAACTGACCATCCGCATCGCGCTCTGCAGCTTCTTCAAGCGCTTCAACGAAGCGCTTGAGGTGCCCCACGAAGACGTGGTGGCGCTGGAACTGGATCATGGCCCGGCCTCTAGCGCGGCCTGAAGTCTCGACCGCCATGAACCCTGCCCCTGCTTTAAAGCTGGAGATCCGCAATCTCTCCAAGCGCTTTGTCACCGAGACCGGCCTCGTCCAGGTGCTGGACGACATCAGCCTGAACGCCGCCAGCGGAGAATTCATCAGCATCATCGGCCCGTCCGGTTGCGGCAAGTCGACCTTGTTCAACATCCTGACCGGCCTGCTCGAGCATGACGCGGGCACGATCGCCCTGGACGGCAAGGCGCTGCCCAACCTGCGCGGACGCGTCGGCTACATGCTGCAGCGCGACCTGCTCATGCCCTGGCGCACCGTATTGGACAACGTGCTGGTCGGCCTGGAACTGCGCGGCACGCCGCGCGCGGAATCCGTGGAATTGGCGCGCGACTATCTGAACACCTTCGGCCTGCTGCCCTTCCAGGACAGCTATCCGAAGGCGTTGTCCGGCGGCATGCGGCAGCGCGTGGCGCTGGCCCGCACGCTGTTGCCCGATCCGGACGTGCTGCTGTTGGACGAACCGTTTTCCGCCCTGGACTACCAGACCCGGTTGTTCCTGGAAGCCATGCTGGCCGACACCGTCAGCCAAAAAGGCAAGACCGTCGTGCTGGTCACCCATGACATCGACGAAGCCATCGCCCTGTCCGAGCGCATCTTCGTGCTGAGCGCCCGCCCGGGCCGCCTGAAAAGCGTGCACGACATCGCGCTGGGCACGCGCTCGCCGCTGGAAGCCCGCCACGACGGCCGCTTTCCTGCCTACTTCGACCTGCTTTGCCAGGAACTCGACATACAGACCGGCCGCAAGGACGGGACCCACGCATGAACCAGCCTTCCGTTTCCGCCGCCCCACGCCTTGCCGCGGGTGGCACGCGCCCGGCCCGCCCGGCGGGGTTCCGCGTCCCGGTGCTGGCGACCCAGCTGTTGATTCTTGCCGTGCTGTTCGGCACATGGGAAGCGGGCGTGCGCGCCGGCGCGGTGTCCGGCTTCCTGTTCGGCTCGCCCGCCGGCGTCCTGCAAGCTGCCTGGAAAATGATCCAGAACGGCGAATTATGGGAACACGCCAACTACACCTTGTGGGCGTCGGCCGTGGGCTTCGTGGCCGGGACCTTCCTGGGCACCGTGCCCGGCCTGGCCCTCTGGTATTCGCCGTATGCCGCCCGCGTGGTCGAGCCTTTCCTGGTGGCGATCAACAGCGTGCCCAAGATCGCCTTCGCCCCGCTGGTCATCCTGTGGTTCGGCACTGGCGTCATCTCGAAGGTGGCCCTGTCGGTGTCGCTCACGTCCATCGTGGCGCTGCTGGCCGCATTCCAGGCCGCCAAGGACACCGACCCCGACATCCAGAAAATGATGGTGTCGCTCGGCGCCACCCGCCGGCAGATCTTCCGCAAGGTCGTCGTGCCGTCGGCGTTGCCCGCCATCATCAGCACGTTCCGCATCAACATCGGCTTTGCGCTGGTGGGGACTGTCGTCGGCGAATTCATCTCGTCCAAGTACGGGCTGGGGCATGTGATCTTCGTCGCCTCGTCCCTGTATGACCTGAACACGGTCTGGGTCGGCATCTTTGCGCTGATGCTGCTGGGCTTTGTGCTGTATGCCGGCGTGGACATTGCCGAAAAGCGCCTGCTGCGCTGGAAAGACCAGACCTACGCCACCCAATTCAAACTTTGACCGCGGCCTCGCGCCCGCCTCCTCGCTCATGAAAACAACGCTCTCCGTACGGCTGGCCACGGCCGCCGCCGCCTCGCTGCTGTCCGTCACCGCCTTTGCCGCCAACGACCACGCCGTCGTGTCGGCCGCATTCAAATCCGTGTTCTACCTGCCGGTCTATTTCGCGGAAGAACACGGCTACTTCAAGGACGAAGGGCTGGACGTGCGCATCGACGTGGCCTCGTCGTCGACCAATGCGCTGGCCGCCGTCATTTCCCGCAGCGCCGACTTTTCCCTCCACGGCCCCGAATGGACCGCCATTTCATTCGGCCGCGGCGCGCCCGTGAAAGTGGTGGGCGGCACCCTGAACCGCCTGGGCGTCTGGCTGACCTGCAAGCAGAGCTTTACGTTCGACGGGTTCAAGAGCCTGAAAGGCGCCACCGTCGCCACCGGCGCCATGCCCACGACCAGTTCGTCGGCATTCCTGAAGCTGGTCAAGAGCGCGGGCCTGGACCCCAAGCGCGACCTGGACCTGCTGGAATTGCCGCTGGGTAACGAGATCGGCCCTTTGAGCTCGGGCAAGGCCGACTGCGCCGTGCTCTACGAACCGGGCGCGTCGCAGGCGCAAGCCCAGGGGTTCAAGGTCGTGTCCGCGTTCTCGCGCGAGATCGGCCCCTACACGTTCTCGGCCATCTCTACGCGGCAGGACATTTCGCCGCAGGTATCGCAGAAGTTCGTGTCCGGCATCGACCGAGCCTTGAAGGAAATCCGCAAGGATCCGGCAGCGGCGGTGGCAAGCGGCCTCAAGCTCTTCCCCAGCCTGGATCCGGCCGTGGTCCGCGCGTCGGTGCAGCGCCTGATCGATGACGGCGTGTTCGCCGATTCCGTTGCCGTGCCGGAGCAGGCGCTGAAAGACGCGCTGCAAACGCAGATCGACTTGGGCAACCTGGAACGCATCCCGCAAGATCCGAAGTGGCTCGACCTGGGATACGCCCAGCAGATCTCGGGCAAGACGTACTGAGGCGCCAGTCAGTACCGGTGACGTATGCCTGCCGCATACTGCGATTGATGCCACGAGGCGTCCGTCCAGGCTCCCCGCATGTAGCCAAAGACCGCATACAGATTGGTGCGCTTGGACAGGTCGTATCCATATCCGGCTGAGTAGATCTGCTGGCTGTGCGTGGCGCCATCCGCCGCCAACGCGCCACCGTCTGGCAGGCTTGCCTGCCAGGATGCCATGACGGTACTGGCACCTGACCGCCACGCTGCCCCGGCCATCGCTGCGTTCACCGTGCTGCCGGGAAAGTAGGCGCGCTGCCCCGGTGAAACCACGGCGGGAATCGTCGACCCGTCGCGCATATGCGACCACCCTGCGTAAAGCGTAAAAGCGCCTAGCGCTGCGCGCGCCGCCAGCGTGTAGGCGTTGGGCTGACGCTTGCCGCCAGCCTGGGCCATCGCGGTTGCCTGGGCGGTGCCGTTCGCCCAACGTGCCCCTTCGTAAGTGGCCGTGACCGCATAGGCAGCGTGCTCATAGATCAGCGCAGCGCTGTACAGCTTGTTGGTGGATGCTGTCTGAAAGCCGCCGCCGTCATAGTCAAGGCTGATGTCCGCCCCCGCGCGCAAGCCCGCCGCGGACGGCGTCCGGTACGCGACCGCGTTGTCCGCACGGTTCGCGTTGTAAGGCAGCAGCGCCGTCTGCGCACCCGTAATCAGGTAGGAGGCCTGGAATGCGTCATAGTCCGCCAACGTGGAGGAGGACACCGAAGTCTGCCGGCCCAGGCGGAGGTCGCCGAACTCGCCCGACAGGCCCACCCAGGCCGCTCGCCCGAACAAGCGCCCGCCCTGCGCCGACTTGCCGTTGTTGGCCATCATCCCGCTTTCCACCTGGAAGTTTGCGCGCATGCCGTTTCCGAGCGCTTCGCTGCCGCGCAAGCCCCAGCGCGATCCCGACTGCACGCCCGATTGCATGTTCAGCGCCGTGCCGCGTTCCTGCGTCGAGAAACCCGCCAGACTGAGGTCGACTACGCCATACAACGTCACGGGGCTGTCGGCCTTCGCGCACCAAGGCGTCATCAGCGCGACCACGCCCGCCGACAAGCTGCGAAAACGCATTGCCGGCCTCAAAGATATTTCAGCCAAACGATGTCGCGGCGCCGCGCCTTCAGGCGGCCGAACGCGCGCACCGGCCAGTACAGTGCCACCGCCAGCACCATAGAGATAAGCCAGATGTCCGCAATACTCTCCACGCCGACGGTCTTGCCCTGGTTCAAGCCCCACACGCGCTCACTCGCCAGGTACAGCGCTTTCAGCACGTACAGGTGCAAGAGATAGAAGAACATCGGCGCGGCGCCGAACACGCAAAGCACGCCAACCCAGGCGGCATCCTGCACCCGTTCAATCAGCACCAGCAAGCAGACGCCCAGTCCCAGCGTCAGCAACAGGAACATCAGCGATGGCGGATACTTGGTGACATTCAGGAAGCTCATCGCCGTATGCAGCGCATCGCCTTGCACAGCCCATTGCTGGGCCTGGCCATAGCCATTGAATGCGCGCAACGCGACGAAGGCGGCGATCGACGCCAAACCTGCTGCCCACAGCCGCCGCTGACGCCAAGCCGCGTCCGTGTCCTTCTGGAACCACGGCCCCGCCGCATAACCCAGCGCAATCACGCCGATCCAGGGCAGCAACGGATACGACGTACGCAGACGCAGGGTGTCGCCCAGTTCGATCCAGCCCCGATCATGCAACACCGCCCACACCTCATGCATCGCCTGCCCCGGGGCAAAATGGATGCCGTCCAGTGCATTGTGGCCCGCCACCAACACCACGCCCACGACGATCAGCGCCGCCCGCGGGAGCCACAGCAAGGCGGCCAAGGCCAGCATGGACAGGCCGATCACCCAAATCACTTGCAAGTACACAATGGACGGCGGGAACTGGAACGTCCACGCGAAGTTCACGGCCACCAATTCCAGGACCACCAGGAACAGGCCGCGGGTGGCAAGGAACCTGGAGACGGCAAGTCGGCTGCGCGCCTTGGCCCCATAGAGCCACGCGGACAAGCCCGTCAAGAAGACAAACACCGGCGCGCACAGATGGGCGAGCAAGCGGGAAAAGAACAGGGCTGGGTCGGTCGCCAGCACGTCCATGGGATCACCGACCTGGTGATGCAAAAAGAACGTCTCGCGCACGTGGTCCAACAGCATGATGACGATGACAAGGCCACGCAGAGCGTCGATCGCGCGCAGGCGTGCGCCGCCGGCCGGGGCAAAAGGAGATAGGGAAGATGCCATGGGGAGATGCAGGGAAAACTGGCCGTGACCAGTCGCGGCCAAAATCAGGGAGGTAGAATGTTCGCGTCTAATTGTAATGTAATAACATTACATACCCAAGAACGATTACGATTCGCTGAATCAACGCTGCCTTATCCCGTGCGTGGCCCGGCAAGATCGACACGGAACACGGTGCCGCGCCCCGGCGCCGATTGCAGCGCCAAGCGCCAGCCCTGGTGCGCGCAGATGCGTTGCACCAGCGACAGGCCCAGCCCCAGGTTGCCGGCGTCAGGCTGCTCGCCGCGCACGAAGGGGCTGAAGATGGCCTCATGCCGTTCAGCGGCGATGCCTGGGCCGTCGTCCGCCACCTGCATGAAATCGGGCCCTGCCGTGATCACGACGCTTGCTTGCGGACCGGCATATTGCAGCGAATTGCGGATCAGGTTGGACAGCACCGCGCGCACAAGGGGCGCCGGAAATTCCAGCGCCGGGGCCTCGGGCTGCGCAAGCTCCAGCGTCAACCGCATATCGCGGCGCTGCGCCACGGCGCTCCAGGCGGCCAGTTGCCCGCGCGCCGCGGTCTGGGCGCTTTCGCGCGCAAAGCGTTCGGCGGCGTCGCCGCCGCGGGCCAGCATCAGATAGGTATCCAGCCTTTCGCCCATGTCGGCCGCCGCCGCTTCGATGCGGGCCAGGCGGGCCTGGCCACTGGCGTCCATCGCGTGTTCGTCGCGCAGCAGTTCGCACGTACTGGAGATCACCATCAGCGGCGTCCGCAATTCGTGGCCAACGTCCGCGGTGAACAGCTGTTCGCGGCGCAGCGCCTGTTCCAGCTGGTTGTACGTCGCGTCGAAGGCGGCGGCCAGTTGGCCGATTTCGTCCGGTGGATAATCTTCGGCCAGCCGCGTCTGCGGCGGCTGCGCGCCCCGCGTGTTGACCTGCGCCGCCAGCCGCGACAAGGGCCGCAAGAGACGCCGCGTGGCCAGGATGCCCAGGATGAACGCCAGCGCCAGGCTGCCCGCCAGCCCGCTGACCGCCGTCCAATGCGAGGCCACCTGGCTCTGTTCATAGTCGGTGTAGTCACGCAGCAGCATGTAGCGTTGCCCATCTTGGTCGTCGACCATCACGTGCCAGACGCGGCCTTCGCGATCGATCTTGTGGAAACCCGGACTCAGCCGCCGCAGCCAGGCGGGAAACGCCTCGCTGCCGGGGTCTCCATGGAAGAAGCGATTGGGCCGGCCAGGATCGATGCCCGCCAGGAAATCGCCCCGCACCCGCTCCACCGCCATTCCCATGTCGATGCGCTGCAAGTGGGCTTCCAGCTTGCCCACGCTCCAGACCGACAGCCAGGACAGCAGCCCCGCCACCAGCAAGGCCAGCACCACGTAAGTCAGCACCAGGTGGCGCGCCAGCCCGCGCCGGGCCGCCGGCCCCGTCCGCCTAGGCATCGCCGGGCGCCCGCAGCTGATAGCCAATGCCGTGCACGGTGTGCAAGAGCGGCGTGCCATGAGGCTTGTCGACCACGTGCCGGATCTGGTGGATATGCGTGCGCAGGCTGTCGCTATCGGGTGGTGAATCGCGCCACAAGGCCTCTTCCAGCCGCGCACGGTGGACGACCGAGGGGCTGGCGCGCATCAGCAGGGTCAGCAGTTGGAGGGGAGACGGCGGCAGGCGCAGGGGCTGGCCGGCGCGCGCCAGTTCCAGCGTGCCCGTGTCCAGCGTCAGGTCGCCCACGCGCAACACACGCGTGGCGCCAGCGCCGCTGGCGCGATGCAGCAGCGCCTTGACCCGGGCGGCCAGCTCGGCCAATGCAAAGGGCTTCACCAGGTAGTCATCGGCCCCGGCATCAAACCCGGTCAGCCGGTTGTCCAGCGTGTCGCGCGCGGTCACCATGATCACCGGGGTGTCGCACGCCGCTTCGGTGCGCAGGCGGCGGCACAGTTCGTAGCCGTCCAGGCGCGGCAGCATCAGGTCCAGCACGATCAGGTCGAAACCGCCCGCGGCCGCCATCGCATAGCCACGCTGCCCGTCTTCCGCGCAGTCGACGATATAGCCGCGCCGCGTCAGGTGATGCGTGATGTTCGCCAGGATGTCAGGGTCGTCTTCGATGACTAGAACGCGCATGCAAGCCCGCAAGGAATGGAAATCAGTCTCATATTGTATGTGCCCGCCTTCCTTGGCACGCCCCGTGCCCTCCCCGCTTGCGGCGCGCACGCCACGCCTGCACGTCTTAACGCTTTCTTGAGATGGCTTGGTGGACACTGCCTGTCGATAAGAATGGTTCGCGTTCCCTGCACGCCCGCGGGCAACGGCGCAACCCGGGATTTTTTCGATGCGTGCGATCAAGCTCTTCCGCGCGGCCGTGGCCGCCACTGCCCTGTTTTGCGCCCTGCCCGGCGCCCAGGCCCGCCAGGTCACCGATCTGGCCGGCCGCGTCGTCACGGTGCCTGACCACCCCAAACGCGTGCTGCTGGGCGAAGGCCGATTCGTCTTCGCGATGGCTCTCCTGGACCGCCAGGATCCCGTGGCCCGCGTGGTCGGATGGCAAGGCGAGCTGAAACAACAAGACCCCTATTCGTGGAATCAACTGGTCAAGCGCTATCCCGAGGCGGCCAACGTGCCGCTGATCGGCAAGACGGCGGAAGCCAGCGTCAGCCCCGAAAAGATCGTGTCGCTGCAACCCGATGTGGCGGTGTTCAGCCTGAGCGGCCACGGCCCCGGCCGCAACAACCCCATGATCGCGACGCTGCAGGCGGCCGGCATTCCCATCGTCTTCATCGACTTCCGCCAGCACCCGGTCGAGAACACCGTGCCCAGCATGCGCATCCTGGGCCAGGCGCTGGACCGGCAGGCAGAGGCCGACGCCTACATCGCCTTCTATGAAGACCATCTGGCCCGCGTGCGCAAGATCGTCGATCCGGTGCCGCAGGCGCAGCGTCCGCGCGTGTTCGTGGAAATGCTGGCAGGGGTGTGGCCCGCCTGCTGCCACACCACTGGCAACGGCAGTTTCGGCGAACTGCTGGAGGCCGCCGGCGGCGTGAACGTGGCCGCCCCCGTGCTGCCCGGCGCCATCGGCGACGTCAGCCTGGAGTTCCTGCTGAACGCCCAGCCCGACGTCTATATCGCCACCGGCAGCCGCTCCGAACCCGGCCGCCCCGGCCTGCTGGCCGGCCCCGGCGCCACGGCCCGGGTGTCGGCGGACAGTTTGTCCACCCTGCTCGCACGCGACGGCATCCGCGACCTGGACGCTGTAAAGCGGCGCCGCGCCTACGGCATCTGGCACGCGTTCTACAACTCGCCCTACAACGTGGCCGCCATCGAAGCCATGACGACGTGGCTCTATCCGGAACGCGCCGCCTCGCTGGACCCGCAGGGCACGCTGGACGCGCTATACCGGCAATTCCTGGACGTGGACAACGCGGGAACCTATTGGACGGCGCCGGCCGCCGATGCTGCCCTGCCAGCCTCCGCCGTCCAATAAGCACACCATGTCGCGCACCACCACGGCGGCGGCCCCCGCCATGCCCCTCCCCTCCGCAAACCAGGAAGACCCCGTCGCCGCCTACCGGCGCGCCGTCCGCAAGCGCCTGCTGCTGACCGCCGTGCTGGGGCTGGCCATTGTTGCCAGCCTGCTGACCGACATCGCCAGCGGCCCCGCTGCGCTCTCGCCCGGCGATTTGCTACAGACGCTGCTGCATCCCGATACGGCCAGCACCGGCACGCGCGTCATCGTCTGGCAATTCCGGCTGCCCTATGCCCTGATGGCGCTGCTGGTCGGCGTTGCGCTGGGGCTGGGCGGGGCCGAAATGCAGACCATGCTGGACAACCCCCTGGCCAGCCCCTACACGCTGGGCGTGTCGGCTGCGGCCGCCTTCGGCGCGTCGCTGGCCATCACGCTGGACTGGCACGCGCCCGCCTTGCCGCCGGGCATGGTGGTGTCGGTCTCCGCCTTTGCCTGCACGCTGGTCTCGGTGCTGATACTGGAACGCGTGGCGCGCTGGCGCGGCGGCTCGACGCTGGGCGTGGTGCTGTTCGGGATTGCGCTGGTGTATTCCTTCCAGGCGCTGGTGATGCTGTTGCAGTTCGTCGCCAGCGAAGAAGCCTTGCAAGGCATCGTCTTCTGGACCATGGGCAGCCTGGCGCGCGCCAGCTGGACCTCGGTCGCGGTCATGGCCGCCGCGATCGCGCTGGCCGCGCCCTTTTCGATGCGCGACGCCTGGAAGCTGACAGCGGTCCGCCTGGGTGAAGAGCGCGCCGCCAGCTTCGGCATCGACGTGCGCCGCCTGCGCCTGGTCAGCCTGCTGCGCGTCAGCGCGCTGGCGGCGCTGGCCGTGTCGTTCGTGGGCACCATCGGTTTCGTGGGACTCGTCGCCCCGCACATCGCCCGCCTGCTGCTGGGCGAAGACCACCGCTACTACCTGCCCGGCAGCGCGCTGGCGGGCGCCTTGATCCTGTCGCTGGCGTCGGTGGCATCCAAGACCGTCCTGCCCGGCGCCCTGATTCCCGTCGGCATCGTGACGTCACTGGTCGGCATCCCGTTTTTTCTCACCATCGTCGTGCGCGCGCTCAAGCGCGCCTGACGCCTCGCATCCCCCAACGGAGACTTCCCCGATGCAATCCCGCGTGTGCTTCACCCTTGCCGCCCTGCTGATGGCCGGCGCCGCCCAGGCCGCCCCCGATGCGTGCGCCATCGACGTCGAAGGCCGTCCCGGCAAGCAGTTCGGCCCCGACCATATCGTCGTGCCGGCCACCTGCCAGGACTTCACCGTGCGCCTGATCCACACGGGCAAGAACAGCAAGGAAAAAGCCGGCCACAACTGGGTGCTGGCCAAGACCGAAGACATCGACGCCGTGATGGTCGACGGCATCAAGGCCGGGGCGCAGCACGATTTCGTGGCCCCGGGCGACGCCCGCATCCTGGCCAAAACCCCCATGCTGGGCGGCGGCGAAACCGCGACGGTCACCTTCCCCGTCAACCGCCTGCGTGCGGGCCAGTCCTATACCTACTACTGCTCGTTCCCCGCGCACGCCCAGCACATGCGCGGCACGCTGGTGCTGCAACCCTGACGATGGCCCAACTGCACATCCGCGGGCTTACCGCCGGCTACGGCGGCAGGCCGGTGCTGCAGGGGCTTTCCGCGGGCCCGCTGGCGGAAAGCGCCGTCACCGCCCTGCTGGGCCCGAACGGCAGCGGCAAGTCGACGCTGCTGAAGACGCTGGCGGGCTTGAATCCGGCCCTGCGCGGCGAATTGCTGCTGGACGGCGAAGACCTGGCGCGCGCGGCGCCTTCGCGCCGCGCCGAACGCGCCATGTACATGCCGCAGATGCTGCCCAAAGGCGTGCACATGACGGTCTTCGAATCCGTGCTGGTGGCAGCCCGCTCGGGTCGGCGCGGCGCGGCCGGCCAGGATCTGATGCGCGACGCCATGGCCGTCATCGCGGACCTGGGCATCGCCACGCTGGCCAGCCGTTACCTGGACGAACTGTCGGGCGGCCAAAAGCAGCTGGCCTCGCTGGCGCAAGCCCTGGTGCGCCGCCCGCGCCTGCTGCTGCTGGACGAGCCCCTGTCCGCGCTGGACCTGAACTACCAGTTCCACGTCATGGACGTGCTGCGCCGGCAGACCCGCCAGCACCGGCTGATCACGCTGGTGGTGCTGCACGACCTGAACATCGCACTGCGCCATGCCGACCACGCGCTGCTGCTGCATGGCGGCATGATCGAAGCCGAGGGCCTGCCCGGCGAGGTCGTCACGCCGGCGACGTTGCGCCGCGTCTACCGCGTGCGGGCTCGCGTGGAGCGCTGCCCGCAGGGGCAGGCGCAAGTCCACGTGGACGGACTTGCCGGCGCGTGAAGGCCGCCTCCGAAGGCGGTATATAGTCACGGCTTAGCCTTCCCAGGGAGTCGACCGATGTCGAGAGGCCGCATCATGGCTTTTTTTCTCAGCATGCTTGCCGCACCCGCGGGAGCGTCCGTGATCTACGACAACCATGGCCTGACGGTGGAGGTCACGACCAGCGGGCGCAGCGACTGGAACACCGGACAGCGGCAGAACACCCGCACGACGACCATCACCTTCCAAGGCAACAAGCTTTGCGGCCGGGATGTCGGGCGGCTGCTGTATCCGGATGGCAAGGACCCGGCCGCCAACACCTTCTTCTGCGCGGGCCCGGCCAAGGCGCTGGAGACCGACGCGGTGCTGGCCTACTTCAACAGTTCCAGCACCGATCCCGTGCTGGCCCATCTACAGGTCGTCAACGGCGCCCTGCGCGTGAACCGGCTGGCCCTGTCCGACAAGCGCGACCGAAACCGCCCCAACGGCACCCGATTTGAAGCCGCGCGGCTGCCAGGTTGGACGCGGGTCGAGACCGCCTGGAACGAAACGGTGATGATCCGCCACGCGCCGCTCAAGGCCCTGAACCTGGGCCCCGGCAAGCTGTTGGACGTGGATGGCGACGTGGCTTATCTGGCCATCCCGCCGGGGCGGGACGTCGTGGTGGTGCAGCCCGCTACCCACGTCAAGGACGCCCACGGCTACTCGCAATACGTGCCCGAAGTGACGAAATTCGTGGACGCGCCGCTGGCGTTCCGCGCGGTGCGCGTCAGCGACGGGCGCGAACTGGCACGGTTGGATTTCAAAGACACGTGCCTGAGCCTGCCCGCGCTGGAATTCAACCAGCCCGACCCGCTGGCCTTGTCTTCGACCCGGCCCGACGTGGCTTTCGACGACGTGCCGGCCTGGCGCGCCCGCACCCTGCAGTTGACCCAGGCGCAGGGCCGCGCCACGCTGCGGCTGCAGCCCGGCGTGTCCCTGCCGTCCAAGGCCAACTGCAGGCCGGGCTGACGGCCGGCCCGCCGTCCGACTACACGTTCAGATCAGGAACTGGCGGTAGGCCTCGTTGCCGGTTTCCTCGAAATGGGCGTAGCCCAGTTGCAAAAGGAAGGCGTCCAGCGCCGCGCTGTCGGCCAGCGGCGCCTGGATGCCTACCAACGCCGAACTGAAGTCCGCGCCCTGGTTGCGGTAGTGGAACAAGCTGATATTCCAGTTGGGCGCCATTTCGGACAAGAACTTCATCAGCGCGCCCGGCCGCTCCGGGAACTCGAAGCGGAACAGGCGTTCGCCGCCCGCCAACGGCGAACGCCCGCCCACCATATAGCGGATGTGCTGCTTGGACACCTCGTTGTTCGTCAGGTCGTTGACCGAGAACCCCTGTTCTTCCAGGGCGGCTTTGATGTCGGCCGCGTCCCCGCGGCGCGCGATCTGCATGCTGACGAAGATGTGCGCGGTGCGCGCGTCGGCGATGCGGTAATTGAATTCGGTCACGCTGCGCGGTCCCAGCACGCGGCAGAAACGGCGGAAGCTGCCGCGCTCTTCGGGCACGGTCACGGCAAACACCGCTTCGCGCGCTTCGCCCACTTCGGCGCGGTCGGCCACGAAGCGCATGCGGTCGAAGTTCATGTTGGCGCCGGACGTGACCGCCACCAGCGACAGGCCCTGCGCGCCTTCGCGTTCCACGTATTTCTTCAGCCCCGCCACCGCCAGCGCGCCGGCCGGCTCCAGCACGCTGCGCGTATCCAGGAACATGTCCTTGATCGCCGCGCAGACGGCATCCGTATCCACCAGGATCACTTCGTCCAGATACTCGCGGCACAGGCGGAAGGTTTCTTCCCCCACCAGCTTGACCGCCGTCCCGTCCGAAAACAGCCCCACTTCGGGCAGATTGACGCGCTCGCCCGCCTGGATCGATTGCGCCATCGCGCAGGAATCCTCGGTCTGCACGCCAATGACCTTCACACCCGGATTCACCGTCTTCACATAGGCCGACACCCCCGCCGCCAGGCTGCCTCCGCCGATCGGCACGAAAATCGCATGCAGGGCGCCGGGATGCTGGCGCAGGATCTCCATACCGACCGTGCCCTGCCCAGCGATCACATAGGGATCGTCGAAAGCCGGGATGAAGGTCAGGTCCTGCTGCTGTGCCAACGTTTGCGCATGGGCGTAGGCGTCGCTATAGGAGTCTCCCGCCTGCACCACCGTGACGGTCGGACCGCCATGCGCGCGCACGGCGTCCACCTTGACCTGCGGCGCCGTTTGCGGCACGACGATGATGGCGCGCACGCCCAGTTTCGCCGCAGAAATCGCCACGCCCTGCGCATGGTTGCCGGCCGAGGCGGTAATCACGCCGCGGTCCAGCGCCGCCTGCGGCGTGTTGCGCATCTTGTTGTAGGCGCCGCGCACCTTGAATGAAAAGACGGGCTGGTTGTCTTCGCGCTTCAAATGGACCGTGTTGTTCAACCGCGCCGACAGGCCGCGCGCCAGGTCCAGTTCGGTCTCGCGGGCGATATCGTAGACCCGGGCGGTCAGGATCTGGCGCAGGTATTCGATGGGCGAAGCATTACCGTCCTGGAAGGCGGGGGTGTCGGCGGGGGTATCGGCGAGGACGGCGGCGGACGAGCAAGCGGGCATGGGACTCTCTGCGTTTGGGATCTTGCCCTGCAGAGGCGGCCACAAAAAACCCGCCTCGTGGGGCGGGTGGCTGTGACTGACTGCGGTCGCGCGCTAACCCACCATTCCAGGAATGATGGTAATAATCAGCGAAATGCAGACGGCGCGGTAAGTCATGAACCGCAGCTTGCGCCCGGCGCGCCCGTTTGTCAAATCACCCGCAGCCCCTCGCTGCGCATTGGCGGAACCCGCCGTTGGCGCCGAATACCCGGGACTTAAGCACCAATGCCTGCGCGATGGCGCGCATTACCGCGCCAGACGCCATCGCCGGCCCTGCGTTCGTTGCGAAAAATCGGTCATTGGGCCATATCGAGGCCGTATTGATGCGATATCGAGTCCATAAGACGGCCTTTGGCGCCTATTTCCGTGCACGTTGCGGGTATCGCGGTATTACAATGTTCGATTCGTGGCAGTCGCACCTCTCGGAATGCGCCGGGCAACCGGCCATCAAATAAAGAGCGGGCACCTGCCGATTTGGACCGATCCGGATCCTGGATCCGCGCCGGCCCATACGAACCCACTCTCGATAACATCTACCGGCGTACGCCGCTTAGCATGTTCGGGTTTGCGCCAAAAGCGCCTGAAGCCGAACAGATTCAAGGATCATGTCTCTTACTCCGAAGATTATCTATACCCTCACCGATGAAGCTCCGGCGCTTGCAACCCGTTCGCTGCTTCCCATCGTCCAGGCTTTCGCCAAGCCCGCAGGCATCACGGTCGAGACGCGCGACATCTCCTTGGCCGGCCGCATCATCGCCCTCTTCCCGGACTACCTTGAAGACAGCCAGAAGCTTGCGGACGCCCTGGCCGAACTGGGCGCGCTGGCCGTCAAGCCCGAAGCCAACATCATCAAGCTGCCCAACATCAGCGCCTCGATGCCCCAACTGAAGGCGGCCATCAAGGAACTGCAGGAACAGGGCTACAAGCTGCCCGACTATCCGGACGCCCCCGCCAACGACACCGAACGCGACGTGAAAGCGCGCTACGACAAGGTCAAGGGCAGCGCCGTGAACCCGGTCCTGCGCGAAGGCAACTCCGACCGCCGCGCGCCGCTGTCGGTCAAGAACTACGCCCGCAAGCACCCGCACAAGATGGGCGCCTGGTCGGCCGATTCGAAGTCCCATGTGGCCCACATGTCCGAGGGCGATTTCTACGGCACCGAAAAATCGGCGCTGATCGCCGAGGCCGGCGACGTCAAGATCGAACTGACCGCCACTGACGGCACCAAGACGGTCCTGAAGGAAAAGACCCCGGTCAAGGCCGGCGAGATCATCGACGCCGCCGTGCTGTCGACCGCCAAGCTGAAGTCCTTCCTGCAAGCCCAGATCGACGACGCCAAGACCACCGGCGTGCTGTTCTCGGTGCACCTGAAGGCCACGATGATGAAGGTCTCGGACCCCATCATCTTCGGCCACGTCGTGTCCGTGTTCTACAAGGACGTGCTGGCCCGCCACGCCGCCGTGCTCAAGCAAGCCGGCTTCGATCCCAACAACGGTATCGGCGACCTGTACGCCAAGATCCAGTCGCTGCCCGCCGACCAGCAAGCCGCGATCACCGCCGACATCGACGCCGCCTACAAGACGCTGCCGCAACTGGCCATGGTGAATTCCGACCGCGGCATCACCAACCTGCACGTGCCCAGCGATGTCATCGTCGACGCGTCCATGCCCGCCATGATTCGCGACTCGGGCAAGATGTGGAACGCCGAAGGCCAACTGCAAGACACCAAGGCCGTCATCCCCGACCGCAGCTACGCCGGCGTCTACCAGGCCGTCATCGACGACTGCAAGAAGAATGGCGCCTTCAATCCGGTCACGATGGGCAGCGTGCCCAACGTCGGCCTGATGGCGCAAGCCGCCGAAGAATACGGCTCGCACAACAAGACCTTCGTCGTCCCGGCGTCCGGCACCGTGCGCGTCACCGACGCCTCGGGCAAGGTCCTGCTGGAACAAGCCGTGGAAGCCGGCGACCTCTGGCGCATGTGCCAGACCAAGGACGCTGCGATCCAGGATTGGGTCAAGCTGGCCGTCGCCCGCGCCCGCGCCAGCAAGACGCCCGCCGTCTTCTGGCTGGACGAAAAGCGTGCCCACGACGCCCAGGTCATTGCCAAGGTGAAGCAGTACCTGAACGACCACGACACCAGCGGCCTGGACCTGCGCATCCTGGATCCGGTTGAAGCCACCAAGTTCTCGGTCAAGCGCATCCGCGAAGGCCTGGACACGATCTCGGTCACCGGCAACGTGCTGCGCGACTACCTGACCGATCTGTTCCCCATCATGGAACTGGGCACCAGCGCCAAGATGCTGTCGATCGTTCCGCTGGTCGCCGGCGGCGGCCTGTTCGAAACGGGCGCCGGCGGTTCGGCGCCGAAGCACGTGCAGCAGTTCCTGGAAGAAGGCTTCCTGCGCTGGGATTCGCTGGGCGAATTCATGGCGTTGGCCGAATCCCTGGACCACCTGGGCCGCGCGTACAAGAACCCGACCGCCCAGATCCTGGCCAAGACGCTGGATCAGGCAACCGCCAAGTTCCTGGACGAAAACAAGTCGCCCGACCGCAAGGTCGGCGGCCTGGACAACCGCGGCAGCCACTTCTACCTGGCCATGTACTGGGCCCAGGCCGTGGCCGCGCAAACCGACGACCGCGCACTGGCAGCCCAGTTCGCCGGCGCCGCTGGCGCGCTCGCGGAAAGCGAAGCCAAGATCGTTGAAGAACTGAAGGCGGCCCAAGGCAAGCCGGTCGACATCGGCGGCTACTACCAGCCGAACGAAGCCCGCGCCAGCCAGGCCATGCGCCCCAGCGCCACGCTGAACCAGGTGCTGGCCTCCATCGGCTAAGCCCTGACTTGGCGGCCGCTGGCCGCCACAACGAAAAACCGGCGCCGCCCCCCAAGGGCCGCCGGTTTTTTTTCGCCATCCCCCGGCACCGCATCAAGAGACGTACGGGATGGTTCTCAGACCACGCGTGTCCGGCATCTTGCCGCCCATGGCTGGCAGGCGGACAGCGCCACGACGCTCAGTACCAGAACCGTGCCGCCAAGCACGCCAAGGCCGGTGCCGAAGACCGCGCTGACCCCCATCGCCATCAGTGCGGCGCTGCCGATTTGACAGAACCCCACCAATCCCGAGGCGGTGGCCGCATGGCCGTGCTCGCTGGCAATGGCCCCAGACACGGCCAGCGACAAGGACGAACCATTGGCAAGACTGACCAGACACATGGGCAGCACCACGGCGGCCGGGCCATGCAACCCCAGCACCACCACGGCCATGAATGCCACGCCGCCCAGCACAAAGCACAGAATGCCGGCCGCCAGGATGCGGTCATAGGGCCAGCGATCAAGCAAGCGTTTCGCCAGCAGGTTGGCGCCGATAATGCCAGCCGTGAGCGGCAGGTACATCCAGCCGCTCTGCTCCTCGCTCAAGCCGAGGCGCGCGAAAAGAAACGGCGATTGGGTCAAATAGACGAACCAGGCGCAATAGATTGTGCAGACCACCAAGGTATAGCGGCGAAAGGTCCGGTCACGCAGGACATGGTTGAAGCCCGCAAAGGGAGAGGTCCGGGCGCGGGCAGCGAGGGAAAGCGTTTCCGGCAGCAGCGTCACCGCCATCACCAGCGCCACGGCACCGAACGCTGCGACGAACAGGAAATCAGCCCGCCAGCCGTAGGCCGCTGCCAAGTGCCCGCCGATGGCCGGTGCCAGGGCCGGCGACAGCGACACCAGCGGGTAGATCACCGCATAAACCTTGGCCGAGGTGCGCTTGTCGCAGGTATCGGCGATCAAGGCGCGCCCTATGACAAGGCCCGCAGCCGCGCCGACCGCCTCCAGCATGCGCCACGCCAGAAACTGGTTGTAGGTATGGGCGGTGGCGCAGCCCACCGAGCCGACGATGTAAAGGGCGATGCCGGCCAGCAATACGGGCTTGCGACCATGGCGATCCGACAGCGGTCCGTAGGCCAACTGGGCAATGGCCAGGGCCAGCAGGTACAAGGAGATCGTCTGCGGCATCTGCCAGTCGGCGACACCGAACTCCGTGGTCATGTTGGGCATGGCCGGCAGATAGACGTCCGAAGCGATCAGGCCGAAGGCGCTCAGCATGGCAACGGTCAGAATGAACGATAAGCGAGGCATGGCAGTTCCCGGCAGCCGGAGGGCTGCGCATCAAGGGTTCAGAAAGTTGAGCCATGCTACGGATACTCCTTCCATGTGAAAATGCATAAATTGGCAGCCAAGGGCTGCATTTTTGCAGCATAAGCAAGAGGGGCAGCGATGAATTGGGACGACGTGCGGATATTCCTGACCATTCAGCGCTGCGGCACCTTGCGCGGGGCAGCGCAGCAACTGGCCATCGACCAGACCACGGTGAGCCGGCGTCTGACAGGGTTGGAGCGAGCGCTGGGCAGCCGGTTGTTCCTGCGCACCACGGGCGGCTTGGTGCTAACCGACACCGGCCAGGAAGTGCTGCGCATGGCCGAGGACATGGAACGCATGGCCGTCTCCTTCGAGCGCCGCGGCGAAGGCGCCGACGCGCGCGTGGCGGGCGAGGTACGCGTGACCACCACCGACGCATTGGCGGTGGACTTCGTGGTTCCTGCCATTGAACGCCTGCGCGCCGCTCATCCCGAGGTGCGGGTGATCCTGAGCACCACGACGCGGCTGCTCGACCTGGCGCGACGGGAGGCAGACATTGCGGTACGTACCTTGCGGCCAGAGCAACCGGACTTGATCGTTCGCCAACTCGGCTGCTGGGAGGTGGGCCTTTACGCCACCCGAAGCTATCTGGCCAAACATGGTGAACCGCAGCCCGGAACCGGCTTTGCCAACCATGACATCGCGCTCTACCAGGAGGGTGTGACCGGCCGGCAGGACGACACGCTGGCGGGCGAATCCAGGGTACAGGGACGCGTGGTTGCCGAACTGGATTCGAGCCTGATGCTCGCCACCTTCGTGCGCGCCGGCTTGGCGATCGGCGAGTTACCCGAGTACCTTGCCCGACGCGATCCCACGCTGGTGCGGCTATGGCCCGAGCGCCATCGGACCAAGCCCTACGAGGCATGGCTGGTGTTGCACCAAGACCTGGCGCGCACGGCCAGGGTACGTGTCGTCGTGGAAGCGATCGCCTCGGCTTTCACCGATTGAACATCAGGCTTTTGCAAGCCTCGTCGTGGCTTTCGGCGACTACCGCAACAGGGACGTGCCCGTGCACACCCGGCGGCGGAATGCAGCATCGATGTCAAGGCGCCACACCGCTCTGGTTTCGCCGGCGATGCGCGCAGGCACGCCGGTAATGGCGGGGTAGCGCGAGGCATCGTCGTCCCGGCCCCAGATCCAGAAGCGCGCGCCATCGGCGGACGCGCACAGGCGCGCGATCAAATCGGCGTTGTCGACCAGCACCCGCTTGCCCGCGACGGGGTCGAACTGCGCCGCGTCGTACAACTCTTTGCGCCAGTTGTCCCGGGTGGGGATCTCGGGGTCTTGCCAGTTGTCGACGATCCAGGCGGGCGCCGAGGCCTGGGTGTAGAACCCCAGGTCAAAGGGCAGCGCATGCAAGGCCACCTGCCCGTCTTGCGGCCGCATTTCGCTGCGCAAGGTCTGCATGGCCGGACCGGCGCTGCCGCGCGGATTGGTCGATGCCGCAATGACCGCCCCCACGCAGATGACCGCCGCAATGGCTACCGCGATGACGGCGCCCCGACGCCTGCCAGCCGCCCAGGCGGGCGCGATACGCTCGCTGATCAGTAACGCCAACGGCGGAAACACCGGCAGCACGTAGCCGATCAGCTTGGACTGCGGGATGGAGAAGAATACGACCACCACCGCGATCCAGATCGCCATCAGCCGCCGCAAGCCGTGCGGATCCGCTTCGCGCCAGAATGCGCGCGTGAACAGCGCCACGCCCCAGATCGACCACGGCAGAGCCAACCCGAGCACGATCGGAACATAGAACCAGATGGGCTGCGCATTGTTGAAGCCGCTTTGCGCGAAGCGCTCAAAGTGTTGATAGACGAAGAAGTAGTGAAAGAAGCCGGGAAACTTCACCTGCATCAACCAGAACCACGGCACCGCCACCACGGCGAACGCCAACAAGGCCGGCACCCAAAGCAAGGCGCGCATGCCGCGCCAATCCCGCCGCAGCAGCAGCCAGGCCAGCACGATGGCGCCGGGCAACGCCAGGCCGATCAATCCCTTGGCCAGCACGGCCAGCGCCGCCAGGACGCCGGTGGCGACCGACATGGCGCGAAACGGCCGCCCCTGCCCTCGCCGCAACGCCGTGTCGGCGGCGGCTAGCACGCATAGCGTGATCATGCTGGCGACCAGCATGTCCATATTGGCGAATTGCGCGGCGCCAAAGAACAAGGGCGTCAGCCCCAGGATGGCGACCGCCCAGCGCGCCTGCACCACGTTGCGATAGCGCGAGACAAACGCATAGAGCCCCGCGCCGGCGCTCCAGGCGCCGATCAACGACGGGATGCGCGCGCTGAACTCGTTCACGCCGAATAGCGAAAAACTGATCTGCGCCAACCAGTAGTACAGCGGCGGCTTGTGAAAATACGGCATCCCGTCCAGCAGCGGCACCATCGGGGAATGGCTGCGCAGCATCTCCCAGGCCACGCCGGCATAGCGCCCCTCATCCGGCAGCGTCAGCCAGCGCGCCCACGCCAGGGCGGCCAGCCAGGCGGCCAGGCACAACAGCACCAGCCAGCCGGGAACGGCCCTTTGCAGGTTGGCCGGGCGGACGGCGGCGGGCGTCATGACGGCGCTCATGCCCGGCGCTCCGCGTTGGCGTGTGGCGCGCCGGAACGCGCCCACGGGGACAGAAGGGGCAAGCAAGGCTCAAATAGCATCGGTTTTGGCGGAAAAGCGTTCAAAAGAAAGGAAAGCTCGGGCCATTATGGAAAGCCCCGCGTCGATTTCTCATGAAATTCCGTGCCCGACCCTGCCTATTTCAGCCGTCCGTCGGCTGCGAAAGCAGTGACTTCGACGCCGCCAGACGGTCCAGGCGCAAACGGCCGCGCTCGTCCGTCAGCCGCCGCATCGCGCCATATGCCGCGCCCATCGCCGCCATGCCGCTGGCCCCGCACAGCAAAAACATCAGCAGGATCTGATACTTGGCGGCATCGATCGGGTCCATGCCCGCAATGATCTGGCCAGTCATGATGCCCGGCAACGTGATAATGCCCGCCGCCGACATCTGGTTGACGCTGGGCACGATGCCGCGCCGTACCGATTCGCGCAACAGCGAAGAAAACGCCTGATGCGGCGTGGCGCCCAGCGACAGCCGGGCCTCGATCGCCAGCTTTTCCCGGCGCACGCCCGCCAGCACCCCGTCCAGCGCCAGGCTGGCGGCATTGAGCACGCTGCCCAGCACGATGCCGACCAGGGCAATCGCATAGCGCGGGTCATACCAGGGGTCAGGGCGCAATGCGGTATTCAGGATGAACATCGCCGTGATCAAGGTGGTGGCGGCCACCGCCAGCGTGCCGACCCAACCATTGCCATGCCCGGTCAAGCGCGCCTTGGGCCGGGCCGCCACCTCGCGGGCGGCCAATGCCATCATCACCGCCACGACCAGCGCGGTGAGCCAGGGTGCGGCGTGCGCGAACACCACGCGCAGGATATGGCCCACCAGCAGCAATTGCACCACCGTGCGCACCGCCGCCCACAGGACCTGCCGCTGCAGGTTCAGCCGCAGCGCAAAGGAGATCGCGGCGCACAGCAGCACCAGGCAAGACGCGATCACGAGATCCAGCGCCTGCAACTTGATCACGTCCATAACGGCTCCAGTCTGCCCGCTTCCATCCGCCAGCGCCGACGCGCCAGACGCTGCGCCTGCTCGGCGCTATGCGTCACCATCAGGATCGCCGCGCCGCCGTCCAGACAGCGTTGCATCGCCGCCTCGACAAGCGCGGTCGCCGCCTGGTCCAGGGCGGCCGTCGGCTCGTCCAGCAGCAGCACGCGCGGCGTCTGCGCCAGGGCGCGAGCCAAACCCAAGCGCTGGCGTTCGCCCGTGGAAAGCTCGTGCACCAAGGCGTCCAGCTTTTCGGGGGGCAGGCCCAGCGCCTGCGTCAAGGCCCGGGCTTGCGCGCGGTCGGTGAAGTGCGGCGCGACATGGTCGTCCCACCAACCCGCTTCGGCCTGGCAATACACCACCTTGCGCCGCCATTCGAAACCGCGCATGGCCGAACGGCGGACGCCGTCCAGTTCAACTTCGCCATGGCCCGGGTCCAGATCGGCGACCTGGCGCAGCAAGAGCGATTTTCCTGATCCGGAGGGGCCGGTGACGGCCGCGCATTCTCCTGCCGCAAGGTCGAGGCTGACCGGGGACAGGCGCTGGCTGTAGACGCCGCGCAACCGGAGAACGGGAACGGTATCAGCCATGGGTGCTGCCTGCGTGCGCCGGGGCCTGCGCAGGCTCCGCCGCTTCGGCCTTCACCCAGTCGATGAACGCCTGCACTTCCGGCCGGGCCGCGGCATCCGGCCGGCTGACGATGTAGTACGCGAAGCGAGCGGGCCAGGGCCGGTCCAGCGCAAGGACAAGTCGCCCCGAATCAAGATCTTCCCGCGCGTGCGTGTCTTGCACCAGGGCAATGCCTTGCCCGGCGCCGGCGGCGCGCAGCAACAGCAAGTCGTCTTCAAAGCTGGGCCCCCGCTGCGCATCGGCCCCGGCGTCCACGCCATGCGCCTGCAGCCACAACGCCCAATCGGCGCGGTCGGAATCCTGCAGCAACGGGTACTTCAGGCAATCCCCGGCTGACCTGATGGCCGGCCCTTGCGCCAGCAGCGCCGGACTGGCCACCGGCAGGAGCACGGGCGTCATCAGCCTGAAAGTCGACAAGCCCGGGTAATGGCCCAGGCCGTGGCGCAACGCGACATCGATGCGGTCACGCCTGAAATCCACCAGCGCGGACGACGCTTCCACCCGGACCTCGATATCCGGATACAGCGCCGAGAATCTGCCGATGCGGGGCACCAGCCACGAGGACGCGAATGAGGGCACCGTGCTGACGGTCAGCGTGCGCGGGGCCGAGTAGGACTCCAGCAACGACAACGACTTTTCGATCTGGTCGAAGGCTCGCAACAAGCCCGGATAGGCGCTGGCGCCAGCGGGCGTGAGCCGCACGCCGTGCCGTTCGCGCACGAACAGCGCCAGCCCCAAGCGGTCTTCTAGCAAGCGGATCTGCTGGCTGACGGCGCCGGGCGTCACGCCCAAGGCGCCGGCAGCCGCTTTCAGGCTGCCCAGGCGCGCCGTCTCGGTAAAGGCTCGCAAGGCAAGCAGAGGCAGTACGGCTCCCACGGCGAATCCCTTTAGAAAATCTATCTTCTAATTAGCGCCAGAGTATCACAGGCCTACGCAAAAAATTCCACTCAAAGTCAAATCCACTCCTACAACAAAGGATAGATGGACTAAAACAAAACAGCCCGCTGTCGAGCGGGCTGTTGTGGGCAATGGCTAGCCGGGTCAGCGACGCAATTGTCGAAGTTCATTCAACTTGGGGTTTGGTTCACTGAAGTTGGCGTGTAACAAGTGTGTAGACTGAGGCGGCGCGCGGGTTGTGACAGAGGACTGCCGATTTCTGCCCAAAAGTGGCTCGGCGAGCGCGGCGCGCCGCGCGAGCTTTCGGATGGACTTTTGGTTCATTGAAGTTGGATGAATGCCGATTACGGTTCACTGAACTTGGAAATTGAACAAAAAAGTTCATTGAAGATGTGTGCGCTCGGTAGTGGGGATGTCGAAATTCATTCAACTTGAAATTTGCCTCACACATGTTGGCCGTAATCTGGGCGGAAAGTGGCCCGAGCCGGCCGACCGCTTCAGACCCACTTCGGCCGCTCGGAGTTCCTCGGTCAACGGCTGCTGTGCAGCGATTGCAGACGTATTTTTCTGCGTCACGGATGACCGCAACCACCACAAAGCTGTCGACTTCAGCCTGTCGCACCACATTGCCAGCGGACCCGATCATTCATCATTTGGTTCGGCGTCGTCCGCTTCATCGGTCAGCAGGCCGTGCTTTGCTCTCAAGTCCTTTGCGAGGGCTGCCGCAAGAGATGCAAAAACCTCAAGCTTCTGTATCTTGTCATTCAACGCTTCCTTGGCCATCTTCGCTGCTTCAGAGGAACGGTCAAGGCCACTATCCACAAATCTAATAACGCGGACTTCTAGCGACACGTCCGCTCCTGCGTCAATGGCACTCTGAATCCAAGGCTGCGTCTCCTCTGAGGCTTGCTCTGCCGCTGTGGCCAGGAAGTACTGCACCAGAATCCGCGCTGCGTCGTCAAGTTTCATGGCCAAGTCGAGCGTCTTCTCGACACCCTCATCGACTTTCATGTCGGCAGGCCGCTCCTGCATGAAGCGAAATCGCGGACCGCTTGTCGTATCAAGTGAATTGAGCGTCCGTAGAAGCGGCTCCAGACTCTTCAAGGGGCGAAGTTGAGTGGGAAGGCTATATCTTCGCTCCCACAGCTGAAAAACCAGTTCCTTGCAGGAGCTTTGTGCTGCGACTCGTTTCTCAGGAGGGGCATTTTCTGCATCTTTGATTCGCTCAGCGAGCGCGTGTGCCATCCACTGAGCAAGTTCATCATCCCCAAGCTTCAACTGGGTGACAAGCCGCTTGCCGAGGTCAATTACTGCGCTTGAGCGTTCTAGCGATTCCATCTTCTTTAATCAGGTAGTAGCGAACATAAGGTGGTACGTACGAGCCCAAATCTTCGTCACTTGAGCTGTATCGCGAGCCCCGTCGACGCAGACTAAGACTGACAACAAGCCAATGCTCTGGATTGGCGGTGAGGAGTTCCTTCAGAAACGCTCTGTCAGCACTCAAGCGGGTACCAGGAATGGTTTCCTTCTCACGACCATACCCATCCGAATGGGTCCATGTCTCACTTCGAACGTGCGCACCACTCTTGGTCACCCATGTTCGCGCATCGTCCGCTGAGGTCAGGCCCATTGCCGAGATAGTTGCAGCGTTCGGCTCATCGCCCGGAACGCTCACGCGTTCACCCCATGGGTCGTAGTCGTCAATTCCGTAGGATTCTCCTCGATCAGATATCCAACGATGAAGGTTGAACTGTCCATGAGAGCCCGATTTCAATGTGGGCTCAGGGAGACCTCCTTCGGATGTTATGTCCTCCTCGTTTGGAGTCCCTTGTTCTTGGTCGTACCGGAAGAAATAGTCGTTTGGGTTCGAGGAAGTTTGCGCCGCAGCGAGAAACGCTGTCGCGGTAGCTCTCGGCACCAGCGCGCTGGTCACGGAAATAGCCTCTTGGAACTCCTGGGGGCCACTTGTCCAATCCCCCGCTACAACCAGCAGCCCTTCGTCAGTCTCAAGAAGACTATCAAGGTGCTCAGCAGTTACCTGCCAGCGCCACTCCTTGTCACCATACTGGCCGGACACGGGTGGAGACTTGGATAGCTGAGGGGCGCGCCTATCGGCGGCCCACATACCATCCTTGCACTTCAAAAGATGACGCTCAAGCCACTCGCTAAACTCATCCTCTAAGCTGTAACTCGCCTTGCCAACTGAGTGGGTCTTAAGCAGCCTAGCTGCCACTATCATCATTGCGTGATAGGCGCTGTAGACCTGAAGGTCTTCCACTCTCGGCATGGTTCCGTGCGAGTGCCTGGTTTGCTCGTGTTGAAACACGCCCCTCTTATAACGAATGTCATCGTAGTGCTTGGTGGTGATAGCCCCGATACGTTCGCTGATAGCCTCGATGACGCGTCGAGTAATGCCACTCGGCGAGATGCCGAAGACTCGACCGAGAGGTTCGAGCCAATATGGGCCAATGTCAATGCCAAAGTAGTATTTATCTACCCCATCGCCCGACGAGTCGTTGGATGGCTGGGTCTCTACCTCGGGCCTCCTGTAGGCGTCATGCTCAACGAGCGGAAGTTCACTTGCGTTGATTTTCTCAGGCGAGCCCAGCGCGGTCATTTCACCTAGGAGTTCAGGTAGTTCGTGCAAAGCGCAGGCTGCGAAATGGCGCAATAGTACGTGCTCCTCCTTGGCGGACATCAAAAGGAATTCGCCAAACATGCTCACCATGATTCGGTGCTCGGCCGCACACCGAGCTAGCGCTAAGGTGAGCCACAGACGGGAATGCCATTCGTAGAAGACAAACCGTTTGTCGACGAACGCTCCGGGTGAACCGACGACTGCGAACTTCGCAAGCGCATTCACAACCGGTTTCCAGCCAAGCTCGATAGTCGTTCGAACGGCGTGTGCGGCCTCCCAACGTACAGAAGTGGTTGGTGAACCTAACCCTGCCCAGAGGTAACCAGCCAGTGCAGCCTCGCAGCTGTCGAGCGGCTTCATGCCCTCATTCCAGGGTCCATCGCCATCGTCAGGATGAAGGTCACTTTCGAGGAGAGATAACCCAAAATGCAGTGCGTCGTCCGCCTCATCGTTTGTCAAACGAGAGGCCAACGGCTCCAACATCTGGAAGAGCTCGCCGGCTGTTAGCACTGTGACCTTGGCTAGAAACCCCTCAAGCACTGCGTCCACAATCTGGCCGTCGCTAACAATGCCCTCGTCAATAATCTCACTGTACGGAAACGAGCTCCACCATCCTTTTCTCCTAGCCGATTCAGGATTTGTTCGGCATACGGATAGCACCACTTCTGTCATCGCTTTGCGCAGAGAAACCGGCTTGATGTTTTGTTTTCCGAGCACGCCGAAAATTTGCCTGAGCTCATAGCTCCCAAATTCTGGCCACTGCGAAATAGCAAGACAGAATTCGGCCGCTCGGCCTAAACCGCATCGTTGTAGTGCTTCTTGGTAGAACTCGTCAGTTTTATAAGGCGGGTCGAAAGTCCTAAGGTGCAGATACGCCGCACGTAGTTCCGCGGAGCTTGTTAGGTCGACCCCCTTGAATAGGACATTCCAGTCTGGGTCGCTTCGTTTCTTTGGCGTCTCCGGTGCGTATTGCCGAGCGGAGTTCCCACCCTCACGCTTAGGCACCCTCGCTTGGGCGAGAAGCCTGTCGATGTCTGGAGCCACGAAGTTACAAGTGCGTGCCAGCTCAGAAACCCTTTCAAGTTCCTCCAGCGACGGCGAACTGACCCTTAGGTAGCGATAGCCAACGCTGAGCGTTTTCCGCTGTACTTCCATATTCGATTCGTGTTCGACCGCTTTCACCAGGTCTTCGGCGCGCGCCCATTCTTCGCCAATCGGGCATAGCGCAATAGGCGCGATGCGCGGAAGCAAGCCGCGCTTTACAAGGCGGTCGGTTGCAATTTTTAGAAGCTTGTCTGCATAACCGAACCTGCGGTCTCTCCAGCGACTGAGAGAGGCGATTGTCGAGGCTGGGCACAAGCTCAACAATCCATCAATTGTGCGTCCCCAATCGAAGTGCTTGTCTCTTTCCACATATTCGTACGCCAGCTCCGTGCCTCGTGCCAGGCGGTAGGCGGACTCGGGCCGGGGGGGACTGTCTCTTCCGCTCGCTTCGGCCAGGCAAATGAGCGCGCCCCATCGGGCCAAGTTCTCTTGCCCAACGCGGTTCGACATCTCCACTGCCCGCTCAAAGTAGTTGCGGGCCTCCGCTATGCTGGCCGGAAAAACGGCACGCGCCAGAATTTGGTAGGACTCGACTCTGGACTCAGCGTGCTCGCGATTTTGTTCTATAGCTTCGTAGGCCTTGACGGACACCTCGAGCGCAAAGCTCTCGAGTACCTTTGTACGGGCGGCCAAGCGACAGACGCCTGCCATGGTGGCGGGCCAGATAGCTTTCGCCTTCTCTTCAAACCAGGCCCGATATGGAGCCAGTGACGTGACGTCAGAAATTGACGCATCGCGTAGCGCCCTTATCCATTCCAGTGCAGCGACTTGGTCTAGATTGAAGACGTTGCTGTAGTCCTTGGACCTAGCTGCGTTCGTTGCCTTGAGTGCTTCCTGTGCGGCCTCGCTGAAATCTGCCGTGGTTCTGCCGCAGGCAATTTCCGCGCTCAGTCGGTACCAAGCGAAGACACCGCCCGTCCCCCTGTTAAACGCTTCGGCATCAGAACTTACGCTGTAATGACTCTGCTTCTTTTCCAGCTCTTCTCGGATTTCCTTTGGAGCCAAGTCGATGAGCGCGAGTTGCTTGCCCAACAAGGCAGCCTCAAGCGTGTACGCTCTCAGCAGCGTAGACCTGTCGGACGCATACCGCTCCGCCAGGTCTCGGGGGGGATGGTCCGGTAAGTAACGGCGTATGACATTTGCCCACGTCGCGTCATCACGTGGCAGCACTCTCAGCGCTTGTAGAACAGCGGACGTGACACCATTTAGTACGCTCCATTTAGCGCTATGACCACCTGGTTCTTGCAGTTGAATGCGACGGGAACTCAATGCACGCATGAGCTTTGCCACAGGCTTGGAAGGCAGTGAGTGTCCGCCGTCGCACGCTTCCGCTGCCAGGCCTAGCATCAGCCATACATCTTGCGCACCGTGTTCCGCAAGTTGGTCAAGAAGGTCGTATCGACCAAGGTCCACAAGCCGACGCGCCAAGATGCCTCCGGCGGCCATCGAGAGAGACCTAGGCGTCCACCCTCTAAGAAAACTGACTGCGTGCTCCGGTCCTTCCGCAAGCAATTTGGCCATTGCGAGTTCGGCCATATCGCTAGTTTCGACGCGCTCGTTTTTTTCCTCATGCTCTTCATGCGCCATCCTCGCCCAGGAATACAGCCAATCTGTCGCCATTCTTAGGCGGCTTCGTGCTTCAGCAATGAATTCCGGACGGCCCGCCAGCAGGCCTGCTTCATAGGCATGATGTGCGCCTGTCCAGCTTCCTCCGAATGTACGTCGAGACACCAGTTCGTCGATGCGGTCTGGAGAAAGAAGTGCAGAGGCGATGTCCGTGTTCCCCTGTATCAGGTCATTCTGTCGCTCGACACCGGCAAGTTCGCCTGCCACCTTAAGTGCGAGCTTCGCCGCCGGGGCGTAGCGTTTCTCTTGCAGGCAGGCCTTTAGCGCAAAGGTCAGGCGCTGGACCTCCACATCACGGCGCTCGAGTGGGTTCGACGTAGGTAGGCCATCAGCAGAAAGGGCCAGGTCAACCAACTCATCCATTCGCCCCGCGGCAAGAAGCAGTTGAGGAATTGTTGATGCGACGTAGGAGCTGGTGGCAGCTTGGGGTTTCAATCGGTCCAGAAACGTCGCCAACTTTGCCTTGTTTGGCCAAAAACGCTCGCGGAACCAGGTCTCGGAAGGCTCATCCAGGAAGTGAAGACTGCCACCTTTGACCAGCAGCGGTCGTCCTAAGTCATAGGCGAAACTTCGTACCGCACTTTCAGTAGTTCCCGAAATCTCAGCTAGCACCGCGATTGGAACGAGCGGTCGCAGCACGGCCAAGCCCTGGCAGATTTGGTTAATCTGTTCTGCTTCGATAGAGCCTTCTCGAAACTTGAGCTTTTCGACTGCGCGCTCCAGCAGTTCGGCAATTGCCCGCTCAACTGTGGAGGGTGATGGTCCGAGCGCCTTCAACATGCATTCTAACGGCAGTTTTCGGCTGAGTGCTAGCGCCTGAACTCGTGGGTTGGAGCTGCTTAAGAAATCGAAGTCGGCGACATCTTTGTCAGTCGCGTTCGGGTAGTACTTTTTGAGGTGCTTTGCTGTCTCCAAACGGCTAAACGGGCGCAGTTCAACGTGCGTCGCGTCGGGCGGAGCTCGCAGATGGTCTCGCCGATGGGTCCGACAAGTAAAGACCAGTTTGACGCCGTCTGGCATCTCCGTGCGAATGAGGTCAGGCACGAAGGCCGCATCATTGAACTCAGTAGCTGCCATAACGGCATTGTCGGCAGCGTCGACTATCAAATAGAGATTGGCAAAGGGCGTTTTGGCCCGGAGCAGACCGACGGCCTGAGTCAGTCTTGCAAGGAACGCACGCATGTACTGCTTGCTATCCGTTCCGCGGATTGGAATCAAAGGATTGCATAGCCCTTGAGCAGCGAGCTCATTTGCAATCTGCGGGAGGGCGTCTTTTTGTCGATGCCGGAAGTGTTGGGAGCTTCTGTACAGTCCGTCGCCAAAGCAGTCATAGAGCACCGCTACGGAACCTTCAGGGAAAGACTTGGAAAGTTGCCACGCGAGGATGGACTTTCCAACTCCTCCTTCGGCATGAAGGACGACAGGTTGAGTGGTGGACTCCAGAATCGTGCGAATCTCTCGCTCCTGCTCGCGAGGAAATGCACCGTCGGTAGGCTCAGCAATCAGACACTTTGCAGGCCAGAGGTCCGCCTCGTCGGCCCCAAGTGCTCGCAGAACATCGAGGCGACGAATGGACGGGTTTGAGGCGTGCTCTGAGGTGGCCTTCTTAGTAACCAATTCTTTGAGCTGAAGTGGTGCGTCCGAGTCTGCCTCGGCCAAGTATTTTCCTACATCCTTGAACAGTAGATTGCGTTGATTCCATAGGTCGGGCTCACCTGCTTCAACGGAGAAGAGAGCTAAGAAGTTTGCAGTTTCGCTGTCGAGCCCCTTAACATAACCAAGTAGCGTCTTCGCGACTGACGAATGTCTCGCTGGCTTCCCCTCTGCAAGGTCCTCCAGCGACTCAGCCACTTTTTCATCGATAGGACGGTTCGTCGTGAAGGTAAAGCGCAACTTGTCCTTAAGCTCCTTCCAGGTGAACGTCTTACGCAGTTTCGCAAACCGCTCGGAGAAGCCTTCAAGCGTGTTTTTTAGCCCGCTGGCTGTCCAGGGCTTCTGCACACGTTGCGTGGAATGCTTCAGCTGCACATAGCGAACTAGGCGGGCGTCCTTCAGGGACTCGCTGCCAAAGTAGAACCCCACGTCGATGAGTTCATCGCCTTCGTTGGCTGAGCCTGGGCCTTCGGCAGCGGATGCGCCCTCAATAGAGATGGCGACCAAGTCGCTCACTCCGGGCAAGAGCGAAAGGCAGTGGCGCGCGGCCCAGTGGTAATGGAACTGGTCTCCGTCTCTGCTCATTCGCACCAAGTCGGAGTCGGTGGTTGTGGCGCCAACTGTAGTTGTTTTTGAGTTCATGAGGACTGAAAGATTGCTTTCGGAGCGTCACGACGCAGTGCCACCGGCTTCCCGCTGTTCGGTCGGGACCTATATGTACGTCCGCGAGACTTGCTCAACCGCAGTTCACTAATTGAGCCAGCTCAACCTTGAAACGGCTGCTGTTTACAGCTTCCACCAAATCCGACTTAGCGCACGCTCCGGTGTCGACGTTAGGATTATCGGCTGACGCTACATTTTTATACAGTCATTTTGCCACTGTACAAGCCATACAAGCCGTCATTTCGCAGACGCCACCCAAATCTCCGCCCGGCTTAACTGTCGACGCACCATACCGGCCCGCAGAGGAGAAGGCGGTGCTCCCGCCAAGGGGCTGTCTAGCGAGGATCGAAGTTGGGCTGCACAGTCTCGACTGTTGGAGCTTGCAATGCAGTTTGTTGGCCGTCGCTGGGGCAGCGTGGGTGGGTTGAACGGTGGATCCACTAGTAAAAATGGCCAAACAGGCACAGTAATCCGACGTCCGCGATGCATCGATAGCAGCCGTCGACGCCTCAGGCTTTGGTGACCGCTACCAGCCTGAAGCGGGCATTCAGCGAAGCTTTCTAGGCGACCGCTCGTGGCCGGTAGTGGTCGTTCGTCGGCCAGGTCTAGCTCACCGCCGTTTTAGGGGACGCGAGGGGCCTGGGACTGAAGAGCATAGTGATGCGATGGACTAGGTCAGCATCCAAGGTCAATGAACTTTCTGGGGAAGAATGCCAAGTTCAATGAACCATTGCGGACTGAGTGAATGAACCACAATTCACTAAGTCGTTGATTTCCAGGGCGCCGAGCTTCCACCTCAAATGAACTTCGACAGCAATCACAGCATATGCGCCAGGAATTCCCGGCTGCGCGCATGCTGCGGCGCCCGGAAGAAGTCCGCGGACGGCGCTTCTTCCACGATGCGGCCTTCGTCCATGAAAATGACGCGGTGCGCCACTTCGCGGGCGAAGCCCATTTCGTGCGTGACGACCAGCATGGTCATGCGCTCGTCGGCCAACTGCTTCATCGTGCGCAATACCTCGCCCGTCAGTTCGGGGTCCAGCGCGGACGTGGGTTCGTCGAACAGCATGATGTCGGGTTCCATCGCCAGCGCGCGGGCGATCGCCACGCGCTGCTTCTGGCCGCCCGACAGGCGCGTGGGATAGTTGTCGCGCTTGTTCAGCAGGCCGACCTTGCGCAGCAGCTCTTCCGCTTTCGGGACGATCTGCGCCTTCGACATGCCCTTGACCGTCAGCGGCGCTTCGATGATGTTTTGCAGCACCGTCATGTGCGGGAACAGGTTGAACGACTGGAACACCATGCCCATCTTGCGGCAGATGCGCCGCACATCGGCATCGCTGGCGTACTGGCTGCGGCCGCCGTCGACGGCGCGGGCCATGGTCTCGCCTTCGACGTCGATGCTGCCTTCGTCGATGGTCTCAAGATGGTTCAGGCAACGCAGGAACGTGCTCTTGCCCGACCCCGACGGCCCGATCACCGCCACGACCTCGCCCTGGCCCAGCGTCAGCGACACCTGGTCCAGCACGCGATTAACGCCGAACGACTTGGTGATGCCGCGGGCCTGGATCATGACGGGGCGCACGGCCGCGTCGGCGCCCGGCGCCGGGTTACTGGTCATATTTGGCATAGCGCTTTTCCATGTGCTGGAAGAACCACGTCAATACCAGCGTCATGAGGAGATAGAAGGCGGCGGCGACCAGGAACGGCGTGGTCGTGAAGTCGCGTTGCACGATCCCGCGCGCCGTCCGCAGGATGTCGTTGAGCGCCAGCACGTAGATCAGCGACGTGTCCTTCACCAGCGTGATGGTCTCGTTACTCATCGGCGGCAGCACGCGCTGCACCATCTGCGGCAGCACGATGCGGCGCAGCGTCTGCAGATAGGTCATGCCCAGCACCTTGCTGCCTTCGTACTGGCCGCGGTCCACCGACTGGATGCCCGCGCGGAAGATCTCGGCGAAGTACGCCGCGTAGTTCAGCGCGAACGCCACCACGGCCGCCGGAAAGTCCGGCAAGCGCACGCCCACCACCGGCACGAACGGCAGCGCGAAATAGATGAACAGCATCTGGAGCATCAGCGGCGTGCCGCGCATCAGCCAGATGTAGCCGTTGACCAGGCTGCTGAGCAGCGGCCATTTCGAAATGCGCGCCAGCGCCAGCACCAGCCCCAGGGGCACGGCCAGGGCCAGGGTGATGAAAAACAGCGTCAAGGTCACTTTCGCGCCTTCCGCCATGGGCCCCAACAGGGAGAGTACGTAATCCATTCAGTAAATCGCGCCGCTTGCCGATTACTTGATGATGTTGGCGCCGAACCACTGGGTCGCGATGCGGCCGGCGGTGCCGTCCTGCTTCATCGAGTCCAGCGTCTTGTCCAGCTTGCCCAGCAGCTCGGTGTCGTCACGGCGCACGCCGACGCCGTAGTCTTCGGTGCCGAAGTTCTCTTCCAGCACGCGGTACTCGCCTGCGCGCTTGCTGATCAGGTAGCGGCCCACCACTTCGTCCACGACGATGGCGTCCAGGCGGCCGGCGGCCAGGTCCATCAAGGCCGTGACGTTGTCGCCAAACTTCTTCACTTCCTTGATCTGGGCGGCAACCGGGTCCTTGGCGATGGCGTCGGTGGCGCTGCTGCCGTCCTGCGCGCCCACGGTCTTGCCGGCCAGATCGGCCTTCGCCTTCACCGGCGACGCGGTACCGACGATGATGATCTGGTGGTTGGCCATGTACGGCGCGGTGAAGCTGATGTTCTTCTTGCGCTCTTCGGTGATGGTCAGGCCGTTCCACAAGACGTCGACGCGCTTGCCGTTAAGCTCGGCTTCCTTGGCGCTCCAGTCGATCGGCTTGAATTCCACTTCGATCCCGAGGCGCTTGCTGGCTTCCTTGGCCATGTCGATGTCGAAACCGACGATCTGATTGCTCGCGTCACGAAAACCCATCGGCGGGAAATTGTCGTCCAGGCCCACCACGACCTTCTTGGCGGCGGCCGGCGCTTGCGTGCTGGCGGCCGGCGCGTTGTCGCTGGGGCCGCAAGCGGTCAGCATCGTGGTTGCGGACACGAGGAAAACAGCAGTCAGTTTTTTCATAGTTATGGGTGCGCCGGGCGCAGGAATGAAGAAGCCGGAGTGGCTGGACAATCAGCCGCGAGCCGCCATTTTAGCGTCACTGCGCAACCGGCCCACGGAAGGCCGTTCCGCCCCCTGCCGCCTGCCCGCCCAGCCAGGAAAATCACCCGCTACTGCGCGGGATGGAAGCGTTCCAGCAAGCGCAGGAACAGTTCGACCGCTCGCGTGCCCGGCCGCGACACCTCGGTAATCGCGCTGATGGTGTTTTCATAGACCGGCCCGTCCGGCAACGGCGTCAAGGCGTGCCGCCGGGACACCGAATCGGCATAGTGCTGGGGCAGCATCCCCAGGTAATGGCCGGACGACACCAGCATGGCGATGGCCTCCAGCCCCGTGGCCTCCGGCCCGCGCGCGAACCCGTATTCGCCCAGCGCATCGTGCACGAACGGGTGCGAGCGATACACCAGCGGCAGGTCGCGGGCGCGGTCCAGGCTGCCGCGCGCCACGAACAGGCGGTGCCGTTCCACGAACAGCCGCTGGTAATGGAATCCGCTTTCGCGGCGGTACATCCCCCGCACCGCGATCTGCACGCGCCGCTCGCGCAGCGCCTGGTCCAGATCGTTGAAGGTCATCACGGTCAGTTCCACCTTGACGTCGGGCGCCGCCTCCCGCATGGCGGCCAGCGCCAGCGGGATCTGGCAGTCGGCGTCGGTGATGACGTGTTCCACCATGCCGATGGACAGCGTGCCCGACAGGACGCCGCGCACCGCGTCGATCTCTGGCCGGATGCGCGCCAGCGATTTCAACGCGTCGCGGGCCAGTTCCAGCGCCACCTTTCCCGCCTGGGTCAGTTCGAAGCCGGACGGCCCCCGGTCGCACAGGCGCACGCCCAGGGTTTCCTCGACCTCGCGCACATGGCGGCTGATCGAGGCCTTGGACATATTCAGCTGCTTTTCCGCCGCGGCGAAGCCGTTGGCCTGGGCAACCGCGCAAAAGATGCGCAGGGAGCGCAGATCGCGCTCGGTGAACGCCGGACGGGCCACGGGTGTTCCATTTTGAAAGGTATCGAATTTTGAAACCATACCACTAAAAAAATCATTTTTCATGACCGATGCGGGGGAATACAGTTTCTTCAACCGCTGGCGCCAGGGAGCGCAGATTCCCGCGGCGACCCGATCCGGGGCCGCCAGCCCGGCGGCCGGAACATCACGATATTTCAAGGGAAAAATCATGCAGAACCTGTCCAGAAGGCGCTTTGTCACGACCACCCTCGCGGCCGGGGCCGTGTTGGCCCTGCCCGCGCTGTCGTTTGCCGAGGGCGGCTCACTGGCCGACATCAAGAAGCGCGGCAAGCTGACCGTGGGCACCGAGGCGGCGTACGAACCGTTCGAATTCGTTGAAAACGGCAAGGTCGTGGGCTATGGCCACGACGTGCTGCAACTGATGGCCGCCAAGCTGGGCGTGCAGCTGGAACAGATGAACCTGCCCTTCCAGGGCCTGCTGCCAGGGCTGATGTCGCGCAAGTTCGACCTGGTGGCGACCAGTGTGGGCATCACGCCGGAACGCGCCAAGCGCTTCGCGTTCACCCAGCCGGTGGGCGTGGTCCGGTCCGTGTTGATGGTGCGGGCGGACGACGCGTCGATCAAGCAGGACAAGGACATCGCGGGCAAGATCATCGGCACCCAGATGGGGTCGTCGTCGCAGCCGGTGGCCGAGGAATTCGAAAAGCGCCTGAAGGAGTCCGGCGCCAAGGGCTATGCCGACACCAAACTGTTCCAGGCCTACCCGGACGTGTCCAACGCGTTGGCCAACAAGACCGTCGACGTGGCGCTGATGCCTTCCAACATCGCCGCCGTGCAAATGCGCAAACAGCCGGGCGCGTTCCGCATCGCAGGCGAAATCGGGCAAGCCAAGCTGCTGGCCTGGGTCGCCAATCCGCAGGACCTGGAGATCCGCCAGTTCGTCAACGACACATTCGATGAACTGCGCGCATCCAGCCAGCTGCTGGAACTGCAAAAGAAGTGGTTCGGGGCGCCGATGGACATTCCGCGCGCCAACTACCTGCCCGCCGGCGCCATCTGAGCGCGCCGCCATGCTGGAATGGTTGAATCAGAACGGCGCGCTGGCGCCGTTCCTGGACGGCGTCGTCTCGGGCACGGCCATCACCCTCGCGGCATCGGCGGCGGCCTTCGCCATCGGCATCGTGCTTGGCGTCGTGCTGCTGCTGGCGCGGATGTCGCCCTATGCGCCCTTGCGCGGCCTGGTCATGCTGTGGGTCAGCGCCATCCGGGGCACGCCCGCGCTGATCCACATGCTGATCGCCTACTACGTGGTGCCGCCGCTGCTGGGCATCTCGGTGTCCCCCATCGCGGCGGGAATCGGCGCGCTGGCCTGTAACACCAGCGCCTACATCGTCGAGATCCTTCGCGGCGCGCTGGGCACGCTGTCCGGCGGACAGGTGGCCGCCGCCCGCGCCCTGGGGATGCGGCACCGGCAGATCTGGCGCTATGTGCTGCTGCCCCAGGTGTTCTATCGCGCCATCCCGCCGCTGACCAGCGAACTCACCATTCTGCTGAAAGCGTCGTCGCTGATGTCCATCATCGCGGTGCCTGAACTGGCCACGGTCGCGCGCAACGCCACGCTGCAAAGCGACCTGCCCCTGCAGGTGTTCACGGTGACGGCGGTGGTCTATTTCATCATTCTGTTCTGCCTGTCGGCCGTCTCAAGGCTGTGCGAGCGGCGCGTATCGAGGATGCTGCCCCATGCCCATTGACCTGTCCATCGTCGGGGAATCCATCCCCGTGCTGCTCAAGGGTCTGCGGATCACCGCGCTGGTCAGCGTGATCGGCATCCCCCTGGGCATGCTGATCGGCACCCTGGCCGCCTACGCGGCGCAGTCGCGCACGCCCTTGCGCCCGCTGGCGCTGGGCTACGTGGAGCTGGTGCGCAACATTCCGTACCTGATCCTCGTATACCTGTCGTTCTTCGGGCTGCCCAAGCTGGGCGTGCCGGCTTCCGCCATGTCGGTCGCCATCGGCTGCACGGCGTTCTACACGGGCGGCTACTTCTGCGAAATCCTGCGCGCCGCCCTGCAAAGCGTGCCGCGCGGGCAGACCAGCGCGTCGCTGTCGCTGGGCATGACGTACTGGCAGACGCAGCGCCACATCGTCGTGCCGCAGCTGTTCGGTTACCTGATTCCGCCCACCACCAGCCTGGTCATCATGATGTTCAAGGACTCGGCGATCTTCTCGGTGATGAGCCTGCCCGAAATGACTTACCAGAGCAATCTGCTGACGGCCAACACCTTTGCGTACCTGGAAGTGCTGGGCACGACCGCGCTGATCTATTGGCTGTGCAGCGTGCTGATGGCCAGCATCGGCCGCCGCCTGGAATCCGTGGCGCGGCGCCGAGCCTCGTCGAAGGCCCAGGCCTGATCCCCTTAACCGCCTTTTGAAGGAATCCAGACATGAGCACCTATACCGTCCCTCCCCGCACCGGCCACCCGACCTTGCTGTATTCGACGCTGGCGCTGGACCTGGACAACCTCCAGGCCGACATCGCGGTCCTGGGCATGCCCTACGGGTCGCCCTATTCCGCCGCCGACTTCAGCAACGACCAGACGAACGCGCCCACCGCCATCCGCCAGGCCACCGACCGCGTCGTGCGCCGCCCGGGGCACTACGACTTCGACATCGACGGCCCGCTGCTTCAGGGCCGCGATGACATTCGCTTCGTCGACTGCGGCGACATCATCCCCGACCTGTCCAAACCGCGCGGCGAACACTATGAGCGCGCCGAAGCCGCCGTGCGCCGAATCGCCGCCGCCGGCGCCGTGCCCATCGTGCTGGGCGGCGACCATGGCATCACCACGCCCATCCTGCGCGGCCTGGACCAGAAAGGCCCGATCACGCTGGTGCACATCGATGCCCACCTGGACTGGCGCGACGACGTCAACGGCGTGCGCGACGGCTTGTCCAGCCCCATCCGCCGCGCCTCCGAAATGGCGCACGTGGACCGCATCATCCAGATCGGCCTGCGCGCCCAGGGCAGCGGCCGGCCGGAAGAACTGGTGGCCGCCCGCGCCTATGGCGCCGAGCTCGTCACCGCCTACGAGCTGCACGATGTGGGCATGGACGCCGTGCTGGAACGCATTCCCGACGGCGGCAACTACTACCTGACCATCGATGCCGACGGCATGGACCCGGCCACCATGCCCGCCGTCGCCGGCCCCGCGCCTGGCGGCGTCACCTTCGTGCAGGCCCGCAAGCTGATCCATGGGCTGGTGCGCAAGGGCCGCGTGGTCGGCATGGACATCGTCGAGATCCAGCCGGAGAAAGACCTGAACCAGATCTCCTGCATCACCGCCGGCCGTCTGATCCTGAACCTGATCGGCGCCTCGATCCGCGCGGGGCACTACGACAAATGAACACTACCGCACCCATCATCGAAATCCGCGGGGTGGACAAGTACTACGGCAGCCACCACGTGCTCAAGCAGTGCTCCACCCGCGTCGCCAAGGGCGAGATCGTGGTGGTCTGCGGGCCGTCCGGTTCGGGCAAGTCCACCCTGATCAAGACCGTCAACGCACTGGAACCCATCCAGAAGGGCGACATCCTGATCGACGGCGATTCGGTCACCGCGTCCCGCGACCTGCCCAAGCTGCGGACCAAGGTCGGGATGGTGTTCCAGCACTTCGAGCTGTTCCCGCACCTGGACATCACGCGCAACCTGACGCTGGCCCAGCAGATCGTGCTGGGGCGCGACATCGACACCGCCCGCGCCAAGGCCGCCGCATTGCTGGCGCGCGTGGGCCTGTCGGCGCATGCCCACAAGCATCCCGGCCAGTTGTCCGGCGGGCAGCAGCAGCGGGTGGCGATCGCCCGCGCCCTGTCGATGGACCCGATGGCCATGCTGTTTGACGAACCGACGTCGGCGCTGGACCCTGAAATGGTCAACGAGGTGCTGGACGTGATGGTGGAGTTGGCGGAAGAAGGCATGACGATGATGGTCGTGACGCACGAAATGGGCTTTGCCCGGCGCGTGGCCAATCGCGTGGTCTTCATGGAAGATGGCGCCATCATTGAAGACAGCCCCACCGACCGTTTCTTCCGCGACGCCGCCAGCCCGCAGGCCCAGCGCTTCCTTTCCAAGATCCTTCCCCACTGACCCGGCCCGGCGCCCGGGCGCGCCGGCCTTACGACAAGACACCCATCATGGCGCACACCCGCATCCGTAAATTCAATACCCGCGACACGTATCCCGAACAGCAGTTGGACAACGACCTTTGCCAGGCCGTCGTGGCAGGAAACCTGGTGTTCCTGCGGGGCCAGATCGGCCAGGACCTGGATTCCCGCGAATCGGTCGGCGTGGGCGACGTGGCCGCGCAGGCCGAGAAGGCGATGGCCAACGTGGCCATGCTGCTTGAAGAATGCGGCAGCGAGCTCTCGCACATCTGCAAGCTGACCGTCTATCTTGTCGACGTGCGCTACCGCGAAACCGTCTACCGCGTCATGGGGCGCTGGCTCAAGGGCGTGTTCCCGGTGTCCACCGGCATCGTCGTGTCGGCGCTGGCCCGGCCGGAATGGCTGGTCGAGATCGACGTGACGGCCGTCATCCCCGGTTGAATATCGGACCATTGCCGCGGCATGCTAGGCTTTCCCGTTAACCCGGGAAACCAGCATGCAATTCAACATCAAGGACCGCAAGGGCCAACGCATCGGCGTGGCGGATGTGCAGACCGGCACGAACGCGCTGATGGCGGGCAGCTTTGCCCCCACCCCGCAGTTCGCTCCTTACGCGCCCCTGTTCCTCGCCTTGGAACAGGCTGCCACTGACGCCACCGGGCAAGAGGCTGACCGCTTGCGACGGGACATCGACGGCCACGGCTTCCGTGCCGAAGGCCCCTTGCCGCTGCCCACCAGTGCGCCCCTTGAAGCCCTGGCGATCACGAGCCACGGCGTCAGTTTTCGCTTGAAGCCGCCCGCTGGCGAGAAGGCCGACGCATGACGCCGGCCATCCGCATCGGGCCCCTGGTCATCCCCTCCGAATTCGCCGTACTGATCGTCGCGGCGGCCGTCGGCCTGCTGGCCGCGCGCCTGTTGAACCGCCAACGCAGCGAGGCCAATGTCCTGGGCACGGCCTTGTGGCGCGCGATGCTGATCGGCCTGCTGGTGGCCCGGCTGGGTTTCGTCTGGCAATACCGCGAGCACTATCTGCCCGACCCGATCAAGATACTGGATTTGCGCGACGGCGGCTGGGCGGGGCTGGTGGGTCTTGCCGCCGCTTGGGTGTACGTGTTGTTCGCAGTGGTCCGGCGCCACGCGCCGCGCACCGCCTTGCTAGGCGCCGTGGCGCTGGCAAGCCTCGTCTGGTTCGGTGGCGGCCGCTGGCTCGCGCCTACGCCGCAGGCGCAGCCCGAACTGGCCGCCCTGGCCGTTCAGCGCATCGACGGCGCGCCCGCCGCGTTGTCCGCGTTCCACGGCAAGCCCACCGTCATCAATCTGTGGGCCAGTTGGTGCCCGCCGTGCCGGCGCGAGATGCCGGCTTTCGCCAACGCGCAGGCGGCGAATCCCGACGTGAATTTCGTCTTCCTGAACCAGGGCGAGGCCCCACCCCAGGTTGCGAAATTCCTGGAGCAGCATGCGCCCTCCCTGCGCAATGTCTTGCTGGACCCGGCAGGCGAGGCCTCACGCACGCTCAGCAACCGCGGCCTGCCGGCCACGCTGTTCCTGGACGCGCAGGGCCGTCTGGTCGACCTGCGCGTGGGCGAACTGTCCACGGCGTCGCTGGCGCAGCGCCTGGAAGCCATCCAGGAAGCGGACGGCGGCTAACGCATCATCAGTGTGGCGCGGCGCTTGCCCACGGCAAGGCCAGCCCCTGCATCGTCCGTTCAAAGAGATGCAGCCGCTGGCCGACATGGGTCGGCGGCGCCTCCAGGCGCACCACCATCATCGGACCGTCGGGCAAGGCGCGCACGGTGGCGACAACGGCCGGCCCCGCCTGTCCAGGCTTGGCGGGCATCGCGGTCCACGCCAGCACCTCGGCATCTTCCACCGCGACTTGCCGCGCCGGGCCCTGATCCTGCCCGCACACCGGGCACCACAGACGCGCCGGATAGACCCGGTGGCCGCAGGCATGGCATTGAAAAACGTTCACGCTCATGCGCCCTCCGCCGTCAGCACCGCCGCATTGGCGCACATGCCGTAGCGCAGCTGCACCATGCCATAGCCGGTGACGACCCCATGCCGCAACCCGTGCAACTGGCGCGCGCCCGCCTGGCCCAGCAATTGCCGCGTGACCTCGACCAGCCCATGCATGCCGCCCGCCGTGCCCGCCTGTCCCGCCGACAGTTGGCCGCCGGCCGTATTGACGGGCAAAGCCCTTGTCGCGATGCGGCGGGCAATGAAACCCGGCAGGTCATCTGCACGGGCGACGCCCAGATCGCACAATTGCGCCAACGCCATCGCCGGGTAATCGTCGTACACGCTGATCACGTCCATGTCATCGGGCCCCACCCCCGCCCGGCGCCACAGCGCCGGCGCAACGGCCGCGATGCCGGTCACCAACCCGTCGCCTTCCTGCTGGTCGTCGTTGTAGCGGGCCTCGCTGGCGATCAAGCGCACGCTGGCGCCTTGCGGCCGCGCCCGCAGCACCAGCGCGCTGGCCCCGCTGACGACAGGCACACAGTCCAGCCGGCCCAGCGGCGGCGCCACGACGGGCGCGTCCAGGTATTGCGCCAGCGTCAGCGGCTGGCGATAGGCCGCGTTCGGATTGTCCGCCGCCCATTGCCGTTGCGCCACGCACAACGCCCCATAATCTTCGCGTCGCAGGCCGGTGTGCGCCATTTGCCGCTGAGTCAGCATGGCGAACAAGGGATTCGGCCCTTCGCAGCCCAGGGGGCTCAGATATTCTTGCGCGCTGCGGTTGTAGCCACGCACCAGCCCGGCGAAATCCGCGCCGGTAAAGTGGTCGCCCGAGACCAGCACGATGGTGTCGGCCTGCCCCGCCTCCAGCGCCAACCACGCCTGGCGCAGCAGGTTGATCGCGCTGGCGCCGCCCATTTCGTCCTGCATGCACCAATTCAGCCGCAGGCCCAGGCGCCAAGCCAGATCGATGGCGCGGTCCGGCCGCAGCGTGAACGACGCCACGCCCAGCCCATCCACCTGCGCGGGCGCCAAGCCGGCCCCGCGCAGGGCCTGGCCGACGGCCTGTGCCATCAACCCGGCGGTGCTGCACGACGCGTCGGGATGCCGCAGCGCCGGCGTTTCCCCCACGCTGACAATGCCCGGGCGGCGGTCCACGTTCATTCCGTGTCCTCGCGCGGCGGCTCGCGCGTCAGCAGCAAGGTGATCACCGTGATGGTGGCCATGCCCACCAGGAACCACGCGACCGGCGTGGCGGATTCATACTTGCGCAGCAGCGCCATCGCAATCAACGGCGACAAGCCGCCCGCGAACACCGACGCCAGCTCATGCCCCAGCGCCAGGCCGGTATAGCGGACTTCGGCCGGGAACAGTTCGGCGAAGTACGCGGGTTGCGTGCCGATCATGGCGGCATGGCAGACCGTGTTGCCCAGGAAGAAGGCCAGGAAGATCCAGACCGGCTCCTTCGTCTGCACCAGCCAGAAAAACGGGAACGCCACCAGCACCAGGCCGGCCGAACCGATCAGGTACACCGCGCGGCGCCCGATGCGGTCGGACAGGTGCCCGAACCACACCAGCGTGCCCAATTCGATGAACATCGACGCCAGCACGCCGCCCAGCATGACGTCATTGGGAATACCCAGGAATTTTCCGTAGGCCAGCGCGAACGCCAGGAAAATGTACGAGCCGCCGTTCTCGGCCACGCGCAGGCCCATCGCGGTCAGCACCTGGCGCGGATAGCGGCGCAAGACCTCCACGGCGGGCATGCCGCGCTTGGCCGTCTTCTTGGCCTGCACGAATTCTTCGCTTTCAGGGATGTGCTTGCGGATGTACAGGCCCACGCCGAAGATCAGCACGCTAAGCAGGAACGGCAAACGCCAGCCCCAGCTCATGAATGCCTCCTGCGGCAGTTGCTGGGCCAGCATGAAGACGGCCGACGACAACACGAATCCGCCCGCCACGCCCAATTGGCTGAACGACGAGAAATACCCGCGCCGCTTGCCGCCCACGGCCTCGCTGATCAGCAATACGCCGCCGCCCCATTCCCCGCCCGCGGCCGCGCCCTGCAAGATGCGCAGCACCACCATTGCCACCGGCGCCCAGAAACCGACCTGATCGTATGTCGGCAACAGGCCGATCAGGAACGTGGCTGCGCCCATCAGCCCCAGCGTCCATTCCAGCGCCAGCTTGCGGCCATAGCGGTCGCCGATGTGTCCGAAGACCACCCCGCCCAACGGGCGCGCCAGAAAGCCCACGGCGAAACCGGCGAAGGCGCCCATTGTTCCCAGCAGCGGGTCGGTACCCTTGGGAAAGAAGAGCTCGCCGAACACCAGCGCCGCGGCCGTGCCGTAGATGAAGAAGTCGTACCACTCCATCGCGTTGCCCGCGACCGAGGCCATCACCACGCGCCGAGTCCGCTTTCTATTCGCCTCGTCGCCGGCGGACAACGCCGCCCCCTTGTATGCCATCGTCATTGCCGCCCCTTGAATTATCGAATGGATTAATGGCGCGAGAAGCGCCGGTTCACGCTATCGCGCCACGCGATAGCCGGCGGCGTCCCGGTCCCAGGTGTCGCCGGTGATGCCTTCTTCCCGCAAGCGGAACTTGCGGACTTTGCCGTTCTCGGTGCGCGGCAGATCGTCCAGCACGCGCAGATAGCGCGGCACCGCGAAATACGGCATGCGGGGCTGGCAGAAATCCAGCAGGGCCGCATGCGTCAACGACTGCCCGGGCTTGTAGACCACCGCCGCCATCACTTCGTCTTCGGCCAGTTCGGAGCACACCGCATAGACCGCCACGACGGCCACGGCCGGATGCGCCAGCAGCACCTGTTCCACCTCATAGGACGAGATGTTCTCGCCGCGGCGGCGGATGGCGTCCTTCATGCGATCCAGGAACCTGAAATAGCCGTCGGCATCGCGGACCACGCGGTCGCCTGTGTGAAACCACAGGTTGCGCCAAGCTTCGACCGTCTTGTCGTCCATGCCGAAGTAGCCGGTCGCCACCGCGAACGGCGGGGTCGCGCGCAGCAGCAGTTCGCCCGGTTCTCCATCCGGCACGGGCGCGTCGTGCTCGTCGGCCACCATCGCGTCGAACTCGGGCGCCACGCGGCCCATCGTGCCGGCCCGTTGTTCGGCCAGGGTCCCGCCCAGGGCGAAATTGGTTTCTGTGGACCCGTAGCCCTCCAGCAGCGCGATGCCGGTGCGTTCCGTGAAGGCGGCATGGAAACGTTCGGGCACGCCGGGCGCCAAGGCGATGCGCGTGCGGTGCCGGCGTTCCGCCGCGGCGGGCGCCTGCGCCAGCAGCATCGGCACCATCGCGCCCAACAGATAGGTCACGGTGGCGCCGGTGGCCTCCAGACGATCGAAGTACCGGCTGGCCGAAAAGCGCTCGTCGCAAACGATGGAAGCGCCCGTCACCAGCGCCTGGAAACAAGCGTTCAACGCATTGGTATGGAACAGCGGCAGGCTGGTGTAGAGCACGTCGGCATCGGAGATTTCCAGATTGCGCGCCGCGATTGCCCCCCACCAATAGAACTGGGCATGCGGGCAGCAAACGCCTTTGGACAGGCCCGATGTGCCGGAGGTGTACAGGATGGCCAGCATGTCGCCGGGGCGGATGTCCGCCGCCGGGGGCAGCGGCGCATCGGGTGGCGGCGGCGGCGGACCGGCGGGCGCGGGCAGACCGTCGACCGGCGCAGCCTCGTCCAGCAACCAGATGGCGCGCAACGCCAGGCCGGCAGCCGGTTCCGTGGCGGACAGCGCAGCCAGGGCCGATAGCGCCGGACAGGACGCCGCGTCCGCCACCAGCAGCACGCAGCCGCTATTGGCCAGGATATGCCGAAGCTGCATGCCGCGTGACGCGGTGTTGATGGGCACCACGACCGCGCCCAGCCAGCCGCAACCCAGCACCACGGACAGGAACTCGTGCCGGTTGCCCGCCATCAGGCCCACGCGGTCGCCGCGCCCCACGCCGGCCGACGCCAGCCGCGCGGCCCAGCTTGCGGCATGCGCCGGCGCCTCGCCGAAGCGCAAGGCGCCGCCCGGCGCCTGCACCCACAGGCGGTCGCCCAGACGGGCGCCCTGCTCCACCAACAACGACGGCAATGTCAACGCATGCATGGCGACGCTTCCCCAGTTGTGCGGCCGCTGCTCAAGGGGCGCGGCTCTGTGGAATTAGTCTAGGAATCAACTATTTATGTGTCAAATTTATGGGTATTATTTATCTTATAAATCAGACTGATATCAAGGGCATGCGTGGACTTCGACCTGAATCTCATGCGGGTTTTCCTGACGGTTCTGCATGAACGCAGCGTCACCCGCGCGGCGCAGCGCCTGAATCTGACGCAGCCCGCCGTCAGCTATGCGCTGGCCCGGTTGCGCGAGCGTTTCGACGACCCGCTGTTCGTGCGAACCGCCACGGGCATGCAGCCCACGCCGATCGCCTTTGCGCTGGCCGGCCCCATCGAACGCGGCATGAACAGCTTTGCTGAAGCCGTCAACCTGCGACAGCGGTTCGATCCCGCCACCAGCACCCGCCGTTTCCGGCTGTCGATGTCCGACATCGGTGAAATGGTCTTCCTGCCCCTGCTGATGGAACGCGTGCATGCGCTGGCCCCGCGCTTGCAGGTCGAAGTGCTTGAGATCCCGCTGGAGCAACTGCCGCAGGCGCTGAAGGATGGCGAGGTCGACCTGGCGATCGGCAACCTGGCGGGACTGGGCCGCCACACCCGTCACGCCGACCTGTTCAGCGAGCGCTACGCTTGCATGGGCCGGCGCGGCCACCCGGTGCTGTCGGCCGGGCTGACGCGCGGCCAGTTCAAGCGCCTGGACCATATCCTGGTGGCCGCGCGCGCGAGCGCGCACCGCCTGTTGGACGACGTGCTGGGCGAAGCCGGCCTGCACCGCCAGCCCTATCTGACGCTGCCGCATTTTTCCGCCGCCGCCGAGATCGTGCGCCGCACCGACCTCACGGTCACCCTGCCCCACCGGGCGGCCATCTGGTTCAACCGCGACAACGCCTTCGAGGTCCGCCCCTTGCCCATCACGCTGCCGCCCTTGTGCGTCACGGTGCACTGGCATGCGCGGTTCGAAAGCGACCCCGGCACGATGTGGCTGCGCAATCTTGTCGAAGCGACCCTGGCCGACCGGAAGCCGACGTAATTAGATCGATTTATGCAAAAGACTCTGGCATGCACAGGGATAGATCCGCGCGGTTCATGCAACTAGACTGGCTCCACTTTCCCTTCCAGCTATTCCGTCCAGGAGCCCGCCATGTCTCTTCTTCCTTCCCTGCGCCGCCTGCTGCAGACCGCCGCGCTTGCCATGATGATCGCCCCGGTCCACGCCGCCGGCACCGACCTTGCGCTGACCCATTTCAATCCGGGCAACGACGCCATTTTCCAAGTGTCTTCGGTGCTGGTCAGCGGCCAGCGCGAAGCCATCCTGATCGATGCCCAGTTCGGCAAATCGCAAGCCGAAAAGGTGGTTGACATGGTGCGCGCCAGCGGCAAGAAGCTGACCACCATCTACATCAGCCACGGCGATCCCGACTTCTACTTCGGCCTGGACACGGTGCTGGCGGCCTTCCCCGATGCCCGCGTCGTGGCCACCGAGCCGACCGTGCGGCACATCAAAGAAACCGTGGACGGCAAGATCGCGTTCTGGGGCCCGAAGCTGGGCGCCGATGCCCCCACCAAGGCCGTCATCCCGCAGGTGCTGCAAGGCCGCACGCTGACGCTCGAAGGCAAGACGCTGGAAATCACCGGACTGGACGGCCCGCAGCCGGACCGCAGCTTCGTGTGGATCCCGTCGCTCAAGGCCGTGGTGGGCGGCGTGGTGGTATTCGGCAACCTGCACGTGTGGATGGCCGACACGCAAACGCCGCAATCGCACAAGGACTGGCTGGCCACGCTGGCGCGCATTGAAAAGCTGGCCCCCGTCACCGTCATTCCCGGCCACTATGCCCCGGGCGCCCCGCTGAACCTGGAATCCGTCCGCTACACGCAAGGCTACATCCGCGCCTTCGACACGCAAGCCGCCAAGGCCGCCGACAGCGCCGCACTGATCGCCGCCATGACGGCGCAGTACCCCAAAGCGGGCGCGGCCGCGTCGCTGGACCTCAGCGCCAAAGTCGCCAAGGGCGAAATGAAGTGGTGACAGGCAGCGCAGGTGGCTAGGGGAGCCCTTTGCCGCCTGCTCCTGCTATACGCTACCCCATTGCCGCCAGCATCAGGTCCAGGTTCTGCACCGCCGCGCCGGAGGCGCCCTTGCCCAGGTTGTCGAACACCGCGGTCAAGAGCACCTGGCCATGCTGGTCGTTGCCATAGACCGCCAGACGCAAATCGTTGGTGCCGTTGAGCGCCTGCGGATCCAAATGCGTGTGGCCTCCAGCTTCCTCACGGTCCACCACCTGCACATGCGTCGTGCCGGCATAGTGCCGCTGCAGGCAGTCATGCAATTGCTGACGGGTCACGCCCGCCGGCAACAGACGCAGATGCAGCGGAATCGTCAACACGATGCCTTGGCGGAACGCGCCATACGCCGGCACGAACGCGGGCCGTTGCGTCAGCCCGGCATGCGCTTCGATTTCGGGCGTGTGCTTGTGCGCCAGGCCCAGCCCGTACAGCTGGAACGCCGGGCCTTTCGCGCCATCCGCCCCTTCATAGGCGTCCACGCTGGCGCGGCCACCGCCCGAATAGCCCGACACCGCGTGCACCACGGCCGGGTAGTCGGCAGGCACCAGGCCGGCCTGGATCAAGGGGCGCAGCAAGGCAATGGCCCCCGTCGGATAGCAGCCCGGGTTGCTGACGCGCTTGGCATGGGCGATCTTGTCCGCCTGCCCCGCTTCCATTTCAGGAAAGCCGTACACCCAGCCCGCCGTCGTACGGTGCGCCGAACTGGCGTCGATCACTCGCACCTTCGGGTTCACGACGGACGCCGCCGCCTGGCGGGCCGGCTCATCCGGCAGGCACAGGATGGCCACGTCGCTGGCGTTGATGGCTTCGGCGCGGCGCTGCGGATCCTTGCGTTCGGCCTCGGGCAACGTCAGCAAGCGCAGATCGGTCCGGCCGTTCAGGCGTTCGTGGATCTGCAGGCCGGTGGTGCCTTGGTCGCCGTCGATAAAGACAAGAGGATGGGTCATGACGTGCTCCGTCCCGGTCGGGAGGTGGGGGTTGTGGCTGAGGGGTACTACCGAGTTCGTATCATCGATCTGCGCCGAACATAAGAAAAGTCGAATATCATGACCGTTGAATTCATCTTTTCTGAATGAAACGCCCATGCGCGAAATCAGCCTTGACCGCTTGCGCACCCTGGTGGCCATTGCCGACCTGGGCTCTTTCGCGGATGCCGCCCGCGCCCTGCACCTGGCGCCCCCCACTGTCAGCCTGCACGTGGCCGATCTTGAGGCCCGCATCGGCGCACCGCTCTTGACCCGCAAACGCGGCCAGGTGCGGCCGACCACCATCGGCGAAACGCTGCTGGAACGCGCGCGCCGCCTCCTGGCCGAGGCCGACCAGGCCCTGGACGACGTGCAACGGCAGGTGCAGGGCCTGTCCGGTCGCGTGCGGTTGGGCGCGTCCACCGGCGCCATCGCCCATCTGCTGCCGCAAGCGCTGGAGTCGCTGGGCCGCCATCACCCCGGTATCGATGTGCAGGTCGCGGTACTGACCTCTCAGGAAACCTTGCAGCGCCTGCATGACGGCACGCTGGATGTGGGGCTGGTGGCGTTGCCGCAGCCGCCGATCGATGGCCTGGTGCTCAAGCCCTGGCGCCGCGACCCCGTCATGGCGTTCCTGCCCGCCGGCTGGCCGGCGCCCGCGCGCGTCACCCCGGCCTGGCTGGCGGACCGGCCGCTGATCCTGAACGACGCCACCACGCGGCTGTCGCGCCAGACCGGCGAATGGTTCGCCGGCGCCGGCTTGAACCCGCGCGCCCGTATCCAGCTGAACTACAACGACGCGATCAAGAGCCTGGTGGCCGCCGGCTACGGGGCCACGCTGCTGCCGCACGAAGCGACCGCGCCGCAACCCGATCCGCGCATCGCCATGCGCCCGCTGCGGCCCGCGCTATGGCGCCCGCTTGGCATCGCGCACCGCGCCGAGAAGGTGGAACAGGCGACCCGGCACGTACTGGACGTGCTGTGGGAACTACGGGCGGCAAGCGGCGGCGGATAAGGGCCCAGGCGGGAGGCCGCCGGCACGGGGGTCGACGCGGACTCAGCCGGCGCTGACGCAGGATAGGTAGACATGTGGATGCGGGATATCAAGGAAACAGCAGAAGGAGTGCACCCGGGTTTGCGCCGGGTCATTTATATCGCCTAACGATATATATTAGAATCGGCATGTGAAAATGTCTCCGTCCCCCACTCCGCTGTCGCCCGCCGATTACGAACTGCTGGCCGACTTCCGCTACGCATTGCGCACGTTCGCCGCCTTCAGTGAAGGCGCCGCCGCGGCATTGGCATTGACCCCGCAGCAGCACCAGACCTTGTTGGCCATCAAAGGCACGCGCAAAAGCCCCTCGGGACGGCGCGGCCTGTACGTGGGTGAAATTGCCGACCGCCTGCTGATCCGCCCGCACACGGCGGCCGAACTGGTCGGCCGGCTTGCCCGCCTTGACCTCGTCAGCCGGGAGGCCGACCCTGAAGACGGCCGCCGCGTCGAGGTCGTGCTGACCCCGAAAGCCGAACGCGTGCTGGAAGACCTGTCCGCTTCGCACCTGGAGGAACTGCGCGCCATGCGGCCCTTGCTGGCGCGCTTGCTGACGCGCATCGGCGGCGACCCCGCCTGAAGTCCCTCGCTGGCGTTTCGCGGCGCACCGCCGCCACGTGATAAATTGTCGTCCCCCGACATATTTGAAGCACGCGAGGAGATCGTTTTGGGTGTGGCAATCAAGCGCTGGCTGAGCGCGTTCGCGCCGGCGCCCGTCGGCGTCAACCGGCGCGAGAAGCTGTACGGCGTCCTGGGCGCGCTTGTCGGGCTGTTCTGCACGGAATGGGTGGGCCGCCATGCGCTGGGCAGCGCCAACCCGTGGTTCATCGCCCCGATGGGCGCGTCCGCCGTGTTGCTGTTCGCCGCCCCCGCCAGCCCGCTGGCCCAGCCGTGGTCCATCCTGGCGGGCAACCTGGTGTCTGCCGTGATCGGCGTTTTCTGCGCGCAGATGATTCCGGTGCCGGGCGTGGCCGCCGCCGTCGCCGTGGCGCTGGCCATCGGCGCCATGTTCAGCCTGCGGTGCCTGCACCCGCCCAGCGGCGCCGTGGCGTTGACCGCGGTATTGGGCGGACCTTCCGTCGCCAGCCTGAGCTACGGCTTCGTACTGTGGCCGGTCGGGTTGAACTCCCTGATCCTCCTGTGCATCGCCGTGGCATTCAATGGCGCACTCAAGCGCAACTACCCACGCCGCCACGCGGATCCGGCCCCGGGCCACCACACCCGCGACGCCGCTCCCAGCGCGCGGCTGGGCTTCAGCCGCGCCGACCTGGACGAAGCCCTGTCCCAACGCGGCGAACTGCTGGACATCAGCAAGGAAGACCTGGAAGACATCGTGCTGGCCGCCGAACTGCGCGCCAGCCTGCGCCGCTTCGGCGACGTGTCCTGCGCCGACATCATGTCGCGCGACGTCGTCACCGTGCAAGAGCAGGATCCGTTGGACTATGCGATCCGGCTATTCGACAAGCACCGGCTGCAGGCGCTGCCGGTGCTGGATTCGGCCGGCCGCTACGCCGGCATGCTGGCGCAGGGAGACGTGCTGGCGCGCAAGAGCCGGCTCGTGACCGCCACCGTCGACGGCGTTCCCGCCTCCGACCTGCTGGTGGCCGACTGCATGCGCAGCGAAGTGCCTTTCGCCACGCCGGGGCTGCCCGTGATCGAACTGGCGCGCCCCATGTCGGACAGCCTGCACTGCGTGCCGGTGCTGGACGCGTCGCGCAACTTGCATGGCCTGATTACCCAGTCCGACCTGGTGGCGGCCCTGTACCAGATGGCGGTGTCGGCCAGTTCGCAGGCGGCTGCGGGCGCGGACGCGGGCAAGCGCGTCGCCTGAGCCCTCCGTAGCCCTACGGATTCCTGTCCGCACTGGCCGCAAGGCATAATTTCAGGCGTGAACCCTTTATCGCGCACGCGCGCCCTCTTCTGCTGGCTATTGCTGTTCTGCCTGGGCGCCGCCTGGATCGCCCGCCAGGAATACGTCGACCAGTACGACCGCTTTTTCCAAAGCACCAGCATCGCCCAACGCATGCTGAGCCAGAAAACGGTGCAACACGAAGCCGTGCTGGCCACGTTGGCGGCGCTGTCGCACCCGCCCGCGCCTGAACGCCTGTACCCCAGCCTGCAACCGGCCTTGCCACAGTTACTGGGCCTGGGCTATCTGGCCGACGGCGCCTGGGCCGGCAGCCTGGCCGCGCCGCCGGGCCTGTCCGCTGCGCTGGAGCGCGCGCGCCAGCTGGGGCGGCCCGTCACCTTGCCGGTAGACCCCGCACGCTACTGGTTGATCGCGCCATCCAGCTGGAGCCTGCTGCTGGACGCCCGTCAACTGGTGCCTGCCGCCGACTTTCCGCCTGGTTTGGCCAACCTGAGCCTGACGGTAGACCGCGCGCCATTGCCGCTGTTGGACAAGCAGCCGGGGGATGCGCCGGGCCTGACGATGACGCTGCAAAAGCCGCTGGGCGCGGCCAGCCAGCCTTTCCCGATGCGCAGCACGCGCACGCTGACACCGGATGCGTGGCCCTGGATGGCGTGGCTGGCATGGGCCGTGGCCAGTGGGCTGCTCGTGGCCGGGGCGGTAGCGTGGCAACGGTCGCGCGCCGACGCGCGCCGGCAGCAGGAACAGGCGCGCCTGGCGGCCATGGCACGCTTGAGCACGCTGGGCGAAATGGCCGCAGGCATCGCCCATGAGCTGAACCAGCCCCTGACCGCCATCCTGGCGCACACCCGCGCCGCCGGACGCCTGCTGGACGACGAAGAAGAACGCCCCGCCGTGCGCCACGCCTTGCTGGCAAGTTCTGAACAGGCGAAACGCGCCGCCGACATCATCAGCCGCATGCGCGCCCTGGTGCAGCCCAGTTCGCCCGCGCAGCGCGAAGCCCTTGATCCGGACGCGCTGGTGGCGTCCTTGCGCTTCTTGCGCGAACCGGATCTGGCCCGGCAAGGCATACGCCTGGGATGGCACAACGCCAGTCCCGGCGCGCGCCCCCTGGGCGACCGCGTGGCGCTGGAACAGATCCTGCACAACCTCGTCCAGAACGCCGCGGACGCGTTAGCGGAGGCCGACGGCGCGCGCCACATCCAGATCGAGGGCCGCGCCGACGGCAACCAATACCTGTTCACCGTCAGCGACACCGGACCTGGCATTGCCGCCGATGCCCTGCCCCGGCTGTTCGCGCCGTTCTTCACCACGCGGCCGCAGGGCATGGGCTTGGGGCTGGCGCTATGCGACACGTTGGCCGGCGCCATGGACGGCCGCATCGCCGCCCGCAACTTGACCCCCGCCGGCGCCTGCTTCACCGTCAGCCTGCCGCGTTCGGGAGCCTCCTCATGACCGCCACCGACGCGCGCACCCTCGCGCTTTCCCCCCAGGTCTATCTGGTCGACGACGACGACGCCGTGCGCGATGGGCTGGCGCTGCTGTTGCGCAGCGTCGGCCTGCGCAGCGCCGGTTTCGGCGATCCGCTCGCCTTCCTCGCGCAGCTGACGCCCAGCGCCATCGGCTGCGTCGTGCTGGATATCCGGATGCCCGGCATCAGCGGGCTGGACGTGCTGAGCCGGCTGGCCGAACAATCCGACCTGCCCGTGGTCATGCTGACGGGCCACGCCAACGTGGACCTGTGCCGCCGCGCGTTCAAAGGCGGCGCCATGGAATTCCTGCAAAAGCCCGTCGACGACGACGTGTTCCTGGACGCCGTGCAGGCCGCCGTGCGCACGCACATCGCCAGCCGCGAACGGTTAGCGGTGACGCAAGCCGCCGCCGAACGGCTGGCGCGGCTGTCGGGGCGTGAGCACGAGGTGCTGGAACGCATCGTGCAAGGCATGAGCAATAAAGAAATCGCGCGCGAGTTCGACCTGTCGCCGCGCACGGTGGAAACCTACCGCGCCAATGTCTTCGCCAAGCTCGAAGCCGATTCGCTGGCGCAGTTGATCCGCCAATACGCCACGCTGCTGGACCCGGGCCCTCCGTAGCGCTACGGAGACGCCCGCGTATTCGGGCGTATACCGCCCGCCGCGGGTTTTGGCCACACTGACTGCTCCTACCGAATGTTCCCGAAAAGGACGCAGACCATGAACCGTTTCTCGCTTGCCACCTTGATCTCCACCCTGGCTTTTGCCGGCGCCGCCAACGCCGCCGTGCTGAGCGAAAGCAACCTGTCGATGGCCGATGCGCAGAAGCTCGCCACCGCCACCGTCGCCGCCTGCCAGGCCAAGGGCTACAACGTGAGCGCCTCGGTCGTGGACCGCGCCGGCCTGCTCAAGGCCTTTGCGCGCGCCGACAACGCCGGCCCGCATACCATCGAAGCCAGCCGCGCCAAGGCCTTCACCGCCGTGTCCGCCAAGACCCCGACGCTGACCATGATGGAAAACGCGCAGAAGAATCCGGGCGCCGCCAACCTGACCGACATCCCCGGCTTCCTGCTGCTGGGCGGCGGCGTGCCGGTCAAGGCCGGCACCGCGGTCATTGGCGCGATCGGCGTGGCCGGCGCCCCCGGCGGCAATCTGGATGCCCAGTGCGCCGACACGGTGCTGGAAGAGAACGCTGCAATGTTCAAGTAATACGTGGCTGGGCGGGTGCTCGGACGCCCCTCAGACCCGCCCGGTTTCCCGCAAAGCGGGCCGCGCCACAGACCCGGCCTCTGCCAGCACGCACCCGCCACCAACGAAGAAACGCCATGCGACACTGCTGGACATTGCCGACCGTGGACCTCCGCCAATGCCCCTGCCGCCCTCCTCGCCGTTGCTGGACGACATTCTTCGCGCCTTACCCCGCCGCTACCGTGTTCCCGAGACGCTTGGCGAGGTCGCGGCGCCGCTGAATGGCGGTTCGTCGACCGCGCTTGCCATCGCGGTGGAACACGCCCGCCAAGCGCTGGCGGCCGGAGCGACGCCCGGCGCGGCAACGAAGCAAGCCTTCATCCAGGCGCTGGCAAGGTTGATCCATGACGCCGTGCGGGCAGAAGGCGGCGATCCCGCCTTCCAGGCCATCGTGCTGCGGCACCGGGCGCCGCAAGTGCGCGAGTTCGCGCATCTGTCCTCCACGGCCGATCAGGACCGCCGCCAGATCCATGCCGCCGTCAATGGCATCGCGCACCCCGCCAAGCTGCAACGCATGGCACCGGGCCAGGCCCGGGACGCTTTGGCAGCCCTGCAGGCCGCGGCGGCCTTGCCGTCGTGGACAGTGCTGTCCCAGGCCGCGCAGCGGCTTCGCGCCACGCAGGACAAACCCTTGGACCCCGCCGTGGAACGCGCGCTGGCCCGTCTGTTGGATGATCCGGCCCTGGCGCGTTTGCAACGCCTGGATGCCCTGGCGCCGGATGGGCAGGTGCGGCAATACCAGTCCCTATGGGATCGCCACGGCCCGCGCTCCGGCAGCCAGACTGCCGCCGCGCAAGGCTCGGCCGCACAGCGTCGGGGCGCGGCCGTCGAAGCCGTGGCCACCGAGGCGCTGGCCGCCCTGTCCCAACGGCTGAACGAGGCCGAAAGCGGCCCACCGCCCTACCGCGTCGTGACGTCGATGCTGGTGCCCGCATCGATACCCGCCAGCGCCGAACGCGCCAAGAGCGAGTGGGACGCCGTCCTGCTGCGCCAAACATGCACGAACGCCATCACGCCCGTGTGGGACGTCTGCCTGCTGCTTGAAGCCAAGGCGTCCATCGACGCGGCGACCGCGGACTTACCACGCTTGCAGCGGGGCTTGCGCCTGCTTGCGCACGCCGACGAACACGCCGTCTATCCGTTCCAGACCCGACAAGGGGTGGTGCATCTGCGCGGCGCATCGCTCAGGGCGCTGCCGGCCGATTCGCCCGATCTGGCGGGCACGGTGCTTTATTGCTGCGATGCGCCCGCCGACACCGCGCCGCGCCTGCTTAGCGCCGCCAGCCGGATGCAATTGCTGTCCGCGCCGGCCAGCGTGCAATATGCGTGCCAGCTGGAGGACGGGCGAAAGCCCGATCCCGAGGCGTTGGAATCGGTCTGGCGGCAATTGCTGGAATCGCCCCAATGGGCGCCAGTGCTTCAGCAGTATCCGATGCTGTGCCAGGTCCGCGAATTGATGGTCCACGTGGACGACCTGCGGGCGGCGGTGTAGCGTCGCCGGCCGTCTGCCCCCCGTCAGTCCACGCGCGTCCCTATCCCGTCCAGCGCACGGATCTCCGCGGCCGGCAGCACCAGCTTCGCTGCGGCAAGATTCTCGCGTAGATGGGCCACCGACGACGTTCCCGGGATGACGAGAATATTGGGCGAGCGCTGCAGCAGCCATGCGATCGCCACCTGCATCGGCGTGGCCCCTACGCGTTGCGCGACGTCCGTCAGCGTGGCGGATTGGAGCGGGCTGAAGCCCCCCAACGGAAAATACGGCACATAGGCGATGCCATCCTGCGCCAGCGCGTCGATCAGCGCGTCGTCATGACGATGCGCCAGGTTGTATTGGTTCTGCACGCAGACGATCTCGCAGAGCGCGCGTCCTTCCTGAACCTGCGTGGCGGTCACATTGCTCAGGCCGATGTGCCGGACCAGGCCGCGTTGCTGAAGCTTCACCAGCGCCGACAAGGGCGCCGCGATCGAGCCTTCCTCCGGCCCATGCACGCCGAACATGATGCGCAGATTCACGACGTCCAGCACGTCCAGCCCCAGATTGCGCAGGTTGTCCTCGACCGCGCTTTCCAAGTCAGCCGCCCCATCGGCGCGTATCCACGACGCATCTTCGCCCCGGCGGGCCCCGATCTTGGTGACCAGCGCCAGATCGTCCGGGTAAGGCGACAACGCCTCGCGGATGATCTGATTGGTGATGTGAGGCCCGTAGAAGTCGCTGGTGTCGATATGGTTGACGCCATTGGCCACGGCTTCCCGCAGCACGGCCAACGCCGCATTGCGGTCGCGCGGCGGACCGAAGACACCGGGCCCGGCCAGTTGCATCGCGCCGTAGCCCAGGCGCTTGACCCGCCGGGTTCCCAGCGCGTAAGTGTCTTGGTCCTTGTCTTCCTGGTGTAGCGGGGCCATGTCGGATCTCCTGGGCGAAACGCACAGGTTAGCCCTTTCCGGCGCCTTGGATAATCAGGCAAAAATGGCCCTGACGCACAGTGTGCATCAAGGCCATGCCATCCGATCCGCTGCGTCCTACCCCGCCGCGATCAGCCGAATGCCGCCGCTGCCGTCCCGTTCCAGCTGCGCCACCAGCCCCAGCTCCCAATCCAGGTATTCGCGGAACCCTCGGTCCCGCGCCGACAGGTCGTCGAACAGATACGGGCTGATGCTCTGGTCGTCGTCGCCGGTCAACACACCCTCGGCCCCGGTCGCCAGCGGCAAACCCTGCGCCTTCCACGCCCGCGTGCCGCCCAGCAGATGCTGGACCGGGCGCTTGCTGCGCCAAGCCAGCTCGGCCGCCACGGCGCTGGCCAGCACGCCGTCGGACGACGTCACCACGACAGCGCGTTGATCGTCCGGCGACAGGAACTCCGCCAGCCGATCCGGCGCTGCGAAGCGCGCGCCGGGCACATGGCCACGTTCATAGGCCACGCGCGATTCCACGTCGAACACGATGGCCTCGTCCGCGTCGAGCGCGGCTCGCAGTGCCGCTGCGCGCAGGGCCGGGGCATCGGGACGATGCCGCAGCACGCGACGGGGCTCGGGGCCACTTTGCACGGGGGCCTGCGCGGGCGGCTGATACAGATAGACCTCGACCGCGCCCAATTGCGCCAGCCAGGCGCCTGTCGTCAGTGCGCGTACGCCATCCCAATCCGCCAGCACGACGCGGGCGCGGCGCGTGGCCAGATACTCGTCGGTGGCCTGCACCAACTGGCCGCCCGGCGCCCAGCGCCAGCCTTCCAGATGCCCCGTCTCGTATTCCTCGCGGGTACGCACGTCGAACTTGTAGAGCGTGCGCGTCGCCTGCTCCGCTTCGAACGCCGCGAGCGTCGCCGCGTCGATGTACCCGATGCCGGCGCGGTGCGCCACGTCGCGGGCCTGTTCGCGCGCGGTGGCCAACGCCGCTTCGCCCGGCTCCGGCAAGGCCGCGTGTCGGCCATAAGCCAGTTCCCGGCCCGACAGCAGCCATTCCATCGTGCCGTTGCGCAAGGAGGCGACCCGGTTCGGGATCCCGGCGTCGATCAGCGTCTGCGCGCCGACGATGCTGCGGGTGCGGCCGGCGCAGTTGACCACGACAAAGGTGTTGGGATCGGGCGCCAGTTCGCGGATGCGGTAGACCAGTTCCGCCCCCGGCAGGCTGTGCGAGAACGGCAGCGTGAAATTGTGGAATTCCTCGGGCGTGCGGCTGTCCACCACAACGATATCGTCGCCGCGCGCCACGCGCTCGTGCAGTTCCTCGACGTCGATCCAGGGCGTGTGCTTCTCATGTTCGATGACCTCGCCGAACGCCTTGCTGGGCACGTTCGTGCCCGAGAACAGTTCCAGGCCCGCGCGCTCCCAGCCGTCCGTTCCGCCGGCCAGGACCGACACGTCGGTCCAACCCAGGCGGGTCAGTTTGGCCGCAGCCTGATGCGCCTGGGTTTCGTCATCGTCCACCAGCACGATGCGGGTATCGCGGCGCGGCACCAGCCGGTCGGCCAGCAGTTCCAGGCGCCACAGGGGCGCCGGCACGGCATATAACAGATGGCGGCGGGCATAGCGGCCGGCTTCGCGCACGTCCAACACGGCGATCTCGGCATCGCCGCGCAGTTCGTCCTGCAATTCCTGCGGTGACAGGCGCGCGTGATAGATGGCTGCGGGCGGCGAAAACGTCCGATACGTGCCGCCCGCGGTGCTTTCGAACACCACGCGGCCGTGCAACCGGTCCAGGGCCAGGCCATAAAAGTGCAGATGCGCGCCGGGCTCGTCGCCGACCAGTTCGATGGTGTGCACGTCGTCCGGTCCCAGCACGATCGATCCGCCTGGGCCAACGTCCACGCGCCGCACATGGGTCAAGGTATCGCGCAGCGGATCCTGGGTGGACGCGCGCGCATAAACCTCGTTGCGCTCGTTGCCGTTCACCCCGGCGATGATGGCCCACGTCGTATGGTCATGCGGCGGCTGCGCCTTGCCCGGTTCGCCCAGCGACAGATACAGGGCATAACCGCCGTCGATGTCCTCGGCCAGACGATAGATCGAGGTCGGGCGTCCCGGCACGACGGCAAAGGCCTCGGCGGAAAACAGGTCGCGGCGTTGCCCCAGCGCTTCCAGCAGCGTCGCCACCCGGGCCAGTTGCGCGGGCGTGGCTTGCGCCGCATCGGGCGCCAGTTGCCGGACCTGGGCGATGAAGGCGCGCACGGCGCGTGCGCGTTCGGTGTGCTTGCTGCGGGCCGGCGCGGCCGTTTGGGCAGAGGTGCTCATGGGATGACCTGGACTTCCTGAAATGAAGAGAAGTCCAGGCTACGTGCGCGTCCCGGACGCGACAACGTAGAAATGCGTCTATGGATATGCGGCGCGCGCTGCGGCGGGCGTCAGGCCTCGCCCTTCAACTCGCGATCCACGACCTCGCGCGTCAGTGTCGGCACGAACATCTCGATGAAATGGAACGCATAGCCGCGCAGCCACGCGCCCCGGCGAATGGCCAGCCGCGTCAGGTTGATCTCGAACAGGTGACGCGCATCGATGGCGGTCAGGCGGGTGTCGCGTTCGGCGTCCCAGGCCACCGCGGCCACGATGCCCACGCCCAGCTCCAGTTCCACATACGTCTTGATCACGTCCGCGTCCATCGCGGTCATCACAATGTCCGGTGTGATGCCTGCCCGGGCGAAAGCCTCGTCGATGTGGGCGCGCCCCGTATAGCCGCGCCCATACGTGATGAGCGGATAGCGCGACAGTTGCGACAGGCTGACGCCGTCATGCTCGCGCGCTAGCGGGTGGCCGCAAGGCACGATGATGCTGTGGCTCCATCGATAGCAAGGCAGGTTCACCAGCCCGGGATAGTCCGCCACGGCCTCGGTCGCCACGCCGATGTCGGCCTCGCCTTCCAGCAGCATTTCAGACACCTGCTTGGGCGAGCCCTGATGCAGATGCAGGACCACGTCGGGATAGCGCTGCCGGAATTCCTTGATGACCGGCGGCAACGCGTAGCGCGCCTGCGAATGCGTGGCCGCGATCGACAGCACGCCCTTGCGGCTGTCCGCGTATTCCGCGCCCGCGTGCCGGATGTTGTCGGCGCATTGCAGGATCTGCTCCACCAACGGCAGGATCAGTTCGCCGGGCGGCGTCAGGCCGATCAGCCGCTTGCCCGAACGCACGAAGATGTCGACACCCACCTCTTCTTCCAGCTCGCGGATCTGGCGGCTGACGCCGGGCTGGGACGTATGCAGGCTTTCGGAAACGTCGGTCAGGTTGAAGTCCTGGCGCACGGCTTCGCGCACCGACCGCAGTTGCTGGAAATTCATCGCGCGCCTTCAGCCCAGAAAGGCCAGTTGATTGCCTGATGGATCTTTCACGTACATGACGCGCGGCTGCGCGTCGGGCAGCGAACAAATGGGGTGATGCCCCGCCTGGCGCAAACGCGCCAGGACTTCATCGTAGGCAGGGAGATTGATGGCCAGGTAATCAGGTTTGACGGCCCGGCTGACCTCGGCCACGGGCGACAAAGACAACGTCGCCCCGCCCAGCGAAAATAGCAGGCGCTGGTCATCAGCACCTGCCACCTCTTGCAGGCCGATCACGCGGTGATAAAAATCCCGGACCGCTTCCGTCCGGCGCGACAAGAACGGAAGCTGTACCGATTCAATCGAAAGAAAGGGAGTCATGCCCTGCTGCCAGCCATGGAACAGGGCAAATTCTAGTACCCGCGGATACCACCGGACAAAGAGGTTGTAATTGCTTCTACATAGCCAGAAACCCTAAAGCGCAGGACTTATTTGCATATGTCTCAGGCACTGCGGCGCAAGGCATTGCGGGTGGCGACGAAGGCGTTATCCAAATCGCCGATCAGGTCCAGCGGGCTTTCCAGGCCAATGTGCAGCCGCACGACCGAAGGCTTGCCGGAACCCTGCTGCCAGACGCTGTGTTCGGCCAGGCGTTCGGGCGAGGCCTCCAGCGCCAGGCTTTCATAGCCGCCCCAGGATGCGCCGATCGAAAAGTACTGCAACGCGTCGATGAAGCGCGATGCGGCCGTCGGATCCGGGTTGCCGAAGGCGAACGACACCAGGCCGCTTGCGCCGCTGAAGTCGCGCCGCCACAGCGCATGGCCGGGGTCTTGCGGCAGTGCCGGATAGTAGACGCGGGCCACGTCCGCGTGCCCCGCCAGGTATTCAGCCACGGCCAGCGCATTCGCTTGATGGCGCGCCAGCCGCACGTCCAGCGTGCGCAGGCCCCGCAAGGTCAGATAGGCGTCGTCCGCGCCCACGGACAGGCCCAGCGCGTCGTAAGTCACGCCGATCTTCTGTGCCAGCTCCGCGCTATCGACGGTGACCACCCCCAACATCACGTCCGAATGGCCAGCCACGTATTTGGTGGCCGCCTGGATCGAGACGTTCGCGCCCAGCGCCAGCGGCTGGTAGTACAGACCGCCGCTCCAGGTATTGTCGGCCGCGACCAGCACGCCGTGGCGCCGCGCCGTGGCGGCCAGCGCGGGCAGGTCCAGCACTTCGAATAGCAACGAACTGGGGGACTCCAGATACAGCAACCGCGTGTTGGGCCGAATGCGCGACTCCAGCGCATCCTGCGCGGGCGAGAAATACTCGACCTCGATGCCGTAGCGTTGCAGCAGCGACTTGTCGACTTTGCGCACGGGTGAATAGACGCTATCGGCCACTAGCGCATGGTCGCCCGGCGCCAGCGTCGCCAACAGCACCAGCGCAATCGCCGACAGGCCGGACGGCGCCAGCACCGTCCGGTAGCCGCCCTCCAGCGAGGCCACCGCTTCCTCCAGCGCCTGGTGGGTATCCAGGCCGTGACGCCCGTAAGTCGCCACGCGATCGCCCGCGGCGCGCTGCTTGTTCAGGGCGGCATGGGTGGCGGTATCGGCAAAGCGCACGGTGCTGGTGCGCACCACCGGCACGTTCACCGGACCCGAGCCGCCCTTCAATTCCGGCGACCCGGCATGCACCAGCCGGGTTTGCACTTGTGCGTGGTCGAGGCTCATGCGCGCACCTCTTGGCCTGGCTTCATCTGGGTCGCGTTGTAATTCAGGATCTGGCCGGTGGCCAGGTCGATGCCGATGCGCCCCGACAACATTTCCAGCGGCTGGCCGTAAAGATGGAAATGCAGCGTCGGCGTGTCGCCGGTGACGTGGATGCTATGGATGTCGTCGGGCAGGAACGACACGGACTGTCCGGGTTGCACCACCACCTCGCGCACCTGCTCCAGCGTGGCGCGCCCTTCCTGAGAGCCGTCGTCGCTGCGGCGGTACACGCGGTTCAGTTCCTGCCCGGACAGCGCCACGATGGCGGCCCAGGTCGTATGGTTATGCGGCAACGTGGTCTTGCCCGGATTGATCGAATTCAGGTACAGCGCCGGTACGCCCGGCGCGTCGTCCGGGTTCAGCCGGTAGCGGGTGGACGCGCCCACGCCCTGCCCGGGTGCCGGCGGCGGAAAGTCGGACACAGGAAACAGTTCCTGGCGTTGTGCCAGTTGTTCCAGGCGCGCGGTCACCGCAGCCAGCCTGTCCCGGGTCACGGGGCCGTCGCCCAGCAGGCTTTGGATATCGGACAGCGCCGCCTGCACCTGCTGGCGGCGTTCTTTGGAAGTTGCGGATTCAGTGCTCATGGTCAGACTCCAGTAAAGATCACACCGCCAGGCGCAGCGGATCGAATGTCAGGTAGCTTGCGATAGGGTCAGGCGACGATTGGCGGGCCACGGCAGCGCCGGAAGACCGCTGCAGGAAGGCGCCCGTGCGTTCGCTTTGGGGTGAACCGAAGATGCGCGACGGGGGGCCGGATTCCACGATACGGCCCGCCTCGGTGAAGTACACGGTGTCGCTGACCTCTTCGGCAAAGCGCATCTCATGCGTCACCAGCATGCAGGTCAGGCCGTCCTGCACCAGGTCGCGGATCACGGTCAGCACTTCCCCCACCATCTCCGGATCCAGCGCGGATGTCACTTCGTCGAAGAGGATCAGTTCGGGTTGCAGCGTCAACGCCCGCGCAATGGCCACTCGCTGCTGCTGGCCGCCCGACAGCTCGCCCGGATAGGCACGTTCCTTGTGGTCCATGCGCACCTTGGCCAGCAACTCGCGCGCACGCGCCTCGGCCTGGGCCCGCGGCTGCCCGCCCACCTTGATGGGCGATATCACCAGGTTTTCCAGCACGGTGAGGTGCGGGAACAGGTTGTATTGCTGGAAGACGAAGCCCACGCGCTTGCGCAGCGCGATGAAGTCCGATTCCGTCTTCAGGCCGTCCACCCGCACATCGCCCACCTGGATCGTGCCGCGCTGCGGACGCAGCAAGCCGGTAATGCAGCGCAGGATGGTCGATTTGCCCGACCCGGACGGCCCGATGATGGACACGGCCTGCCCCTGCTTGACCTCGACGTCGATGCCCTTGAGCACCTCGGTCTCGCCAAAAGCCAGGTGGACGTCGCGCAGGCTGACCAGCGGGGAGATATCAATAATGCTCATGGCGTCGTTCCAGATACCGCGTCCAACGCGCGATGGGATAGCAATAGGCGAAGAAAAGCGCCAATAGAGTGAAATAGACCAGGATGGTGAAGTCGCAGCGGGCGACGGTGTTGCTGGCGACAGTGGCCGTGTCGACCAGGTCGTGCACGCCCACCAGCGAGGCCAGCGACGTGCTCATGGTGATGCTGGCCATCAGGTTCATCCAGGACGGCAGCATCCGCCGCACGCACTGCGGCAACACGATCATTCGGAAGATCTGCGTGCGCTTGAACGCCAACGACTGCGCGGCCTCCCATTGCGCGCTGGGAATGGACTGGATCGCGCCGCGGAAGATCTCGGCCACGTTGGCGCTGGCAGGCAGCCCAAGGCCGATCACGACTTTGATCCAGTCCGGAAACGGCAGGTACCACCCCGCCAGGTTCACCTCGAACGGGAACACATAGGTCGTGAAATACACCAGCACCAGGATGGGCGCGTTGCGAAACAGCAGCACATAGGCGCGCGTGACGCGCCGCAGCAGGCGCGACGGCGACAGGGACAGCGCACCCACCGCCAGCCCGAGCACGGTGCCCAGCGCCATCGCCAGCACGCTGATCTGGATGTTCATCCCCATCCCGCGCAGCAACGCCGGCGACCAATGCCACAGCGCCTGCACGGCGGCAGGCGTGGTGCCGGTGCCCGCCCACACGGCACCCAGCCCCACCAGCGCCAGCAACAGCCCGAACCACGGGTCCCGCAACAAAGCGGGCAGGAAGCGCCCGGAGGCCTGCGCGCGGCCGGCCTGCAATGCAAGGTCATTGGCCATAGCCGGGCATCCTCAAACGATCTTCCAGCCAGCGGCCCCCCACGCTGACCAGCCAGGTCAGCAGGCCGAAGTACAGCAGGATCAGCAGCAACAGCTCCAACACGTTATCGCGGTGCGACCAGATCATGATGGACTCATAGGTCACGTCGCCTACCGCGATGGCCGACGCAATGGCGGTCATCTTCACCAGGTCCACCAGGTTGTTCACCAGTGCCGGCAAGGCAAAGCGCACCGCCAGAGGCAGCTGCACCTGCGTGAGGATCTGCCGGCGCGAGAACGCCAGCGAACGGGCGGCCTCCATCGTCACCTGCGGCACGGCCTCGATCCCTGCGCGCAAGGCTTCCGCATGGAACACGCCCTTGTGCAAGGCCACCACGATTACGACCCAGGCGAACGGGGTGATCGGATTGCCGCCGCCCAGCTTCTGCGTGATCAGCATGTTCAGCACCAGGAACGCACAGTACAGCTGCACCAGCGTCGGCGTGTTGCGGGTCACTTCCACGAAAGCCTGCAAGGGCCGCGCCAGCCACGGCCGACCGCTGGTCAGCGCCGCCGCGATCAGCACGCCGAACAGCAGGCTGACCGGGATGGTCCATGCGCACAGTTGCAGCGTCACCAGCAGGCCGTGCCCGAACGCAGGCAGTTCGCCCGGGTCCTGCACAAAGCTGTAGTTCAGGCCCAGCGGCTTGAAGAATGCCACCCAGGCACGCAACACCGAATCGATCATGCGGTGGCCTCCAGCGTCTGTGGGAAGGCCAACGCCGCCACCGCCTGGCCGATGCGTTCCAGCGCCGCGTCGATATTCGCGTCGGATGCGGCGAACGACAGGCGCAGGTACGGCGACAAGCCGTACGCCGCGCCGCGCACCACTGCCACGCCCTCGGATTCCAGCAGCCAGTCCACCACGTCGCCATCGTCCTCGATGCGCCGGCCGTCGGGTCGCAATGCGCCGATCAGCCCGCTCACGCCGATCCAGGCAAAGAATGATCCCTGCGGCGCGTGCACGTGCACGCCGGGCACGGCGGCCAAGCCGTTCACGACCTGTTGCGCACGCCGTTCATACGCCTTGCGGGCGGTCTCGACGAAGCCGTCCGCCGCGCCTTGCAAGGCCGCCAACGCGGCCGCCTGGCCCAGCGAGCTGGGGCCGGAGGAAACCTGCGACTGCACCGCTTCCAGCGCATGAATCAAGGCCTCTGGGCCGGTGCCCCAGCCAATCCGCCACCCCGTCATGGCGTAGGCCTTGGACACGCCGTTGACGACCAGCGTGCGGCCAGCCAAGTCGGGCGCGGCACGCAACAGGTGCGCGGGCGGCTCGCCGAACCAGATCTCTTCGTACATCTCGTCCCACAGCACCAGCACATGCGGCGCGGCGCGCAGCACTTGCGCCAGCGCCCGCAATTCGTCGGCGGTATAGACCGCGCCGGTCGGGTTGCCGGGCGAGTTCAGGATCAGCCACTTGGTGCGTGGCGTGATCGCCTCGCGCAATGCGGCGGGCGTTAGTTTGAAGCCGTCTTCCGCCCGGGTGCCGACAATAACGGGCACGCCGCCGTTGATCCGCACCGCGTCCGGGAACGTCGGCCAGTACGGCGCTGGAACGATGACCTCATCGCCGTCGTCCAGGGTGGCGTTCAAGGCCAGGTAGATCACCTGCTTGCCGCCATTGGAAATAATGACGTTGGACGCGTCGACGTCCAGGCCGTGCCGCTGGCGGTAGCCGTCCGCCACGGCGCGGCGCAATGCCGCCGTGCCCGCGGTGGGGGTGTACTTGGTCTGGCCACGCTCCAGCGCGGCGCGGGCGGCATCCTTGATCGGGGCCGGCGTATCAAAGTCGGGCTCGCCCGAGGTCAGCACGATGATCGAGCGGCCCTCGGCCGCCAGACGCGCGGCACGGGCGCCGGCCGCGGCAATGGGCGACAGCTCGGCGCTGCGGGCTCGGCGGGACAACACGCCGGGAAACAAGGTTTCGGTCATGGCAGTACCTTTCCGGGATTCATCAGGTTCAAAGGGTCCAGCGCCTGTGCCAGGCCAATCTCCAGCAGGGAATCGGCCACGCCGGCCGTCATGGCTTGGCCTGCGCTTCGGGCGGCGCGCTGTCGAATTTGCCGGTTTGCGCCTGCGCGGTCGCCTGCTTCAGATAGTCCGCCGGCACGCCATGGCGATCGGCCTCCTTGACGAGCAAGCCCGTCTTCAGCCAGTCCTGGATCACGCTGTCGACAAAGGCGCGTGTATCGGCCTCGTTGCGGCGGGTCCAGATGACCGTCGGCGACGGGATCAATTGGTCGGAGGTGGCGAGTTCGAAGTCGTTCCACTCCTTGCCGTTCGGGCCATGCAAGGTCTCATACAGCGCCGGCTGAATGTGCACCGACGCGTCGCAGCTGCCGCCCTTGAGCGCCAGCAGCGATTCGGGAATGTTGCGCAAGCCCTTGACCACCGCGCCATAGGTATCCTGCAAGGGCTTGGCGAAGTTGCTGCCCTGCGACACGCAGGCCACCTTGCCCTTCAGATCTTCCCAGCGCTTGATGCCGCTTTTCTTCGACACCATCGCTGCGCCGCCCACCAGGTTATAGGGCGTGGGCGCGTAGCTCAGGATCTCGCTGCGCTCCTGCGTCCACTGGATGTTGGCAATCAACAGGTCGACCTTGCCGGCCTGCAGGAACTGCACGCGCGTGGACGCCGTCACCGGCACGGTTTCCAGCGTCACGCCCAAGCGTTTTGCGATGTCCGCGCCCAGTTCGGTCTGAAACCCTCCGACCTTTCCGGTCGCCGGATCCAGGACGCCGAACGGCGGGCTGGCCCCATCCACGCCGATCACGATCTTGCCGCGTTGCCTGACCTTGTCCAACGTGGCGTCCGCCTGCGCGGCACTGCTGGCCAATCCGGCCAGGCCGGCCAAGGCAACGGCGGCGGCCGTCTTCCATCCTGTTGTCTTCATGCTGATGTGCTTCATTTCTGCTTTCCGTTCTTGTCGTGTCCGCGCTCAACTGCCTTGCTTGGCTTTCGCATGCAGTTCCTGCAAGAGCGGCTGCGCCGGCTCCAGCCCCAAACGTTTTTCCGTGGCGATCAGCCAGCCCGTGCGGTGCCAGTCCTGCACCACCTTGTCGACGGCGGCGATGGTGTCGGTCTCGCCCTTGCGGGTCCAGACGACGGAATTGGCCGGCAGCACCTCGGTGGCGATGGGCGCGTGGTAAGCGGCCCATTCGGGGTTGTTGCGCAGCAAGGGGTGGATCAGCGTGGAATCGTGCACGGCCGCCACGCACTGGCCGCCGCGCAACGCCAGCAGCGAATCCGACGAGCTCTTGTAGCCCTTGACCACGGCGCCGTAATCAGCCGACAGGGGCTTGGCGAAGCTGCTGCCTTGCGACACGCACACGGGCTTGCCGCGCAGGTCTTCCCACTTCGCGATGCCGCTGGTCTTCAGGGTGGCCGCCGCGCCGCCGACGCGGAAGAACGGCGTGGGGGCATAGCCCAGGATTTCGGCGCGTTCCGGATTCAATTCCATGGACGCGATCAACAGATCCACCTTGCCGGAAATCAGGAACTGCGTGCGGGTGGCGGTCTGCACCTGCACCAGCTCCGCCTTCACGCCCAGGCCCCGGGCCAGTTCACGCGCCAGTTCCGGGTTCCAGCCCACCAGCTGCTGCGTGACCGGGTCCAGCGAACCGAACACGCCGCCGTTGGCCAGTACGCCGATGGTGACGGTGCCCCGTTCCTTGATCTTGTCCAGGGTGGCGTCGGCGTGGGCTGCGCCGGCGGTGAAAGCCAGTGCCAACGCGACTGCGGTGCGGGCGGTGCCCGGTATCTTGCGGATTGCCATGTTGTCGTCTTGTCGTATGCATTGAACGGAGGTCCATGCTGCGGGCCGCGGGCCGGCAAGACAAAGAAGACTTTCAGATATCCATATGCGGCGCGTCGTTCCCCAGGGCGAAGACGCGCCCGCCCCTATAACGATATGACACGGAACCGCACTACTTAAGCTTCACTTGCGCAGAAGCGATGACGCGCCGGTAGGTCGCGATGTCGTCCCGCACTGTCTGGTCCACGGCTTCGGGCGAGGTCGCCGCGATCGTGAATCCCAGGTTCTCCAGCAGCGCCGCGGTCTCGGGTTCACGCAGCACCGCCACCACGTCGTGGTTGATGCGGTCTACGATGGCGCGCGGCGTCGAGGCCGGCACTGAGAACCCTTGCCAGCTTTCGACCACGTAGTCCGCCAGCCCGGCCTCCTCGATGGTCGGCACATCCGGCAGCGCCTTGGACCGGTACGGCGTGGTGACGGCCAGGGCCACCAGCTTGCCGTTGCGGACGTTCTCGGTGGCCGCGGCCAGCGTGATCAGCATGGCGTCCACGTGCCCGCCCAGCACGTCCAGCGTGGCAGGCCCGCCGCCCGGATAAGGGATCTGATTGGTCTTGGCCCCGATGCGCTCGTTCAGCAGTTCCACCGCCAGATGCTGCAAGCTGCCCGTGCCGCCCGGCAGGGCCAGCGATATTTCGCCCGGCCGCCGCTTGACCAGCGCCACGAACTCCTCGAACGTCTTCACGCCCAAACCAGGCCGCACCACCAGCAATTGCGGGTTGACCACCGCCTTGGTCACCCCCTGCAAATCTTTGCCCGGGTCATAGGGCAGCTTGCCCGGCTGCAGCGCGTTCAGCGACAAGGCGTCACCGCTCAGCAGCAAGGTGTAGCCGTCGCCCCGCGCGTGCGCAACCGCCGCGTTGCCGATGGCGCTGCTGGCGCCGGGCTGATTTTCGACCACCACGCTTTGGTGCCATTTCTCGCCCAGCTTCTGCGCCACCGTGCGCGCCAGCTTGTCCGCGCTGCCGCCGGCCGAGACCGGGACGATGATCTTGACCGGCCGGTTCGGATAACGGTTGGCGTCTACACCCGGCACCGGTGTCGATCCGGCGAAATTGCTCAACAGCCCTGCCCCCAGCACCACGCCCGCCAGCAAGCCCACGCCCGCACGCCAGCCCCGCTTGCCCGCCCATTTTTGCTTGATGCTCATGCCACCGCTCCCGTGTCCACGCCGAACGCGCTGAACGGCTTACCCAGCACGGCATTCGAATGCCGGCCGTCCACGCCCACCGGCACGTCGCCCTCAAGCGTGATGCGGTACAGCACCCGCTCCACGTCCAGATAGGCGAAGTCGCCCGGCCCCTGGTGCGCGGTGGCCCGGTTGTCCCAGAACGCGATACTGCCCGGCTCCCAGCGAAAGCGTGCGGTGTACTCGGGGCGGGTGATTTCCTCGAAGAACAGGTTCAGCAGGTGGCGGCTTTCTTCTTCATTCACGTCCTTGATGCGCCGCGTGAAGCCCGGGTTCACGAACAGCGCCCGTTCACCCGTTTCAGGCAGCACCCGCACCACGGGATGCTCGGACACCAGCGGACTGGCCTGCACGCGTTGCGCGTAGACGGTCTGGTTGTCGAAATCACCGTTGTAGCCGCCGAACTGATGGCGTGCCCACAGCGTGTCCGCCAGCGCGCGCAACGCGGGCGACAGGTGCTCATAGGCCGCCACCAGGTTGGTGAAGACCGTGTCGCCGCCATACGCGGGCACCTGAGGGCCGGCGCGCAGGATGGATCCCGCCGGCGGATTGACCACGCCGGTCACGTCCGTGTGCCAGCGCTCGCCACGGCGGCCAGTCTTCGATGTGGACGAGATGGTGCGGATCTGCGGATAGCCTTCAGGCGGATTGGCGTCGTACGGATGGGCAGAGGTCGGCCGGCCGAAATGCTGCGCAAACGCCAGATGCTGCGCGTGATCAATGTGCTGGTCGCGGAAGAAGACCACCTTCCAGCGCAGCAGCGCGGCCTTGATCTGGTCGACCTCGTCGCCGCTCAATGGCCGGGTCAGGTCCACGCCGTGGATCTCGGCGCCGGTAAAGACGGAAAGCGGCCGGATCTCCAGCCGCGTGCTTGCTAGCGTGCTCATGTGCTGCCCCTGTCTGTTTGGTAAAAACAGGATAGGTGCGCCCCATGCGCTCAACAAATACCGATACGCAATGTGAAAATAGCGCGCAGCACGTGCTAGGTGCGAGCTAGGTGTCGAAGGCCATTGAACTTGAGGAAGCTGCGTCAGAGAGCGATCGCGCCGGAAGTCACTTGTATTGCGGCAGCAATCTTCTCTTCGCTGGAAAACAGGGTATCAGACTGCAATATCATAGATACCCCGTCCGAGGAAACCGATATGACATCGCAGCCACAACGCTTCCTGGATCATCTCGCCGCTCATGCCTGGACGGTGCTGCGCACCGCGCCCACCTCGACGCCAGCGGCCGCGCCGGGCGAGGCGCACGGCTATGGCGCTTTCCTGGCGACATTCACCGAATTGCACAACGCGAACCAGACACGCTGGTTCCTGAGCGCAGCCGACCATGACTGCACGGCGGACAGCTCCTTTGCCTGGCACACCCTGCGCGATATCAGCCTGGAGGCTGCGCTGGACGACGCCGGCCGGCAGGCGGTCCTGGACTTCTGGCAACAGCACACGCCGATCTACATGAGCGTTGCCGGCGATTACGAATTCCTGGCGATAGAACGCGACTCGGGCCGCATCGTGCACGGCATCGAGCCGGAATTCGAGGACACCCGCGACGTCGCCCCGAATCTCGCGGCCCTGTTCGAAGACATGATTGCGGGCCGCGCCACGGCGGCGCTACTGGCGTAACGTCGTATGCAACCGCCTACGCAGCCCCCTATGCCGTCCGATCTCAAGGCGTATACCCACGACGGTATTCCTGCTCAGGAAACTTGGTTGGACTGTGCAACCGCCGACGGTGGCCGGCTGCGCGTGGTGTTGCTTGCGGCCGATCCGCAGGCGGCGGCGCCGTTACTGGCACGAGCCCGCTCGATCGCCCAAGCTTTGGCCACGCACCGCAACGCGGCGCTGCATTTTCTCTGGCGCGCGGGGCGCGACAGCGGCGACCCCGAAGATCCGCCCGCGGCGTTCCTCGAACACTTCGTGCCATCGGACTTGGTCGTCTCGACCGACGGCGGTTACGTGCTGCACCTGACGCCGCGCGACGCGACCTGGTTCATGGATGGCTATTGGCCCTCCGTGCAGTTTGCCGTAGACGACGTGCCCATCGCCTGGGTCTGCGAATCCTGACCCAGGCCGTCGCGCAGCGCCGCCACAAGGCGTTGGGAAGTGCAACAACTGTGCATGCTTATGATGAACCCGCCTGGTTATGGGTTGCTGGCGGGTTGTGCCTGGAATGCTCGCGTTTGACGATCCAGGCTTTCCTTCCATTGCTCGCCCGGCTGAAACGCAAGCACGGCCGCGTCGCGCCCGGACGCGGCTAGGAAGGCGGGGTCTTGCAGTGTGTCTTGAAGTGCCTGCTCCAGCTTTTCCCGGATCGGGTCGGGCAGATTCGCCGGTCCGCCCATGCCGCGCTCTGATGAGTATCGCAACGCAATCCCGGCCTCGGCGGCTGTGGGGATGGTTTCGTTGTGGCGCTTGTCGCTGGTGATGGCGATGGCGGCGAAGGGACCGTTCGAATCGTTCAGCTCCGGCACTTCGCTAACCGTGATCAGGCCGTAGTCAATGTGATTGCCCAGCACGCCCAAGCGGATGTCGCCGCCGCCCTTGAACGGAACGCTGTTACCTCGTACGCCCTGACTGCGCTCCAGGTCCATCAGCGCCAGGTGTCCCGTCGTGCCGTCGCCGCTGTGCCCGAAGGACAGCGATTCGGACGATTGCTTGAGCTTTTGCACCAAGCCCGGTAGATCGTCTGGCGCACTTGATCCGCGGCGTTTGATGAATAACAGCGGATCGTCGACCAGGCGGGCGATGAGGCGGATATCTTCGGGCTTGTACTTCGCGCCCTTGCGCAGAGGCAGGTACACGAAGCCCGGAGCGTTGATCATGCCCAACGTGTAGCCGTCCGGCTTTGCCGCCGCTACGTAGCGCACGGCGATCTCCCCGCCTGCGCCGGGCTTGTTGATGACGATGATCCGCGCATTGGTGCCCAGGCGCTTCTCTAAGTGCTGCGCCACCAACCGGGCCATGACGTCCGTGCCCCCACCCGGCGCAAACCCTACTACCAACTCGATTGGGCGATCATCCGGCCAGGCGGCGCAGGCGGCGTTGGCAACCAACGCAAGCGTTGCGGCCGCGAAGAACCGCTTTATGGCATTTGCTTTCATGCTGTCTCCTCAAACGGCTGCTGTGAGCCGTTGTCTCCTAGTTGACCTGGATGCCCGCCGACTGAATGAGCTTGCGATACCTGTCCAGCTCCTGCGCCCAGAACGCAGTGAAGGCAGTCGGCGTACTCTGCCGCGATTCCGCGCCCATCGCGATCAACCGTTGCGAATAGTCGGCATCGGACATCACGGCGTTCAGCGCGCCGCTCAACTTGTCCACGATCGGGGCGGGCGTGCCGGCGGGCGCGGCCAGGCCGAACCATGTCGTCAGCTGCATCCCCGCCATGCCCAGCTCCTCGAACGTCGGCACGTCGGGGATGGCCTTGAGCCGTGTATCCGATGCGACGGCCAATGCGCGTACGCGCCGGCTCTGAATGTGGCCAATTGCGCCGTTGTCGAACATGAAGTCGAGCCGCCCGCCCATCAGGTCAGTCAGGGCGGGGTTGTTGCCCTTGTAGGGAACGTGCGTGACCTTGATTCCGTTGATTGAACTGAAAAGTTCACCGGACAGGTGCCCGGAATTTCCCGTGCCACCGGAGCCATACACGAGCGTGCCGGGTTGCTTGCGCGCAGCAGCCACGATGTCAGCGGGGCGTTTGAAGGGGGACTCGGCGGAAACGATAAGTACGCTGGGCACCAGCGCGACCTCACCGATCGGTGTGAAGTCCTTGATAGGGTCGAAATGGACCTTGGCGTAGAGATTGGGCGCCGAGACGTTGGCCGAACTGCTGGCGAGCAGCAGGGTATAACCGTCGGGCGCGGCGCGCGCGAACTGCGTGGTGGCGATCGTGCCGGATGCGCCAGCCAGGTTTTCCACTACAACCGTTGCGTTCAGGTGTTTGCCCAAGGCATTGCCCAACGATCGGCCGATAGTGTCCGCTGAGCCGCCTGCGGGCCATGGCACGATAAGACGTATAGGCTTGTCCGGATACGGTGCGGCAGCCAGAGCTATGGCGCTGAAAGCGGATGCCAGGCCCCCGCACGCCCAACGCCTGATGGGAAAGCGCATGTTTGTCTCCTTGGTGGACCCTCCCTCTTGCTCTTTGGCGAATCGGGGAGGTGTATGGACGAGCCGCGATCAATCTGTACGAGCCTTGGCGGACTCCTTGGGAAGGTGCGCAAGGACGAGGGACAGCAGCAAATCCTGCGAACGATTGAAGAAGTGGTCTGCACCGGGGACCACGATGATGGGATGCGAGGTGGGTCGGGCCCAGTCCAGCAATGGCGGCAAGGGTGCGGCTCCCCTGTCGACCAGCAGGCGGATCACGCGGGCAAGCACATAGGCGCCGAAAGAGAAGCCGATCAATGCTAAGGGTGCCCGAACAGATTCGTGACGCACCGCCTCTACCACGGTCAGGATGTCCAGGGTTTCGCCCACGCCGTGATCGTAGACGCCGGCGCTGTTTTCCACGCCCCGAAAGCTGGGGCGCAGGACGAGCCATCCTGCATCGCGCAGGCCGTGCGACGGTGCGGTCGATAAGCACTTCAAGCGCACCCGCGGGGCCGGGCATCAACCGCGATTCCGTTTTACCGGTAGACCGCTGGTCCAGGTCGATGAGAGGAGGCATGTTGACCACATAACGCAATGGGGATGCCCCAGATTAATCCGTTATGAAAACGTCGAATAAATAGAATTTCGTGATGGGTATGATCACACCCGGAGATGGTGCGGGCGCTTGCTATTTGGCGAGCCATCGCGCTGAAGGCCAGCGATCCTTCCGGACTGCGTCGCGCGCGCAGTCGATCAGTTCGTTCATGACGCAGTGCACGGAATTGGCCACTGCGCGCGTGGTGGGCTGCGCTAGCACGATGCGACGTATCAGCAGCGGATCAACGACCGGTGATGCCGCCAAGATTCCCCGATCCACGTCATCTGCCACCGCAATCGAGGGCAGGATGGTGTAACCATGGCCGTCCAGCACCAGGCGCTTCTGCACGCTCATCGCGTTGGTTTCCGCCACGATATGCAGTTCGGTTTCCTGCGTGCGCGCGGCCTGCTCGACAAGGGAGCGCAGGCCGTGCGGCGCACTCGGCAGCACCAGCGGACGCCCGATGATGTCGGCCATGCGCACAGGGTTGCGCTTGTCCAGCCCGCTTGCCGGCGGACCCACGAACCACAGGCTTTCTTCCAGCAATGGCCGGAATTTCAAAGCAGGATTCGGCTTTGAGTCGTACAGCAGCGCAAAGTCTACGTCTCCGGTTTCTAGCCAGGATTGCAGGTGCCCGGCATAGCCCGCCGTCAGCCGCAGGCGAATGCCGGGGTAGCGGGCTGCTACCGCGCTCAACAGGGCGCTCGACAGCATGTCGGCGGTGCTGGGAAGCAGTCCGACGGTAACGATGCCTCCCACGGTCCCGCTGGACGGCCGGATCTCGGCCCGCGCCCGATCGAGCTCGTTCAAGGCCCGGCGAGCGTAATCCTCGAGCGTCTTTCCAGCATCCGTCAGCTCCATCCCAAGGCGGCCGCGAGTGAAAAGCGGCGCGCCGATATCTTCTTCAAGCAGTTTCAACTGGCGCGAGACCGCCGGCTGCACGATGTTCAACAGACGCGCGGCGCTGGTCACGCTGCCGGCTTCCGCCACCGTCACGAATGCCTTTAATTGCTTCAGATCCATCCATGCCTCCGGGGTATGCAGATGGGTGATGAGATCCATCAAGAAATTCTATTTAGTTGGCAATTTTATAGCGATATAAGATGGCTCGAAGTACTCAGACCCAGGGAATAGAACCATGACATCGACCACTACGGAGGCGCCGGCTTGGCAGCAAGCCGTGTTTGACGCCTTGAAGTCCGGCGGCATCCGTCAGATCGCTTATGTGCCGGACGCCGGCCACGCCTACGCTATTCGGCAGGCTCAGCTGGATACTGACATCAACGACGTCGTTTTGACGACGGAAGAAGAGGGAGTGGCGGTGGTCAGCGGCGCGTGGCTTGGTGGCCAGCGCGCCGCGCTGCTGATGCAAAGCAGCGGCGTGGGCAATTGTGTGAACATGTTTTCGTTGCTGCGCAGCTGCAACTTTCCCTTCTTGACGCTGGTGACCATGCGCGGTGAGTACGCCGAATTCAATCCGTGGCAGGGGCCGATGGGCAAGACGACGCAGCAGGCGCTGGAACTGATGGGCATCACGGTGCTTAGGGCGTCGAATCCCGAAGAGGTCGGCGAGATCGTCAGTGCCGCGCTCGATTCCGCCTTCCTGGCGGGGGAACAGGTGGCGGTATTGCTGTCGCAGACCTTGATCGGACGCAAAAAATGGGAGAGAAACTGATGTCGGCAAACGTGAACTCATCCTGCGCCGTTGAACGTCGCTCCTTCGTGTCGCAACTGATCGCCGCTGCTCCTGACGCGTTGGTCATTTCCGGCCTGGGGTCGCCGTCCTATGACGTCTTTGCTGCCGGCGACCGGGACCACAACTTCTATCTCTGGGGGGCCATGGGCGGCGCGGCGGCAATGGGACTTGGGCTGGCGCTGGCGCAGCCCGAGCGCTCGGTCGTCGTGATAACGGGGGATGGCGAACAATTGATGGGCATCGGCACCCTGGGCACCATCGCCGCCAAACATCCAAAGAACCTGACGATCGTCGTGCTGGATAACGGCCACTTCGGCGAAACCGGCATGCAGCGCAGCCACACCAGTCTGGGCACCGACCTGGTGGCGGTGGCGCGGGGGTTCGGCATCAAGGACGCCTTCAGCGTCCGTGAAACCGATCAGACGAGCGAAGTCGTGGAACGGGTGAAGGCCCGGCGCGGCGTAGCATTCGTGCAGGTGTTTATCCAGCCGGACGAGCCACCGCGCGCGCTTCCTCCGCGAGATGGCGTCCACGTCAAGAATCGGTTTCGGGCCGCCCTGGACTTGCCGACATTCTGAGCGGAGGCGGCCGCGCGCAGGACGTGGATGCGGCGGTGCAAGCCGCCCATTTCGCCTTTTCCGAAGGGCCGTGGACGGACATGACGGCGATCTGGCGGACAAGATTCACGGATCGACGCTGCCTTGGATAAGAAGGGCTACTTTACGTACACACGCCATGAACCCCTGGGGGGTGTGGCGGCCATCACGCCGTGGAATCCCCCCTTGCTGCAGCCGTGGAAGGTAGCGCCAGCGTTGGCGGCGGGCTGCTCGGTTGTCGTGAAGCCTTCGGAATTCACGTCTGACTCCACGCTGGAGTTTGCGGACCTCCATTGACAGGATCCCAGGAGACTGGAGCGGCAGAGCGAGGAGGAAGATGCGATTGCGCCGAAAAATCGCCGGGCGGAGCATGCTCGAGAATGTCCCCTTCTGGCTGGTTACAGGAATTCGCGGCTGTCCGATCCCGACCCGTTGCAGCCACTGCCCACCCAGTGCGGTTGTTCGCATTGCGGGTCAATAACTAAGGGGGAAATTTCGTGGCCTCTCGGGATCGCACGTGTTAGGTAGCGAACTTTGCTAGGACTTCCAGAACGGCAGTCATAGCCTCACTGGGAGCGGGAAAGCTTCGATGCGCTACGGCCATCGGGCGCATGAGCCGCGGGTGAAGAGGGCGAACCAATGTGTCTGGCGTCCGCTGTTGATCGTCGACTTCTTCCAAGGGCAAGATCGCGGCGCTCTGGCTGGCACTGGCCAAGCTCTTCAATGCGCCGGGGTAGCTCAGAGTCAAATAGGGGCGCGGGTTTAGGCCAGCCTGCCCGAACCACGACGCAACAAGGCCATACATTTGGGTGCCCGGCGCGAAACAGGCCCACCGCCTCGTGGACAACCATTCTGGTGTCACTGTTTCGGGAACCTCCCAGGAAGCAGGTATCAGTGCAACCATTGGGTCGTTTCGCCAGGGAACGAGCGCAACACGCGCGACGGCAGGCTGGGGGCTGGCCACGATGCCGATATCGAGAGTCCCGGCATGTAGCCGTTGCATAGCCTCGGCTGATCCTACTGCCTCCAGCTTCAGTTCCACTCCTGGTTTTCGCCTCTTAAGGGCATCGAGCATCAGCGGCAGCCGTCGCATTCCGACGCCGACCGACACCCCAATCTTTACCAAGCCGTCACCGCCGGCTGCCGTGCTGCGTACGAGATCAATCAGATCGTCGCTCGAGGCAAGTAGCTTGCGCCCCTCTTGCACCAGTGCCAACCCTGCTGGCGTCAGCGCTGTCTGCCTTCTACCGCGCTCGAGCAGGTGAGCCTGCATGCGAGATTCCAGTTCCTTGACATGCAAACTGATCGTCGGAGGTGCAAGGTGAAGTGCCTGGGCGGCAGCTGCGAACGTGCCTAGATCTGCAATCGCTATCAGCGTTTGAAGTTGGTCCAAATTCAAATTGCGCATCAGTATTCCTGACCATTCCGATCAGTAAGGTCAACTTTACGGATGGTAAGGGATATTCGAACATCTCGCTCATGGAAAACAAGACATCCGAACAACAAGACAATGCCGCCCAGGCTCCTGCCGACATGGCACCGGGCCACCCGAAAAAGTGTGTTTCGAGATGGATAGCGGTGACGATCTCTCTACTTCAAAAGGCCGAAAAGAAGATTATTGAGAGCTTTCGAGTGCCTCCGAATGGCGGTTAGTCCAAGGCGTATCTCTAAGTAGCGCTCCCCGTGTTTTTGCAACTGCGCGATAGTGGGCCGACTCGATCGCCTTTACCTCCTGGCCGTGAACGTCCAACTGGGAGTCCTGGTTTTTTCGATCCAAACCCCAGGCGAGCGTTCGAACGGCCGCTCCTGGCCGGCAAGCGACCGCTCGCCGGCCAGGATGCATCAAACCTCTGTTTGTTCAGCCATCTCAAGAGCATCGTCAACCTCGATGCCAAAGTAGCGAACTGTGCTTTCCAGCTTCGTATGCCCGAGCAGGAGCTGTACAGCCCGAAGATTCTTCGTCCTGCGGTAGATCAGAGAGGCTTTTGTACGGCGCATAGTGTGGGTTCCATATGCGGTATCGTCTAGGCCAATCGATGCGACCCAGCGATGCACAATCCGGGCGTACTGCCGCGTCGATAGATGTGGCGACGTATGCAACCGGCTCGGAAACAGAAAATCCGCCGCCTTTAGCCCTCGCGCCTCGATCCATGCTTCAAGGCTCTCACGGGTTTGCTCCGTAATCTCGAATTGGACCGGACGCTGGGTCTTCTGTTGCATGACGGTAGCTCGCGCGGCAACATGGCTTCCGTGACGGATGTCCTGTACCTGCAATCTCGTAAGATCGCACGCTCGAAGCTTGCTATCAATTGCGAGATTGAACATCGCGAGTTCCCGGGTGTTCGAAGCCATCGGAAGCCTCATTCGAATTGCCCAAATTTCTCGGAGCTTTTAGGGGCGGCTTCTGCCCGGTCAGCTTTCCCTTGTTCCATGGCACACGACGACCAACGGCCACATTCGCGGATTCCATGACAATCTCCATTTCAGTAAAGGGAGATTCAGTGTGCTCCTAAGCAGGGGCGCTCTCCGCCCCATAGGCGGCGTTTAACAAAACCACGTCTTACGCGAAAGCTGGGCCACAATGTTTAGTAGAAAGCAGTCCCCCTGCCTCATCGCCTTCTTTCACGCGTGGCCGACGGTGCCTCTCCAAAAATGCGGCGATATTGCCCCAGGGCATAGGAAGAGTACGCATAGCCATGCAGCTCGAACGTCTCGGCAATTGAAGCGTTGCCTCGGGCCGCACTCAGCAAGGCCCAATGTATTGCGTGCAGACGCCTCAAGTGGAGGTACTGCACGGGGCCTAAACCAAAGCAGTTGTGGAAGAAGCTACTCAATGATCTTCGTCCGAGCGGCAAGCCATCAAGCCTGTCGGCATCCGAGGCGGTCCCGTCCATCAGATCGAATAGGTCTAGCGTGGCATCGCACAACGCGTGAGGCGAGACGCCTGGGCGTCCGATCGCTGCCGATCGCTGGCGGCGCGAGTGCACAAGGGCCACGATGGCGTTCTCGATCAGCAAGCGGCCGGTTGCGGTGGGCGTGCATGGGGCCGACGCGATCAAAGCCGCGTGTTTCAGCGTCTCAATCGCACTCGGCGTCGTGTCCAACATTTGCGTTGATCGGGTCCAGCCGCGCAATATCCTGCCCGCTTCGTTATCCGCATTCAACAGCCATGAAGCCAGGGGCAGAGCGATAGTTGTCCATTCGTTAGGCCCTTCCGCTCGGAAGACAAACCCTCGTCTGGGTGCAAGAACTCCCACCTTGCCGTCAGCAAACGGAACGCCGTTCAACCAGGTGGCGCTAGGCCGTCCCGGAGACAACAAGAACATCAAATGTGTGGGCCAGCCAGAAGCCTCGCACAGATTTGGAACCGTCTCCATGCCCTGCTGAACGGTGATGCCGCCGACATCGGTATGCCCGAGCCGCCATCTTCCGTCCTTAGTGCCCAGTAGACGCACCTTTAGGTCGACATTGACGACCGCATTCTCGAACTGTCCGAACGATTCGAAACGTTGCAACTCCATGGTTTCTCTCGGAAGGCGTGAAGAGTTATTGCCAAAATTACCATGGACTTCACCTTCCGTCGCCGGTAAGAATAATGGGGTTCGACTTAGAAATCCGTCCATTAGGTCCCCGATTCGCATCCCAACCGAGGAACGGCATGATCAAGCAACGAGTCGCAATACTCTCTACTGCGCTTTTTTTCGCGAGCGCGTTTCCATTTCTCTCTGGTGCGGCGCAGAAGCAAGAGGCCACACCGCAGACGCAGCCCTCTCCCAACGTGATCATGCATCCCGAATACGCTCAAGCGATCGGTCGCATGGCGTACGTGTGGGGCTGGCCGATGGTGAATATGCTCAATCGGAACGATCGCATAACCAAGGCCCCGCGTCCCGGCCTGCTTGGCGGAATTTTGCCCGTTGCCCCGCGTGGGCAGGTCGGCATGCTGCACGACTACATTGAACCCAGCGAAACATTCGTCACGTGCCCTAACCAGGACGTGGTCTACGGGCTTGGGTTCTTCTCACTGGACGAAGAGCCGGTCATTGCCCAAGTGCCTGATTTCGGGGAGCGGTTCTGGGTCTATGCGCTCTATGATCACCGCACCAATCAATTCGGAGAACTGGGCAAACCCTACAAGAGCAAGCCCGGCTTCTACTTGTTGGTGGGGCCAAATTGGAAAGGCAAGAAGCCCGAGGGCGTGCAGGCTGTTATTCGCAGCCCGACAGCGCTGGCCAACGTCATTCCGCGCATCTTCATGGATGACACGGACCAAGACCGGCAGGCCATCCAGAAGAAGATCAACCAGGTGGTCTTTTATCCGCTGAAAGACTTCAACGGCAAGATGAAGTCCATCGACTGGAAGGCGACTGCCGACATCCCCAACCCCACCCCGGACAGCGCCAGCGTGGGAGAAACCCGCTGGGTGGTTCCGGAGCGGTTCTTCGATCAGTTCGGCCAAGTGCTCGACATGGTGCCGCCGCTTCCGGGCGAAGAGGCCATGTACGCGCAGTTCCGCGCGGTGATGGCCGCCGCAGCAAAGGACCCGGCCATCAAGGAAGCGTTGATGCAGGTCGCGAAGGAAACGGAGGAACAGGTGATCGCGCCGTTTTTCCAGTGGAAGCACAATGGCGCGCCGGCTGGCAACAACTGGAACCGCTCGGTAAACAATGCCCAGACCGGGGTAGATTACTTCAATCGGACGGGTACGGCGAAGTCGAACATGTTCGACAACCGGCCCATCGAAACGCAGTACTTCTATACCGACATGGACGCCAAGGGAATTCAACTGGACGGCGGGCAACGGTACGAGATTACCTTCGCTTCGGGGCAACTACCGCCGGTCAAGGGCTTTTGGTCGCTCACGCTGTACAACAAGCATCATCTTTTCAGTCCAAACGACTTGAATCGGTACTCGTTGGGCACCAAGAACAAGGATCTGGTACGCGGACCGGACGGCTCGCTGACGATCTATGTCGGGCCGACGTCGCCGGGCAAGGACAAGGAGGCCAACTGGCTGCCTTCGCCCACCGAAACCTTTTCGCTCTACATCCGGGCCTATTGGGGCGAGAAGGGCATATTGGACGGCAGTTGGAAGCCGCCGGTCGTCAAAAAGGTTGAATGAACGCGTCTGGCGGCGACGCAGGATTGCAAACCCAGTCCGATTGACAGCATTGGCGCCATGGTCGCGCCATTCTCAGGAGCCTCTACATGCCCGTATTGCCCAAGCTCACGTTGACGGCCGGCATTTTGCTGGCCTCCTTTCCGCCCGCCATGGCGGCTCCTCCGCAGGGCCAGCTACCCATGTCGCCGCTCGTCCAGCAAATCAACAATGGCAATTGGCTGGATCCCAGCGAAGCCGAAAGCCTGCGCGACGAGCTCTACTACCAGCGCGCCGTGCATGCCTACATGACCATGCTGCCGGCGCTGAACGTGATTGGCATGCGCGACGGGTCGGAGAAGGAATTTGGCGCCGGCTACAACGTGCTCCCCATATGGAAGCAGCGTATGGATTCACGGACGATGGTGCCCACGCCAAATGCTGACGTCATCTATTCCATGAGCTACCTGGATCTGAAGAAGACCGGCCCGCTCGTGGTGAATGCGCCTCCGAATGTCATTGGCATGTTCACCGACTTCTTTCAGCGCACCATTACGGACGTTGGCGCTATCGGGCCGGACCGGGCCCGAGGCGGCCTTTTTTTGCTTTTGCCCCCAGATTACGAGGGGCATGTGCCCGCTAGCTACTTCGCTTTCAAATCACCGACATACAACGTCTTCTTGTTTTTCCGCACGGTGATGGCCAAGGGTGATGGCAAGCCCGATCCAACGCCTGCGGTGAAGAATGCTGAGACGACGAGGGTCTATCCGTTGTGGGCGACGGAAAAGGACATCAAGCCGATGAGTTTTCCGGACGCGAGCGGCAAGCAGATCAACATGATGTATCCCATCGACAGTACTTATTGGACCAAACTGAAGGAGTTCGTTGACTACGAGCCGGTGGAGGCCATCGATCCGGAATTGCGCGGTGTGCTGGCGTCCATCGGCATTATCAAGGGTCAGCCCTTCAAGCCCACCGCGCGGCAGGATGAACTGCTGAAAAAGGCGGTAGAAACCGCGCCTAAGATGATTTTGGCGAATCGACAGTTGGGGCGCGAGGATAAGCGCAATCTGTATTACAAGGATCGATATTACGAAAACACGTGGGCTGGCGGAACGGCTGAATGGATGCAGGATAGCTATCTGGACGTCAATCAGCGCGCGAATTTCTTTCAGTTTGCCTATTCCTCCGCGCCCGCTATGGTCATGCATACCACCGGGGCTGGCTCAAAGTACCCCTTCACGGCGCGAGATCAAGAGGGCAACTTCCTGGAGGGCAGCCACACCTACAAATTGCGGTTGCCGCCAAATCCACCCGCGGCTCTATTCTGGGCGGTCACCGCGTACAACATCACCGACGGCACGATGCCGCAAACCAAGCAATTGCTGCCGTCGACCAATGGCTATTACGACATTCCCAAGCAGTCTGATGGCTCTGTAGAGATCTGGTTTGGACCAGAAAAGCCTGAGGGCGTCGCCGAAACCGCGTTCATCCAAACGATTCCCTCTCGTCATTTCCTTGTTGCCCTGCGCTTGTATGGTGCCCAAGACGCCTTCTACGACCAGACGTGGAAGCCGGACGACGTGGTCAAGGTCAAATGATTCCACGCTGCGGCCTTCGACCATCGGTCGATGAGCCGAAGCAATGGCCCGCTATCGATTCGGGGTATGTAATGAACACAGCTTTGATTAGGTTCGCCGTCATGGTTGCGGTCGCTAGCGCATCGGTAGCGATCTCTCTGGAAGTGTCAGCTCAAACAGACGCCGCCGACTCTGCGGCGCAGGCCAACAATCCGCTGGCCAATATGACGGCCTTCAACATCCAGAACTATTACATCGGCAGGCAGACGGAATCCGGCGATACCGCCAACCAGTTCTGGCTGCGTTATGCCCAACCATTCTCCATATCCAAAAGCAATTGGCTGATGCGGGCCTCGCTCCCTGTGAATACGTTCCCAGTGGACAACAGCCACAAGACGGGCATTGGTGACTTGAATATCTTCACTGCCTATCTCATAGATACCGGGAACCCCGCCGTCAGCTTTGGCATTGGGCCGCAGATCACTGCGCCTACGGCGACCAAGAAAGAGGTGGGCAGCGAAAAGTGGTCGGCCGGCCTGGTCAACGTATTGTTCGATGCCAGTTCACCGAAGTTCCAGTACGGCTATCTGCTGTCTTGGCAGAGTAGCTTTGCCGGTTCCAGCCGACGCGAAGACGCGAACTTGGTCGCCTTGCAGCCTTTCGCGATGTATCAGCTCGGTGGTGGCACCTATCTGCGCGCGGCGCCGGTCTGGACCTACAACTTGAAGAACGATGGGTATAGCGTGCCGCTGGGGATAGGGATCGGCCAGGTCTTTAAACGTCAGAAGACCGTCTACAACCTGTTTGTTGAGCCTCAGTTTGCCGTAGCAAGTCGGGGCCCGGGACAGCCCGATTGGCAGATCTACATGGGTTTGAATATGCAGTTTCCGAATTAACGTGACGCTTCCGTGTGCCCGACGCGGCTGAATTCGCAGGCGAGTTGCCAATATGCGGCGCGGTGGTGGCCGATATAGGCCGGGGCCGTGCGTTTCGCATTTGTGCGCTGATCACTTTAAGTTAAGCAAACGCTCGGCCGTAGGGGCCAGCGACCGTTCCTGGCCGATGGCAGTCATTCATCAACCATGTCTAGCGCCCCGTCGATGTGGGGTAGGCGCGCAGGACTGGGAGACCTCGCGATGTGGCACACCCAATCAGCATCCAAGTTCAATAAACGTTGTGGGGAAAAAATGCCATCTTCAATGAACCCTTACGGCCAGAGGGCGCTTACCATCAACCGCCATAGCATTGCGCGTAAGTAAAGTCGACCAGGCGCTTGTCTGAGACATCCTGTGGCGTGGACAGCTCTACTTGGAAATGCCCGAACATATCGTCGTTGCAGATCCTCACGTTCTTGCGCTGCGTACCTTCCTGCAATACGCAGGAGCCGCCAAAACTGTGATTACTCCCAGCGACGCCAACCGGTAGATCAATCAGCCGGCTACAACCGATGATTCGGCCGTTTTGCTTCTGATGCGCCAACGATTGGTTGAACGATTCAACACGGGAGTTGGGATCACGAATCGACACAACATTCACGCATTCGCCACTAACGGTTTGGGTGCCTGGCAGCTTGCAGTCTGAGTACACCTCGCCATCGGCAATATGTTCCTCATTACGCGCCAGCATGGCGATGCGGGTTGTGTAGGCTTGCTGCAGGCAGGCGCTGTCTTGACAAATGTCACGAGCGTATTTAATCCAGTTGCGCTGTTCTTTAGCCAACGCTTTCTTGCCATAGGCATCGGTTGCGGCTAGTGCTGTTCCATAGGCCCCTTGCAATTTTCCATCCAGCGCGGATGTCTCGGCATCGCTACAGATCAACCTTTCCGTAGTGCCCACGGCCTTGTTGCAATCAAAACTGGCGGCTTGGGCGCCCGTCCATAGCGTTGCAAGGCCCAACGTAAAGAGAAGCTTCATCGCAGGTGCATACCGCATCTTCAGTGCGTAAGCGGGTGGGCGTGTTGAATGCGGCTGGGTCATGATCCTATCTTCTCAAGTTGTATGTTGATGATGTCTTGCGTACAGCACAACACATCGCCCTCGTGACGCGTCAAATCAGCTTGACCGAGCTAATGCACATCTCTGGTCTTGTGATCTTGGAGCATCAGAAAAAATTGTAGTCTGACACCATTTTTGGATCCTGCGAGGGGCCATAGGGACGCAGGCAATCAAACAATTTATACCCGGATAATATTGACGGATTAATTTAATCCGGGTAAAAATGCATCCAGCGATTATCGCGATCAAGGATGCAACGATGAGCTCATTCGATTTGAACGTTGGCGCCACCGCGCCGCTGTCCCATGAAATCGACCTGATGGACCTGCACGTGGAGGGCGCGTTGCCGCCCGAGCTGGACGGGGTGCTGGTACGCAACGGCCCCAACCCGCTGCGCGGCCGCTTCGAGGGCAACGACGTGCTGTCGTGGTGGCCCCAGCCGGCGATGCTGCACGCCATCGAATTCCGGGAGGGCCGGGCGGCGAGTTACCGCAACCGCTGGGCTCGCACCCGGATCTGGGCAGGCGAACGTGCGTCGCATCTGGCGGCCGACCTGCCCGACACCAATCCCAACGTCAACGTACTGCGCCACGCCGGTGAAACGCTGGCGTTGGCCGAGGGCGGCGCCCCGCTCGCGATGACGCCGCAGCTGGACTTCCTGGGAGCCAGCCGGCGTCATCCGGGCCTGGCGGGCGGCATGACCGCGCACCCGAAGGTGGACCCCGTGACCGGCGAGTTGATGAGCTTCCGTTCTCACTGGGAACCGCCCTGGTTGCGCTACGGAGTGGCGGGTTCCGACGGCCAGCAGGTGCTGGACCAATTGATCGACATGCCTGCGCCGTCGATGATGCACGACATGGCGATCACCGGCTGCTACAGCATCCTGTTGGACCTGAACGTGGCGTACGACTTTTCCATGCTGTCGCGCGGATACCGCATGCCGCTGCGCTGGCACGACGAGCGTCAGTCGCGACTGGGCGTGATCCCCCGCCATGGCGGGCCGGTACGCTGGTTCGAGGTGGCACCATGCTTCATCCTGCACGTGGTGAACGCGTACGATCTGGACGCCACGACGCTGCTGCTGGATGTGGTGCGCTACCCGGAATACCTGCGCGTGTCGCGCAGCGGCGCGGGCTTCGAAGAGAACCCCTTGGGCGTGCTGTGGCGTTACGTGATCGATCTGGCGCGCGGCGAGGTCAGCGAGCGGCAATGGGACGAGGCCGGCATTGAACTGCCGCGCATCAACGAGGTCCGCACGGGGCGGCCTTACCGCTATGCGTACGCGGTGCAGCAGCCCACCAATGTGGAAATGCGCGGCGTAGTGCGCTACGACATGGAAAACGGCGCGACCCAGCAGTATTGCGTGCCGCCTGGCGACCAGAACAGCGAGCCGGTATTCGTGTCGCGGCCGGATGCGCGGGACGAGGACGACGGCTGGGTGCTTGTGTGCGTGTACCGCCAGGCCAGCGACACCAGTGACGTGGTGGTGCTGGATGGGCGTGATCTGGATGCCGGGCCGTTGGCGACGGTGCGGTTGCCGCATCGGATTCCGGCGGGGTTCCATGGGGCGTGGCTGCCACGGGAGGACGGCGCCCCGCCACCGTATAGCCGCCCTGGCTAGGTACTTGCCTTCGCCGTAAGGCCTGTGGCGCGGAGGACTGGGAGACCTCGCGATGTCGCACCCCCAATCAGCATCCAAGTTCAATAAACGTTGTGGGGAAAAAATGCCACCTTCAGTGAACCCTTACGGCCAGAGTGAATACACTGAATTTCACTAAGTCTTGATGTAAAGCGTGTCGCGTTTCCACCTTCTATGAACATCGACATCAGGCGCGGCTCTGCGTCAGGAAAGCCAGCATGCGGCGCGCCAGTTCACGTGGCTGCTCTTCGGGCAGATAGTGGCCGCAATCCTCCAGTACGCCGCCTTGCAGGTTTTGCGCCAAGGGCTTCAAGGCCTGGTGCAGATCCGGCGCGCTGCCCCGGTCGCCACCCAGCGCCAGCACCGGCACCGTCAGCGGCGTATCGCGCAGCGCCCGGTTCTGCGCCGCGTCTTCCACCGCCGCGCGGTAGTACCCCAACATGCCCCGCAGGCCGCCCAAGGTCTGATAGACGCGTTCGTACTCGTCGATGTCCACACGGCTGAAGACCCCTGGCTTGTTGGCGGTCTTGCGCGAAAAGAACCATTCGATCAGAATGCGCTCGCGCCCGGCCAGCAAGGCTTCGGGCAGGTCCGGCACGCTGTTGAACAGGAAATGCCAGCTCTTCCAGTTGTCTGGCCCCAGTTCGATGGCGGGCTTCAGCGTCACCCCGGGAATATTGGCGTCCAGCAGCACCACGCGCTCGACCTCGGCCGGGTAACGCGCCGCATACGGGTAGGCGATCCAGGCGCCGATGTCGTGGCCCGCCAACGCATAGCGCGTCAAGCCCATGGCGTGGAACAAGGCGCGCAGCCGCTCGCCGGCGGTGCGCGTATCGTAGCCATCCAGGGGCTTGTCCGAATCGCCCTGCCCCGGAAGATCCACCGCGACCACGCGGAAATGCGGCGCCAAGAGCGGCATGACCCGGCGCCACGCGTACCAGCTCTGCGGGAAGCCCGCCAGCAGGATCAGCGCCGGGCCTGCGCCGCCTTCCACCACGTGATAACCCAGGCCGTCCACCGATACCCGCCGGTGCTGGAACGTCACGCCGTCCAACGCGAAGGCGTCCGGGCTTGCGAATGTGTTCATTGTCGATTGCTCCGTGTCAATGCAGCGTGCCGCCGCCGACCTTGATGTCCTGGGTGACGGCTAGCGATGTCGCCACCATGATCTTCACGCCATGCACCAGCACGTCCAGCGCCAGGCTGGGCGCGCCAGGATGACGGGTCGCCATTTCCGGCAGATACGGCACATGCACGAAGCCGCCCCGCAGCGCGGGCCGCTCCGTGGCAATGAAATGCGCCAGGCCATAGAAGATGGTGTTGCAGTTGTAGGTGCCCGCCGTCAGCGACACCGACGCCGGCACGCCGCCCGCGCGCAGGTCGCGCACGATGGCCTTGATGGGCAGCGACGAGAAATATGCCGCCGGGCCGCCCTCCACCACCGGTTCGTCGATGGGTTGGTGGCCGTCGTTGTCCGGAATGCGCGCATCCACCACGTTGATCGCTACCCGCTCGACGGTCACATCGCTACGCCCGCCCGCCTGTCCCAGGCAGATCACCAGGTCCGGTTGCACGTCTTGGATCGCCTGCCGCAGCACACCCACCACCTTGCCGATCACGCAGGGCAATTGGCGCGCCACCAGGCGGGCGCCGGCCACCTCTTCGCCGTCCAGGCGTCGCGCCGCCTCCCAAGACGGATTCAGCGTTTCGCCATCGAAGGGTTCGATTCCGGTGATGAGCACGGTGGGCATGGCATGTTCCTTTTCTGTATCCATGCCGGCCATCGTAGAAGCGCGCCTGGCAATTATTGAAATCGATAATCGTTATTCGTACTATTGATGACATGAATCTATCTGCCGTCGACCTGAACCTGCTGGTTGCCTTCGAAGCCCTGTACGAAACGCGCAACGTGACCTTGGCCGGGCAGCGCATCCACCGCGCCCAGCCTTCGGTCAGCAGCGCGCTCAACCGCCTGCGCCGTGTCTTCAATGACGAGCTTTTCGTGCGCACCGCCGACGGCATGCAGCCCACCGACCACGCCGTGGCCCTGATGCCCGCCATCAGCAGCGCGCTGGACCAGATTCGCCGCGCCCTGGCGCAAGGTGCGGGCTTCGACCCGGCCGCCGCCGACGGCCGCCGCTTCACGCTGGCTGCCAGCGACTACGCCGACGTCGTGCTGGTGCCGCACATCGTTGCCCGGCTGCGGCGCCAGGCGCCCGCGGCCGATCTGCGGGTGGCCCGGCTGGACCGCGCCACCGTCTATGAACAGCTGGATAACGGCAGCGTGGACATCGCCATCGGCGGCCACCTCACCGCGCCCAAGCGCATGCGCGTCACGCCCTTGTATGAAGAATCGTTCGTCTGCATCGCCGACAAGCAGCACCCGGGCCTGCGCGGCCGCAAGCTGACCCTGGACCGCTATGTGGCGCTTCCCCACGCGCTGTTCGTGCCCAGTGATGATGGCTCGGCGCGTGGCGTGGTCGACGCCAGCCTGGCGCGGCTGGGCCGCAAGCGCCGCGTCGCCTGCACATTCGCGCATATCGTCGCCTTGCCGCACGCGGTGGTCGGCACGGATCTGATCGCCACGCTGGCACGCCGGGCGGCGCTGCGATTGGCCGGACAAGCGCTCAGCCTGCGGCCCTTGCCGCCTGAAGTGGACCCGGGCCCCTTCGGCATCGACATGGTCAGCAGCCGCCGAGCGCCGGCGGATGCCGCCCTGGCCTGGCTGCAGGGGCTGATCCAGCGTGCGGTCAAAGACCTGACGGATTGAGCCCGGCGGGCGGGCGGCCCGGGGGCTTTATTCGACGCCCGAGAAAAACGCGCACTGGCCCGGGTAGCCGGGCCGCGCATCGCAGGCCTTCAGGCATCCGGGTTTGCCGCCCGGGAAGCTGGCGGCCACCGACATCCCGAAGCCATACGTCGGCGTCGTCACGTCGAAGCGGCTTTCGCATACCGTCTTCGCGCTGTAGGCGAACGTCATGCCCTCACGCCGGCCATTGATGGCAAACGCGACCTGAAAGCTGTTCATGCTGTTCCACCCCGGCCGCGGCAGCACAACGAAGCGGTAGCGGGTGGCATCCAGGCGTTCGCCAAAGATTTTCAGTTGCGCGGACGTCGTCCGGGTCGTGGGCGACGGGTACGGCAAGGCCAACAGTGCCCGCGGGTCTCCCAGCACGCCCAGGTCGAATCCCAGGCCCTTCTGATAGAAAGGCACGTCCAGGCTGGGATAGCCGGCATACTCCACCCGCTTGACCTTCGACCCGAACTCGTTCGTCCTGGGCTCGTAGTCGGGCGCTCGCGCAAACGTCACGTCAAGCGTCAGCGCCACATCCGCCGGCTTGGCGTCTTCGGACCGGACATGTTTTTCGTACACGTCGGGCGAGCTTGCACACCCGGCAAGCGCCGCGGCACCCGCAAGGGCCAGCCCGCGCAGAGCCTGGAACACAGGCGTACGCATCACGTCATCGCTCCTGGCGGGGTGGAACCGGCAGGGGAACCGCCTTCAGGCCCTGCCCCACGAATTGCCAGCCGTCCTTGCCTTCCTGCCATCGAAAATTCCTGTTGATCCATTCGGCCTTCATGTTGGCGTAGAGCCTGCGCTGGTCAATGCGCTTGCCTTCGTCCAGCGCCTTGCGCGCCAGTTCAGAACTCCCTTGCGAAGCGGGCTTGAAGGCAGTGATCTGCATCGCCTTGGTGAACGGCACGCTGGCATACGGGCCTTCGTCCGCTTTGCTTAACCGGATCTCGTTATCCAGCAGCAACGCGCCATGGCGATTGTCCGGCGACACCGACACCAGAAGGGGAATGGAACGCTGATATTCCTTCGGCAAGGCATGCTCGAACCACAGCACCTGCCCCGTGGACGTGACCAGCGCGCGCGACCCCGCAGTGAACAGCAGCAGGTCCTGCCGCCCGGGCTGCGCCAGGCCCATGTCCGGGTCGCGCGTGTCGACGGTCGGGCTCAACACGCGCGCAAGCGGCGTGTCGTTCTGCACGGCGATCAGTATCGTACCCACGCCCATGAAATCGTTGGACACCGCCAGCAGCATCGGCTGGCCCTCTTGAGTCGGGCCCAACGCTTTCACGGAGATGAATTCGTAGGCGTTCAACGGCCGGTAGGCCTTGCCGCGATACTTGATCTGCCGCAGCGTGGACGCCGGATAGCCTTCCAGCTCAAAGGCGCCGCCAAGCGGCTCGGTGGCCTTCAGGTAAGTCGGCGCGGGTGTGGGCGCTGACGCCTGCGCATGGGCGGCAACCGGCATCCACAAGGCCAACCCCAGTACGACGCCAGCGCACGCCTGAGCGCGCCGGTTAAGCGTCAGAACGGTTCTACGCAAATGAAGCAAGGCATCCTTGGCGGACAGCGCCGCATGAAAGTGGTGCCCGCATTCTAGGCCAAGCCGGCTGCCCGCGCTGCCTGGCCTATGCGCCTGGCAGACGCACGATGCAATCCGCGTTGACCGCCTTCACGTCCACCACGCCCAGCAGCCCCATGTTGCGTCGGACCTCTTCCACGATCAGGCCGATGGCGTGGGCCACGCCGCGCTGCCCCGCCACCGCCGCCGCATAGTTGAAAGGCCGGCCCACGAAGACGCAACGGGCACCCAGCGCCATGGCCTTCAGCACGTCCGACCCGCGCCGCACGCCGCTGTCCAGCATCACGTCCATGCCACCGGCAGCGTCCACCACCGCCGGCAAGGCCTGCAAAGGCGACATGCTGCCGTCCAGTTGCCGGCCGCCATGATTCGACACGATCACGCCGTCCATGCCCTGTGCGCGGGCCGTGCGCGCATCGTCGGGATGCAGGATGCCCTTGATCACCATCTGCCCCTTCCAGCGGCGGCGGATGGCCGACACATGCTGCCAGTTCAGATGCCCCCGGTCGGAAAAATCGCGCAGCACATTGGCGGACAGGATCGGCGCGCCGCGCGTCGCATAGTTGTTCTCGAAATGCGGCATGCCATGGCGCCACAGCGTGCGCAGGAAGGTGCCGAACAACCAGCGCGGATGCGTCAGCCCCTGCCAGGCCAAGCCCGCGCTGGGCCGCAGCGGCGTCGAAAAGCCCGCGCGCACATTGTTCTCGCGATTGGCGGCCACCGGCGTATCCACCGTCAGCACCAGCGTCGTCACCCCGGCCGCCGCCACGCGGTCGATCAAGGCCGCGATCTGCGCGTCGTCGCCCGGCAGGTACGCCTGGAACCACGTGCCCGGCGCCGCTTGCATGACTTCCTCCAGCCGGATCAGCGACGACCCGCTCATGATGCAGGGCACGTCCGCGTCCGCCGCCGCGCGGGCCAGCACGATGTCGCCGCGGTAGCTGGACAGGGCCGAAATGCCCATCGGCGCGACGCCGACCGGCGCCGCGTATGCGCGGCCCAGCACGGTCGCCCGCGTACTGCGTTGGGATACATCCACCAGCACCTTGGGCCGGAAACCATACTGGGCGAACGCCTGCCGGTTGCCGCGCTCGGACTGCCCGTCTTCCACCGCCCCGGACACATAGGCGTAGATCGGCTTGGGCAATCGCTGCTTCGCAGCCGCCTCGAAATCATGCAGGCTGAGCAAATGGCGCAGGGGGTCGGGCATGGGTGGGGGCTCCTCGCGGCGGTCGGCCGGCCTGTGCAGGGGCCGCCGCGCTGTTGTCATGGGAATGGCGGTTGACTATAGGCGCGGCGCCATTTTGAATAAAGTGACTTTATCGATATTGGTTATTACACTTTTATTCGCCCTCGACTCGATTTTCCGCTACTGCCCACCGCCATGACGCTTAAGCAACTTGAAGCCTTCTACTGGGCCGCCACCTGCAAGAACTTCGCCATTGCCGCCAACCGGCTGAATATCTCGGTGTCGTCGCTGTCCAAGCGCATCGGCGAACTGGAAGCGTCCATCGGCGCGGACCTGTTCAGCCGTAGCGCGCGCAGTGCCACGCTGACCGCCCTGGGCGAACAACTGGTGCCCCACGCCAAGGACCTGCTGCGCAACGCCGACCAATTCATGCAGCAAGCCAGCAACAACCTGACGTATTCCGGGCGGTGCCGGTTTGGCGCGGGAGAACTCACGTCCATCACCTGGATGCCCCGGCTGATCGAAGAAATCCAGCGCGCGCATCCCAATCTGCTGGTGGAACCGTACGTGGGCGTGGGCGAACTGGTGGAGCGCGGGCTGGAAGAAGGCGATCTGGATTTCGCCGTGATCGCAGGCCCGTCGTCGCGCGCGTCCATCGCATCGCACCTGATCGGCAGCGCTGACTTCGAATGGGTGGCGTCCTCCCGCGCGGTGCCCGATCCGGCGGCGCTGACCCCGGCCGACCTGCCGGGGCTGACCTTGATCACGCAGCCACAAAGCTCCGGCGTGATCCGCATGCTGGACGACTGGCTGACTGAACAAGGCATATCGCCCGGCCGCACCCAATGCTGCAACAGCTGGGGCGCCATCGCCGGCATGTTGCGCCAGGGCCTGGGGCTGGGTTTCCTGCCCACCGCCTGGGCGCGCATCCTGATCCAGCGCGGCGATCTGCACCGCCTGCCGGGGCTCGCGCCCCTGCGCCCCCTGCCCTACACCTTCCAGTGGCGGCGCGACGACACGCGACCCATGCTGGAAAGCCTGCGCGTGCTGGCGCAGGACGCGCTGGATTTCGAGGCCCCGGCTGGAATGGTCTGAGCGGGCCAACTGTTTACTAAAAGTCGCCCTTAACTCCGAAAATTATTCGCTTTATCTCCGGTTTTGGCACGAGTAGAGTCGCCTCAAAAGACACCATGCCTATACGGAGACAACACGCAATGCCGGATTTCGGTTCCTCTCAGCAAGACTTCCCCAAACGTCTGTGCCGGCTCGACCTGTGGCTGAACCCGGTGTTCGACCAGCTTATCGACGCCGAACCGGGCATCGGCTTGTCGGTGCTGCCGGCGCGCGGCGACGATGCGCGCACGTTGGCCGGCCTGAAGACCGCCCACGCCTATCACGTGTCCGCCGCCCGCGATGAACTGCCCCGCCAATGGTTCGTGAATGCGGAACTGATTTCGCAATGCCCGGATCTGGTGTGCGTGTCTTCGGGCGGCGCGGGCTACGACACGGTCGACGTGCCGGCCTGCACGGCCGCCGGCATCGCCGTGGTGAATCAGGCGGGCGGCAACGCCGCGTCGGTCGCCGAACACACGTATGCGCTGCTGCTGGCGGTGCAGCGCCGCGTCGTCGAATCGCATCAACGCTTGCGCCACGACACCGGCTTTTCCCGTGAAGACCTGATGGGCCACGAGATCCATGGCACGGTGATCGGCCTGGTGGGCATCGGACAAATCGGCACACGGGTCGCCCGCATCGCGCAAGGCTTTGGCATGCGGGTGATTGCGCATGACCCGCTGCTGGACGCCGACACCATCCGCAGCCGCGGCGCAGAACCCGTCGGGCTGGCCGAGCTGCTGGCGCAATCGGACGTGGTGTCGCTGCATTGCCCGCTGGACGCGTCCACACGCGGCCTGATCGATGGGCACGCCTTCGCCGCCATGAAACCGGGCGCCGTATTCATCTCGACCGCGCGCGGCGGCATCCATGACGAAGCCGCCCTGTATGACGCCTTGCAGGGCGGGCACCTGCGCGGCGCCGGCCTGGACGTCTGGCAGCAGGAACCGCCTTCGCGCGATGCGCCGTTGCTGGGGCTGCCCAACGTGGTGGCCACCTTCCACACCGCAGGCGTCACCCACGAGGCCCGACGCAACGTCGCGCAATCGTCCGCGACCCAGCTGATCGCGATGCTGCGCGGCGAGCGCCCCCCGCAGCTGCTCAACCCCGAAGTCTGGCCCGTCGCCGCCGCACGCATCGCCAAACTGAAATAACGCAGTGCCCGCAACGCCACCCCGGCGTTGCCCCCTGAAAAAACAGCGCGGCACCAAGCCGCCGACCCATCCCCGAGGAGACACCATGCAACACCCCAACAAGCGCCGCATGCTGCGCGCACTGGCCGCGTCCGCCGCCCTGCTGTCGGGCGCCGCCCTTTTTGGCGGCAGCGCCCAGGCCGCCGGCTACCCGGAGCGCCCCATCAACCTGATCGTGTCCTACGGCCCCGGTGGCGGCACTGACCTGGTGGCCCGCATGATGGCGCCGTTCCTGCAGAAATACCTGGGCAACGACGCCCGCATCGTGGTGCTGAACCGACCGGGCGCGGGCGGCGCCATCGGTTTCACCGAACTGGCGCGCGCCCAGCCCGACGGCTACACCATCGGCTTCATCAACACGCCCAACCTGCTGACGATTCCCATCGAACGCAAGTCCAACTTCACGTGGCAAAGCTATGACTTGCTGGGTAATCTGATCGACGATCCCGGCGCCTTCACCGTGCGCAGCGACAACGAACTGAAGACGCTGGCCGACCTGTCGGCGTACGCCAAGAAAAACCCCGGCAAGGTCACGGTGGGCACGACAGGCACGGGGTCGGACGACCATCTGGCGATGCTGCGGTTCGAACGGGCGTCAAGCACGAAGCTCAGCCACATTCCCTATAAGGGCGCCGGCGAAGTACGCGGCGCGCTGGCGGGCGGCGAAATCATGATCGGCGCAATCAACGTCGGCGAGGCGCTCCAGTACCAGAAAGGCGGCACGCCGTTGCGTTTCCTTGGACAAATGGGCAAGACGCGCTCGGCGGCGCTGCCCGACGTGCCCACCTTCAAGGAACAGGGTTATGACTTTGAACTGGCGTCCTTGCGCGGCCTGGCCGCCCCCAAGGGACTGGCGGCAGAGGTGCGCGGCAAGCTCGTCGACGCGGTCAAGCGCACGGTGGACGATCCGGAATTCCAGGCGAAAGCCAAAGAGATGTTCGCCCCGCTGCGCTACCTGGCCCCCGCCGACTACGCGCGTGAATTGACGGCCGGCGAGGCGGAATTCCAAACGCTGTGGAAGGAAGCGCCCTGGCTGGACAAATAAGCCGCGAGCGGTCCGACCAGGCCTGGGCCTGGGCCTGGGCCTGGGCCTGGGCCTGGGCCTGGGCCTGGGCCTGGGCCGCCAGCGATTATTGCGCCTTGACGTCTTCGCCCGGGTAACCGTCGATATAGGCGCGGCCCGAGCAGCGCACCATGGCCACGCAAGCCGGTGCGCCCGTCTTGGCCGTGCAAGTGGAGCGCGACGCCTCGCGCGCCGACGTCGCATCGGTGTTCACCGCCGTGAATCGCGTGCCGCGGCCTTCGCTGCCCTTGACCCAGGCCATGCCCACGCAGCTGTCCTTGTAGGTCAACAGCTTGCGGCAGTCCTTGCAGTCTTCCCACTTCAAGAGCGTGGTGACTGCCTCGTCTTCGGTGGGATAGCCGTCCGCGTAGAGCATGCCGCCATCGCCGTTTTCAGCCACGGCGCCCCAATAACCTCGGCTGTCCATCTTGGCCGACAGCGCTTCCACGTCGGCGGGCTTGGCGCGCTTCGGGGCCGCGAGGTCTTCGGCGCTGTAGGCCGGGCCCGCGCACAACGGCATCGTGGTCAACCGGCACTTGCCGTCCGGGCTGGCTGCCGTGCAGCGGCGCATGGCCTTTTTGGCCGCCATTTCCGGCGACACGCTGTTGCCCGGAAACAGATCCTGGCGCGAATTGCGGGCATAGACCATGCAGCTGTCCCAGAACGTGGTCAGCACTTTGCATTCTTTGCCGCCCGCCCGCTTGCACTCGGCGATCGCCCCCATATCGGCCCACTGCTTCGTCTTTTCCGGCATTACCCAATAAATCTTGTCGTGCTTGCCGTCGGTGGCAACGCCGCCATAGACCGTATCAGCATGCGCCGCAGGAGAGGCCAGGCCCGCCACCAAAGCAAGAGCGGCGAACGCAGCACGGATCAGGGGAAGGAATCGGGCAGACATCATCGTCGGAGTCAGGGATCGAGTGGAGAGCGGGGACGATCTTAGCAAGAAGCTCCCCTGGTCTGTCCCCCTGTGAATATCGCCCGTCGGCATATTACGTAACAAATTTCACATCCGGCGAAGGGCTACTGGCCCCTTTTTCCGGTAAAAATGTCGAACTTTTCCGAAAGCAGACCGACAGCGGCGGGCGCATGCGCTACCCGACGGCGCCAGCGGCGAAGACAGCCCTCGGTCACGAAAAGAAACAAACGCGTTGAGCCACCTTGATCCGCCACGGAGCATCGACAGCACGCCATGAAGTCGCCCCAGCCCTCCCCGATTCGCCGCAAGCCGCTCTGGCGCGCAGCCAGCCTGATTGCCGCCGCCGCCAGCCTTGCCGGCTGCGCGCCGATGCCGACGGGCGGCAGTTCCGCGCTGCCCTCGTTGGGCAATGTGTTCAAGTCGGGCCTGTCGTTCTCTCCCAGCGTGAACGTCGCCAAGAACATGGAAGGCCGCTCGATCAATGACGCCATCGCGGCCCTGGGCGAACCGTCCAGGACGCGTACGGTGGGCAACACCGTCGAGCTGGAGTGGTCCGACTATCAGACCGCGCCCTACACGGAATGGGTCACCACCGGCTCCAGCCAGCAGGTGGTCGGCATGATCCCCGCCACCAACACCACCGCCGCCACGCCGGTCTTCCAGACCAACACGACCGGCCATTACCAGAACCGGTCGCGCGTCTATGAATGCAAGGTGCTGATGCAGATGCAGAACAGCGTCATCGTCAGTTCCAGCGTCGACGGCAACGTGTGCCCGGAGTTCATTGCCGCATTGCGCAAGTGGGCAGGTGAAAACGAGGCGAACAACTACGTCGTGAAGTAAGCGGCGGGATCAGCCCTTGGCGGCTTCCGGCAATTTCGCGATCACCTTGATCTCGAAGTCAAAGCCATACAGCCACGTCACGCCCACGGCGGTCAGGGTCGGATGCGGCGCCTCGCCCCAGTATTCCGGCACCACCTGCCAGATGGCTTCGAACTGGGACGCGGGGTCGACCATGAAGACCGTCACGTCGACGATATCGTCGAACGTGCCACCGGCCGCTTTCAAGATGGCGTTCAGATTGTCGAACGCCCGGCGGACCTGCGTTTGAAGGTCCGGTTCGGGCGATCCGTCCTCGCGGCTGCCCACCTGCCCCGACACAAACAGGAAACCATTGGACCGGATCGCCGGCGAATACCGGTTGCGTTCGTAAAGCGCCTGGCGGCCCGGGGGAAAAACGACGTCGCGTGCAGTCATCAGTAAGCTCCATCAATGGGCCGAAAACGGCCCGTCATTAACCATGGCTTCACTGTAAAGACCGGGCCGGGCGCGATAAATGGGCAACGTTGTCCATCACTGTTTGTAGAATCCAAACAATCCGTACACCCCCTGGAGCCGGCATGGACCGATTCGATGCGATGCAAGCATTCGCCCGCGTGGTGGAGGCCGGCAGCTTCACCAAGGCGGCGCAAACGCTGCACATGAGCAAGACCAGCGTCACGCAACTGGTACAGCAGCTGGAGGCGCGCCTGCGCGTCAAACTGCTGAACCGCACTACGCGCCGCGTCGCGGTCACTGCGGACGGCGCGGCTTATTACGAACGCGTCGTCAAACTGCTGGCCGACATGGACGATGCCGAAACCGGCTTGTCCGCCGCTTCGGCCGCGCCCCGGGGCCGCTTGCGGGTGGACGTGCCCAGCCCGCTGGCCCGCATGATCCTGATCCCCGCCCTGCCCGCGTTCCACGCGCGCTATCCCGACATCCAGTTGGACATGGGCGTCAGCGACCGCATCGTGGATATCCTCGGCGAGAACGTGGATTGCGTGGTGCGCGGCGGCGAGATCACCGACCAGTCGCTGATGGCGCGCCGCGTGGCCGACCTGCGGTTGGGTGTCTACGCCGCCCCCGCCTATCTGGAACGCGCCGGCCTGCCGGCGCACCCGCAAGAGCTGGAAGACACGCATCACCGGATCGTCGGTTACCTGTGGTCGCGCATCGGCCGCGCGTTCCCCTACGCCATGCGCCGCGGCGACGAAAGCATCAACGTGCACGGACGCTATGTGCTGGCGGTGGACGACGGCAATGCGTATCTGGCCGCGGGATTGGCAGGGTTGGGCGTGCTGTGGCTGCCCGATTACATGGCCCGGCCATACCTGGCGCGCAGCGAACTGGTACCGCTGTTTGAAGACTGGCGCCTGGACCCGATGCCGCTAACCATCGCCTTCCCGCCTAACCGGCACGTCAGCGCCAAGCTGCGCCTGTTCATCGACTGGGTGGCGGAACTGATGGGGCCATACGCGCCATGACCGCCACACCCCCGGCATTACCGAGCGCCCTGCACGCCTCTCTACGGCCGATTCAGCCGAACGACGCCACGGCGTGGTCGGCGTATTTGAACCAGCCCGGCGTCATTGAACATACCAGCTGGGGCGATATCAGTCCGGCCGCTCTCGCGACACTCATCGAGGGTTACGCTGAAGACGGGGACGCGCTGCGCTGGGCCATCGTGGACGCAAACGGCAAGCTTTTGGGCACAGTCGGTTTGAACGAAATCGCTCGCGCGCATGGAAGAGCTGAACTAGCCTATGACCTGGATCCGCGTTACCAGGGCCGCGGCTTGGCCACGCACGCCGCGCGTGCCGTGGTGAATTGGGCGCACGATGCCCTGGGCCTCCAGCGCATCCAGGCCACGGTCCTTGATAGCAACGCCCCGTCCATTGCGGTCCTGGATCGGATAGGGATGCAGCGCGAGGGCGTGCTGCATCAGTACCGCAAGGTCCGCGGCCAGCCACGTGACTATTGGATGTACGCGGCGGTTCAGGCCCGCCCAGGCACAACCGCTCCGACCATTACCGCATGAGGCAACGCGACACCGGAGTTCCATATGGCCCTGAAGCACGCGAATCCGCTGGACGTCATCGACCTGTTTCATCGGCCGAGCCTGGAGCCTGCCCCGCCGGTCAGCGTCAGTCTGCTGCGCACGACCGAACTGCAGATCATCCGGCTCGTGCTGCCCGCCGGGCACCGGATGCCCTCGCATCATGTCCAGGGTGTCGTGACGCTCCAGTGCCTTGAAGGACAGGTCGACATCGATGCGTCAGGGGGCCGGTGCACCCTGACCGAAGGCCAGTTGGTGATGCTCCCCGGTGATGAACCCCACAGCCTGTATGCCGACGTTCCGGCGATCGTGCTCCTGACGTTGATACACCCGCTTTCCGGTAAATGGCGTCCTAGAAAAGACTAGGCGCGACGTGTAGCGCCTTGGCGAACACGCGACTCGCCTAGCCGTGAAGTCGTCACCTGGCGAAAATGATGCGTCCACAGGCGTCAGGCTACGGGCTTCGCGAGAATCTGCGAGGCGAGCTCGGATAGCGGCTTGCCGCCCAGATGGTGCAGCAAGGCACTTTCGCCTTCACGCAACGCGTCCGCGACCCACTGGTTCGCGACGCGCTCAACGGGGCATGCAGGATTGTCGTCCGCCGGTCCAATGGCAAAGACGGAGCCATGGGCGATGGCTTCATAGACATCCCGCGCGGTGATGGTGTCCAACCCTTTAGCCAACGTCCAACCGCCATGTCGCCCGCCCGAGGACGCGACCATGCCGGCGGTGCGCAGCGCCGCCATGGTCCGGCGCACCACGACCTCATTGGTGTGCAGCATCTGGGCCAGCGTTCCCGACGTGGTCGTGCCGCCACGCAAATGCATGTGAATCAGCACGTGCAGCAAACGGGCAAGGCGTGTGTCGTAGGCCATGGAAGCGGATAACCGTAACTTAAACTGTTACGGTATTATAGCGGCATCCGACTCTTTCTGTGGGCGCACCAAATGACAGACTTTGAAACTCGCGATGTGAACGTCAACGGCATCACGCTACGTGTTGCCGCCCAGGGCGAAGGCCCGCTTGTGTTGCTGTGCCACGGCTTTCCCGAGACCTCTTATGCCTGGCGCCACCAGATGCCCGCGTTGGCCAAGGCGGGTTTTCGCGCAATCGCCCCGGACTTGCGCGGCTACGGCGCCAGCGAAAGCCCGCTGGACGCGGCCGCCTTCACAACCCTGGACGTCATCGGAGATCTCGTCGCGCTGATCGATCGCGAGGGCGCAAAGGACGCCGTGATCGTGGGCGGCGATTGGGGCGCCAACATCGCATGGCAAGCGGCACAGTTGCGGCCAGACCGCTTTCGGGCGGTCGCCGCGCTGGGCGTCCCCATAATGGGCAGGCCCCCAATCGCGCCCAGCCGCCTGTTCCCCAAAACAGAATCAGCCATGTTCTATACGCACTACTTCAATCAGCCGGGCGTGGCCGAACGGGAATTCGAACGCGACATCGGCGCGACATTGCGCGCGATCTACTTCGCGGCCTCCGGCGACGCCGGGCCGCGCGACGACCCGAGCACCCCCAATCCATTCGGCATGGTGGCCAATGGGCGCGGCCTGCTCGATTCCCTACCCCTTCCCGCCACAATGCCGGCATGGCTTACCCCGTCGGACCTGGACGTCTTCATTCAGGGCTACCAGACCAGCGGCTTTCGCGGCGGGCTGAATTACTACCGGAATCTGGACCGAAATTGGGCGCTGCAAGCGGCCCTGGACGGCAAGAAAGTGGACGTGCCCGCCCTGTATCTTGTGGGCGAACGCGACACGGGGCTGGCGATCCCCGGCATGGACCAGATCATCGACGCCATGCCCGGCCTGGTTCCCCGATTGCGCACGACCGCCATCATTCCCGGCGCGGGGCATTGGCTACAGCAGGAGGCGCCCCAGGAAGTCAATGACGCGCTCATTGATTTCCTGCGGGGGTTGTGAGGACGTCAGGCGGTTCGTATTGACATATCGGGAAATACCGATACAATCATGCCATGGAACTGCTCGACATCTTCAAAGCCCTCTCAAACCGTACACGCCTCGACATATTGAAGGGGTTGAAGGACCCTGCGAAGCACTTTCCTCCGCAGGATGAAGGGGATGTGCACACCGTGGGCGTCTGCGTCAGCAGTATCCAGGAAGGCGTCGGGCTGTCGCAATCGACGGTGTCTGACTATCTTGCCACCCTGCAACGGGCCGGCCTGGTCGAAGCCAAGCGCATCGGCCAGTGGACCTACTACAAGCGTAACGAAGCCACCATCAGCGCACTTGCCGAGATCATCGGGAAAGAGCTGTGATTTTTGCCGCACGGCATGGCATTTCCATTCATCCGTTTTTTTAACCGTAAATATCGATATTTCCCGATATCCCTTTTTAACGAAACGAGAAATTGCAATGAAAGCGATGACACTTCAGTCCTTTGGCGGCCCCGCCTCGTTCGCGCTGCGCGACGTACCCACGCCCGTGCCGCACGCGGGCCAGGTCCTGGTCCGGGTACACGCCACCTCCATCAATCCCCTGGATTACCAGATCCGGCGCGGTGATTATTCCGACTTGGTGCCCCTGCCCGCCATTACCGGCCATGACGTGTCCGGCGTGGTCGAAGCCGTGGGACCGGGAGTAACGGCTTTTTCTCCTGGAGACGCCGTCTGGTACACGCCACAGATATTCGATGGGCCAGGAAGCTATGCCGAATACCACGTTGCCGCCGAGAGCATTGTGGGGAAGAAGCCTGCCTCGTTAAGCCACCTTGAAGCGGCAAGCCTGACCTTGGTGGGCGGAACCGCGTGGGAAGCGCTGGTCGTGCGCGCGGCGCTGCGGGTCGGCGAAAGCATCCTGGTGCACGGCGGCGCGGGAGGCGTCGGCCATGTCGCAATACAGCTGGCCAAGGCCATGGGGGCACGGGTGTTCACCACGGTGCGCGCGGCAAACTTCGAGTTCGCACGCAGGATGGGCGCCGATGTGGCCATCGATTACGAAAACGAGGATTACGTCGACGCCATCCTGCGCGAAACCGGCGGCCGCGGCGTCGATGTCGTGTTTGACACCATCGGCGGCGACACCTTGTCGCGCAGCCCCGATGCCCTGGCCCAGCTTGGCCGCGTCGTCTCGATCGTGGACATCGCGCAGCCGCAAAATCTCGTCCAGGCGTGGGGCAAGAACGCAAGCTACCACTTCGTCTTCACCCGGCAGAACCGAGGCAAGCTTGATGAGTTGAGCGCATTGGTCGATCGCGGACAGTTGCGCCCGCACGTCGGCGCGGTCTATTCGCTTGCCGACATTGCGTTGGCCCATGCCCGGCTCGAGACGCCCAACAACGGTGTTCAAGGAAAAATCGCGATCGCCGTCGTGCCGTTAGCTGACTAAAGAACGGTGTCAGGCTCCGGTTTTCGCCGCCGAAACCGTAGTCTGACACCGTTTTGCCGCCTGTCCAGCCCCCCTCAATACCGCCAGCGCACGTTCAACGACCCCGCATGTTCGCGGTTGCCCCCGCCGTACTGTCCGCTGTAGTTCAAGCCCACGGACGCGTTGCGCGACACTGCCACTTCGGCCCCTAACTCGGCCAACGCCGCATTGCGGGCGATAGGCGAGCCCGACACGGTAAATGCCTGGCCGCCGTCAAACGCCATGTGCGTTTGCGGCAACACGTCGCCAAACGCATGGCGCCAGCCCAGCGTCGCCTGCAAGCGCCCTTCGGCCCCGGCCAGCGTGAAGTCCGTCTGCGCGCGCATGCCCAGCGTGCTGGTGGTTTGCTGGTTGTTGCTGCTTTGGCCGCGCAGCGCCGCCGAGCCGCCGGATTCGGAGAAACTGCGCGTGCGCAGGTCGCTCCAGGCCAGGCCCGCGAAGGGTTCGATCGTTGCACGGTCGGCCAAGGGCAAGGCATAGCCTAGTTCGGTGAAAAGCTGGGTGGTGCTGGCGCCGTAGTCGGCGGTCAGCGTTTGCGAGGCGCCTGCCACCGTGGCGGAGCGCTCCGTGCTCACGTCGTGCCAGGTGTAGGAGGTGCCGACCAGCCAGTTCAACTTTCCTGCGCCCGCTTTGAAGGCCTTGCCGCCATAGATGGCTGCGCTGTAGCCGGACACGTCGGCCTGCGACGCACGGTCATCCACCCGGATCTTGCTGTCGGTGTAACCGACGGCCCCGCCCACCCGCCAGCCCTCGCCCACGGCATGGTCGGCGCCAGCGAAGACGCCGCCGATGTGTTGACGGACTTGCGCGGTGTTGCCAGTGGCTTTCTGCGTTTGCCAGTTGCCGACGAGCTCTGCCCAGGCGGGCTGCGCGTTCGACGACGGCAAGGCAGACGCGGACAGTGTGCCGCCTGCCTGCGCCGTCGGTGCGCCGGGACGCATGCCCGCGTTCAGATTGGCGCGCAGGTAAGACAGCGGCAGCGTGCGCGTGGTACTGCTGGCGCCCATCAGGCTGGAGGCGACGCTGGCATGCGCTTCACCGGACAGGCTGTTGAACACCGCCGGCGGTGCGCCATTGGGCAAGGTCAGGATGAACTCTTGCAGCGCATTGCCCGAGGGCAGCGTTTCCAGCGCATTGGCGACGGCGCGCTGGTTGGCGGTTTGCGCGGCGTCCGCAAAGGTGATCGGGCGCGTGCCCGGGTCCACGGGGTCGACGGGGTTCACGGGAACCTGCTTGCGACCCAGTTGCAGCATGACGTCCTGTGCGCCGTAGCGCAATGCGGGATCCAGATATGCATAGTTCGACGACACGTTGTCGAACTGGCCGTTGATGGCGCCCGCGCTCAGGATCGTGTACTGGCGCGTGGTGTCAAAGCCCCCTTCCGGTCCGACGTGGACCACGGAACCCGCCAGATTGGCGACGCCGCTGACGGCCACGCGGGCGCTGGCGGACGATGCCGGGTCGGCGGCCACTTGATAGACGGAACCCGGCATGAACGTCAGGTCGCCCGCCACGTTCAAGGCGCCCGCGACATTGCCCGGCGCCAGGGTGGCACCGTTTTGCAGCGTGGTCGAACCCACTTGGCCCGCGCCTTGCAACAGCGTGCCGTTGGCCAGCGTCAACGTGCCGCCCAGCTTGCCCGTCGATGCGACATTCAACGCGCCTGCCTGCACCAGCAGGCTACCGGTGTAGGCGCTGCCGTCACCCGACACCGTCAACATGCCGTCGCCCGTCTTGGCCAGATCGCCGTTGCCGGTGACGGATCCGTTCAGGCCGAAGTTCGTGCCGGATGCCACCGCGATACGGCTGGTTTGGGCCAGCATGACGCCGCGGACGGTATCGAAGCTGGCGCTGGTGGACAGCGTGCCGCCGTTCAACGTAAGACCGCCTGCCGCGGCGCCCAGGTTGGCGTCCCGGGAGACCGACAAGGTTCCCGCGCGCACCTCCGTACCGCCGGTGTAGGTGTTGTCGCCGGTCAGCACCAGCGTGCCGAAGTCGGTCTTGGCCAGCTTGCTGGCGCCCGTCAGGCGGGCGGCGATGGTACCGGTCATGCCTGCGTCGGCCGAGGATCCCGATCCCACCCGGATGATGCTCTCGCCACCCGCGCCTTGCAGGGCGATGGCATCGCCTTCAATGCGGTAGCCGTCGGTGGCAATCTGCATGCCCGTGACGCCGATGGCCCCGGCCGAGGTGTCCACCCTGACCGTGCCGGCCGTGCCCTGGAAAACGGCAAACGTCGGCTTGGGTTGGAAGACGCCGTTCAACGTGCCGTCCACGTTGGCCCAGTTGCGGCCATCGGCGCGCCACGTGCCCGACCCGCCGTCAATGGCGCCGTTGTCATGGCCGGCAGCGTTGCCGCCGTCCCAGAAGCTCAACGTTGCGCCGGATGTCGAGGCCAGATTGACCTGGCCGCCGACTGCGGTTTGCAGGGTCAACGCACTGCCGGAGACGCCGGCGGGCGTGGTGCCGATGGCCAAGCCATGGTTCGTGAGGCTGCCGCCGTAGTCGAACAGGCGATAAACCCCCGCGCCGAAGCCGCCCTGATCCGTGATGTTCAGGCTGCCGGCCAACGTCAGGTTGTCTGCCACCGAAAACAAGGCGGTGCTGGGCGCATTGCCCAGTTCCACGTTCACTTGGCTTGCGCTGGACAGCGACAGGTTGCCGCCAAACACCAGCGTCTGACCTTGCACGCCTTCGAGTACGCCGCCAGTCAACGTGGCGTTGCCGTTGATACGGCCGGCGCCCGAGAGTATGCCCGCGCCGCTTGCCGTGACGTCGCCGCCCAGAACGCCGTCCGTATGCAGGCGACCGCCCGTGACCGACGCCGAGCCGCCCAGCTTGTCCGACACCCACAGCATGCCGGATTGAACCTGCGTCCGGCCCGCAAAGCCGCTGTTGTCGCCCAGCAGTTGCAACATGCCCGCGCCGGTCTTCGTAAGCTGGCCTGCGCCCGCCAGCACGCCACTGAACGAGGTGCTGCTGGCTTGATTGAAGCGCACCTCGGCGCCCGCGGCGATCGTGGTGTTGCTGGTGTAGCGGCCGGCGCTGACGGCCAGCGTGCCCGCATCGACGCGCCAGTCTTGCGCGTTGACGCCGGTCAGCGTCAACACGCCCACCCCTTGCTTGGCCATCGTGCCCGTGCCCGACACATAACCCGCGTAGGTCGCGTCGGTCGCCTGGTTGAACACGACCGCGCCGAGGTTCAGCAGATCCCCGCGGATCGACCCCGCATGGCCCACCAGCGTGCCGGCCAGCACTTGCGTGTTGCCATAGGTGTTGGCGCCCGACAGCGTCAAGGTGCCGGTGCCGAGCTTTTGCAGGTTGCCCGTGCCGCCGATGCTCCCTTGCAAACCCAGCGTGGTGCCTGCCACGACGTTGATATCAGCGGTTTGCGCCAGCGTTACGGCACGCGCCGAATCAAAGCTGGCCGTGGTGGCAAGCGCGCCGCCGTTCAACGTCAACGCGCCTGCTGATGCCCCCAGGTTGGCGTCGGACGACACGGACAACGTGCCCGTGCGAATTTCGGTGCCGCCCGTATAGGTGTTGTTGCCCGCCAGCACCAGCGTGCCGTAATCGGCCTTCACCAGCATGCTGGCGCCTGTCAGGCGGGAGGCAATGGTGCCAGAGGTCGCCGCGCCCGACGCATTGCCCGAACCCACGCGCAGAATGGTTTCCGCGCCGCCCGCAAGTTCAATCGAATCCCCCTCAACGCGATAGCCGTTCGACGTCATCTGCATGCCCGTCACGCCAACGCCGCCTGCCGACGCGTCTACCGCCACGATGCCGGACGCGCCTTGGAACACGGCGTAGGTCGGGTTGGGCTGGAAACGGCCGTTTAGCGTGCCGTCCTCGTTGGTCCAGTTCAGCCCGTCGGTGCGCCACGTGCCCGAGCCGCCATCAATGATGCCGTTGTCGCGTTGCGCAGCATTGCCGCCGTCCCAGAAACTGAGCGTGGCGCCCGTGGAGGACATCAGGTTGACCTGCCCGTTGACGGCGGTCTGGATTCGCAGGTCATTGGCCATGACGCCCGTGGGCGCGGTACCGATGGCCACCGTGTTGGACGTCAGTGCGCCGCGATAATCGAACAAGCGGTAGATGCCTGCGCCGAAGGCACCTTGATCGGTGATGTTCAGCGTGCCGGCCAAAGCCAGGTCGCCGCCCACATCGAATAACGTATTGGACCCGGCTCGGCCCAGCGCCACGTTGACCCGGCTGGCGTTGTCCAGGGTAAGGTTGCCGCCTATCTTCAGCGTGCTGCCTTGCGTGCCTTGCAGCACACCGCCCGTCAGCGTGACATTCTGGCCGACGGTGCCGGTGCCTGACAGGACGACGTTGTGGCCGATGGCCGCATTGCCGCTCAAGGTACCCGTCACATGCAGGCGGCCATTGGACACTTCCGCGTTGCCACCCAGCGTGTTGGCCACGACCAGCGTGCCGCTCGAGACACGCGTCGTGCCGGCAAAGGCGCCGTTGTCCGCATTCAGGCGCAATGCGCCCGCGCCGGTCTTCTCGAAGGTGCCGCTACCGGAAATTTTGCCGGCATAGTCGGCATCGGTGGCCTGATCAAAACGCAACGTGCCTGCGGCGCCGATCGTGGCGTTGGCGGTGTACCGGGTCACGTCGCTTGCGAGCGTGCCGGCTTCGATGTTCCAGTTCAGCGTGTTCAGGCCATTCAGGGTCAGGATGCCCGCCCCGCGTTTCACGATGGCGCCGGTGCCGATCATCTGGCCGGACACGCTGTCGTCCCACGTTTGATCGAAAATGACCGTGCCATCGTTTTGCAGATCGCCACGGATCGACGCGCTGTCGCCGATGAGCGTGCCGGCCTGCACGCGCGTGTTGCCATAGGTATTGGCGCCAGTCAGCGCCAGCGTGCCGGCGCCTTGCTTGATCAGGGCGCCCGCGCCCGATACCGTGCCCGTCAGGCCCAGCTGCGTGCCCGTCGCGACGTTGATGGCGCCGTCTTGCATCAAGGAGATATTGCGAGTCGTGTTGAAGCTGGCGGTCGTAGCCAGCGAGCCGCCGGCCATCGCCACGCCGGTGTTGGCCGCACCCAGGTTGTTGTCGGCGGAGACCGACAAGGTACCGAACTGAATGTCGGTGCCACCGGTATACGTGTTGTCGCCCGTCAGGGTCAGCATGCCGGCGTCGGTTTTTACCAGTTTGCTGGCGCCCGTCAGGCGGGCGGCAATGGTGCTGGCCATGCCTGCATCCGCTGTCGATCCCGATCCCACGCGGATGATGCTCTCGCCACCCGCGCCTTGCAGGGCAATGGCATCGCCTTCAATGCGGTAGCCGTCGGTGGCAATCTGCATGCCCGTGACGCCGATGGCCCCGGCCGAGGTGTCCACCCTGACCGTGCCGGCCGTGCCCTGGAAGACGGCATATGTCGGATTGGGCTGGAAGCGGCCGTTCAACGTGCCGTCTGCGTTGGCCCAGTTGCGGTCGTCGGCGCTCCACGTGCCCGAGCCGCCGTCAATGGCGCCGTTGTCGTGGCCGGCGGTGTTGCCGCCGTCCCAGAAGCCCAATGTTGCGCCGGCTGTCGAGGCCAGGTTGACCTGGCCGATGACTGCGGTTTGCAGGGTCAACGCGCTGGCGGCAACGCCGGCGGGCGTGGTGCCGATGGCCAAGCCCTGGTTCGTCAGGCTGCCGCCGTAGTCGAACAGGCGATAAACCCCCGCGCCGAAGCCACCTTGATCCGTGATGTTCAGGCTGCCAGCCAACGTCAAGTTGTCCGCCACCGAAAACAAGGCGGTGCTGGATGCATTGCCCAGTTCCACATTCACTTGGCTTGCGCTGGACAGCGACAGGTCGCCGCCAAACACCAGCGTCTGACCTTGCACGCCTTCGAGTACGCCGCCAGTCAGCGTGGCGTTGCCGTTGATACGGCCGGCGCCCGAGAGTATGCCCGCGCCGCTTGCC
>NZ_JABBJN010000039.1 GCF_012928505.1 Achromobacter sp. Bel | reverse complement strand
GTCGCCGACGGCAATAACCTGTCGGGTGCGCGCCTGGGCAACTGGGACTCCCTGGTCCCCCCGGGCGCCAAGTTCCTGACGCCTTCGGGCCAGCCCAAGCGCCTGGGCGACGGCTTCTACGAGCAAAAGCTGGTGTCTGACCAGATCCTGGCCACCACCGGCCAGCGCTTCCTCGAAAGCTACGGCAACAACGACAGCCAGTACAAGGCTCTGCTCGCCGCCGGCGCGCAATTCGCCCGCGACAACGGCATCCAGCTTGGTGTTGCTCTGACCGAGGAGCAGCAGCGCCACCTGGCTACCGACCTGGTCTGGCTGGTGGCGCAGACCGTCACGTTGCCCGACGGCACCACCGACACCGTGCTCGTGCCCCAGGTCTACCTGCTGGTCCGCGACGGCGACCTCAAGGGCGATGGTACCCTTATGGCCGGCCGGGACGTCAAACTGGCGGCCGAAGGCGACATCGTCAACAGCGGCACTATCGGCGCACGCGACGCTACCGTCATGACGGCGGGCAACATCGTCAACCAGGCCGGCGGCCTGATCCAGGGATCCACCGTCGACCTTGCCGCGCGCGAAGACCTGACGAACCTGGTCTCGCTGATCAAGGGCGACAACGTTGCCTTGAAGGCAGGGCGAGACATCGCCCTCACGTCCACCGCGGCCTCAGAGGATTTCGGCAACACCTGGGGCTCGCACATCAGCGGCGTCGCCCGCGTGGATGCCGGCAACCTCAGCATGCAGGCGGGGCGCGACATCACCCTGACCGCCGCGCAGGTCTCCGTCAAGGACGATGCGCGCCTGCAGGCAGGCCGCGACATCGCCTTGGAGACGCTTACCGAAAGCCACGGTGAATCCCTGGTCCTGAACGCCCGGAACCGCCACGACTTGAGCACCAGCACGGAGATCGGCTCGACCCTCGCCGCGGGCGGCAACCTCACGATGATCGCGAGCCAGGACGTCAATGCGCGTGCGGCCGAAGTCACCGCTGGCAAGCAGCTCGCCGCGGGAGCAGGGCGCGACATCAATCTGATCGCCGGGGCAGAAACCGGATCGGCTTACGACGAGGTCCGCTACAAGACCACGGGTTTCCTCTCGTCCAAGACCACTCACACCAAGACGGCCCTCGACTGGGAACAGTCATTGGCGACGACCTTCACCGGCGACACGGCCGTGCTGATGGCCGGACGCGACCTGACCGTGGCGGGCTCGAACGTTGGCGCGCAGAAGGACTTGGTGATGTCGGCAGACCGCGACGTCAACATCCTGCCCGGCCAGAACGCCGAGGACGGCTACGACTACAAAATGGTCAAGAAGTCGGGCTTTGGAGCGATGGGCGGCTTCAGCTACGGCACCAGCCAACAGACGGATTCGCTGGATAGCAAGAAGGTCTTCCACAACGCCAGCACCGTCGGCAGCGTCGAAGGCGATGTGCTGATCAACGCCGGCGGCGCCCTCAATGTCATGGGCAGCAACGTCATTGCGCGGCAAGGCGACATCACGCTGATCGGCAAGGAAGTCAACATCGGCGCGGCGCTGGACACCACGCAACAGAAGGAATTCCACGAGATCAAGCAGACGGGGTTGAGTGTTAATGCCAACGCGCCCTTGGTCGACGCGATGCAGACCGCGGGAAGAATGGGGGATGCCGCCGGGAGGACCGATAACAAGGTAATGCAAGGCCTGGCTTTGGCGACCACCGGCCTAGCTGCGGTCAATGCCTATGATGCTGTCGCGGCCGATCCTAAGAGCGCTGGCGGCGTAAGCGTCAGTATCAACTTTGGTGTCAGCAAGAGCCAAAGCACGACGGATCGCGCGTCGTCTTCCGTTTTGGGATCCACCGTGGCGGCAGGTAAAGACCTGACCATCGTCGCTGCGGGCGCTGGTGCTGCGTCCGATGTCACCGTCACCGGTTCGCGCCTGTCGGCGGGAAACAATGCCATCATCAAAGCGGATGGCGACATCCTGCTGGAGGCCGCCCAAAACACCTTTGAGCAGCATACGAAGAACAAGAGCTATAGCGGTAGCGTCGGCATTGGCGTCTCAGCAAATAGCGAAGACGGTATTGGCGTGATGCTGAACGTCAGCGCTGGTGGCGGTAGAGGGCGCGCGGATGGCAAAGACATCAATTGGACTTATACCGATGTGGTTGCAGGCAACGTGCTGGCGCTGCAATCGGGTAGCGACACTTCGCTGATCGGCGCGATAGCAAGCGCTGATCAGATCATCGCCTCGGTCGGAAAAAATCTTCGAATCGAGACGCTGCAAGACATCAGCACCTACGATGCCAAGCAGAAGAGCGCCGGCATCCAGGCCAACATTTGCCTATACGGCTACTGCAAAAGCTCCGTCTCGGGCAATGTCTCGCAAGGCAGGATGGACAGCAATTTCCAGTCCGCCACACAGCAAGCGGGGCTGAAGGCGGGCGACGGCGGCTTTCTGGTGAACGTTGGCCAGAACACCACGTTGATGGGGGGCGTCGTATCGAGCAGTGAACAAGCTGTGGCAGACGGTCTGAATCAGCTGTCCACCGACACACTCACCGTCAATGACTTGCAGAACACCGCGCGCTACAAGGCCGATCAGGTGGCGTTGAGCGGCGGATACAGCTGGGGCGGCAGTGGGGGAGGGGAGAAGAAGAAGAGCGACGTCGGTACGAATTCGAAAGGCCAGGCGGCAGGCGGTGCGGACAAAGTGCCTGGTACGAGTTTGCCGACAAGCAGCAATGGAATGTCCGCCGGTATGCCCGTGGTCGTTGCGGCGTCTGGGAATGCCAACTCGACGACATACAGCGCGGTCAGCGGCGGCAGCGTAGTCATTCGTGATGACGCTGGCCAACTTGCCCTGACCGGCAAGACAGCAGCGGAGACGATCGCGTCGTTGAACCGGGACACATCGGACACGTTGAATGCGCTGAAACCGATCTTTGACAAGGAGAAGATCGAGGCGGGGTTTGAGATTGCGTCAGAAGCCAGTCGGCAGATGGGACAGTTTTTGACGAATCGGGCGAAGGAAATCGACGCTCTAAAGACGCGGGCAAAGGACAAAACACTGTCCCAAACTGAGCGCGATCAAGCCGCCGCAACTGCGGAGAAGCTGGATAGTGAGTGGGGGCCGTCTGGGTCTTACCGCCGTGTTGTCGGCGCGATATCAGCAGGTGCGGCCGGCAATGTGACAGGTGGCACTGGTGCCTTCGTGCAAGCAGCCGCAGTGAATTATCTCCAGGGTCTAGGCGCATCGCAAGTTAAGAAACTCGCTGATTCCATGGGGGGGAGACCAGATTCGGAGGCGGCGCGTGCGCTTCTGCACGGGATCGTGGGATGTGCAGGGGCTGCGGCTAGCAGCGGCAATTGTTCCTCCGGTGCATTGGGGGCTGCAGCGAGTTCCGTGATCGCTAAGCTGATAGGCATGGCTGCGGGAGATGAGTTGTCCGCGGAAGAACGTGAAGCGCGAGGCAATTTGATCGCCAGTATTGTGGCCGGCATATCCGACGCAACTTCGATGGATACCACTACTAGCACTCTTGCGGCGATCACGGAGTTGACAAATAACGCCCTGACTTTGTCCGACCTGAAGCGATTCGGAGCAGAGGCCTCCACTTGCGAAGCGTTTGGCAATTGCGATGAAGTACAGGAGAACTTCCGAAAGCTAAGCATCGAAACCCAAGAAACCATGATCGCGGTGTGCGCGGCTGACGCGAACGCCTGTCGGGAACGCTATGGTGATTTTGTCGAGCAAGTAACAGAGTATCGGGAGGAACTAGATAAGTTAAGCGGCATGGACCTTCCTGCCGGCCTTCGGAATGATGTTGCCATATACTTCCTGCACAACGCTGACGCGGTCAGTATGGTTCTGCATACTGAAATCGCCGCTGATCTTCAGAAGAGATATGGGATAAGTTCCGAGACGGCGATAGGGCTTGTAGCGGCTGCGAGTGCGGTGATGGGAACAACTAAGGGTCCCAAAGGCTCTTCGTTGCCTACCCAAGATGCGACAGTTGCCTCGAATGGGTTAGTATTTAAGTCTAATCCTAAGCATACTCTCGGTCAGCCTGGAAATAGACCAAACGCTGGGATTGAGCCTCAGAACTCCTTGGGGATTTTTGAACAATCGATTGCTAGTTCAAAACAATATCCAAACAAAGAAGTTAGGTTTGCAGTTGATCGTAAAGGTGATGTGCATCGTTTCGAGGGTACTAATGGGGAGTTTCATTGGAATGGAAGCAGTGGCGATACAAGAAACCCTCTGGTTGGCAGCCAGATACCAAGCGATGTGCAAAAACAGTTAGGGGTAAAAATAAAATGATAGTAGGTGATCCATTCTATTTCTCGCTCCAGTTTGATGTTGTTGATAATTGGAATTTACCTCATGACTCTTGGAAGAATGGGGTTTTTTCCTTATATGTCGATGGGGAAAGGATTTTTAGTGCAGTAGATGTCTTTGAGTTGAGAACAATAATTTCTTTCTACTCTAATACCCCTATCGATGAGCTGCGTGTTAATGATACGCAGATCGATTGCTCAGAGCTTTACAAAGTTGCGAACGAGTATTTTTGGGGTGATGGTCCTGAATTGTTAGACGGCTTATTTGACCTGACAGCCACTGCAATGAGTGATAGGGCGTGCTTTCTCTATTTTCTGAAGACCAGTGTTGGGGATAGGCTTGTTTGGAAAGTGGGTGATGAGAGTGTAAAGGAGCTATATTTGAAGGTGGGCACTGTATTGGATGTGATTGAAAAACTCCGTTGTTATAATTTTAAGTGAAAAAGGCGTAGGTGCCCTTGCTAACGCAGAGAGGGGCGCTAACAGAAGGAAATTCTGCTCACAATAAAATTAACTCTGATTGATTCTCTAAAATGGAAAACTAAAGTGTCAGACTGCATTTTCATTTTGGCCATCTCCGGAAAATGCAGCCTGACACCTTATTTTCGGGAGCTGATCATGGGGAGGTAAGCTCCAAACCCGTCGCCGTCAAGAAATTCGAAATGTGCAAGAACTTCAAAATAGACAGGACGCCGCGTCCCGTGGGGGGAATTCCTGACGCGTTTGAGCAAGCCTCGGACCGCTGCAACTACATTGCGCACGCCTGCAATTCCCACCCGGCGTCGTCATTCCAAAGCAAGCGGTGTGTTGGTGCAATCGCTTCTAAGAACATCGTATCGTGCGACACCACGACCATCGCACCGGGATACGCGCTTAGCGCATCCTCCAGCGCCTCCGCCGAAGTGATATCCAGATGGTTTGTGGGTTCATCCAGCAGCAGCAATTGCGCGGGGTGCTTGCGCCACAATGCGCAAGCCAGGGTGGCTTTGACGCGTTCGCCACCGCTCAATGTTTCCGCAGGCGCATCGATTAAGGCAGGGCCCAGCCCCAGCAAGGCCAGGCGGCTGCGTAGTTCGCCTTCAGGCAGGGACGCGCCCAGCGCTTGCAGTGTCGCCAACAGAGACTGATCCAACGGTAAATCCGCAGCGCGTTGATCCAGCATTGCAGTGGGTACACGTACGTCACACGTGCCCTGGATAGCGTGAAGTTCGCCAGCCAGCATCGACAACAGGGTGCTTTTGCCGCACCCATTCGGTCCGTGGACCGCCAAGCGAAATGGGCCACTCAGGCTAAGCGTCAATGCCTGCGCCTTTGTAGGGTGAGGAGGCACGGCGCTTTCCAGGTGCAGGACCCGCCGCCCGCCGGGGACGACGGTTTCTGGCAGCGCCAATGCCACGCCTGGTGTCGCCAGCACGCGCGCGGCGGCGTGTTTTACGGCTTCATCAAGCGTCGCCGCCGTCTGCAGACGGCGCAGGCGTTCGCGGCCAGCGTGGCCTTCGGCGTTCGCCTTCTTCATGCCCAGCAGGATGGGCGCCTGGTTGGAGGCGCGTGCTTGGCGGGCGTTACGCGCGCTGCGTTGCTGTTGGGCGTCGTGTTGCTGCCTTAGCGCGCGCAGGCCGGCTGCGCGTTCGTTGCGGGCATGCGCCAGCGCCGCGTCTGCGGCGGCGGCTTGCAAGTCGCGTTGGGTGCGATAGGCGCTGTAATTGCCGGCGTGACCGCCTAGTGTGCCGCGGTCCAATTCGACGATGTGTTGCATGGCGTTCAACAAGGTGCGGTCGTGGCTGACGACAATCAGGCCGCCGCGCCACGCGCTGATTTTTTCCATGAGCCAGCCGCGTGCCCGCGCATCCAAATGGTTGCTGGGTTCGTCCAACAGCAGACCGTCGGCGGCTTGCAGCAGGGCGCCTGCAAGCGCGACGCGGGTCAGTTCGCCGCCGCTTGCGGCGCGGGCGGGATGGTCTGGCGCCCAAGCCGGCAAGCCCGCGTCGTCAAGCATTCGGGCCCAGTCGTCCTGAATCCGCCAATGACCGTCGGCCAAATCGAAGTCCGTCTGGTTGGTGCTTCCGGCTTCGATGTTGGACAAGGCGAGCAGAATGTCGCCTATGCCAGCCACCTCGGCCAACGTGGCGCCGGGTTCATGGGTATGGGTCTGCGCCACGTAGGCAGTACGCCCGTGGCGCGCGACACGGCCAGACTGCGGGGAGAGGCTGCCTTGCAATATGCGCAGCAGCATGGACTTGCCTGCGCCGTTGCGGCCGATCAACCCGTGGCGCGCCACGCCAAAGTCATGGCTGACGGCGTCCAGCAGGACGCGGCCATCGGGCAGCGCGTAGCTGACGTGGTGCAGGTTGATGAAAGAGGTAGCCGCGGGCGGCTGAGAATGCGCCTGAGACGGCGCGAACGATGACTGGGCCATGGAAAGCTCTCCGGGTCGGTGAGACGCCTTTTCCGCGTGTTGCGGCAAGGAGGATCAGGAGGAGGGCTTAAAGAATCATGGCCGGTCGGGGCTCCGCGGTGGGGACGAATGAAACGTTCGAGCCGCGTGGCTCAGGAAAGTTCCCATTATGGCCCGGCTTGCGATCCGACGCAGGCAGGCCACGATTCGGGGGAGGGCGTCAGCCCTCCAGCATCCTGAGGTCGGGCGGCCGGTTCTCGATGATGGCTTCCATGGCGAAGAACCCGGTTACCGTCGACAACTCGAAATCCGTGATTAGCTTCTGGTAGAACCCGTCATAGCCCGCCATGCCGCGGCAGACCACCTTGATCAGGTAATCCCAGTCCCCGCCGATGCGATAGAACTCAGTCACCTCGGGCAGGCGTTCGACGTGCTGGCGGAACCCGTCGGCCCAGGCCTTGGCGTGGTGGCTGGTCCGGATCATGACGAACACCGTCAAGTCCAGCCCCAGCGCCACCAGGCTGACCTCGGCGCGCGTGCCGCGGATGATGCCGCAGGCATTCAGGCGCTGCAGCCGGCGCCAGCAGGCGTTCTGCGACAAACCCACCCGATCCGCCAGCTCGCGCTGGGACAGCGCGCCGTCTTTTTGCAGGCAGCTGATGATACTAAGATCAAGCTTATCTATTTTTTCCATTTATTCGATTATTTGATCTGTTTTTGAAGATTTTACGCAAAATATCGGTGATGTTTCATCATGGCTTCCATCGTATGATATTTCGGAATCTATCGGAACCCGCACCACCATGAATACGCCCCTCGCGACCCCCTCCGCCCCGCCCAGCCCCTTGCAGCAATTCCAGGACAGCCTGAAGACCGGCGACGTCGCCGCAGCGCTTGCGGAAGGGCTCATCGGCAAGGACGCCGTCGTCGACGGCCCGTTCGGCACGAAGCCGCTGGTCTACGCCGACTACGTCGCGTCCGGCCGCGCCTTGATGCAGGTGGAGCGTTTCATCCTTGAGCAAGTGCTTCCGTACTACGCCAACTCGCACACCGAGGCGTCGTATTGCGGCGGGTTCATTACGCGTTTGCGCCGCGAGGCGCGCGCCACCGTCGGCCGGTGCTGCGGCGCCGGCGAAGAACATGCAGTGATTTTCGCCGGGTCGGGCGCCACGGCCGGCATCAACCGGCTGGTCCACCTGCTCGGCGTGCACGCGGCCATCGCCGCGGGCCGCAAGGTCCGCGTCATCATCGGCCCGTACGAACACCACTCGAACATCCTGCCCTGGCGCGAATGCGGCGCCGAGCTCATCGAAGTGGGTGAAAGCCCCGAAGGCGGACCGGACCAGGCTGGCTTGGCCGCGGCATTGCAGGCGCCGGATGGCACGCTCGTCGTCTGCGCGCTGTCGGCGGCCTCGAACGTGACCGGCATCGTCGCGGACGTCCCCGCCATCACGCGGCTGGTCAAGCGGTCGGGCGCCAAAATGCTGTGGGACTACGCCGGCGGCGCGCCATACCTGTCCGTCCAGATGTCGCCGGCCGAGGATGCGCAGATCGACGCCATCGTGTTCTCGCCGCACAAGTTCATCGGCGGCCCCGGCGCCTCTGGCGTGCTGATCGTGCGGCGCGACGCCGTGACCGAAACGACGCCCACGTGGCCGGGCGGCGGCACCGTTAAATTCGTGTCGCCGGCCGGCCACGATTACAGCGGCAGCCTGGAATCCCGCGAAGAAGCGGGCACCCCCAACGTCGTGGGCGACATCCGCGCCGCGCTGGTCCTGCTGGTGAAGGAAGCCTTGGGCGCCGACTTCATGCGGCAACGCAACGCGCACTTCGTGCAGCGGGCGCTTGGCGCCTGGAAAGACGCACAGCAATTGGAGTTGTTGGGGTCCCTGACGGCCAACCGCCTGCCGATCTTCTCTTTCCGCGTGCGCAACGGCAAGGGCGGTTTCGTACACCAGCAATTGGTCACCCGCATGCTGAGCGACCGGTTCGGCATCCAGGCCCGCGGCGGCTGCGCGTGCGCCGGGCCTTATGTGCATCGCCTGCTCGAGATCGGCGAGGCCGATTCGCAGCAAATGCGCCAGGCTATCCTGGACGGCCGTGAAATCGAAAAACCCGGTTTTGTCAGATTGAATTTCAGCGCGCTGCTGCCGGACGCCAAAGCCGATTTCATCCTGGAGTCGGTGCTTGCGCTGTCCACCGATGCCGCCGATTTCGAAGACCGCTACGGTTTTGATCCCAGCCGTGCCATCTTCTACCCGAAAAGCGCCGAACTGGCCGCCGCGGCCTGATCAGTCTTTCATCTGCGGCCCGCAGGTCCGGATCCAGGCGGCCTTCATGTCGGCAAGGTCGTCCGACGCCCGGGTCAGCGTCTTGACGACCTGATCCGAGAAGGCCGCGCCGTCGCGGCGACACGCCTCGAAATCGTCGCTGAGCGCAAATCGCGCATCCAGCAAGTCCAGGCGGCCCTGGCACAGGTCGCGATTCAACTGCAGGTCGTTGGACGCCTCGCGCGTGCGCTGGATGTCCTGCGTCCGCTTGACGCTGGCCAGCCCGGCGTCGATCCGGGCCACGCAATCGTTGGCTGCGTGCGCGGACGCGCCCGCGCAGGCGGCGATGATCAGGAAGGTGGCCAGGGGCCGGCGATGCGATGCAGCCATGCGGTGAACCTTGGTGTTGCGCTGAGGATGGTTCGCATCATAACTGTTGCGAAAACACCTCCCGCGATGTTGCGCCGCGGACGCTGCCACTGCATGGAAAACCAGTATGGCAAATCGCCTGAACACGTCTACCATCGCTAACAGGTCAACGATCCCGAAGATCCAATCCGGCAAGGAAATTGGACACGCATCCGGCTGAAGTTCTGTTTTATCAACACGTTATGTTGGAGATGAAAGAGAATGGCGAATACGCTCATCAAAGTCGATCTGGACCAGTCCCCGTACGAGAACAAGCAGATCCATAACCGATGGCATCCCGACATCCCGATGGCGGTGTGGGTCAAGCCCGGCGACGATTTCGTGCTGGAAACCTATGACTGGACCGGCGGCGCGATCAAGAATGACGACAGCGCCGACGACGTGCGCGACGTGGACTTGTCCACGGTGCACTTCCTGTCGGGCCCGGTGGGCGTCGAAGGCGCCGAACCCGGCGACCTGCTTGTCGTGGACTTGTTGGACATCGGCGCCAAACCCGACAGCCTGTGGGGCTTCAACGGTTTCTTCAGCCGCAACAACGGCGGCGGTTTCCTGACCGAGCACTTTCCGCATGCGCAGAAATCCATCTGGGATTTCCATGGCATGTTTACCTCGTCGCGCCATATCCCGGGCGTGAATTTCGCGGGCCTGATCCACCCCGGCCTGATCGGCTGCCTGCCCGACAAGAAATTGCTGGACACCTGGAACCGGCGCGAGCAGGCGCTGATCGACACCAATCCCAACCGCGTGCCGCCGCTGGCGAATCCGCCTGCGCCCAAGACGGCGCATATGGGCGCGTTGCAAGGCGCCGAACGCGACAAGGCCGCAGGCGAAGGCGCGCGCACCGTGCCGCCGCGCGAACATGGCGGCAACTGCGACATCAAGGACTTGTCGCGCGGCGCGCGTGTCTTCTTCCCGGTCTACGTGAAGGGCGGCGGGCTGTCCGTGGGTGACCTGCATTTCTCGCAAGGCGATGGCGAGATCACCTTCTGCGGCGCCATTGAAATGGCGGGCTGGGTGCATATGCGCGTCACGCTGATCAAGGGCGGCATGGAGAAGTACGCCATCAAGAACCCGATCTTCAAGCCCAGCCCGATCACGCCCGCCTACAAGGACTACCTGATCTTCGAAGGCATCTCGGTGGACGAAACCGGCAAGCAGCATTATCTGGACGTCAATGTGGCGTACCGCCAGGCGTGCCTGAACGCTATCGAGTATCTGAAGAAATTCGGCTATTCGGGCGCCCAGGCCTATTCGCTGCTGGGCTGCGCGCCGGTACAGGGGCATATCAGCGGCGTGGTGGATATTCCCAATTCCTGCGCCACGCTCTGGTTGCCGACCGAGATATTCGACTTCGATATCCAGCCCTCCGCGTCCGGCCCGGTCAAGCACATCAAGGGCGGAGTGGACATGCCGCTGTCGCGCGACCGCTAGGAGACGACGATGCCCATGTACGACTATGCCTGCGGCGATTGCGGCGAATTCGCCGCCTTGCGGCCGCTGGCGCAATGGCGCGATCCGGCGGACTGCCCGCAATGCGGCGCGGCCTCGGACCGCATCATCGGCGGCGCGCCCGCGATTTCGGCGTTGTCCTCCGCCATGAACCGGGCGCGCGCCGTCAATGAACGCAGTGCGAACGAGCCGCGCAGTTCGCGTTCGGGCCACGGCATGAATTGCGGATGTTGTTCCGGCGGGCGCGCATCCGGCAAGACGCGCACCACACCGGACGGGGCCAAATCATTCGCGGGTGCAAGGCCCTGGATGATCAGCCACTAGGATGACGAGGTCGAAGGCAAAGGGCCGGACTGTGAACTGTCCGGCCTTTTTTCGTTGTCGGTCGCAGGATGGGTGAGGCGATTCAACCCGCCAGCGGCGCGACCGCGGCGCCCTGGATCTTGTGCCGCGCCAATGCGTCGGCGACGAAGCCCGACTTCTTCATGGCTTCGACGAAGGCGGCCAGATAGGCGCTGGCTTTGTCGCCGCGGCGCTTGGGCACGCCCATCGCCTGGCGGATCAGCATGAAGTGGCCGTCCAGCAGGCGCAGCCCGCCCAGGCGCTGCGCGTCGCCTTCCAGTTGCTGCTTGACGCCCGCGGCCACTTCCATGTTTTCTTTCAGGAAGGTGTCGACGACGGCGGGCGATGTGGGCGCGCGGAATATCTCGGCCTGCTTCAGCTCGCGCGTCAGGTACAGGTCATAGGCGCTGCCCTTGCCGACCACGACGCGCAGGCCCTTGCTGTCGACCTGATCCATCGCGGTGATGGGGGAATCCTGGCGCACCAGATAGGCGCCTTCGATCACGACGTAGGGCGCGGTGAACGCGATCTGTTCGCCGCGTAGCGGGTCGATGGCGAAGAAGCCCACGTCCGCCTGTTCGGCGGCCACCGCGTTGACGGATTCTCCGGCGGACTTGAACACCACCAGTTCCAGTTTCACGTCTAGGCGCCGCGCCAGTTCCGTGGCCAGGTCCACCGACACGCCGCCGGGCTGACCGGTGGCTGGGTCGGCGTTGGCCAGGATAGGGTTGCCCAGATTGATGGACGCGCGCAGCGCCCCGGTGGGGGCGAAGGCGGAGAGCAGCTCGTGGTCGGTCTTCATGGCTTCCTTGGGATGGGCGCCGCGCCGCCGGGCGCTGGCGATTCCTGAAGAATAGCCGGAAGACCGGGGCTTGCGCGATGACTCGGGTGCAAGGCCTTACTGCGCGCGCCGCAGCACATAGTGCGGCGCCAGCGGGCCGGTCGGGCGCGTGCCGTCGCGGTACAGCATGGTCACCTGGTTTTCGCCGACGAAGTAGCGCTGGCTGTCGCCGGATGCGTCCAGCCGGATGGTGCTGCCGTCGGACTCCCAACTGAACGTGCCCGTGACGATTTCGGGCTGCGGTTCGCGGTCCAGGTATTGGGTCTGGCGCTCGTAGCGGTCGCCCTTGAGCAAGGTCAAGCGGGTCTTGATGCCCGGGCAGTCGGCGCAGGGCAGGGTGCCGTCGTAGCTGCCGGGCCAATCCAGCGCGTTGCGCGCGGTGTGGCCGTCGGCCGGCGTGTCACGGGCGTCATGGGACTTGAACGGGGCGCAGCCGGCAAGCAGGGCAAGGCTCAGGGTGCAGGTCAGGGTGGCTTTCATCATGGCGAGCTCCTGTTGGGAAAACGGGTCCACGATACGGACAGTCCCCCGGGGATGCTGAAACGGGATGTAAAGCGCGTCGGAAATCTGCGCTACGCTTGACGTCTTATCCGCCGGTACGGCACTGATATGCGAGCCATCATGACCAAAGCGAAGGGCGAACACCACTACACCGTCACGGTGAACTGGACTGGCAATACCGGCACCGGCACCTCCAGCTACGCGGCCTACTCGCGCGACCACGTGATCCAGGCGGAAGGCAAGCCGGATGTGCCCGGCTCGTCCGATCCGGCGTTTCGCGGCGACCCGGCGCGCTGGAACCCGGAAGACATGCTGGTGGCGTCGCTGTCCGCTTGCCACAAGCTGTGGTATCTGCATTTTTGCGCGGTCGAAGGCATTGCCGTGCTTGCCTACCGGGATGAAGCACACGGCGTCATGGCGGAGGACGCGGCGCGCGGCGGCGCGTTCACCCGCGTGACCTTGCGTCCCGAGGTCACCATCCGCGCGGGCGACGACGCGGCGTTGGCCGCGGAATTGCACGACCGGGCGCACCACTTCTGCTTCATCGCGAATTCCGTGAATTTTCCGGTGCATTGCGAACCCCGCATCGAGTTCGCCTGATGCGCGCTGCTGCTGGCAACACGACGATCTGGGGGCGGCGGGAATGCTGACGGGCACGGTAGGGTAGACTTCCTCGCTCTCTTTGAATGAGGATAGCCATGACAGCCGCATTGATCGTGATTGATGTGCAACGCGCCCTGTTTGAAACGTCGCCGCCGCCTGCCGACGCCGACGCGGTGCTCGGCCGCATCAATGACCTGACCAGCCGCGCGCGCGCCGCCGGCGTGCCGGTGATCTATGTGCAGCACGAAAGTCCCGGCAGCGCGTTCACACCTGGCCAGCCCGCCTGGGAACTCGATACGCGTCTGGCGCCATTGCCCGAAGACGTCCGCGTGCGCAAGACGACACCCGACTCGTTTCACGGCACGACGTTGGGCCAGACGCTGGCCGAGGCCGGCGTGACGGAACTGGTCGTGTGCGGCTATGCCACGGAATTCTGCGTGGACACCACCGTGCGCCGCGCGGCGGGGCTGGGGCTGCCGGTCACGTTGGCGGCCGACGCCCACACCACGCAAGACAAGGCGCACGCGCCCGGCGCGCAGATCCGCGCGCATCACAACGCCACGCTGTCAGCGATAGCCAGCTTCGGCGTGAAGATCGCGGCCGTGCCCGCCGCCGACATCGTCTTTTCTGCGGGGGCGCCCCGCTAAGGCGGCGCTTTCCTAACGATGGATCCTGAACTCCTCCAACTTTTGGTCACCCGGGAGATGCCCTTCGGCAAGTACAAGGGGCGGTTGATCGCCGATCTGCCCGGGCCGTACCTGGCCTGGTTCGCGCGCGAAGGGTTTCCCCCCGGCGAACTGGGGCGCCTGCTGGCTTTGATGCATGAACTGGACCACAACGGCCTGTCGTCGTTGCTGGCGCCATTGCGTAAATCCCGGCCCGCCGCGCCCAAGGCATAGCGCCTGCGAGCGAAACGGCGGGAAACAACTCTGCTTGCCGCTGTAGCGTCTTGGCACGTCCCCCGCTGGCGGGGGACGCTACGATAAGGCGATTCGCCCGGGGCATGCCGCCGTCGTTGCATGCCAGGGCGATTGTTTATCGAAGAGAGGCCGCTATGAAAAAACACACCCTTTCCGCCTTCCTGTTCGCCGCGTTGTGCGTGGCCGGCGCCGTGCAGGCGCAGGACGCGGTGCAGGCGACGCGCGAATACCAATATCCCAGCTTGCCGTCCAAGGACGGTAGCCAGTCGCCGCCTTCCACGCTGCGCATGACGGTCACGCCGGCGCCGGGCGCCGCGCCCGCCGTGATCCGGGATTCGGCGGAAAGCCAGGCCCAGTATGTGCGTTGCCGCGAGGTCTCGGACCGTGCCGCGGTGTCGAACGCGCAGATGCAAGCCGGCGTGGCGCAATGCCTGAAAGAGCTGGAACAGCGCCGCCAGCAGTAAGGGCCGCGTCGGGCGGCAGGCAGGGCCGGCTTTCCGTTCTGGTTAAACGGTAATAATATTCAATCTCATCAACTCTGCCCGCCCGCGATCCGCGGCTGCCTTTCTGACCGTGCCCGCGACTCGCCCCGACCTTGACTGGACCGTCTCCGCCACCACGCCCGCGATGTCGTTGGCGGGCGGCACACTGTGCTTCGGCCAGGCCGAGCGGGTGCATGAACACCTGGCCCCCGGGCTGAAACTCGTGCTGGTGCTGGACGGCGACCTGCGCTACAGCGTGCGGGGTGCGCCAGCGACGCAGGTCAGCGGACCGTCGTTGCACCTGAGCTTGTGCCAGGACGCGATGGGCATGGAACACGAGTTCGGTGCCGGCAGGGCGCTGCGGTTCGTATCCCTGCGCACCAGCCTGGACCAGTTGCGAGGCGCCTTCGCCGTGGAGCCCGCCGAATTGGGCGCGCTGCTGCGCGCCCCGCGAGGCGGCTTGCCCTATGCCGATGCCAACCTGCGTGTGAACCATGCCTTGCTGGCACTGGGCCACCAGATGCTGGCCTGCCCGATGCAGGGGGCGCTCAAGCGCGTGTACCTGTCGGCCAAGGCGCTGGAACTGGCCGCATTGGCGTTCAACGCCTTGCTGCCCGTGCGCGCAAACACGGTGGAAAGCGGCCTGTCGCGCGGCGATGCTGAACGGCTGCATCACGCCCGCGACCTGTTGCTGACGGATCTGCAGGATCCGCCCTCGCTGCCCGAATTGGCGCGGCGGGTGGGCGTCAATGTGAACAAGTTGACGACAGGGTTCCGCAAGCTGTTCGGCCAGAGCGTTTACGCCTTTGTGCGCGAACGCCGCATGGAGCAAGCGCACGCCTTGCTGGCGGCCGGCGCGTTGACCGTATCCGAGGCGGCCTACGCATGTGGCTACACCGATTCGCACTTCACCAAGGCCTTCCAGCGCCGCTACGGCGTGCTGCCCAGCAGCCTCGCGGGCCGCAACTGATACCCGGTCTGGCAGCTTCTCCGCCGGGATACTTCCGCAATCGCCAGTGAAACTTCCGCAATCGCCAGCGGGCAGATCGTCTCGTCTCTAGAATTGTTTTGAGAATAATTCTCAATAATGAATGAAGAGGAACGGCGGTGCGTAAACAGGTGAAAACACGGACGACCAGACCGCGGCAGGGGATGACGCGCGTTGGGCATTGGCCGCTCTGGCTCGCGGTGGCCGCAGGGCCCGCGATAGCGGAGGATGCGCCGTCGCTGCCGGCGGTGACGGTAAGCGGCGAAGGCGTGACGCAGGACGCGCCCACGGTGGCGAAGCTGCCGCTGACTATGCGCGAAATTCCGCAGTCCGTCACGGTGATCGGGCAAGCGCAGATGCGCGAGCAGAATCTGCAAAGCCTGGACGATGTCATGCAGCATGCCACCGGCATTACGGTGCAGCCTTATCAGTTGCTGACGACGGCGTACTACGCGCGGGGCTTCAAGGTGGATTCGTTCGAACAGGACGGGGTGCCGGTGCTGATGGGCAACATGGCTGCGTCGCCGCAAGACATGGCGGTCTATGAACGCGTGGAAATCCTGCGGGGCGCCAATGGGCTGATGCACGGCGCGGGCAACCCGGCCGCCACCGTGAACCTGGTGCGCAAACGGCCACAACGCGAGTTCTCGTTCAATGGCCTGGTCAGCGCGGGAAGCTGGGACCGCTATCGTGCCGAGGCCGACCTTGGCGGCCCCTTGAACGAGAGCGGCAGCGTACGCGGACGCATCGTCAGCGCACTTGAGGACCGCGGCTATTTCTACGATGTGGCTGATCAGCAATCGGCGTTGCTCTATGCCATCGGTGAGGTGGACCTGGGGCCGCGGACCGTGCTGTCGGCCGGAGTGCAGACCCAGCGCATCCGCTCCACGACCAACATGGCGGGCGTGCCGCGCTACAAGGACGGCGGCGATATCGGTTTGTCGCGGTCCACCTATCTGGATGCCGCGTGGGACCGCTTCAATTGGGATACGACCCGCGTGTTCGCCGATCTGGAGCACCGCTTTGGCGACGGCTGGACCGCCAAGGTCAGCGCCAACTATCTGACGGCGGACAGCAATCTGAAGTACGCCGGCGCGTACGGCGCCATCGACCGCCAGACGGGGTTGGGTTCGCGGCTGATGGGGGGCGCCTACAAGTTCGACAACACGCAGGCCAGCGTGGACGCCTATGTCAGTGGCCCGGTCCAGTTGTTCGGTCGCCGCCATGAGCTGCTGTTGGGCGGCAATGCGCAACGCACCACCTCCGAGCAATACACCGGCATGCTGACGCCGGCGTTGAACGTGCCCGTGAACGTGTTCGACTGGGATCCGCACAGCGTGGCGGAACCCGGCGTCGGCCCGTATACGTCCCCGGGCGAGACGCGTCTGAAGCAGCAGGGCGTCTACGGCATGGGCCGCTTTTCGCTGGCCGATCCGGTGACGCTGGTGCTGGGTGGACGCATGAGCTGGTGGAACCAGACCGCGCCCGGCGCGCGTCAGCAGATCGACCCTGAATTCACGCCATACGGCGGCCTGATCGTCGACTTGAACCCGCAGTGGTCGTTGTACGGCAGCTATGCGCAGGTGTTCCAGCCGCAAAGCCAGCTGACGCGCGAAGGCAAGCCGCTGGATCCCGTCACCGGCACCAACTATGAAGCCGGCGTGAAGGGCGAACTGGCCGACGGGGCGCTGAACGTGTCGCTGGCGGTGTTCCAGATCCAGCAGAAGGACCGCGCGATGCAAGACCCCGACTGGCCTTGCGTGGGCAACAACTGCTACTACATCCAGGGCGGCGAAGTGCGCAGCCGGGGCATCGAAGCCGAGGCCAGCGGGCAGATCACGCCCAATTGTTCGGTGGCTGGCGGGTACACCTTCAACACCAGCAAATATGTGAAGGACCCCATCTCGAACGGGCAACCGTTCGCCAGCTTCACGCCCAAGCACATCTTCCGCGTCTGGACGAACTACGCGCTGCCCGTCCTGGACCGACGCCTGAGCGTGGGCGGCGGTGTGCAGATGCAATCGGGGTATTCGACGGTGTCGGGCCCCGTGACCTTGCGCCAGGGCGGCGTCACGCTGGTGGACCTGCGCGCGGCGTACCGCGTGGACAAGCACCTGACGGTGGCGCTGAACCTGAACAACGTGTTCGACCGCGGCTACTACCAAAGCCTGTCGGGCACGTCCTGGAACAACCGCTACGGCGAGCCGCGCAACGCGATGCTGACACTGCGCGCGCAGTACTGACCCCCTGTTCCCGCCTGGTGCGCACGCCGCGCCAGGCCCCATTTCCCCTCCAGGAGTTTCATCATGCATACCGAAGAAACGCCGTCTCCACCGGCTGTCTTTGACTGGCTGGACCATTTCATGGCGCTGAGCCATGGCGGCGGCCTTAGCCGGGTGGACAAGCCGCGTCGCCTGTCGCCCGAAGACGGTTGGCTGGTCGGCATCAAAGCCGTGGCCAGCGATGCCGACGTGCACGGCGACGTATGGGAGCGCCATCCCGCTGGCGACGAGATGCTGTGCGTGCTGGAAGGGCGCGTGCTGTTGACGCTGATGGACGACGACGGCGCCGAAACCGACGTGCTGCTGGACAACCGGCGCGGCACGGTCGTGCCGCGCGGCGTGTGGCATCGGCTGCACGTCGCCTGTCCTGGAAAGGTCCTGTTCGTGACGCCGGGGCACGGCAGCGAACACCGCCGCGTGGCGGCATCCCCCAATAGGAAACCTTGATCGTGAATCGATTGGCAAACGGGCGCATGTTCGTCATGATCGCCGCCTTGTATTTTTCGCAGGGCATCCCGCTGGGCGTGGCGATGGAGGCCTTGCCCACGCTGCTTCGCCGCGATGGCGCAGGCCTGGGCACGCTGGCCTGGCTGCCGCTGGTCGGCTTGCCATGGGTGCTGAAGTTCTTGTGGGCGCCGCAGGTCGACAACCGCTGGCGGCCGTCCGCGGGCCGCCGGCGCAGCTGGATCGTGCCGATGCAGGCCATCGTGCTGGCGTGCATGGCCGGCGTGGCGTTGCTGGGCATTTCGTCGGCGACCGCCGCCTGGGTCGTCGGGTTGATGGCGGCGGCGTCGTTGGCCAGCGCCACGCAGGACATCGCCACCGACGGCCTGACGGCGGAACGTTTCGAAGGCCAGGCGCTGGCGCGCGCCAATGCCGTGCAGGTGGGCGGCACGATGGTGGGCTTCTTCTTTGGCGGCCCCGGTGCGTTGATCATGGCGGGCTACGTCGGGCAGGGCGGCGCGCTGGCCGTGTTGGCGGTCGTCGTGGCGTTCAGCCTGTTGATGGCCGCGACCTGGCGCGAGACGCCGCTTCCCGCCGAGGAATCCACCGCGCCGCGCCAGCGCGCGTCCCTGGCAGGGTTTGTGCGCCGCCGCGGCGCATGGGCGCTGGCGGTGGCGGCCTTCTTGTCCGCGATGACGGCCGTGGCAGGCTACGGCCTGTCGAAACTGTATTTGGTGGACGCGGGCTGGGAGCTGGAGGCCGTCGGGCGTATCGGCATGGCGGGTGGCGTGGTGACCGTGTTGCTGGGTTGCGGCGGGGGCGCCTGGCTGATCGGCAAGCTGGGCGCGCGCAAGGTGTTGGCGCTGGGGCTTGCCGCGTCCGGCGCCGCGGCGCTGGGCTGGATGGCGCAGGCCCAAGGCTGGACGCCCGTCCGGCCGGGCATGGCGTTCGCGGCGCAGGGCCTGGGTTCGTTCGGGGCGGGCGCGGCGTCGGTCGCGTTGATGACGTTGGCCATGCGCTTTGCCCGGCAGGGCCGGCAATCGGGCACGGACATGACGGCGGTGCAAAGCGCGCGCGACCTGGGCGAAATCCTGACCTCGTCGATGATGACGGGGTTGGCCGCCCATATCGGCTATGGGGGTGGTTTCGCCAGCGGGGTCGCAGTGGCTGCGGCCACACTGTTGTTTACCGCGACGGCCCTGCGGCGCCCGGCGCCGGCCTGACCGCTGGCGGCGAAGCGGGTACACTTGTCCGCCGTTTTGCTATAAGCCCCAGAACTCTCCATGATTTCCTCCGCATGCGGCGTCGACTTCGGTACGTCCAACTCCACCGTAGGCTGGAGCCGCCCCGACCAACGCGCGCTCCTCGCCCTGGAAGACGGCAAGACCACCTTGCCTTCGGCCATTTTTTTCCATGACGAAGACGCCGAGGTCAGCTATGGCCGCGCCGCCATTTCCGACTACCTGGCCGGCTACGACGGGCGCCTGATGCGCTCGATGAAAAGCCTGCTGGGCAGTTCGCTGATCGACGGGTCGACAGAAGTGCAGGGGCGTTCGATCCCGTTCCGCGTGCTGCTGACGCGCTTCATCGCGGAATTGAAGCGGCGCGCCGAAACGGCCGCGGGTCGCGACTTCACGCGCGCCGTGCTGGGGCGGCCGGTCTTCTTCGTGGATGACAACACGGCCGCCGACCAGACCGCCCAGGACACCTTGGGCGAAATCGCGCGCAGCGTCGGGTTCACCGACATCGAATTCCAGTTCGAGCCGTTGGCCGCCGCATTCGATTACGAATCACAGATCGACCGCGAAGAGCTGGTGCTGGTCATCGACATCGGCGGCGGCACGTCCGACTTCTCGCTGATCCGGCTGGGGCCGGACCGCGCCGGCAAGGCGGACCGCCGCGACGACATCCTGGCCTACGGCGGCGTGCATATCGGCGGGGTGGACTTCGACAAGCAATTGAGCCTGGCGCACGTCATGCCCCTGTTGGGGCTGGGCAGCCAGTTGCGCAGCGGCAAGGACGTGCCCTCTACGCAATACGGCAATCTGGCTTGCTGGCACACCATCAACCAGGCCTATACCCGCAAGGCCGCCGAGCATTTCGCCTACATCCGCGCCGAAGCCGGCGACCGCGACAAGATCGACCTGCTGCTTAACCTGGTCAAGCAGCGCGCCGGCCATTGGGTGGCGGTGCAAGTGGAAGAGGCAAAGATCGCGCTGTCGGAGTCGCCGTCTGCCCGCATCGACCTGTCGCGCATTGCGCCGGCGCTGGGGGTGGACGTGACGCGTCCGTCGTTCGACGCCTGCGTGGGGCGCCTGATCGAAAAGGTCGAGACCACCGTCGGTGCGCTGTTGCGCGACGCCGGCGTGACCACGGCTGATGTGGACACGGTCTTCTTCACCGGCGGTTCCAGCCGCGTGCCGCGCCTGCGCGAAACCGTGTCGGCGCTGGTACCGGGCGCGCGCAGCGTGGAAGGCGACCTGTTCGGCAGCATTGGGGCCGGCCTGGCGCTGGACGCCCGTCGCAAGTTCGACTGACCGCGCAGGGGTGGCCTGTCGCTCAGGCCGCCTGCTTCGCGGGCTTCCGAGCCGCGGTGGTAAGCTGCACTGCTCGCTGAAGACGCTTTCGCGCCAGCCTGTCTGTCTGCCCCAAGAGCCCCAGAGACCCCCACGCGCCCTCATGACCCGCCCGACCACCGATACCCATCTTGTTGAAACGCTGGTGACCAGTGAAGCGCCTTATGAAGGCAGCTTCCTGAAGATTCGCCGGGATACCGTCAGCTTGCCCAATGGCAATACGGCTACGCGCGAATATGTCGTGCATCCCGGTGCGGTCGTGGTGATTCCCTTGCTGGACGACGGCCGCGTCTTGCTGGAACGCCAGTTCCGCTATCCGATCGGGCGCGTGATGACCGAATTCCCGGCTGGCAAGCTGGACCCGGGCGAAGACCCGCTGGTCTGCGGCAAGCGCGAACTGCTGGAAGAAACCGGCTATACGGCCGACCAGTGGGCGCATGCGGGTGCCTTGCATCTGGCCATCGCCTATTCCACCGAGATCATCCACATCTTCTTCGCGCGCGGCTTGCGCGCCGGCCCGCGCCAACTGGATCAGGACGAATTCCTGGACGTGATCAGCGCGGATCCCGCCGAACTGCTGGCGGCGTGCAGTAAAGGCGAAGTCACCGATGCCAAGACGCTGACCTGCGTGCTGTGGATGCAGAATGTGCTGTCCGGCGCGTGGCAGCTGGACTGGCAGGACAACGCCGGCTGACATGCCCGCGTTCCCGGTCCTGGTCCAACCCGCCGGCCTGCGTTTCGACGCCGAGGCGGGCACCCCCGTTTTGCTGGCGGCGCAGGCTGCGGGCATCAAGTTGCCAAGCTCGTGCCGCAACGGCACCTGCCGCGCCTGCATGTGCCTGATGCTTGAGGGCTCGGTGGCCTACGGCATCGAATGGCCCGGCTTGTCGCGCGACGAAAAGGAAGAGGGTTGGATCCTGCCCTGCGTGGCGCACGCCACGTCGGCGCTGGAGATCCAGGCGCCGCTGGCGGCGCCGATTGAAGCCGCGCTGGCCACGCCGGCCGTGGCGCGGCCCCTTACCGGCGCGCGGCGCTGAAGACGGCAACCGGCACCAGCCCCACGGCCATGCCGGCCGCCATGCCCAACGCCATGCCGCCAAAGGGCGATGCACCCAGCAGCAGCGCCGCCGTCACGCCCAGCCGCGCACCCAGCACCATCCCGATCGCCATCGCAAACGCGCAGAGCAGGCGTTGCGCAAGCGGTGGCGCGGACATGCGTCCCGCCGGCCATGGCGCCAGGGCGGCCAAGGCCATCGCGGCGCTGCTGGCGGGCATCAGGGCGCCGTGCCGCCATGCCATGTCCAGCAGGCCGCCCGGCGCGCCGCATTCGCTGGCCAGCAGCGTCGCGGGCGTCACGCGCGTGTCGATCCACAGGCCCAACGCCATGGCTGCCAGGCAGGTGAGCCACAGCGTCGCCATGGCGCGCGGGCCGCTAGGCGCAAGCGTGGCATGCCTTGGGCGCGTCGTCGTACCGGTCATGGTGGCGGACCCAGTCGCCCAGGTTGAAGTGCGGGCCGGTTTCGTTGCGGCCCAAGGGGGCGAAATCCAGATAGTTGTATGCGCCCGCCAATCGTTCCACGCCGCGTTCAAAGGCCGAATAGGTGTGGAAGATTTCGCCGTCGGGGTCGTGAAAGAACGCGCTGGCGCCCGAGCGTTCTTCGATGCCGCCATCGGCTTGCGGCACCGAGGCATGCAAGTCGAAGTTGAAGTCGCACCCCTCGGATGAAAACCAATCGAAGCGCCAGCCCATGCGCTGCTTGAAGGCGTCCAGCTTGGCCAGCGGCGCGCGCGACACCGCCACCACCGACACGTCGTGATGGCGCAAGTGCATCAGGGCGCTGTCCAGATGATCGGCCAGGAACGAACACCCCACGCAGCCTTCGTCCCAATCCGGGCCGTACATGAAGTGATAAAGGATCAGTTGGTGTTTGCCGTCGAACAGGTCGGCCAGCCCAAGGGGGCCGTTCGGCCCTTGGAATTGATAGGGCTTGTCTACCCGGACCCACGGCAGGTCGAGGCGGTCGCGGGCCAGGGCGTCCTGGGCGCGGGTCATGGCTTTCTCGCGGTCGAGCAGGGCCTGGCGGGCAGCGTCCCATTGTGGGCGGGATACGACAGGATGTGGGGTTTGCATCGTGCGACTCCTTTGCGTGGCGGGCCTCGCGGGGCCCGGGCAGGCAAGCGGCCGGTTCAGGCCGCGCTTGCCAGATGGTCCGCCAGCCGGTCCATTGCGCCTGCCCAGCCATTCTCATGGCTGTCGCGGGTTGCTTGGTCGACAAACGGGGTTTGCAGGAAGGCCAGTTCGGTGCCGCCCTGCGAGGGAGCAAATTCAAGGGTGATCAATGACCCTTCTTCGGGGGTGTCGCGCCAGGCCCAGGTGAAAACCAGCCGGCGCAACGGCCGCACCTCGCGATATTCGCCGCTGGCGTAGTGCGACTGTCCGTCTTCCGTGACGAAGCCCACTTGGTAGGTGCCGCCCACGCGCACGTCGGTGTCGGCCACCAGCACTTGCCGCGTGCCGGCGGGGCCGAACCAGCGCATCAGCGCTTCGGGGTCCGTCCAGGCGCGCCAGACGCGATCGACGGGGGCGGCGAAGCGCCGGGTAAGGCGGAGTTCGATGGGGGTGTCGCCGGGGGCGGTTGGGGTGGGCATGGGTGGATCTCCTCGTCGTGGTACAGGTACCGGGCCAGCGAATCCAGTTGGCCGTTCCAGAACTTCTCGTAGCGTGCCAGCCAGTCGGACGCCGCCCGCATCGGTTCGGGCGACAGCGTGCAACTGACCACGCGGCCGTCCTTGGCGCGGGCGATCAGCCCGGCGGCTTCCAGCACCCGCAGATGCTTCATGAAAGCGGGAAGCGACATGGCGTGGGGGCGGGCCAGTTCGCTGACCGACGCCGTGCCCCGTTCCAGGTCGGCCAGCACCCGCCGCCGGGTGCCATCGGCCAAGGCGGAAAAAAGGCTGTCCAGCGCATTGTCGTTTAAGTTAACCATAAGGTTAAGTATCCGCCCGAAAAACTGCCGGCGTCAAGCCGGCAGCGTCAGGTATTTCCCTAGGTCAATCGTGGCGGTGCATGGCCGACTGATGCTTGGTGTCGCGCATGGTGGCGTACACAAGCAGGGACAGGAAGATCACGCCCGCCAGGTAGTAGTAGAACCATTCCTCGTGCCCTTGCTGCTTGAAGAACAGGGCGATGGCGGGCGCCGTGCCTCCGAAGATCGATACGGTGACCGCATACGGCACGGCCACGCCGGTCGCGCGGATGTTGGTCGGGAACAGTTCGGCCTTCACCACGGCGTTGATTGACGTGTAGCCGGCCGTGAACACCCACGCGCCGCAGATCAGCAGGAACGCGATGAAAGGCGATCGAGTGTGCGACAGGGTCATCAGGATCGGCACCGTCAACGCCGCGCCTGCCACGCCGAAGAAGATCAAGAGCGGCTTGCGCCCGATCTTGTCCGACAGCGCGCCGTACAGCGGCTGCAGGATCAATGCGAAGATCAGCGAGGCCGCGATGATGTAGGTGGTGGTGATGTCCGAGAAGCCCGAGGTCTGCCGCACGAACGTCTGCATATAGGTCGTGAAGGTGTAGAAGGCCGCGGTGCCGCCGGCCGTCAGCCCCACCACGATGGCCACTTCGCGCGGATATTTCATCAGGCCGCGCAGCGAGCTGGTCTTGGGCTGGGTCTTCTGGGCTTCCTTGTACGAATCGGTCTCGGGCATGTCGCGCCGCATCAGCGCGGTGACGATGGCCAGCATGGCGCCGATCACGAACGGAATGCGCCAGCCCCATTGCACCAGTTGCTCGTGCGTCAGGAACACGTTCTGCAACAGCAGCAGGACCAGGATCGCGCAAAGCTGGCCACCGATCAAGGTGACGTACTGGAAGCTGGAATAGAAGCCACGGTGTTCGGGGTCTGATATCTCGGTCAGGTAGGTGGCGCTGGCGCCGTACTCGCCGCCCAGGCTCAGGCCCTCGATCACGCGGGCCAGCGCCAGCAGCGCGGGCGCCGCGAAACCGATGGTCGCATAGGTGGGCGTGACGGCGATGATCAGCGATCCCACGCACATCATCACCACCGACACCATCAGCGATATCCGCCGTCCGTGGCGGTCGGCAATGTGGCCGAACAGCCAACCGCCCAGCGGGCGCACGATGAAGCCGGCCGCGAACAGCGTGGCGGCATTCAACTGCTGGACGACGGGGTCATGCGAGGGGAAGAAGGCGGGGGCGAAATACAGGGCGAAGGCGGTGTAGGCGTAAAAGTCGTACCACTCGACCAGGTTGCCCATGGAGCCGACGAAGATCGCCTTGATGCGGCGTTTGGCGTCGGGCATGGCCAGATACGATTGCGTCATGACTGTTCTCGGGTGAGCTTGTCGGGAGTCGCCGGACACGCGACCGCGCCTTGTCCTCGCCCGTCAAGATCGCAAGGCCAGCCGCGAAATGGAACACGCATCGGGGTATCTTGCGCCTGCGCAGGCAGAAATGCACGTACTTGCAAACGGTTTTCATTCAGGAATTCGTCAGGAACGGCGAGGCGCCGGTGTCCTGCAGGCTCGGCGGGGCTACTTCCCGCGCGGCTTGATGATGTCGCAGGCGGCGGCCCGGTCGCCGGCCTGGGCGTCGCTGCCCAACAAGGCGCGGGCGCCGCATACGGACCCGAACATGCCTTTGTTGTCGTGCCCGACGCCACCGACCTCGAAGCTGTTGCGGTGTAGCGGCACGGGCTTGGCGCCACGGGCCGCTAGCTGGTATTCGTATTGCACGTAGGCGGTGCCGCGGGCCAGCCGCGTGGCGCCTTGCGCTTCGGCGCCGCAGGTCTTGTCCAGCAGGCGGTGTTCGGGGTTGTTGTCCGCTCCGCCCAGCAGGTAGGTCACGTCGCGGGCGGCATAGCGGATGAACAGCCGCGTATCGTCGGTTTCGCGCGCATAGGGCGGCAGCTTGTCCGTGCCGTACTTGTACTGGTTGTAGGTGGGGCAGATGCCGCGCTCGTAAGGCGCATAGCCTTTGCCGTCCGCGCGCGGGCGCTCGTTCGTCAGGTACAGGTAGGACGAGGGGTTGGCGATCACGTAGCGCAGCGCCAACCCGTCGCGGCGCAAGGGGCCGTCCGTGTTGTTCAGCACGGCATAGCGTTGCACCAGCTGCCCGCCGGCGGAGTGGCCGGCCAGCACGATGTGGGCCAGGGTGGGCAGGCGCTTGCGGTCGTCCAGGCTGCGCAACAGGTCGTCCAGCACCTGGAACGAGGTGACCGGGGGCGGGCGTCCGGCGGCCTGGATGCTTTCCTCGCCTTCTTCCCAGCTGGCTTTGCGCCACGCGGCCATGCCGCCGAATCCTGAATCGATGGATCCGGGAAAGCGGGGCGCCAGGATCAGCGTGTCGCGAGCGCGGTCCGGGTTCTGCGCCAACAGGCCGGCGGCGGTGTCGTAGTAGCGGTCGGCGTCGCGTTTCACGCCATGGATGACGATCAGCACCTGCTTGATATCGCGCAGGTCGTCCCGGGCCAGGTTACGGTTAGCATAGACCGGCATCTTGTACCGGTGTCCCGGCTTGCCCAGTTCCACGGTCTGCCAGTGCAGCGGCGTGGCGCGTTTGGGTGCGGGAACGGTTTCGTCGTAATCGTAGGGGTCGGGCAGCGGTGTCTGGGCGTGCAGGGCCCAGGGGGCCAGCGTGCCGGCCAGGGCCAGCGCGGAGCCCAGGCGGCGCCCGGAAAACCGGCGCGCGCGGGCGGGCGGCGGTTGATCGGGTGCGGAAGGGGCGGGGGCGCGGCGCATGGCGCGGCGTGGCGTCAGCAGGTCTCGAGGCCCAGCAACTGCTTGAGCGCAGGCAGATCCAGGATGCGGACTTCGCGCTGGTTGATCTTGATCAGGCCTTCGCGCGCGAAACGCGAGAACAGCCGGCTGACCGTTTCCAGCGTCAGGCCAAGGTAATTGCCGATTTCTTCGCGGCTCATGCGCAGCATGAATTCGGTCGACGAATAACCCAGCGAGGCATAGCGCTGCGACAGGTTCAGCAGGAAGGCCGCCAGGCGCTGTTCGGAACGCATGGACCCCAGCGATGCCAGCATCTGGTGCGAACGCGTGATCTCGCGGCTCATCAGGCGTCGGAATTGCTGCTGCAGCGACGGCAGGTGCGCGGCTACGCGGTCGACGTCGGCCAGGCGGATGACACAGACTTCCGAGTCTTCCAGCGCGACGGCGGCCGACACGTGCTTGCCCTCCAGCATGCCGTCCATGCCGACGATTTCGCCGGGCAGGTGAAAGCCCGTGACCTGGATCTGGCCGGTCGCGTCTTCCAGCTGAGTCTTGATGCTGCCGAAGCGCACGCTGTACACGGCGTCAAGTGGATGATCCAGCGAATACAGCGTCTTGCCCTTTTCCAGGCGCACACGCTCTTTCACCAGCTCGTCCAGTTTTTCCACTTCCGCGGCGGCCATTCCCACGGGCACGCACACGTGTCCCAACATACATGTGGAACAGTGGGCGCCATCAGGGGCAACGGGAACCCGTTTTTGCATACGATGACCTCTATAGTGCCCGTCGCGCGCCGGGGAGGGCGAAACGGGTGTAAAGCGTGGAGACAACGCGTATTGTAGTCTGTTGTTACTACGGCCGTCTTACGGGGCTCCGCCCCTCGTCCGCCGGTGCCGGTGCGCAATCCAGTCCTCGCCGACGATATCGGTCGCGGCGCCTCGCCACGCGGGGTCGATGGGGTAGTACTGGCAGGGGATTTCCTGGGCGCCTTGCGGCGCCGGATCCAGGCGCGCGGCGATCTCGCGGCGCACAAAGCAGCCGGGTCGGCCGGGCACGTATTCCTCGATCTCGTCCATCAGCGCGATGAGGGCCGGCGCCACGTCGTAGACCTCGCCGCGCACGCGGCGGCCGTCCGCCACCGGGATCAGCCCCGGCCAGTCGCCGAAGTCCACCAGCATGCCGGGCACGGTCGCCGAACCCACCAGCCGGGCCGCGGGCAGGCCCCGATTGGCGGCGGCTTGCGCCAGGTCATTGATTTCGCCGGCGCGTAGGGTACCGTAGATAAAAACGTATATGCTCATAGGTCGGATTGTTGCTGCACGTCGTAGCAAAACAAGTGGCCGGACGGTGTTGAAATTCTCTCATCCGGCCGCATATTCAGGATATCGAGCCAGCCGGCACGTATCGGTCAGGCTCCCCAACAAGCCAAACGACCATTATGCGATTCGACAAACTGACTACCAAGTTCCAGCAAGCCCTGGCCGACGCCCAAAGTCTGGCCGCCCGCAACGACCATCCCTATATCGAGCCCGTCCACGTGCTCTCCGCCTTGCTGTCCGATCCGGATAGCGGCGCGGGCAGCCTGTTGGCGCGCGCCGGTGTAGCGGTCAACCGCTTGCAACCCGCGCTGGAAAGCGCGATGAAGGCGCTGCCGCAAGTGCAGGGCGACGACAACGTGCAGGTCGGCCGCGATCTGAACGCGGTGCTGACCCGCACCGACAAGGAGGCCGCCCGCCGCGGCGACACCTATATCGCCAGCGAACTGTTCCTGCTGGCGGTGGCCGACGACAAGGGCGAGGCCGGCCGCATCCTGCGTGAGGCAGGCCTGCAGAAAAAAGCCCTTGAAGCCGCGGTCGACGCCGTGCGCGGCGGTGAAAACGTGTCCGGCGCCGAAGGCGAATCCAACCGCGAAGCGCTGTCCAAGTACACCATGGACCTGACCGAGCGCGCCCGCCAGGGCAAGCTGGATCCGGTGATCGGCCGCGACGACGAAATCCGCCGCACCATCCAGATCCTGCAGCGCCGCACCAAGAACAATCCGGTCCTGATCGGCGAACCTGGCGTGGGCAAGACCGCCATCGTCGAAGGCCTGGCGCAACGCATCGTCAACGACGAAGTGCCCGAGAGCCTGCGCGGCAAGCGCGTGCTGTCGCTAGACCTGGCCGCGCTGCTGGCGGGCGCCAAGTTCCGCGGCGAATTCGAAGAACGCCTGAAGGCCGTGCTGAAAGAGCTGGGCCAGGACGACGGCAGCAACATCGTCTTCATCGACGAGCTGCACACCATGGTCGGTGCGGGCAAGGCCGAAGGTGCGATGGACGCGGGCAACATGCTCAAACCGGCGCTGGCGCGCGGCGAGCTGCATTGCATCGGCGCCACCACGCTGGACGAATACCGCAAGTACATCGAAAAGGACGCGGCGCTGGAGCGGCGCTTCCAGAAGGTGCTGGTCGACGAACCCGATGTGGAATCCACCATCGCCATCCTGCGCGGGTTGCAGGAACGCTATGAGATCCACCACGGCGTCGAGATCACCGACCCGGCCATCGTGGCCGCGGCCGAGCTGTCGCACCGCTACATCACCGACCGCTTCCTGCCCGACAAGGCCATCGACCTGATCGACGAGGCCGGTGCGCGTATCCGCATGGAAATCGACTCCAAGCCGGAAGTGATGGACAAGCTGGATCGCCGCATCATCCAGTTGAAGATCGAGCGCGAAGCCGTCAAGAAGGAAACCGACGACGCGTCCAAGCGCCGCCTGGGCGTCATCGAAGACGAACTGGAAAAGCTGCAACGCGAATACAACGACTTCGAGGAAATCTGGAAGGCCGAAAAGGCGGCCGTGCAAGGCACGCAGGCCATCAAGGAAGAGATCGACAGCGTGCGCGCCGAAATGGCCGAATTGCAGCGCAAGGGCCAGTTCGACAAATTGGCCGAGTTGCAATACGGCAAGCTGCCCGACCTGGAGTCGCGCCTGAAGGCCGCCGAAGTGGGGGCCGCGCAAGCCGCTGAAAATGCCGAGGGCGACGAATCCCGCCCGCGTCTGCTGCGCACCCGTGTCGGCGCCGAGGAAATCGCCGAAGTCGTGTCGCGGGCCACGGGCATCCCCGTGTCCAAGATGATGCAAGGCGAGCGCGAAAAGCTCTTGCACATGGAAGAATTCCTGCACAAGCGCGTGGTGGGTCAGGACGAGGCCGTGCGCCTGGTCTCCGATGCCATCCGGCGTTCGCGTGCCGGCCTGGCGGACCCGGCGCGGCCTTACGGTTCGTTCCTGTTCCTGGGCCCGACCGGCGTGGGCAAGACCGAGTTGACGCGTGCGTTGGCCGAATTCATGTTCGATTCCGAAGAGCACCTGATCCGCATCGACATGAGCGAGTTCATGGAAAAGCATTCGGTGGCGCGGCTGATCGGCGCACCGCCCGGATACGTGGGCTACGAAGAGGGCGGCTACTTGACCGAGGCCGTGCGCCGCAAGCCGTACAGCGTGATCTTGCTGGATGAAGTGGAAAAGGCCCATCCGGACGTGTTCAACGTGCTGCTGCAAGTGCTGGACGACGGCCGCCTGACCGATGGCCAGGGCCGTACGGTGGACTTCCGCAACACGGTGATCGTGATGACGTCGAACCTGGGTTCGCATCACATCCAGAGCCTGGCCGGCCAGCCGTACGACGTGGTCAAGGAAGTGGTGTGGGGCGAGCTCAAGCAGACCCTGCGGCCCGAGTTCCTGAACCGTATCGACGAAGTAGTCGTGTTCCACGGACTGGAGGCTCAGCACATCGAGTCCATCGCCCGCATCCAGCTGCGCCGTCTTGGCGCACGGTTGGAAAAACAGGAGATGCGCCTGGAAGTCACCGAGTCCGCCCTGGCGGAACTGGCCCGCTCTGGCTTCGATCCGGTGTTTGGCGCGCGCCCCTTGAAGCGCGCCATCCAGCAGCAGATCGAGAACCCGGTGGCTCGCCTGATCCTGGAAGGCAAGTTCGGCCCACGCGACGTGGTGCCGGTGGATTGGCAGGACGGCGAATTTGTCTTCACCCGAACCTTGCAGTAACCCGCAAGAAAGCCCGGCGCAAGCCGGGCTTTTTTTTGCCGCGTCCCGCGCGGCGGCGGTGCCGATTCAGCCATGGCGGACATCCGGGACGGATGCGCGACCACCATTGGCGATGGCGCCAGTTGGAATGGGGGTTGAGGGATTTACGTGCCGGGCGGGAAGGTGAGTGAGTGGCTTGTCCTTGGCGCGCCAGTTCAGGGGGCGATGTAATCGGCCCGCTGCGCACCCATCTGCCGCCCCACGCTCTGCAGCGAGCGCAGCACCAGCGCCACTCCGCGTCGCGTGTCTTCGTCACGCAGTAGCGCCAGCAGGCCAAGCAGGCTGGGGGGATGCGCTTCTGCCAGCGTTTGCGCATGGGCGGCGCGCACGCTGTTGGCGGCCGTCCATGCGGCGCCCGCCGCTTGTTCGGACAGCAATCCAAGCTTTTCGACCATGGGCTGATCCAGCAGATCCACCAGGTCGGAAGTCAGCGAGATCAGGTCGACGATGTTGTCCAGCCGTTGGCTGTCGACAAGCGGCCGCAGTTTGCCGGCCAGCGCCTGCAGCGTTTCATCGTGGGTATTCATGTTCATAGCATTCCCCTTGCGACCGCCCAGTAAAGCCCTCGGTTGAATCCATGCCGAAGCAGTCCGCCCAGTTTCGTGGGCGGGGTGGGCTGCACGTCATGGGTGTAGTCGTACCAGAGGGGCATGCCCGCGTTCAGACCCATCTGAGCAACCGCCTGCACACGGCCTTCGTAGGCGCTGCACGGGTGGCCCAGGCGGATTTCGCCCGCGATGTTGTTGGCGATGACGGGCGCCTGGTTATGGCACGAGCCGCCCGCTTTGCTGACCGGCAGGTCCACCGTATCGCCGATGACGTAGACATTGCGCAACCCATACACCTGCATGGTCTCGTGGTCTGTCGGCAGCCAGCCTTCGTTGTCCTCCGCTTGGGATATGCCTGACTCCAGCACGGCATCGACGGCGCGTATGGGCGGCGTCGCCATCAGGATGTCGAACGGCTGCTCGCCGCCTTCCGCGGAATAGGCGACGCGGGCCTCGGGGTCCACGCGCGCCAGCGTGAAACCGCGCTGGAACGTGATGCCGCGCTGCTCGAAGATGGCGGGCAGCACCTCGCAAGTGGGTTGTTGCAGGAACAGGCAGTTGCGCAGGAGTTGCGACGTGGTGGGGTAGGTGTAGATGATGTCGACTTTGTCGCGCACGCCGCGACGGCGCAAGTAGTCGTCCAGCATCAGGGTGGTTTCAATGGGCGCGATACCGCATTGGTGCGGCACGTTCGGCGTCTTCGGGAAGGTGACGCTGATGAAGATCCGGCCTTTCTCGATCTTGGACAGCCGGTTGGCCAACTGGCGAGCAGGCGCGTACTGGTAGAAATGATCGCCGGCTTCTTTCAGGCCTTCTATGCGCTCGGGCGCAGGGATGCAACCCGTGGCGATGACCAGGTAGTCATAGCCGTAGCGCTTGCCCTGTTGTGTCAGCAATTCCTGGCTGTTGAATTCAAACCGCGTGACTTTATCGACGTGGAAATGGATCTCGGGGCGCAACAGGGAACGCTCCGGGCGTTTCAACTCTTCCTGGAAGAAAAGATTGAAGGCCACATACATGAAGGCGGGCTTGTAGTAATGGTCAGGGGAATCCGACAACAACGTGATGCTGACCTCGCCTCGCGACACCTCGGGGTATAGCTTGGAGACCAATTGGTTGGCCAGCATGGTGCCGCCAACCCCACCGCCTACGACAACAATTCGCTTGCTCATAAAAATCCTCCGGTGAGAATAATCAGGAATCAAGTGCAGTTGCGCATCTATATGTACCAACGGCGGGTAAGAAGGTCAATTAAATCGCCGGCGGATGCCGCCGACCCCGGTTCGGTCCCGTTGCCGAGGCCGACGCCATCACGATTGGCGACGGATTGCCGGCAGAGCGCTGCCGTTAAGCGGTGGACCCGGTCAGTAATCCCAGATGACCGGGACCCAGCGGAAGGCGTCGCCATTGACGGCGACCCGACCGACGGACGGGAACGGCAAATGGGCAGCCACCAGCAGCCCGCCGTTCTCGGCCAGCTCCTGGAAAAGGCCGATGCGAACGCGGGCCGATTCATCGGGATCATGCTCGAAGCCGTTGTGCCAGTCGGGATGGTCAAACCCCACCGGGAACATGGCGTCGCCGGCGAAGGTCAGCCGCTCGCCGCCCGACACCAGGTCAACCACGCTGTGTCCCGGCGTGTGGCCGCCTGTGAGGCGCACGATTACACCCGGCGCAACTTCATGCCTGTCCTCGAAGATGCACAAGCGGTCACGGTACTCGTTGTAGAAAGCGGTGGCGGTTGAGCGGAGCACGTCGGGCACGGGTTTGGGCATGACGGTTCGGGTGAAATCGGGTGAGGTCCAGAACGCGACTTCGGTTGCCGACACGTGGATGCGCACATCAGGACGCAGGCGCTCCTTCACGCCGGCCACGAGCAACCCGCCCACGTGGTCCATGTGCATATGAGTGATGATCACGTCCGTCACGGATTCCAGTGGAATGCCGGCGGACGCCAGGCGCTGGGGGAATTGCCCCGCGCGCGGGAAGCCGGGGAATTGCCCGCCCAGCCCGGCGTCGATCAGGATGGTCTGGTCGCCGCTGCGGGCCACCATCACGTTCAAGGGCCAGTCGAACGCGTCGGGCGGCATGAACATGTGGCTGAGCCAGTCCGCCAGGTCGGCAGGGTCTGCATTGGTGGCCATCGTGGCGGTGGGCAGCGGCAGCACGCCGTCGCTGACCACCAGCGCGTCGATGTCGCCGATCCGCAAGGCGTAGCGGGAGGGCACCAGATCGACAGGCGTGCCGTCAGTGATGGTGAAGGTGTTGGCGGTCATATGGGGATGCTCCTGGTGTGGTGAGAGTCGGGGGGAGGCCTCTGCGTGGAGAGTGGAGCCATCGTAGAGATGGGGCCTTGAGCCCGGTAGATCCGCGGCGGGAAGCACGCTGTTGTGCGCCGCGCACCAATGCCCTGACGCATCGCTGCGCACCGGAACTCGTTCCGACGGTCATTGCGCGGTAGTCCATGCGGCCGGGTACAGGAGAACCCGGGCAAGCCTCGCACGCGTGCGCTTGTCGCCGCTATGCGGCTGCGGCAGAATACGCTTCTTCCGGTTCGCCTCCCTTGGCGTTGACCCACTCCATGACCGACCCCGCGCACTGTTTTGAGCGTCATCGTCCCCGCCTGTACGCGATCGCCTACCGCATGCTGGGTGCCGTCGCCGAGGCGGAAGACGTGGTGCAGGAAGCCTGGTTGCGTTGGCACGGCACCGACCGTGCCGCCGTGCACAATGCCGAAGCCTGGCTGGTCACTGCCACCACCCGGCTGTCCATCGACCGTTTGCGCGCCGCCAAGGCCGAACGGGAGAATTACGTGGGCGTCTGGCTGCCTGAACCGATGCTGATGGCCGCGCCCGCCACGCCGGAACAGATCCACGAACACGCCGACGATGTGTCGGTGGCCTTCCTGTACATGCTGGAACGTCTTTCGCCGGACGCCCGTGCGGCATTCCTGATGCGCGAGGTGTTCGACGCCGACTATGAAGACATTGCGCTGACACTGGACAAGACCCAGGCCGCGGTCCGCCAGCTTGTGCGGCGGGCCAAGCTGCAGTTGCGCCAGGGCGCGCCGCGCGAGGCCGTGCCTCGGGCGACGTTGCAGCGCCTGTTGCACGCCTTTGCCGACGCGATGCAGCGCAGCGACTTCCACGGCCTGCATGCGCTGTTGAGCGACGACGCTGAACTTATCGGCGACGGCGGCGGCAAGGTCTCCAGCTTTGCCAGCCTGGTGGGTGGCAAACGCCTGGCGCAGCTGTTCTACGCCGGCAAGCGCCGGTTCCGCGACGGGCTGCGCACCGACGTGGTCCAGGTGAACGGCCAATGGACCCTGTTGCGTTTCATCGATGGCCAGCTTGAATCGGTCCAGTCCTACGAAACGGACGGTGAACGCCTGACGCGGGTCCTGGTGCAGCGCAATCCGGACAAGCTCGCGCGCATCGCGGCGGCGCTGGCACAACGCTGACCCCGGCGTCCTGCGCGGGCGTTGGTGCGTGCTGGGCAACATGGTGATCCCTTCCGCGGATCTACCGCGGCGTGGCCGGCGCTCCTACGATGGGATTTCCATCACGCCGCCAAGGACAGGCCATGTTGAAGATCTTGAAGTTCGGGTTGCCCCTTATCGCCACGGTAGCGCTGCTGAGCCCGCTTGCCCACGCCGCTTCCGGCGCGACGCCGCCCGACGCGATAGTCACGGAGCTGATGAGCAAGGATCTGCCGGACATTCCCGGCAAGGACGCGCTGATGATCGTCGTCGACTATCCGCCCGGCGCGGTCGATCCGGTCCACCGTCACGACGCCCACAGCTTCGTCTATGTGCTGGAAGGCAGCATCGTCATGCAGGTCAAAGGCGGCAAGGAGGTAACGCTGACCCCCGGCCAGACGTTCTACGAAGGCCCGCACGACGTCCACACCGTGGGCCGCAATGCCAGCCAGACCCAGCCGGCCAGGTTTCTGGTCGTCCTGGTCAAGAAGCAGGGGGCGCCCGTCCTCACGCTGGTGAAATAGGGACGAATGACGTTCGACGCCGGCCCGGGACGCCGGGCGCCATGGCGTCGAAAGCTGGCCGTTCCTCCCGGAAAGGCCAGCTTTTTTGTGTCCGATGTCACAAAGCGGCAGGGTGCGCCGTCTTAACGGTAGGATCAACCTACTTTGCGACGCCGCCATCATGCCGACACCCGTCTCCGCTTCCCTTCCGGCCAACGGACCAGATTCCCTGGCCGACAGCTTCGCCACCAGCTATGCCGGTGTCATGGCGTTCATCGCCGTCGCCGTCGAAGGCAACTTTGCCAAGGCGGGCGACCGGCTGGGCATCGGCCGGTCCGCCGTCAGCCGCAGTGTGCAAAAACTGGAAGACCAGCTTGGCATCCGCCTGTTCGTTCGCACTACGCGCAACACCTCGCTGACCGTTGAGGGCAAACGCTTCTATGATCAGTGCCATCCCGGCGTGGCGCAGATCATTCGGGCGCTGGACGACATGCGGGACCTGCGCGAAGGTCCGCCCTCGGGGTTATTGCGCGTGTGCGCCACGGTGGGTTTCGGCCGCAAAGTCGTCGCACCGCTGCTGGATGGGTTCCGCGCGGCCAACCCGAATATCTCGGTCGAACTGTTGCTGGATGACGGGCCTACCGACTTCACAACCGACCGCGTCGACGTGTCGTTCCGCAATGGCCGGATGGAAGACAGCCGCGTGATTGCCAAGAAAGTGATTCCCATGCAGATGATGCTATGCGCGTCGCCCGCCTATGCTGCCAAGCATGGGCTGCCTGGCAGCGTCGAGGAAATCGCCGGCCACCATTGTGTGAACTTCCTGTTCGCGTCGGGGCGCATTTACGAGTGGGAATTCAAGGTGAACGGCCAGTTGCGCAAGGTTGCGCCGCCCGCCATGCTGACGTTCAACGACGCGGATCTGGTGCTGCAATCGGTGCTGGAGGGCCACGGCATTGCGCAGATGGCGGGCTACCAGGTCTGTGATCACTTGCGCGCGGGCAACCTGGTCGCGTGCCTGCCGCAATACGCGCCGGACGACCGCGGGCATTACCTGTGTTTCCTGAGCCGGGAGCACCTGCCGGCGCGCATGCGCGTCTTCATCGACTACATGACCGAAGGCATCCGCGCGGGGGACTTCCAGATCCTGGATAGTTTGCTGTTGAAATCTGCGTAAACCGCTATTGCGTCAGCACGACCACGCTTTCGATTCCGTTTTGCGCCATCTTGGAATACGGGCACAGGCGTTCGGTGTTGCGCACCAGCTCTTCGGCCATGGCCTTGATGACGCCGGGCAGGTGGATGTTGATGTCCGCAGTGACCGTGAACAAGCCATCGATGGGGTCGCGGCCGAACGATACCGTGGCGGTCACGGAGGCATCAGGAATGGACAGGCCGGCGCGCGCCGCCAACATGCTTAGCGCGCCGTGGAAGCACGCCGCATAGCCGGCAGCGAACAGCTGTTCGGGATTGGTGCCGCCGCCCGGCCCCCCCAGTTCCACCGGCAGCCGCAGTTCCACCAGCAGTTCGCCGTCGTCCGAAATGGCGATGCCGGATGCGCGGCCGTGCGCGGCCTCGCCGCCGCGCACCGTCACGCTGGTCGTGTACAGGGGAAGGAAATCCGGCCCCCGGTACTTGTCCAGGAGCGTCAGGGGAGGGGGCCGCAGTTTGCGCATGAAGGACCTCCTCCTGCTGCTATTTTTTTGCGCCCGATTGGCTGAACCAGGTCTCGAAGTCGATCTTGCCCAGGCGCGGCCCCGATCCCGGCACCAGGGTGTCGTCGTCGAGCAATGCGCCGAAGTAGCGTGCGCCCGGGTCCGTTTGCACCCTGCGCGCGTCTCCGGTTTTCCGCAGGTAACGTTGGACCAGCTCGGCCAGGCGTACCCGTTCGGGGCCAGCGATTTCCACCGTGCCGTTCACGGGCGCCGCCAAGGTGGCATCGGCCATGGCCTGCGCCACATCGTCGGATGCGATGGGCTGCACAAAGGCCGGGGACAGCCGAATTTCGTCGCCCTGGGTGCCCGATTGCACGATGCCGCCCAGGAATTCGAAGAATTGCGTGCTGTGAACGATGGTGTACGGGATGCCGGCGGCCACAATCAGTTGCTCCTGGGCGATCTTGCCTCGGAAGTATCCGCTTTCGGCCAGACGATGGGTGCCCACCACCGATAGCGCCACGTGGTGGCGCACGCCGGCGCGGGCTTCCGCCGCCAGCAGGTTGCGGCCCGAAACCTGGAAGAATTCCAGCACGGCCCTATCTTCGAATGAAGGGGAGTTGGCCACGTCGACGACGGTGTCGACGCCGGCCAGCGCGACATCCAGGCCTTCGCCCGTGATCGTATTCACACCCGTGGCGGGCGATGCGGCAATGGCGTCATGGCCGCGTTCGATAAGGAGCTTGACGAGTTTGGAGCCGATCAGGCCCGTACCGCCGATGACGAGGGTTTTCATGACGAGTCCTTAGTTGAACTTGGCTTTGTCCAGGCCATAGGCCTTATCGGCCGAACCGGGAACGGTCTTGAAGCCGACGTTCAGGCGGTTCCAGCCGTTGATCGCCATGACGGCGAAGCTGAGGTCCGAGATTTCTTTTTCCGACAGTTCAGCCCGCACGCGCTCATAGGTTTCGTCGGGCACACCGTGCGCACCCAACGTCGTCAGGGCTTCGGTCCAGGCCAGGCAGGCGCGCTCGCGCGGCGAGAACTCGGTGGATTCGCGCCAGATCGCAACGTGATGCAGGCGCAGTTCGCGTTCGCCGTGGATCTTGGCCTCTTTTACGTGCATGTCCAGGCAAAACCCGCAGCCGTTGATTTGCGAGGCGCGGATCTCGATCAGATCCAGGATCGGCTGCTCGATCGCGCCGGATCTCAAGAGCATGCCGAATTCGACGAATTTCTTGAAAAGCTCGGGCGATTGGGCAAAGGCGTTCAGGCGTTGACTCATGATGGATTCCTTGATGTGGGTGGACGGGTTTCGGCGGTGCGGACCGGGGGGCTGCGTATGCGTGAACCACGCCCAAATCGTAGGTCCGCATGAAGATCGACAGAAGACCCGGCCAAGGGACCATGGTGTTGCCGCAATGGCAACAATGGTGGCTCGCGGTAGAATTTTGACGCCTGGAAATTGCCGCCGATCGGCGCGGTGCGCAGGCCGCATGAGCACACTAACGCATGTATTCCGCGTTCAGGAATGCCAGATCACGGCCACGATCGGCAATGGCAAGGTATCGGCGCTGCGGATGGAACTGGCCAACGGCTGCGAGGCCGATCTGCACAGCTTCATCGGCGAGTACGCGCCCAAGGCCGGGCAACCCATCATGCCCGGCGCGTTCGGCGGGCGGCATGGAGGTGCTGATGGAAATGGTGCTGGCGGGTGGCAAGGCGGCAGATGCCGCGGACCAATGGGAGGCGCACAGGAAGAAAGCCGCGGGCCAGGATTACGTGGTCAACAGGAAGTTCAACTGCGAGACCCGATTTGATAGCGCCGCCGCGGTCGCGTTCAAGGAGGTTCCGGTCAACGCCATCACGATCGGCTACGCGTTGCCAGCGGAACCCTGCCGCTGAAGGTCTGGCGTCATCCTCAACGCTGAAGGCAACGGGACACGCCTGACTTCAGCTTCGACATTTCGTGGTCGACGCCAAGATCCGTGCAGTAGGCGCCCGCGCCCCGCAACGAGAGATCCAGCCGGGATGCCTTCTTCGACACCTCGGCCCTCAGGCGGAAGCCGGAGACGTTGGGCGTGCTGTAGTGCTCGGTCTCGAGCATGCCCGCCTCAGGATCCCGGACCGCGTAGCCCCTTTCAACAAGGGAGCTGCGATCGGCGCCTGCGGTGATCTCCTGATCGATGCATGCGAAAACCTCTTCTACCGAGGCGTCTTGGGGAATCGCCATGGACGCATGCTTGCTGGGCCCGAACGCGTCGCATAGCCCGGAAGACACGGAACATCCGCTCAATAAGCCTGCAACGGCCAATGCGGCGGCCCGGCCGGCCTTCGCTTTCACATTCGCCAACGCCTTGCACTTGCGCACCATATTCCCAATCTCCCGAAACGGCATGAAGTCAGTGTCCGGCGGCGTGAAGGCTTACCGTGCCTGGGTGCGGCCAGAAGACCGCCACTTCGCAGGCGGAAAGTACCATGGCCTGCACGCCGATGCAGCGATGGTGCTGATCGACGGGTTGTTCACGCCACAAGAGCAAGCTGCGTCCGGCCCGGTGAGATAAAAAACATGCGCTTGACCTTCCCAAGGTTGGAAGCTTTAACGTATCCCTTATGCCTACTTTGAACGATGGGAGCAAGCCATGAGCATGCCAAGTACCCGTGACGCTCGCGCCTTTGCAGCCACGATAAGCCTGCCTATCGAGGGCATGACCTGCGCAAGTTGCGTGGGCCGGGTCGAGGCCGCTCTGACCAAGGTCGAGGGCGTCGGCAAGGTTTCCGTGAACCTGGCCACCGAGCGCGCGGATATCGTCGCGGTGGGGCCGGTCGATCGCATGGCGTTGATCCAGGCGGTCGAAAAGGTGGGCTACGACGTGCCTGCCGGCGCTGTTGAGCTGGCGGTTGGAGGCATGACCTGCGCGTCGTGCGTGGGCCGCGTCGAGAAGGCGCTGAAGGCGGTGCCCGGCGTCACGCAGGCCACGGTGAACCTGGCGACCGAACGCGCCACGGTGCACGGCGTGGCCGCGGTGCCAGACCTGATCGCGGCCATCGAGAAGGCCGGTTACGAGGCGCGTCCCGTCGATACCGGCGCGCAGGCCGAAGCGGCTGCCGCGGAAAAGAAGGATGCCGAACGAGCGGAACTCAAGCGCGACCTGGTCCTGGCCAGCGTGTTGGCCTTTCCCGTGTTCGTGCTGGAAATGGGCTCGCACCTCATCCCCGGCATGCACGAATGGGTCATGCACACCATCGGCATCCAGGAGAGCTGGTATTTGCAGTTCGCGCTGACGCTGCTGGTGCTGGCCGTGCCGGGCCGGCGCTTCTATCTGAAGGGCTTTCCGGCGCTGGCCCGCCTGGCCCCGGACATGAATTCGCTGGTCGCGGTTGGCACCGCGGCCGCGTTCGGCTATTCGCTGGTGGCCACGTTTGCCCCGGGGCTACTGCCGGCCGGGACCGTGAACGTCTACTACGAGGCGGCTGCCGTCATCGTGGCGCTGATCCTGCTGGGCCGTTATCTGGAGGCCCGCGCCAAGGGACGCACGTCCGAGGCGATCAAGCGTCTGGTCGGCCTGCAGGCCAAGGTCGCGCACGTCTTGCGCGATGGCCATATCGTGGACATTCCGATCAACGACGTGGTCCTGGACGATAGGGTGGAAGTCCGGCCCGGCGAGCGGGTGCCGGTCGATGGCGAAGTGATCGAGGGCAGCAGCTTCGTGGACGAATCGATGATCACCGGCGAGCCCATCCCCGTCGAGAAGCAGGCAGGCAGCGCCGTCGTCGGCGGAACCGTCAACCAGAAGGGCGCGCTGACGCTGCGCGCCACCGCCGTGGGCGGGCAGACCATGCTGGCGCAGATCGTCCGCCTGGTCGAACAGGCCCAAGGCTCCAAGCTGCCGATCCAGGCGGTGGTCGACAAGGTGACGCTGTGGTTCGTGCCGGCGGTGATGGTCGCCGCCGTGCTGACCTTCCTGGTGTGGCTCATGTTCGGACCGTCGCCTGCGCTGACTTTTGCGCTGGTCAATGCCGTGGCGGTGCTGATCATCGCTTGCCCTTGCGCCATGGGTCTGGCGACGCCGACCTCCATCATGGTCGGCACCGGCCGAGGCGCCGAGATGGGCGTGCTGTTCCGCAAGGGCGAGGCGCTGCAATTGCTCAAGGATGCCCAGGTGGTGGCCGTGGACAAGACCGGCACGTTGACGGAAGGCCGCCCGGTCCTGACCGATCTGGAAATCGCTGCCGGCTTTGATCGCAACGAGGTGCTGGCGAAGGTGGCCGCGGTGGAATCGCGGTCAGAGCATCCGATCGCCCGCGCCATTGTCGACGCCGCCGTGGAAGACGGCGCCGCGTTGCCGGCCATGACGGATTTCGAGTCGGTCACGGGCATGGGCGTGCGCGCCACGGTGGGCGGCGCCCGCGTGGAAGTGGGCGCTGACCGCTACATGCGTGAACTGGGCCTGGACGTGGGTGGCTTTGCGCAAACCGCCGAGCGGCTGGGCGACGAGGGCAAGTCGCCGCTGTATGCCGCGATCGATGGCCGGCTGGCCGCCATCATCGCCGTTGCCGACCCGATCAAGCCCAGCACGCCCGGGGCTATCGCGGCGTTGCACCAGCTTGGCCTGAAGGTGGCCATGATCACGGGCGACAACGCCCGTACGGCCCAGGCCATCGCCAAGCAATTGGGTATCGATGAAGTGGTGGCCGAGGTGTTGCCGGAAGGCAAGGTGGAGGCAGTGTGCCGGCTGAGGGCGGCGCATGGCCAGATTGCGTTCGTCGGCGACGGCATCAACGATGCGCCGGCGCTGGCAGAGGCCGACGTGGGCCTGGCCATCGGCACCGGCACCGACGTGGCAGTCGAGTCCGCCGATGTCGTGCTGATGTCCGGCAACCTGCTGGGCGTGCCCAACGCCATCGCGCTGTCGAAAGCCACCATCGGCAACATCCGCCAGAACCTGTTCTGGGCTTTTGCCTACAACACGGCGCTGATCCCCGTGGCCGCCGGTGCGCTGTATCCCACCTGGGGCGTGCTGCTGTCGCCGGTCTTCGCCGCAGGCGCCATGGCGATGTCGAGCGTCTTCGTGCTGGGCAACGCGCTGCGCCTGCGCCGCTTCCAACCGCCGCTGGCGACGGCATCCGAAACCGCCCATGGATGACCCCGTAACGTCTGATCGCGGCCGGCTGTGAGGGACACGCAGTTCGGCCGCGGCGCTTTTCGGCTCACGGGCATCAATACCCCAGCGTGGCGTCCGCGCAAGTGTCGGGGCGCTTTCCGCATTGCACAAGGCTCAGGTTCTCCAAGGTTTGCGCGGCGATAGCCGCTGCCGGCGTGCGGGTGGCGATATGCGGCGTGACCAGGACGCGCGGGTGGCGCCACAGCGCGTGGTCGGCGGGCAGCGGTTCTTCGGGGGTGGCGTCCAGCGTTGCGTAGGAAAGCTGGCCGGCGTCCAACGCATCGAGCAGGGCTTGCGCGTCCAGATGTTCGCCGCGCCCCGCGTTGATGACATGGGCGCCCTTGGGCAGTTGGGCGAAGGTCGCGGCGTTCAGGAACCCGCGCGTTTCGCCTGTCAGCGGCAGCAGGCACACCAGCGTGTCGGCGTTGGCCAGCAGCGCGGGCAGCCCGTCCGCCCCGTGATAGCCCGTGACGCCCGCAGGCAGATCGGGTTTGGGGGTGCGGCTCCAGCCGGAAACGGGATAGCCCAGTGCGGCCAGCGTGCTTGCCGCCTTCATGCCCAGCCGGCCCAGCCCGGCGATGGCGACGCGGTGCGCGGACGGCGGCACGATGGGGCTTTCGCGCCACAGGCCCTGCGCATGGTTGCGGACGTAGTCGGGGAAGTGGCGGTGGTGGTTGATGACCGCCCAGGTCACGTAGGTGGTCATGCCGTCGGCCATGCCGGTTTCGGCGATGCGGCAGACCGGCACATCGGTCGGGAGGGCGGAGTCGGCGTAGATGTGGTCCACGCCCGCGCCGATCGATTGGATCAGGCGCAGGTTGGGCAGCGTGCGCAGCAGGCCGGCGGGCGGCAGCCAACAGACGGCGGCGTCGATGTCTTCGGGCACGCCCAGGTTGTCGGCGGTGCGCCAGGCGATATCGGGGCGCAGCGCCTGGAAGGCCGGCACCAGGTAACGCATGTCAAGCACGCGGCTGAGCAGGGCGATGCAGGGCGGCCGCACGGAGGAGGGGTGCGGGGCGTTCATGCGACGGCCGCCTCGCGCCCGTGGCGTCCGGAGACGATGCGGGTGAAATCAGGCACCGCCTGTACCAGTTCGCGCGTGTAGGCCTGTTCGGGCTCCTGGATGATCTGCGCGGCGGGGCCGCATTCGATGATGCGGCCTTGCTGCATGACGGCGATGCGGTCGCACATCTGCGCCGCGACGCGCAGGTCGTGGGTGACGAACAGCATGCTGAGCTTGAACTGTTCCCGCACGCTGGCGAACAGGGCCAGGACCTGCGCCTGAACCGACACGTCCAGCGCCGAAACGGGTTCGTCGGCCACGATCAACTCGGGGTCTGACGCCAGCGCGCGGGCGATGCCGATGCGCTGGCGCTGGCCGCCGGAGAATTCATGCGGGTAGCGTTTGACGGCGTCCGGGCTAAGCCCGACCAGCTGCAGCAGTTCGGCCGCGCGCGCCTGAGCGTGGGCGGGCGCCATGCCTTGGGCGAGGGGGCCGGCCATGATCGAACGGCCCACGGTATGCCGCGGATTCAACGATGCCTGCGGGTCCTGGAACACCATCTGGATGCGGCCGGGTTCGGGCCGCGCGCCGCCCTGGGCGCCGCGGACCTTGCCGTTGAACAGGATCTGGCCGCTGTCCTGGGCCAGCAATCCCGCAATGCACCGACCCAATGTGGATTTCCCGGACCCGGATTCTCCGACCAGCCCCAATACTTCACCGCGCCGCAGGCTGAAGCTGATGCCGCGCATGGCCGGGGTTTCCCGGCCGCGCCGGAACAGGCCGCCGCCGGAAACATAGGTCTTGCTTACGTCGCGCACGTCCAGCAGCACCGCGTGTTGCGCGGCGGCGGCGCCAACAGCGGGCATTCCATGGGGAATGGCGGCGATGAGCTTGCGCGTGTAGTCATGGCGCGGATGGCCCAGCACCTGGTCGGCGGTGCCGGCCTCGACGATCTGGCCCAGCTGCATGACGGCCACGCGGTCGGCAATCTGCGACACCACGCCGAAGTCGTGCGTGATGAACAGCACGGCGGTGCCGCGCTTGGCCTGCAGATCGCGGATCAGGTCCAGGATCTGCGCCTGGGTGGTCACGTCCAGGGCGGTGGTGGGTTCGTCGGCGATCAGCAGCGCGGGCTCCAGCATCAGCGCGCAGGCGATCATGACGCGTTGGCGCTGTCCGCCGGACAGCCGGCCCGGATAGCTGGCGGCGATGGCTGCCGGGTCCGGCAAGCGCACGTCGGTCAAGGCCGCGATGATGCGTGCGCGCTTGTCGGCGGAAGACAGTTTCAGGTGCGCGTCCAGCGCTTCTTCCAGCTGGTCGCCGATGCGCATGACGGGGTTCAGGGCCGACATCGGGTCCTGGAAGATCATGCCGATGCGGTTGCCGCGCAGCGCGCGCCACTGCGGTTCGGGCAGGGTCAGCAGGTCATGGCCCTGGAAGACGATGCTGCCCGCGACGGGGCGCACCAAAGGCTGGGGCAACAGGCCCATGACTGCGTTGGCAATCATGGATTTTCCCGAGCCGCTTTCGCCCACGATGCACAGCGTTTCGCCGCTGGCGATGGACAGGCTGGCTTCCTTGACGGCCAGGGCGCGGTCGGCGCCGGCCGGCAGCTGGATGCTCAAGCCCCGGATGTCCAGAAGGGAAGTGGAGTCGGTCATGCGCGGCTCCTTGCGTCCAGGCGGGTGTTCAGGCCGTCGCTCAGGCCTTCGCCGATCAGGTTCAGCGCCAGCACGGTCAGCAGGATGGCGATGCCGGGGAACAGGCTGATCCACCAGGCCTGCCGAAGCGCAGTGCGCGCGGCGCCGATCATGTAGCCCCAGCTCATGACGTTGGGGTCGCCCAGACCCATGAAGCTCAGGCTGGATTCCAGCAGGATCGCGGTGGCCACCATCAGCGAGCCCATGACGACGATGGGGGCGGCGGCGTTGGGCAGGATCTGCGTGATGATGATGCGCAGGTTTGATTCGCCCGCCAGGTGCGCGGCATGGACGAAGTCGCGGTGGCGCAGCGTCAGGAATTCGCTGCGCACCAGGCGGGCCACGGGCGGCCACGACACCAGCGCGATGGCGGTCACGATGGACCCCACCGACGGCTGGAAGATCGCCACGAGCACGATGGCCAGCGCAAAGCTGGGGATCGCCTGGAACAGCTCGGTGAAGCGCATCAGGCTGTTGTCGATCCAGCCGCCGTAATAGCCCGCCAATGCGCCGATCGAGACGCCGATCAGCAGGCCGGCCAAGGTGGAGATCAGCCCGATCAGCAGCGAGATGCGGGCGCCGTAGGCCAGCCCCGAACCGATGTCCCGGCCGAGGGTGTCGGTGCCGAACGGCAGGCCCGCGATATCCAGCGGGGGCAGGAACGGGCGCTGCACCATGGCCCAGGGGTCGTGCGCGGCGATCAGCGGGGCGGTCAGGGCAAGTAGCAGCACCGCCGCCATCACGGCCAGGCCGGCCACGGCCCCTTTGTTGCGGCGGAAGCGCCGCCAGAATCCGTTGTTCATTGCAGTTCGATCCTCGGGTCGGCCAACGTGTAGAGCAGGTCGGTGATGATGTTGAACGCCACGGCAAGGGCGGCCGTAATCAGGAACGTGCCCAGCAGCAGGTTGTAGTCGCGCTGCACCAGGGCATCGAACATCAGGCGGCCGATGCCGGGCCACGCGAACACGGTCTCGATGAGCACGGTGCCGCCCACCATGGAACCGGCCTGGATGCCGGCCAGCGTGATGACCGGCAGCAGCGCATTGCGCAGGATGTGGCGCCGCTGGATGCGTCGCGCAGACAAACCCTTGGCGCGGGCGGTCTTCACGAAGTCCATCTGCGCGACCTCAAGCATGGCGGTACGCGTCATCCGGGCATAGACCGCCATGTAGAAGAGCGCCAGCGTGGCGGCGGGCAACACCAGGTGGCTGGCGATGTCGGCGGCGCGCGCCAGCCCCGCATGCCCGGCGCCCACCGTCTCGAAGCCGAAGCCCGGCAGCCATTCCAGCTTGACGGAGAACAGCAGCACCCCCATCAGCGCCAGCCAGAAGAGCGGGGTGGCGTAGAACAGCATGGACAGCGTGCTGACCAGACTGTCCACCCATGTTCCCGCGCGGGCACTGGTCCAGGCGCCCAGCGCCACCCCCATCGTCAACGAGACCACGAAGGCCGTCATTGTCAGCAGTAGCGTGGCCGGCAGCCGTTCGGCGATCAGGCTCATCACCGGGCGCTGCTGGCGGTAGGAGTCCCCCAGGTCCAGCCGTGCGGCGTGCGACAGATAATTCGCCAACTGCTGGGGCAAGGGCTTGTCCAGCCCGAAGCGTTCCCGCAACTGCGCCATGAAGACTTCGTCGGTCGCGCCGGCTTCCCCGGCCATGACGGCGGCCGGGTCGCCGGGCGCGGCGCGTATCAGCAGGAAATTGATGACTGCGATCAGGGCCAGCACCAGTAGGCCCTGGACGATGCGGCGCATCAGATAAGCAAGTTTCTTCATGAGGCATTCCCCCTGTCTGGGTCGTCGCGGCTCAGGCCAGCGTGGCGCGCGCCAGGCTATCGTTCATGCCGATGCCCGAATTGATCAGGTTCTTGATGTTGTTGCGGTACAGCGTGGGAAATTGCAGTTCAAGCAGCCAGGCCACCGGTACGTCGTCGACCAGGATGCGCTGGGCTTCTTCATACAGTTTGCGGCGGGCTTGCGGGTCGGCCTCGCGCGACCCGCGTTCGAACAGGTCGTCGATCTTCGGGTTGCTGTAGCCCTCGACGTTGTTCCAGGGCGAGCCCTTGGCGATCGTGGAACTGAGGTAGTTGCGGCTGACGCCCAGCGCCGCGTCGCCGTACTGGTACAGGTAGCAGAAGGCGATGTCGTAGTCCCAGTTGGCGGTCTTTTCGCTCCAGCCGGCCACGTCGGTGGCGGTCATTTCCAGCTTGATGCCGGCCTCGGCCAGGTTCTGCCGCGCGATTTCGGCGAAGCGCTGCCAGGTCTCGCCATAGGGCAGCGGCAGGAGGCGCAGGGTCTGGCCCTTGTAGCCGGCTTCTTTCAGCAATTGCTTGGCGCGCGCCACGTCGCGCGGATAGCGGGTGACCTCGTCGGTGTGGTAGCGGACGGTGCTGTTGAAGGGGCCGGTCGCGACCTTGCCGAAGCCGTACCAGGCCACATTGCGCATGGCTTCGCGGTCCAGCGCATACATGATGGCTCGGCGCACGCGCACATCGGCCAGCACGGGGTGGCGGTTATTCAGCCACATGAACGAGTGGGGGCCGAAGAACTCCCAGCCCTTGGTGGTGATCTCGACGTTGGGCAGGCTCTTCAAGCGCTCGATGTCGAAGTACTCGACCGTGCCGCCGGGCAGGATGTCCAGCTTGCCGGATTCGAAGGCGGCAGCGCGCGACGCGGCGTCGGGAATGACGTGGAAGTAGACCGTTTCCACGCTGGGCAGGCCGGCCTCGTGGTACTGATCGTTGCGGACCAGCTGGATGAACGAGCCGCGGCGCCATTCCTTGAACTTGTAGGGGCCGGTGCCGATGGGCGTGTTGTTCGCCGGATTGCTCAGGTAGTCGGTGCCTTCGTAGATGTGACGCGGCACCATGGGCATCGTGCCGACTTCGAACAGGCCCAGGAACGGGCCGAAGGGGCGTGGCAGGCGGAATTCCACAGTGTGGTCGTCCAGCGCCTTGATGCTGTCCACGAAGGCCAGGCCGGCGCGCAGCCGCGCATGGGTCTTGCGCAGGAACTGGTCCACGCTGAACACCACGTCATGCGCGTTGAAGGGCTTGCCGTCGTGCCATAGCACGCCTTCCTTCAGCTTGAAGGTGTAGACGGTGGCCGTGTCGTTGACGGTCCAGGACGTGGCCAAGCCGGGCATGGGCGCCAGTTTTTCGTCGTAGCGCAGCAGGCTTTCGTAGATGTTGCCCCCGATCATCTGGGTGGGGCCGTTCTGGATGATGCCCAGCATGAGCCCGGGCGGCTCCGGCTGCACGGCGATGTTCAGCACGCCGTTGCGGGCGGCCGCGGCCCAGGCGGGCAGGGCGGCGCTGCCGCTCCACCATCCGGCCGTGGCGGCGCTGGCGATCAGAAAGTCGCGTCGATTCATGGGGTTCTCCTGGTGACGGGCCGCCGAGGCGGAAAAAAAATGGGGGCGGGAAAGGCGGGGACGGCGGTGGGGCCGGTCAGGCGGCGGACGGGCGTTCGACCAGCTTGAGCAGCGCGCGCCATTCGCGTTCGCTGGGGTCGGGCGCGCCGGGCAAGCGGTTGGTGTCGCCGCTGGCGTACTGGCGCGCGGTGCGTTCGCTGACTTGCGGGCTGACCGGGTAGGTCGCCTGGCCGGTCGATTGGATGGCCAACTGCACCCGGCACGCGCGGTCCAGGTTGAGCATCAGGATGAAGGCTTCGGCGACCGTGGCGCCCGTGGTCAGCAGGCCGTGGTTGCGCAGGATCATGACCTTATGCGGCCCCAGGTCCGCCACCAGCCGTTCGCGTTCTTCTAGGTCCAGGGCGATGCCCTCGTAGTCGTGGTAAGCGACGCGGTTGTAGAACTGCAGCGCCCATTGATTCACCGGCTGCAGTCCGCAGGCCAGCGACGACACCGCCACACCCGCGACCGTATGGGTGTGCAGCACGCAACCGACTTCGGGGCGCCCGCCGTGTACCGCGCTGTGGATGGTGAACCCGGCGGGATTGACGTCGTAGGGCGTGGGGGCCACCGGCCGGCCGTCCATGCCGACCTTGACCAGCGATTCCGGGGTGATGTCACGAAACAGGTGGCCGTAGGGATTGATCAGGAATACCCCCGGCTCGCCGGGCACGTGGGCCGAAATGTGCGTGTAGATGCTGTCGTCCATGCCGAAATGGGCGATCAGCCTGTAGCACGCCGCCAGGTCGTGGCGAACTGTCTGCTCGGCCGCGCTCATCGTTTGCGGCGCGGTTTCCTGGGAATTGACCATTGATGCGTCCTCGTTGAGATCGGCTTTCAGAAGCGGCCGGATGCGAGGCATTATGTGCCTATCGTCAACTGTCGACAGTTAGCAGTAACACTGATATGCTGGAAAAAAACGGGGTGTTATACCGCTCACGCGCAGTCCGTCTTTCATCACCCTGATAGAGAATTCCATGACCGAGAACCCGGCCGCTTCCAGTACGTTCGAATCCGTCAATGTCCCCGACCTGGTCGGCGTGGTGGAGGACAGGCTCACCCAGGCAATCGTGCAAGGCAGGCTGCCGCCGGGCAGCCGCGTGGTCGAAGCTGAGATCGCCCGGCAGATGGCGATCAGCCGGGCGCCGGTGCGCGAGGCCTCGCGCCGTCTGGAACGCCAGGGCATCCTCGTATCCAAGCCGCGCCGCGGGTTCTTCGTGCGCGAGATGTCCGTGCGCGAGATCGACGACCTGTTCCAGGTCCGCCTGAGCCTGGAGATGACCGCCGTGGCGGCGGCCTGCGAGCAGGCGGACGCGGCCGGCATGGCGCGCCTGTCGCAGTTGCTTGACCTGATGATCGCCGAAGCTGCCGACGCACCGCAGCACCGTCGCATCGAACTCGACCTGAGCTTTCACACCCTGATCTGCGAACTGTCGGGCAACGCGTATCTGCTGCGCCTGTTCTCCAGTACGCAGACTGAAATGCGCATGATCATTTCGCTGATCGACAACGTCTACCAGGATCCGGAAATGGTCGCGGCCACGCACCAGCCCATCCTGGACGCGTTGGCGCGGCGCGATGTGCAGGCCGCGCAGGCCTGCATGAAGGTTCACCTGGACGATGCCTGGGAGCACGTCCGCAACCTGTTCGTCTCGCAGCACGGCGCGGCGGGCGAAAAACCAAGGGGCAGCGGCAAGCCATGAAAGTCGTCTATAGCGATAAGCATCAGCTTCACGATCCGCAATTCTTCATCGTGCGCGGCAAGGTCAAGCGCAGCAACGAGCAGCCCGAGCGCGGCGCCCGGCTGTTGGCGGCCGTGCAGCGCGACGGGCACGAGATCATCACCCCGGCCGACCACGGCGCCGCGCCGCGCGCGGCCGTCCACACGCCGCAGTACCTGCGTTTCCTGGAAACCGCCCATGCCAGGTGGCAGGAATTGCCCGACGCGTCCGAAGAGGTGGTCGCCAACGTGCATCCGTTTCCGGGGCAGCCCTGCACGTATCCGGATCACATTGTGGGGCTGGCCGGCTATCACATGGGCGACACCGCGTGTCCCATCGGGGCCGGCACCTGGGAGGCGGCCGCGTGGTCGGCGCATTGCGCGACCCATGCGGCGCAACTGGTGCTGGACGGTGAACGCGCCGCGTATGCGCTGTGCCGTCCGCCCGGGCACCATGCGTATGTGGACCGCGCCAACGGCTTTTGCTATCTGAACAATGCGGCCATCGCCGCCCAGCACCTGCGCGCCGTGCACCGTCGCGTGGCCATCCTGGACCTGGACGTGCACCACGGCAACGGCACGCAGGGCATCTTCTACCGCCGCCCCGACGTGCTGACGGTGTCGATGCATGCGGACGCGCACAACACCACGCCGTTCTTCGTGGGCCATGCACACGAAACGGGCGAAGGCGACGGGCTGGGCTATAACATCAACCGCCCCTTGCCGGTCGGCACGGGCGACGCCGGCTATCTGGCCGCGCTGCGCCGCGTCTTCCTGGACATCAAGGCCTTTGCGCCGGGCGCCCTGGTGGTGGCCTTGGGCCTGGATGCGCACGAACGGGACCCGTACAAGGGGCTGGCCGTCACGACCGAGGGTTTCGGCGCGATCCTGGCCGAAGTGGCGGGCCTGGGCCTGCCCACGGTGCTGGTGCAGGAAGGCGGCTACCTGTCCGACGACCTGGGCCCCAATCTTGCCAGCGCGCTGCGCGGCTTCGCATCCGCCGCTTGAGGAGGCCGCCATGACGGATCAGGACTGCGCCGAGGACGTGCTGGCCACCGCGTCGCCGGACATCGATGACGCGCGGGCCGCGCAATTGGCCCGGCAGCACTTCGGCGTGGATGCCGCGGTGCGCCGGCTGACCGGCGAGCGCGACCGCAATTTTCATTTGCGCGCCGCCGGCGGCCGCGAGTATGTGCTGAAGTTCTCGCACCCCGCTGAAGACCCGCGCGTGGCCGATTTCCAGGCCAGGGCGTTGCAGCATGTCGAACGCGTGGATGCCTCCCTGCCCGTGCAGCGCGTGATGCCGGCGGCGGACGGCGCGCCGTCGGTCTGGTATCAGGCGCCTGACGCGCCGCCGCGCGTGCTGCGGCTGTTCACCTATCTGCCCGGGCGGCCCTTGCCGGACGCGCCGCGCTCGGACGCGCAGCGGGGCAACCTGGCGCGCGTCCTGGCCCGGCTGGGGCTGGCGCTGCGGGGCTTCGAGCATCCGGCTGGCGCATTGGATCTGCCCTGGGACATCCAGCGTACCGATGAGGTCGCGCCTTTGCTGGCGCACATCGGCGACCCGGCGCGCCGCGCGCTGGCTGAACGCGCCCTGGCGCGTTTCACGAACCACGCGAAGCCGGTGTTGCGCGGCCTGCGCGCCCAGGCGATCCACAACGACTTGAACCTGTACAACGTGTTGGTCGATCCGCATGATCCCGACACGATCGCGGGCATCCTGGATTTCGGCGACATGGTGCGGGCGCCGCTGATCAATGACGTGGCGGTGGCCGCCTCCTATCAGCTGGAGCCGGGCGCGGAGCTGCTTGAACCGGCGGCCAGGTTTGTGGAGGCGTACCACAAGGTCAGTCCGCTTCTGCAGGCCGAGGTCGACATCCTGTTCGACCTGATGATGGCGCGCCTGGTGATGGTGGTCGCCATCGGCGGCTGGCGGGCCGCGCGCTACCCGGAAAACCGCGACTACATCCTGCGCAACAACGCCGTGTCCTGGTCGCGCCTGCAAGCGTGCGACGGCATGGCCCGCGAGCATGCGCAGGAACGGTTGCGCGCGGCTTGCGGATTTCAATGAAAGGACGCCTCCATGACTTTGCCGAGTACTGCCGCCGAGCCGGCCATCGACCCGACCGCCGCCCTGATCGCGCGGCGCCAGCGCCTGCTGGGCCCGGCCTACCGCCTGTTCTACGAGTCGCCCGTGCATCTGGTGCGCGGCGAGGGCGTCTGGCTGTATGACGCGCAAGGCAAGCCCTATCTGGATGCCTACAACAACGTCGTGCCGCTTGGGCATTGCCATCCGGGCGTGGTCGACGCGATTGCGCGGCAGGCGTCCATCCTGAACACGCACACGCGGTATGTGCACGAGACCGTGCTGGACTACGCCGAAGCCCTGCTCGCCACCTTTCCGGCGGGACCGGGGCAAGTGATGTTCACCTGCACCGGCAGCGAAGCGAACGATCTGGCGCTGCGGATCGCGCAAGCGCACACCGGCGCCACCGGCCTGATCGTCACCCGTTTCGCGTACCACGGCGTCACGTTGTCGATCGCAGAGGCTTCGCCGTCGCTGGGACGCTACGTGACGCTGGGCCCGGCCGTGCGCACGGTGGCCGCGCCGGACACCTACCGGCAGGGGCTGGACGGCGTCGGCCCCGCGCTGGCGCAGGCGGTGCGCGACGCCATCGCAGACCTGGGCCGGCAAGGCCTGCGGCCGGCGGCGTTGCTGGTCGACACGATTTTCTCAAGCGATGGCGTCCAGGCCGCGCCGGCGGGGTTTCTTGGCGGCGCCGTGGATGCGGTGCGCGCGGCAGGCGGCCTGTTCATCGCGGACGAAGTACAGGCGGGCATGGGCCGCACCGGGCAGGCGATGTGGGGCTTCATGCGGCACGGCGTAGCGCCCGACCTGGTCACCATGGGCAAGCCGCTGGGCAACGGCCACCCCGTGGCGGGCGTGGCGGCGCGGCCGGAAGTGTTGGAGGCCTTCGGCCGCAATGGACGGTATTTCAATACGTTCGGCGGCAATCCCGTGTCGGCCGCCGCGGGCCTGGCGGTGCTGCGCGCCGTGCAAGAAGAAAAGCTGATGGAGAACGCCGAGCGCGTCGGCGCGTATCTGCAGGCGCGCCTGCGCGCGCTGGCCGCCAAGCACGACATCATCGGCGACGTGCGCGGCGCGGGCTTGTTCATCGGGGTGGAACTGGTGCGCGACCGGCAGTCGCGCGAACCCGCCACCGCCCACACGGCGCGCGTCGTCAACGGGCTGCGGGACCGTCAGGTGTTGACGGGCAGCGCGGGCGAACACGCCAACACGCTGAAGATCCGTCCGCCGCTGCCGTTCTCGACGGCTGATGCGGACCGGCTGGTGGCGGCGCTGGACGAAACGCTGGCCGCGCTGTAAGCCGCGGGCCCGACCACGCGCCAGGGCGTGTCTACGGCTGCGTGAACGTGGTGTGGATCCAGGGTGTGCGTTCGGTGGACCAGATGGTGGGGCAATGCCTGGACCCGCTGCGCTGCGCCGCGCAAGCCATCTCCGCCGGGATGGGCGGACGCTAGGGTTTGCCGTCCGGATCCGTGTCCATATTCGCATCGGCGCGGGCCTGCCGGATGATGGCCTGGGCCGTCCAGCGCACCACGTCCGTGATCTCCGGCAGTGCCAGTTGCCAGATGTCTTTCAACACCAGGAACACCTCGGATCCATACACCAGCGACAACGCCTGCGCGACGCGGTCCTGCTGCGCCGGCGTCAGGTCCGCGGCCAGCGGGGCGATGGCGCGCTTCAGGATGTCGACCCGGTGTCCGCGCACCAGGCGCGGCTCAAGGCCGGTCTTGCCGGCGCTGGCTTCGGCATGCTGCTGCAGCGACACCATGATGGCCGCGCGCAACGGGGCTTCGTGCGCCTCCAGCCGGGGAAAGGCAAAGCGCAGCAGTTCGTCGACGCGCGTGGCGGCATCGGGTGACGCGGAATTCCAGGCCAGGATGGGCCCCAGGCTTTCATCCACCACGGCGGCGATCAGCGCGCTTTGGCTGGGGAAGTAGCGGTAGGCGGTCGCGCGCGAAACCCGCGCGTGTTCGGCGAGTTCGGCGACGGACGGCGTGATGCCCTGCGCCATCAACTGCTGCGCCGCGTCCAGCAGCGTTTTGCGCATGCGGGCGCGCGGTCCGTGCGGGGGTTC
>NZ_JABBJN010000038.1 GCF_012928505.1 Achromobacter sp. Bel | reverse complement strand
CGCGGGGACGGGCTGGCCGTTCGACGAGGCGGGGGAATCCGCCGCCAGCGCCGGGGGCTGCGCGGCGGCGATGATGTCGATGATGTGTCCGGCCAGGGTGTCGGGCAACTGCTGCACGTTCAGCAGCCGGCGCAGCACCTTTTCCTGTTCGGGTTGCGGCACGCCGTTGCGGGCCAGATTGCTCAGGTTGTACTTGCCTTGCTCGTCTTGCACGCGGCCCGAGAACACGGCCACGCGGTCGTCGCCGGGCCGTTCGATGCGCGTGTCCAGCACGGGCGTCGCCCAGATCTGGTCGCCGCGCGTGGTGGACTCGCGCTTGCCGTGATCTCGGATGACCAGGCGCGCCCAGTCGATGCCGCCGGCCAGCATCACGCGGGCCTGCACGCGGGCCAGCTCGATTTCCACGCGCCGGGTGCTGGCGGTCTGGCGCTGGAACAGGCTGGTGGTCAGCGCCGCCACGATTGCGACGATGATCAATGCGCTGATGACTGCCGCGCCGCGTTCGCGGGCCGGGGAAAGCACCGTCATGGCAGCTCCAGGATACGGGTGTAACGCTGTGGCGCGTTGGCCGCGCCGCGTTCCAGCAGGATCTCGATGCCGGTGGGCGCGGTGGCGAAGCTGGCATTGGCGTCGACCCAGCCTGTGCCCGGGATCCAGGCGCGCACGCTCATCACCCGCACGCCGGGCAGGAGCAGCACGCCGTCGGTCGCGGCCGGCAGCGGGCTGCGCGGGGCCGACGGGCCGCTGGCGCGCCACAGGCCGTCCGCCCGCACTTGCCATTGCACGCGCTGCCACAGGCCGTTGCCGTCGGGATCGGGGCGCAGCAGCTCCAGGGTGTTGCCGCCGCTCGCCCGGCGCAACAGGCGCAGGCCGCTCGTCAATACCAGCGCGTCCTTGCCGGCGGGATCAAAACCCGGCCCGGTGTAGGACAACTCGATGTCGCGCCCCATCTGCCCCAGGGTGCGCACGATGGCGTCCGTGTCTTCGGCCTCCTGCTCGATCCAGTCCCGCGCGCTGGACACGCTGGCCAGGCCGCGCCACGCCATCAGGCTGACCAGCGCCATCAGCGCCAGCGCCACCAGTACTTCGATCAGCGTAAAGCCGGCCTGGGCGGCGCGGGCGGGAGGGAAAGCGGCGCGGCGCATGGTCATCGCAGGCTGGACAACAGCCCGTCCAGTTGCAGCAGCACGGCGTCCGGACGCGCGGAGCGGGTGTCGTGGACATTGACGGAAACCTGCCGGAAGCTGCGATTCATGGAATTGGTGAAGACCAGTTCGCATTGCAGCGCGCGGCCGCCCTGCGGGCAGGGCACGGTTTGCGAGCCGGCACGCGGCAGCACCTGGTTCAGCCGAAGCTGGGTCAAGGCGTTCTGCGCGGCCAGCAGCGCCAGCGTCTTGTCCTGCAAGGCGCGGTTATTGGCCGACATGACGCCGGTCGCGCGCAGGGCGGCGGCCATTGCCACGGCAATGATGGCCAGCGCCACCAGCACTTCGATCAGGGTGAAGCCGCGCTGGCGCTGGCGGTCGGCGCGGCGGGGTGGTTCAACGGATGTCATAGCGGCCGGAGGCGTCCCGTTGCAGGGTGATGCTGGCATCCCCCGCGCGGAGCGTAAGCGTCATCGGGGCGGCGACCCATTCGGTGTTGAAGACGAGCGGCCGGTCGGGATCCTGCCGCAGCTGGACCGCGCCGGCCGCCCAGGTTTGCGGGCGCAGCATGTCGTCGTGCTCCAGGCGGTCGACGGGCACGGGCGTGTCTTCTTCCGCGCTGGGGCCCAGCAGGCGCCCCTGGCGCTCGAATGACCAGCCTTGGCCGTTGGCCAGCCAGCGGATGGGGCGGCCGTCGCTGCGGGCTTCGCTTTGCGCCACCGTGAAGGCGTCGGCCAGGCGTTGGGCATCGCTGCGCAGGCCGTTGTCGCTTTTGCCAATGGACAGGCTGACCATGCTGGCCGCGATGGCCACGATCACCAGGACCACCAGCACTTCCACCAGTGTGAAGCCGCGTTCAGAGCTCCCAGGAACCGATGTCGGCATCGCCGCTTTCTCCCCCGGGCTTGTTGTCGGCGCCGAACGAGAAGACATCGATGTCGCCCTTGACGCCGGGGCTCAGGTATTGGTACGGGTGACCCCAGGGGTCATTGGGCAACTTGTCCAGATAGCCGCGCCAGTTGTTGGCGCCGTCGGGCTTTTCGGCCAGCGCCCGCAGCCCTTGCGCCGTGGTGGGATAGCGGCCGTTGTCCAGCCGGTAGAGCTTTAACGCCTGCATGATGCCTGCGATGTCCTGGCGCGCGGCGACTTGCCGGGCCTGGTCGGGACGGTCCAGCACGCGCGGCACGATCAGGGCCGCCAGGATCCCCATGATCACAATCACCACCATGATCTCGATCAAGGTGAAACCTTGCTGGCGGGCAAGCCCACGCGGTAACTGACGCACTTTGCAACTCCGGTCTTTTCCTAGAAGCACGGAATTGTGGACATGAAATATGACAGTAATGCGTTGCCGTGCCGCCCGCCTGCTACCATGGCCTTTCTACAAGGAGCGGTAATGGCTACAAAAGAGAAGTCTTCGACTGGATTGGCGGCGTTGGTTGAAAAGGCGCTTCAACAGAAGAAGCAGGCTGCCGCCTCACAGAAGCCGGCAGGGTCTTCCCTGTCGAACCTGGCAGGCCGCAAGCAAATGGGCCGCCCCGCGGGCCGTAAGCGCTGATCGGCGGGCGCTTGAAAGGAAGCGCCGCCTGACCCGCAAGCCATCAGACCCAAGTCCCCGGGTTTCAAGCGTTTCAATTCACCTGCGCTATCCCCGCTGGCGCCGCCAGCGCGGCGGGCGTTGCCAAGCGGTTCAATCTTCCCCCTTGCTCCACCGTGACGGCATCTGCGGCGATATCGCGCAGCACAATGCCCGGGGCCACCTCGCCGCCCGCCCGGTAAGCCAGGGGCGGGCCGCCATCCACGCTTAGCACCGCCGCGCCATCAGGGCCGGCCGCAATCAGGCCCAGCACGCTGATCTGCGTGCGCATCACCTCGTCTTTTCCGAACCACAGCGCCACCGGCGTGTTGTCGGCTGCGCGCGGCGCGGCGGCCGACACGGCGGGCGGCAAGGGGCCGGGGCGCGGTGCAAGCAGCACTGCGGCCCATACGCCCACGCCCGCGGCAAGCGCCAGCACGGCAAGGACGCGCAGCGCGGCGGGCGCGGACGGCAGGGAAAGGCGCAGGGAAAGAGGCATGGCGGCAGCAGCGGATACGAAGAAGCGACGCGCCCGACTATAGCGGTTGTTCATGACAATGCCGATACCGGAAATCGGCCTTCGATTCAGGTCCTGTACAGCTTTCTGTCATTGCCCTTACACGGCGCCTATCTAGCATGCCGGCAACGCTCGACCTTCCGCGAGCGCATTCATCCGATCCAACTGGGACACCCGCATGCAAGATATGAATCAAGCCAATCGCCGCCGACTCCTGAAGATGCTGGGAGGCGCGCCGATGCTGCCGATCGGCGGCGTCAGCATGGCGGCGCTGCTGGCCGGCTGTAATTCGAGCGACGACGATGATGACGGCGATGGTTCGACGAATCCGAATCCGAATCCCAATCCGCCGACCGCGCCGGTGACGTTCACGTCCGCGGCGTTCACATCGATGCCCGCGCCGACGCTGGCCACGCCCCAGCTGATGGCGCGCACGACCGTGAGCTCGGCGCTGGCGCTGACTTTCAGCGACGGTTCCAAGCGCACCGTCGAACTGGGCTACGAGCCGTTCTTCATGACGGGCGACGCGGTGCCGGACGGCAAGGGCGGCACGATGGTGGCGGGTGGCTACTTCAACCTGGCCGGCGCGCCCATCATGGACAACTCGGTGCCCGCAAAGGCCCGCCAGTTCTTCTCGAACTGTCCGGACGGCACGTCGCTGCTGGCGCTGTCGGAGCCGACCACGGTCGCCGGCGTCGCCGGCAACGCGGTCTATGCCGTGGTGCAGTTCGAATACCAGTCGATGGACCAGGCCGGCGCCGACATGTACGGCTTGCTGCCGTCGCCGATCGCCGTGCTGACGCTGTCGCAGGACCCGAACACCGGCAAGCTCAGCCTGGTGAAATACAGCAACGTCGACACGTCTTCGGTGCACGGCCTGTGGATCACCTGCGGCGCCAGCCTGTCGCCCTGGGGTACCCACCTGTCCAGCGAAGAGTACGAGCCGGACGCGACGGTCGCCCGCACGCAGGCGTCGTTCCAGGCCTACAGCCAGAACGTCTACGGCGACCCGGCCAAGGCCAATCCGTACCACTACGGCCATATGCCGGAAGTGACGGTGCATCCGGACGGCACGGGCACCATCAAAAAGCACTATTGCATGGGCCGCATCTCGCACGAGCTGGTGCAGATGATGCCCGACCAGCGCACCGCGCTGATGGGCGACGATGCCACCAACGGCGGCCTGTTCATGTTCGTGGCCGACCGCAAGGCCGACCTGTCGGCGGGTACGCTGTACGTGGCCCAATGGACGCAGACCTCGGGCACGGGCCCGGGCGCCGGCACGTTGAAGTGGATCAAGCTGGGTCACGCCACCAGCGCCGAAGTCAAGGAACTGGCTGACCAGCTGGTGGCGGCCGACATCATGGACGTGCGCACCGCCGACCCGGCCGACGCGGCTTTCACCAAGATCCGTTACAGCGGCAAGGATAATTGGGTCAAGCTGCAGCCGGGCCGCCGCCAGGCCGCGGCCTTCCTGGAAACGCACCGCTACGCGGCGATGGTGGGCGGCACGCTGGCCTTCACCAAGATGGAAGGCACTACCGTTAATGCTCGCGACAAAATCGCCTATAGCGCCATGTCCCGTGTGGAATCGTCGATGATCGACGGCAAAGTCCCGGGCCTGAAGGTCGAAGGCAATTCGGCTGGTGCCGTGTACCAGTTGCACATGAAGGCGGGCCAGGTGGATACCGACGGCAGCGCGATCGACAGCGAATGGGTGCCGGTCGACATGGGCGCCGTGGCGGAGCTGATCGGCAAGCCGCTGGCCGCGCCGGATGCGCTGGGCAACACGCATGACGCCGAGTTCATCTCCAACCCCGACAACCTGAAGTTCTCCGAAAAGCTGCGAACCCTGTTCGTGGGCGAGGACAGCGGCGGCCACGTCAACAACTTCATGTGGGCCTACAACGTCGACACCAAGGCCTTGTCGCGCTTGCTGTCGTGCCCGGTGGCGGCGGAATCCACCGGCCTGCAGGCCGTGGACGAGATCAACGGCTGGACCTACATCACCAGCAACTTCCAGCATGCGGCCGATTGGGGCGGCATTCACGCGGTGGTGCGGCCGACGCTGGAACCGCTGGTCAAGGCCAATTACAAGGACGGCTTCGGCGCGGCTGTCGGTTATCTGACCGGCGTGAAGATCGGCGCGTAAGCGGCGCGCCAACGCATGTAAGGCGGGGCGGCGCAGGCGCCGCTTCCGTTGCAGTTCTTAGGACCGGTACGCCGGTCCTTTTTCATGGGCGGCGCTACGGCCTTTTTCGCAAAAGAATCCTGATCCGTCGATCAAGCTTTCTGCCCTTTGTTTCATGGGGCCTTCACGTTGAACCGCCACTATGTGCGCAGCGTAAAACCCTGTTCATGAAACGAGAAGATAAGCATGCAAGCATTGAATTGGAGAAGATGGTGCGCCATGTTGCTGGCGACCAGCGCATTGGCGGGCTGTGGGGGCAGCGACGATGACGACGACGCCGAGGCGCCTCCCACGACGCCGCCGGTGACCGAGCCCGGCAAGCCGGCCGTCGAGAAGGTGCTGTTCATCGGCGTTGATGGCTTGACCTATGACGCCATGCGCAGCGGCGTTGCGGACAAGACCCTGTCCAACATCGGGCAGTTGACAGTCACCCGCGCTTGGACGGGCGGCGTGACGGGCGGAGTGACCCAGCAGCCTACGCTGGCCGCACCGGGCTGGGCCACCTTGCTGACCGGCCAATGGGCCGACGTGCACGGCGTGCGGTCCGACGCGACGGGCCAGGCGATGAAGTCGCCCAGCCTGTTCCAGCGCGTGAAGACGGCGCGTCCTGACGCGCGCCTGGCAGGGGCGTTCAATTCGACGCTGCTGGCGGGGCTGGTCAGCCGCGATCGCGATGCCGGCTATGTGCAAGCGGTGACGGACTGCGCGGGCGTCGACGATTGCGTCGCCACGCAGGCCCGCGACCGCATCACGGAAGGCTACGACGTGGTCGTGGCCCAGTTCGGCGCCGCCGAGCGCGCCGCGTCCGACAGCGGCTTCGGCGCCAACTACCAGGCCGTGATCCGGCAGACGGATGCCGCCGTGGGCGTGCTGGCCAAGCAGATCGCCGACCGCCGCGCCGCGAATCCCAACGAGAACTGGCTGATCGTCGTGGCGACGAGCCACGGCCTGGGCAAGACGGGCACCGTCGACGGCCTGCCGCTGTCCTCGAACAAGACCATCATGCTGGCCACGAACCAGCCGGCGATGCTGGGCGGCACGGCCGACGATGCGTCGTTTGACGGCGTCTGGGACAGCAATTGGTACGCGCTGCCCAGCGCTGCCGACGTTGCCCCGACGATGCTTGCGCATCTGGGCGCGCTGCCGGCCGACGGCCAGTACGACATGGCGGGCACGTCGTTGTCGGAGCCGCTGGCGCTGCGCCGCCTGGCGACCCGCACGTCGATGGACAACAAGACCGTGACGCTGTCCTGGGTGCGCGTTGGCGAACCCGACGGCGAGATCGTCGTCAGCCGCGACGGCGCCGAAGTGGCGCGCCTGCCCGGCACGGCGACGGAATACGCGGATACGGGTTTCACGTTCGATACCGAAGGCGTGCACACGTTGGACTACAGCGTGTCCGCAGGGCGAGCCGTCAGCGCCACGCGCGCCACGGTGGTGTATGCCAAGCCCGTGGTGCTGTTGCCGTCGCTGCGCACCGGTCTGACGATGCTGTTCCCATTTGAAGGCAACGTGACCGACATCGCGGCGGGCGGCGGCGTGATCACGCCGTACGACGGCGTGCAAGCCCCGGCCTTCGCCGATGCGGGCGTATTCGGCAAGATGTTCAAGAACGAGCGCGGTTCGGCCGCCCTGGGCGCCTTCAAGCTGGACTACCCGGCGGGCCTGCTCGACAGCCTGCAGGTCTTCACGATCGGCTTCTGGTTCCAGTCCGACGGCACGGCCAACGATCGCTCGATCCTGGGCAACAAGGACTACAACTCCGGCGGCAACCCCGGCATCACCATCGCGCAGTGGGCCGGCCCCGAGCTGCGCTTCAACCTGGCGGGCGGCGGATCGCGCGTCGACATCAACGGCGTGAAGTTCACGGCCAACAAGCCGGTCTATATCGCCATGACCGTCGACAAGACCGCCAAGACGATGACGGCCTCCGTCTACGACAGCGAACTGGGATTCACGCGCCGCTCGACCGCCACGGGTTCGGTGAACCTGGCCCAGGTGGCCGGCGTCTTCGGTCCGCACATCGGCTTGAACGAAGACGGCCGCGGCACCTACGGCATCTGCTGCGCCGGCACCAAAGGCCCCTACACGATGAATTTCGACGACCTGGCCTTCTGGTCGCGTGCCTTGACCGAGGCCGAAGTGAAGTCGCTGGCCATGTCCGGCAAGTCCGTTTCCGAACTGTTTCCCTGATGTTCCTAGGATAGAAAACCATGAGCAACTCCTTGATCTTGCGCGGTTTGCTGCGCGTCGGCGCGGTGCTGATGCTGACCGCGACGCTGGCCGCCTGCGGCGGCGATGACGGCGACGACAGCAAGCCCGACAACGGCGGCGGAACCGAAACCCCGACGCCCGTGCCGCCCACGCCGGCCAAGCCCGAACTGCGTTGCGCGCCTTGAGCCGCGCTCCCTACCGAGTCATAGGAAACGAAACCGTGAAGTCCGAAAAAGACCCGATCCACGCCGGCAAGCGCCGCTTCCTGCGCAACGCCGCGGCGTCCACCGCCGGCCTGACCGCGCTGTCGATGTTCCCGCCGGCCATCCGCCGCGCGCTGGCCATTCCGGCCAACAACCGCACCGGCACGATCAACGACGTCGAGCACGTGGTCATCCTGATGCAGGAAAACCGCTCGTTCGACATGTACTTCGGCACGTTCAAGGGCGTGCGCGGTTTTGGCGACCGCATCACGATCCCGCTGGCGCAGAACCGTTCGGTCTGGGAACAGACCAATGGCACGCGCGTGGTCATGCCGTATCACCTGGACAGCACGCAGGGCAACGCCCAGCGCGTGTCGGGCACGCCGCACGATTACATGGATGCGCAGATGGCCTGGGACGGCGGCCGCATGAACCAGTGGCCGCGCTACAAGCAGAACCAGTCGATGGGCTACTACCGCCAGAAAGAGGTGGAGTTCCAGTTCGCGCTGGCTGAAGCGTTCACCCTGTGCGACGCCTATCACTGTTCCACGCACGGCGGCACCAACACGAACCGCCTGTTCCACTGGACGGGCACCAACGACCCCTTGGCGCAAGGCAATGGCCCGTCGACCCGCAACCAGTGGGACAGCCTGGGCGCGTCCACCACCGGCTGGACCTGGACGACCTATCCCGAGCGGCTGCAAAAGGCCGGCGTCAGCTGGACGGTCTACCAGAACCTGCCCGAGAACTTCGGCGACAATCCGCTGGCCGGTTTCCAGCAGTACCGCCGCGCCAACGAGCAGGCGGGCAATTCCGCCAATGGCGCGCCGTACCCGGCCTGGACCCCCAGCATGGATGCCGCCAACCCGCTGTACAAGGGCACGGCCAACACCATGCCCGACGGCGGCTTCCTGCAAGCCCTGCGCGACGACGTCAACAACGGCAGGCTGCCGCAGGTGTCCTGGATCGTGGCGCCCGCCACCTATTCCGAGCACCCGGGTCCGTCCAGCCCCGTCCAGGGCGCGTGGTATATCCAGGAAACGCTGGATGCGCTGACGTCGAACCCGGACGTGTGGAGCAAGACCGTCCTGCTGATCAATTTCGACGAGAACGATGGCTATTTCGACCACGTGCCGCCGCCCGCCGCGCCGTCGCTGAACCCGGACGGTTCGATGGCCGGCGCGTCCACGGTCAACACCGACCTGGAACGCCACACGCACGCCTCGGCACAGGACGCGGCCGACAACCGCGTTTACGGCCCCGGTCCGCGCGTGCCCATGTACGTGGTGTCACCGTGGAGCCGCGGCGGCTGGGTGAATTCCCAGGCGTTCGACCACACGTCCGTGCTGCGCTTCCTGGAAGCCCGTTTCGGCGTGAAGGAAGACAACATCAGCCCGTGGCGCCGCGCCGTGCTGGGCGACATGACATCGGCCTTTAACTTCGCCACGCCCAACGACGAGAAGCTGCCTGACCTGAACATCCTGACCCGCGCGGGCGCGGACCAGGAGCGGGACGCGCAGCAGGCGCTGATGGCGGTGCCGCTGCCCGACCCCAGCAACCAGGCCAAGCCGGTGCAGGAAAAGGGCTTACGCTACTCGCGCGCCTTGCCGTATGAACTGCACACCAGCGGCCGCAGCCAGCCCAATACGGGCAACATGTGGCTGGTGTTTTCCAACACGGGCAAGCAGGCGGCGGTATTCCACGTCTATGACCGCCTGCATCTGGATCGCCTGCCGCGCCGCTACACGGTGGAAGCCGGTAAGCAGTTGGAAGGCAGCTGGGACACGGCGGCGGATGGGGGCAAGTACGACCTGTGGGTGCTGGGCCCCAACGGCTACCACCGCCAGTTCTCGGGCGACCTGGCTTTGGCACGGACGTCGCAGCTGGACCCGGAAATCCGCGTCTGCTACGACATCGCCAACGGTGACGTCTACGTCAGCTTCATCAACAGCGGCAAAGACGCCTGCACCTTCGAGGTCACCCCCAACGCGTACTACAGCAACAATGAGCGTTGGACGCTGACCGTGCCCGCAGGCAGCAAGGTCGAGCAGCACTGGGCGCTGGAGGCCAGCGGCCATTGGTATGACTTTACGGTCCGCCTGGCCGAGGACCCGTCCTACCTGCGCCGCTTCGCCGGCCGCGTCGAAACCGGCAAACCGTCGGTGACCGACCCGGCGATGGCGACCTGACGGTCAGGCGGCGGCCTGCGGTTCGCGCGCCCGGAACGCCGTGGCGCATGCCTCGCAGATCGCCGCCGTAATGCCCTGGCGCGCGTGCTCGCGCCGTTCCAGCATGCCGATGGCCCGCGAAAGCGGGCCTAAGTCTTGGGGCAGCGTCAAGATCCGCAGTTCCGGGCTGTGCTGCCAGTTCGACCCGTTGATCAGCGGCAGCAGGGTCACGCCCACTTCCTGGCGCACCAGTTCCACCAGGGTCTCGATGGCGTTGAGTTCCAGGAATTCGTTCAGTGGGACTGCCAGGCGCCGCAGCAGCCGGTCGATCTGCAGGCCCGTGCGCTGCGTGCGGTCGAATCGCAGGAAGGGGTTGTTTGCCAGCACCTGACGGGCGTCCTTGCCCGTGGCGGATGCCGGGGCGATCACCACCAACTGCTCTTCATATAGCGGGGTCCAGCGCGTGCTGGCCATCTTGCGTCCGGCTTCCACCAGGAACGCCGCGTCCAATTCGCCATCTTCGACCTTGCCGGCCAGTTCGCTGGCCTTGCCCGACAGGATGCGCACGTCCAGCTTCGGGTGGGCCTTCTTCAGGCCCGACACGACCTTGGACAGGGTCCCCATGCAGGACACGATGCTGCCGACCGACACGGCGCCCGCCAGTTCGCCGGGCACGGTGCGCGGCAACCGCATTCGGTCGTATAAATCCAGTAAATGCTTGATTTCAGGTAGCAATTCCCGGCCGGCTGCGTTAAGAATGGCAAGACGCCCGCTGCGGTCGAACAGCTCGCGGCCCAGTTCGGCCTCCAGCGAACGCATCTGGAAGCTGACGGCTGCCTGGGTCAGGGCCACTTGCTCGGCGGCTTCGGAGAATGAGCCGTGGTGGGCGACAGCCAGGAAAGTGCGCAAAAACCGGATGGTACTCATAAAATTTTCTTTTATGACTGAACAAAAAATCAAATTGATTTAATTAGACCACGAGAGTACCTTCGCCTGCTTAACCGTTCAGACCGTTTAGAGACAAGCCGATGAAAACCTTTGACTGGGTCAACCCGTATCCTTCCGTTCGCATCCCGCTGTTCGCGCGCAACGTGGTGTCCACGTCGCATCCGCTGGCAGCCCAGGCCGGGTTGCGCATGCTGCTCAAGGGCGGCAACGCCGTGGACGCCGCCATCGCGGCCGCGGCCACGATCGTCCTGGTCGAACCCGTATCGTGCGGCCTGGGCGGCGATTGCTTTGCCATCGTCTGGGACGGCAAGGAACTGCATGGCTTGAACTCGTCGGGCGTGGCGCCCGCCGCCTGGAACACCGAATACTTCAAGGCCAAGTACGGCACGGGTCCGGATGGCCTGGCCATCCAGCCTAAGCGCGGCTGGGATGCCGTGACGGTGCCGGGCGTGGTAGCCGGCTGGGCCGCGCTGCATGAAAAGCTGGGCAAGCTGCCGTTCGAGCAACTGTTCGAACCTGCCATTGAAATTGCCGAGCGCGGCTATGCCGTGCCGCCGGTGGTGGCGCACAAGTGGGGCGCCGCCGCGGAAGAACTGAAGTCGCAACCGGGTTACGCCCAGGCATTCATGCCGGAAGGCCGCGCGCCCAAGGTCGGCGAACACTTCCGTTTCCCGGACGCCGCCAATACCCTGCGCCGCATCGCCGAATCCCGCGGCCGCGACTTCTACGAAGGCGAACTGGCCGAACGCATCGCCGCCTTCAGCAAGGAATGCGGTGGCGCGATGACGCTGGAAGACCTGCGCAACTACCGCCCGGACTGGGTCAAGCCCATTTCCAAGTCGTATCGCGGTTACGAGCTGCACGAGATCCCGCCCAACGGGCAGGGCATCGCCGCGCTGATCGCGCTGGGCATCGTCGAACGCTTCGACATGTCCGACATCCCCGTGGATTCCGTGCAGTCGCAGCACATCCAGATCGAAGCCATGAAACTGGCCTTCGCCGACCTGTACAAGTATGTGGCCGACCCGCGCGCCATGCAGGTCACGCCCGAACAGATGCTGTCGGACGCCTATCTGGACAGCCGCGCCAAGCTGATCCGCCTGGACCAGGCCACCCATTTCGAGGCCGGTCGTCCGCACGCCGGCGGCACCATCTACCTGACCGCCGCCGACGAAAACGGCATGATGATTTCGTTCATCCAGTCCAACTACATGGGCTTCGGATCGGGCGTGGTCGTGCCGGGCACCGGCATCAGCATGCAGAACCGTGGCGTGGGCTTCTCGATGGACCCCAAGTCGGCCAACGTGGTCGAAGGTGGCAAGCGCCCGTTCCACACCATCATCCCGGGTTTCCTGACGCGCGGCGGCAAGCCGGTCATGAGCTTCGGCGTGATGGGCGGCGACATGCAGCCCCAAGGCCATATGCAGACGGTCGTGCGCATGATCGACTACCACCAGAACCCCCAGGCCGCCTGCTGCGCGCCGCGCTGGAAGGTCAACCGCGACTTCACGCTGGACATCGAGACCAACATGAAGGCTTCGACCATTGCGGGCCTGAAAGACCTCGGGCATGCTTTGAAGTCCGTTGACGATCCCTATATGGACTTCGGCGCGGGCCAGTTCATCTGGCGCATGTCCGAGAACGACAACGAACTGGGTTATGTCGCCGCCAGCGACAGCCGCCGCGACGGTCAGGCGGTCGGCTTCTAACCCGGCTTCTACATTCAAGCATCGCAAGCAACAAGGGGAAAAACACAATGAAACGCTTGACCATGACCTTCGGCGCCAGCTTGCTGGCGCTGGCCGCGGGGGCCGCGTGCGCCCAGAACATCCGGATCGGCCTGCAGGAAGACCCGGACGTGCTGGACCCGCACCGCGCCCGCACGTATGTCGGCCGCATCGTGTTCACGTCGTTGTGCGACAAGCTGGTGGACATCGACCCCAAGCTGCATTTCGTGCCGCAGCTGGCCACCTCGTGGTCGTTCAGCCCCGACAACAAGGTGCTGACGTTCAAGTTGCGCGAAGACGCGCTGTTCCATGACGGCACCAAGTTCGACGCCACGGCCGCCAAGGCCAACCTGGAACGCGCGATGACGCTGCCGGACAGCCTGCGCAAGGGTGAGCTGGCCTCGGTCGAGAAAGTGGACGCGCCTGACGCGTCTACGCTGGTGCTGACGCTGAAAAAGCCGGACGCCACACTGCTGGCCCAACTGTCCGACCGCGCTGGCATGATGCTGTCGCCCAAGACCTTCGCCGACGCCGACGTGGCCTCGGTGGGCCGCAAGCCCGTGTGCTCGGGTCCGTACAAGTTTGTTGAACGCATCCAGAACGACCGCATCGTGCTGGAGAAATTCGACCAGTACTACGACGCCAAGGACTACGCCTTCAAGCGCGTGACCTTCCTGCCCATCCCCGACACCACGGTGCGCTTGTCGAACCTGCGTGCGGGCGACCTGGACATGCTGGAACGCCTGAACCCGTCGGATGCCCCCCAGGTGAAGAACGACGCCAGCCTGACCTTCGCGCCGGTGGCCGGCCTGGGCTTCCAGCAGTTCATGTTCAACGTGGGCAACGGCAAGCGGGCTGAAGACAATCCGTTCAAGAACAAGCTGGTGCGCCAGGCGTTCCAATACGCGATCGACCGCAATGCCATCAACGACGTGGCAGGCGGCGGCATTTTCGAACCGGCCCAACAGCCGTTCCCGCCCGCCAGCCCCTATCACAGCGACAAGTTCCCGGTCACCCAGCGCGATGTGGCCAAGTCCAAGGCGTTGCTCAAGCAGGCAGGCATGGAACGCGTGAAGGCGGAGCTGGTCTTCGGCAACAACACGACGACCTCGTCGGTGGCCGAAATTGTTCAGGCGATGGCGTCCGAGGCGGGTTTTGACCTATCCTTGCGCCCCACGGAGTACGCGGCCCTGCAAAAGGAATCGTCGGGCGGCAACTTCCAGATCGTGATGCTGGGCTGGTCCGGCCGCGTGGACCCGGATGGCAACATCCATTCGTTCGTGACCTGCAAGGGCGCACTGAACGACGGCCATTACTGCAACCCGGAAGTGGACAAGCTGCTGAACGAGGCCCGCACGATACCGGATGAAGCGAAGCGCAAGGCGATCTACGAGCAGGCGCAGACGATCATCCAGGACGAGCTGCCGGGCGTGTACAACTACTACCAGCCGTGGCCGTTCGCGATGGGCAAGAAGGTCAAGGGCTTTACGCCGTATCCTGACGGCATGATCCGCCTGAAAGGTGTGACATTCGCCCAGAAGTGATGACGACGCGCGGCGGCCCCAGGGCGCCGCGCACGTTGGAGGCGGCGACGCGTTTGCGGCGTCTCCAATGGTTCTTTGCGGCGGCCGCGCGCCAGGTGTCGTTGGCCTGACGCCGTCCGCCGTTCCTGTTCTACGGTTTTTCCCACATGCTTAAACTTATCTTGCGCCGCGTGATCGTCGCGATACCGACACTGATACTGGTGTCGATGATCGTGTTCATGCTGCAGAAAATCCTGCCCGGCGACCCCGTGCTGACACTGGCCGGCGAAGAGCGCGATCCGGCCGTCCTGGACTACCTGCGCGACAAATACCGCTTGAACGATCCGCTGCCGATGCAATACGCGGCCTGGGCCGGCCAGGTGCTGCAGGGGGATCTGGGCAAGTCTTTGCGCACCGACGTGCCCGTCACGACGCTGATCGCGCAAAAGCTGCCCGTCACCCTGCAACTGGCCGCCATGGCCATGTTCTTTGCGCTGTTGATCGGCATCCCGATGGGGATCATCGCCGCGGTGCGCAAAGGCAAGCCCATCGAAATGGGCGCCAACATCGCGGCGCTGTCCGGCATGTCGATCCCCAACTTCTGGCTGGGGATCATCCTGATCATGGTGGTGTCGGTGCAGTGGAAGCTGCTGCCGGCCTCGGGCTACGTATCGCCGGCGGAAGACTTCTGGCTGTCGATCAAGACCATGCTGATGCCCTCGCTGGTGCTGTCCACGGCGATCGCCGCCTACCTGATGCGGCACACGCGTTCGTCCATGCTGGAAGCGCTGTCCGCCGACTATGTGCGTACCGCGCGCGCCAAGGGCGTGTCGCCGCGCCGCGTGGTGCTGCGCCATGCCCTGCGCAACGCGTTGATGCCGATCGTCACCCTGGTGACCTTGCTGTTCGGCGAATTGCTGGCCGGCGCCGTGCTGACCGAACAGGTCTTCACGATCCCGGGCTTCGGCAAACTGGTGGTGGACGCAGTGTTCACGCGCGACTACGCGGTGGTGCAGGGCGTGGTGCTCTGCGTGGCGGTGGGCTTCATCCTGATGAACCTGCTGGCCGACATTCTGTACATCCTGGTCAACCCCCGCCTGAGGCACTCATGAGCGCACTTCCTGCAACGGCCGCAGCCGTCACGCCGCCCCGCAGCCGCAATCGCGCCTGGGGAAAGTTCAAACGCAACCACGTCGCGATGCTGGGCCTGGGCATCGTGGCGTTCTTCGTCCTGCTGGCCGTCCTGGCGCCGTTCATCGCCAACCACGACCCTTTGCAGACCAGCTTCACCACCATCCGCAAGGCGCCGTCGGCGTCGTACTGGCTGGGCACCGACGAGCTGGGCCGCGACATTTTCAGCCGCATGGTTTACGGCGCCCGCGCCTCCCTGATGGCGGGCCTGGTGTCCGTGCTGATCGCGCTGGTGGTGGGCGTGCCTTTCGGGCTTGCCGCCGGCTACTTTGGCGGCTGGACCGACAGCTTCATTTCCCGTGCCACCGAGGCGCTGCTGGCCATCCCGTTCCTGATCCTGGCCATCGCGCTGGCGGCCTTCCTGGGGCCCAGCCTGACCAACGCAATGATCGCCATCGGCGTGTCGGCCGCGCCCAAGTTCGTGCGTTTGACGCGCGGGCAGGTGCTGGCGGTCAAGAATGAAGACTATGTGCAAAGCGCCCGCGCGCTGGGCGCGTCCGACTTGCGCATCATCGGCCGGCACGTTTTCCCCAACGTCATGCCGCCGCTGATCGTACAGGCCACGATCACCATCGCCACGGCCATCATCGCCGAAGCCAGCCTGTCCTTCCTGGGCTTGGGCCTGCAGCCGCCGACGCCGTCGTGGGGCTCGATGCTGAACACGGCCAAGAACTTCATGACCCAGGCGCCCTGGATGTCGATCTTCCCCGGATCGGCCATTTTCCTGGTGGTGCTGGGCTTCAATCTGCTGGGCGACGGGCTGCGCGACGCGCTCGATCCGCGTCAGGAAAAGTAATCACTATGGCAACCATGGATCCCAAACGCGTCGTGCAGGTCGATGACCTGACCGTGCGCTTCAAAACGCCTGACCGCACGGTCGAAGCCGTGCGCAATGTCTCGTTCCACGTCGACCGCGGCGAAACCCTGGCCATCGTGGGCGAGTCCGGTTCGGGCAAGTCCGTGACGTCGCTGGCGCTGATGCGCCTGGTGGAATACGGTGGCGGGAAGATCGTCAACGGCGACATGTTCCTGCGCCGCCGCAATGGCGACGTGCTGGATCTGGCCCACGCGTCCGACAGCACGCTGCAACGGGTGCGCGGCGCCGACGTGGCGATGATCTTCCAGGAGCCGATGACGTCGCTGAACCCCAGCTTCACGGCGGGCAACCAGATTGCCGAGGCCCTGCAGCTGCACCAGGGGCTGGACGCGGCCGGCGCACGCGCGGAAACGCTGCGCATGCTGGAACGCGTGCGCATCCCCGAGGCCCGCGCCATCCTGGACCGCTATCCGCACCAGTTATCCGGGGGCATGCGCCAGCGCGTGATGATCGCGATGGCGCTGTCGTGCAAGCCGCAGCTTCTGATCGCCGATGAGCCGACGACGGCGCTGGACGTCACCATCCAGGCCCAGATCCTGCAACTGATCCGCCAGTTGCAGGAAGAGATGGACATGGGCGTGATTTTCATCACGCACGATATGGGCGTGGTGGCCGAAGTGGCCGATCGCGTGCTGGTGATGTATCGCGGCGACAAGGTGGAAGAGGGCGGTTCGGACGAAATCTTCGCGCGTCCGCAGCACGCCTACACGCGCGCCTTGCTGTCGGCCGTGCCGCGCCTGGGCGCCATGCACGGCACCGACGAGCCCGCGCCGTTCCCGCTGCTGAAGGTCGAGGAAGCCGCCCACGTCGCGGACCCGGCTGCGCTGGTGGATGCGCCCGTGGCGGCGCCGACGACCGTCCGCCGCGAGAACGGGCCGGTGCTAAAGGTGCGCGACCTGACGACCAGTTTCGATATCACGGGCGGCATCCTGGGCCGGGTGCAGAAGCGCGTGCACGCGGTCGAGAAAGTCAGCTTCGATCTATACCCGGGCGAGACCCTGTCGCTGGTGGGCGAGTCCGGTTGCGGCAAGACCACGACGGGCCGGTCGCTGCTGCAGCTGGTCAAGAGCAAGAGCGGCACGATCGAGTTCGACGGCAAGAACATCGGCGCCCTGCGCGGCAGCGCCATGCAGACCTTGCGTCAGCACATCCAGTTCATCTTCCAGGATCCGTTTGCGTCGCTGGACCCGCGGATGACGGTGGGCTATTCCATCATGGAACCCCTGCTGATCCACGGCGTGGCCCGCGGCAAGGCCGCGCAGGATCGTGTGCGCTGGCTGATGGATAAGTGCGGGCTGCTGCCCGAAATGATCGACCGCTATCCGCACGAGTTCTCGGGCGGGCAGCGTCAGCGCATTTGCATTGCGCGGGCGTTGGCGCTGAATCCCAAGGTCGTCATCGCCGACGAGTCGGTGTCGGCGCTGGACGTGTCGATCCAGGCGCAGATCGTGAACCTGTTGCTGGATCTGCAACGTGAACTGGGCGTGTCGTTCCTGTTCATCTCGCACGATATGGCGGTGGTGGAGCGCGTGAGCCACCGAGTGGCGGTGATGTACCTGGGGCAGATCGTCGAGATCGGGCCGCGCCGGGCGATCTTCGAGAACCCGCAGCATCCTTATACGAAGAAGCTGATGGCGGCCGTGCCGATCGCGGATCCGCAGCGGCGGCACCGGGAGCGGTCATTGCTGGTGGACGAGATTCCCAGCCCGATGCGCAAGCTGGGGGATGATCCGTTGGTCGAGCCGTTGGTGGCCGTGGGTGACGGGCATTTTGTGGCTCGGCATGCTATTGGGGTTTATTGAGGCTGCCTGGGGCGTCTTAAGAGTCATTTAGCGTCTTGATCGATTGCGTTCTTGATGCGCAGTCGGCGCGGGGCCGGGGGAGGGCGGGGTGCTTGGCGTTTTTGCCTCGGGCCTGGTGGGATGGAGGAGTTTGCGGGGCCGCCAAAGACGGCCGCGCGGGCGGCCTTTTTTGGCGTTCAAGCGTCTTGCGGCGGGACAATGACGCTTCGCGCTCGCCGGGACATTGCGGCGCATCGCGTAGGATGGGTGAGGCGCGGCAAGGCCTGCCTAATTCAAAGGCGCTCAACGCGCATGACCCACCATGCCGCGCCCGCTTCAGCGCTTCTCCAGCGCCAGCTTCAATCCAAAGGCAATGAACACGGCACCGGTCATACGGTCCAAACCGCGCATCACGGCAGGGCGGGACAGCCATCTTGCCAAGGGGCGGGTGGCGGCGACTAGCAGGGCGAACCAGAGCACGCCCAGGAGCGCGTGGATGGCCGCCAGCAGCAGGCTGAAGGTCAGGACGTCGCTGCCTGCGGGGATGAACTGGGGCAGGAATGTGATGTAGAAGATGCCCACCTTCGGGTTCAGGGCATTGGTCAGGCACCCCCGCAGAAACCAGCCTGTGGCGCTGGTGGCAGCGGGCGCGCCGCGGGGGGCCGGATCAGATGCGGTCGCTTGTGGGTCCGGACTACGGCCGGGCAGGGTGCTCCACAGTAGTTTGGCGCCCAGGTAGAACAAATAGACGGCTGCGCAGATCCGCAGCGTGTCGTACGCCAGCGTGGAGACGGCCAGCAAGGAACCCAGGCCAAACGCGGCGATCGCGCCCCAAAGCAGGCATCCCGCGCAGATGCCCAGCCCCGCCATCAACGCCCGGCGTCCGCCTTCGACGGCGGCGGTGCGCAGGACAAGCGCCGTATCGAGCCCCGGCGTCATCGTGAGGATCGCGGCGGCCAGTGTGAAGGCGAGCAGAGCGGCGGTGGCGGTCATGGTCGGAAGATGAGGGCGTGGGTCAAAAGGGGTTGGCGATGTGGGCAAAGTCCACCAGAAGTGTAACGCCGCCTCCCGCCATTTAGCCCCGACACCGGATGGGCGGCGCGCGCGCAAAGTCCCCATGCGCAAGCCGCCGCGCGCCGCGCGCCGACCATCTCTACCCCCCCTGGATGGAGGCCCCTTAGCAATCCGGCCCCCGCATTCGCGAAGCGGCGACCGCCCCGACGATGCGCGGTGTGTATGCCGATTGCGGCCGCCCGGGCGGCCGCAATCGGCGGGCCCCGCAAGCCTCGACACCCACCACGGCTCCAACATCGCACCAGACCCGTACGGATCCAGCTTGTCGGCGTGGGGGGCAGGGGCGCGAGCAACCTCGATGCGCCCGAGGGAATCGGAAGGGAGCCGGAGGCGGACGACGATGACGACGGGGCAGTCCGGCGCCGGCGCGCCGGACCGCAATCGTGGGCGCGAGCGTCCCTGCCACCCACGCCGACAAGCGACCCACGAAGTGCCACTGCAAAGATCGCCCCAGAAGTGCCAGCAAACAAATCGCCCCGAGACGCCTCCAAAACACACCCCCAGCCCCAAGCGTTATCATTGCGCCCTTCAAGCAATTCGCCTCACTCTTCAACGGATCCCTCTTTATGGCCCTGCGCGCCACCATCTACAAGGCCGAACTCAACGTCGCCGATACGGACCGCCACTACTACGGCAGCCATTCGCTGACCGTCGCCCGTCATCCCTCGGAAACCGACGAACGCCTGATGGTCCGTCTGGTCGCCTACGCCCTGCATGCGCAGGAAGAGCTGGCGTTCACCAAGGGCTTGAGCGACACCGACGAGCCCGACTTGTGGGTCAAGGACCTGACCGGCGCGGTCAAGCTGTGGATCGAAGTGGGCCAGCCCGAAGAGCGCCGGATCCTGCGCGCCTGTGGCCGCGCCGACGAAGTCATCGTCTATTGCTACGGCGGGTCGGCCAGCAAGATCTGGTGGGACGGCGTGCGCAACAAGCTGGAGCGCACCCGCAACCTGAAGGTCATCAACCTGCCGTCGGACCAAAGCCGCGCGCTGGCCAAACTGGCCGAACGCACGATGCAATTGAACGCGAACATCTCGGACGGCATCGTGTATTTTTCGGCCGACAAGGGCGAAGTCAGCGTCGAGCCGGAGGCTTGGCGGTAACCGGCGCGCCTGCCGGCCTGCATCGCCGCGTTACACATTCACCCCAGATTTTTCTTGCACGGGGTGCTTTTGCGGGAATAATATGATCATCATCATATTTTGGTTTCCCCACCATGCCTGGCACGTCCTCCCGCAAAGCACTCTCTCACGAACGCATCGTCGACGCCGCAGCGCGCGCGATCCGTCGCGCGGGCTATGCGGGTGTTGGCGTGGCCGACGTCATGAAAGAGGCCGGGCTGACCCACGGGGGTTTCTACGCGCATTTCCCGTCGCGCGACGCGCTTTTGGCCGCCGCCATGGAACGCGCCGGCCGGGATGGCGCGGCGCGCATATCCAAGAGCATTGCGCAGCGCCGGGAGGGGGGAGCCAGCCCTTTGCGCGCCTGGGTGGAAGCCTATTTGAGCGAGACGCACCTGACGGGTTGCGAAGGGGGCTGTCCGGTGTCCGCGCTGGCTTCCGAAATACCGCGCCAATCGACGGAGGTGCGCGAAGTCTCGGCGACGCGTGTACAGCGGCTGATGGACGCCGTGCGGCAGGCACTGCCCGAGACGGCCGGCGAGCATGCCGCGGCGGCCGTCACCAGCACCCTGGTCGGCGCATTGCAGCTGGCCCGCGCCCTGGGCGACAACGCCGAGGGGCGCGCCGTGCTGGCGTCCGCCCGGCAGGCCGTCCTGGACCAATACGACCACAAGGCCAGCCGCCCGTCCGCCTGACGCCCCACCTATTCCAAGGCCGCTTTGCGCGGTCTTTTTACCGGCTAAAAATATGATGTTCATCATATTTTGTCGCCCCGAGTTTGCTGTACCGACATCAAGGACTTCCAATCATGGATCTCAAGAATGCAGTGGTTTTGATTACCGGCGCCAACCGCGGCTTAGGGTTGGCATTTGCCCGCGAGGCGTTGGCCCGCGGCGCGCGCAAGGTCTATGCCGGCGCGCGCGATCCGTCGACGGTCACGTTGCCAGGGGTTGAAGCGATCAAGCTGGACGTGACGAATCCGCAAGACGTGGCGGCCGCCGCGTCGCACGCCTCGGATGTGACGCTGGTCATCAACAACGCGGGCATCGCGGCGATGGGCGGTTTCATGGCCCCGGGCAGCATCGAATCCGCGCAGCGCCACCTGGACACCAATCTGTTCGGTTCGCTGCGCGTGGCGCAGGCGTTCGCACCGGTGCTGGCCGCCAACGGCGGGGGCGCGCTGCTGAACGTGCTGTCCATCGCCAGCTGGATCAACGGCCCGCTGCTGGGCGTATACGCCATGAGCAAGTCGGCCGCCTGGGCCATGACCAACGGCCTGCGCAACGATCTGCGGGCGCAGAAGACGCAGGTCCTGGGTCTGCACATGGGCTTTGTGGACACGGACCTGACCAAAGGCCTTGACGGCCCGAAGTCCACGCCGGAATCCATCGTCGGGCAGGCGTTCGACGGGCTGGCAGCGGGCGCCGAGGAAGTGCTGGCCGATGAACGGACCCGCCTGGTCAAGCAGGGCCTGTCCGCCGAGCCGGCGGTGTACCTGAAGGCGCTGGGATAGATCCATCATGCACGCGACTGCCCGCTCCGCGCCTGCCACTGCCCCGGCAACCCCTTCTGCTAACGACCCGGCGATCGATTCGGCGCATGCGCCCGCCGTGGCGTCTCCCTGGCCGGTCTTCTGGGTCGCCAGCATCGCCGTATTCCTGGTGTCGCTGGACAGCACCATGCTGTATGCGGCGTTCGGCGCCTTGCGCGCCGGCTTTCCCCAGGCCTCGGCCGCGGACATGTCGTGGGTACTCAACGCCTACACCGTGGTGTTCGCCGCCATGCTGATCCCGTCCGGCGGCTTGGCCGACACCCACGGCCGCAAGCGCATGTTCATGATCGGGGTGGTGCTGTTCCTGGCCGCGTCCGCCGCCTGCGGCCTGGCGGGCAGCGTGGGGTGGCTGATCGCCGCCCGCGTGCTGCAGGCCGTGGGCGCGGCGCTACTGACGCCGGCCTCGTTGTCCATCGTGCTGGCCGCGTTTCCGGCATCCCAGCGCGCCGTGGCGGTCAGCCTGTGGGGCGCGGTGGGCGGCCTGGCGGCGGCGGTCGGCCCCAGCCTGGGCGCGTTCGTGGTGGACGTGGCCGGCTGGCCGTGGGCGTTCTACATCAATCTGCCGCTGGGCGCCTTGTCGCTGTGGTACGGCGCGGGTTTGCTGAAGGAGTCCGTGAAGCCCGACGCGCGCCGTCGCGTGGACGGCGTCGGCATGGCGTTGCTGATGGTGGCCGTGGGGGCGCTGGCGCTGGCAATCGTGCAATCCGAATCGCCGTCGTGGAGCCGCGTGGAACTGGGCGTGGTGGCCGCCGTGGGCATCGTGTCCCTGGGCGCCTTTGTGGCGTGGGCGCGTGCCACCCCGCATCCGCTGGTCGACCTGTCGCTCTTCAAGCACCGCACCTATCGCTATGTGAACCTGGCCACCCTGAGTTTCGGCATCGCGTTCGCGATGATGTTCTTCGCCTTCTTCTTCTACATGACGGGCGTGTGGCACTACAGCCTGCCGCGCGCCGGCCTGGCCGTGACGCCCGGCCCGCTGCTGGTGATGCCCACGGCGATCTTGACCGGGCGCCTGGCGGCGCGCCTGGGCCATCGCCCCTTCCTGGTCGGCGGTGCTTTGATCTATGCGGCCAGCGGCTTGTGGTTCCTGCTGGTGCCGGGCGAGCAACCGGCCTATCTGACGCAATGGCTGCCAGGTCTGCTGCTGAGCGGCATCGGCGTGGGCATGGTGTTGCCGTCGTTGTCGGGCGCGGCCGTCAGCCGCCTGCCGGCGCAGCACTACGCCGTGGGTAGCGCCGTCAATCAGGCGACGCGGCAGGTCGGCGGCGTGATGGGCGTGGCGATCACCGTGCTGATGTTGGGGCACGGCGCGGTCAGCCATGCGGATTTCTCGCCGCTGTATGTGGGGCACGTTGGCCTGGCGCTGCTGACGGCGGTGCTGTGCCTGGCGGTGGATACGCGGCCACGGCAGGCGTGACGCATCACTTTGCGCAGGCGTCTGGTGCCAGGTTGGCCGGGTCGCCGCAGGCGGTCCATTGCGCGGGTGTCATGGCCGGCACCAGCGCGACGCGCCCCATCGGGTCGAAATAGAACAGGACCCGGCCCGGGTGCTGGTGCATGGCCTGCCAGATCTGGTCCTGGGCCTGCGGCGCGACGCGCGCGGTGCCTTGTGCGTCCGTCTCGCCCTTGGCCAGCACGGTCTGCACCGCGGGATCCCAGGAAGATTGGTCATCGCCGTCCATCGGCACGTCGTCGGGGATACGCACGATGCGCCATTCCACGCCGGGGATTTCACCCGGCATCGCCGCCATCTGTTCGCGCAGGCGCGGGTACAGGCGGTCAGGCCGCGTGGCGGGTTCGGGGTAGGCGAAAGACCCTTGGCTATCGCCTGCCGCGATAAACGCCGAATGCTGACGCACGTAGCGCTGCGCGGGATTGCCCTGGGGATCATAGGTCTGGACCGCCAGCGGCTCGCCGGGCGACAGCGTGTCGATCACGCGCAGCAGCCGGCCTGACGCATCGTGCAGATAATGGCGGCTGGCGCCGGGTCCTTTGGCGTCGCCGCAGCCGTCGTCGATGAAGGTGGTCAGCACGCCCTGTGCGTTGCGCTGCAGGCAGGCGCGGCGGGTCGCGGTGTAGGGCAGGGCGCTGGATGCGCCCGCCAGATCATATTCGGTGTAGGCCGCCAGCGCGCCGGCCGCGTCATAGGCCAGGGTGTAGCCGCCTTCAAGGACGATCCTGCCGCGGATTTTGCCGTAGCGCTCCACCCGGCACAGCTTGCCGTCCGGATCGAAGTACAGGCGCGTGGGCGCGGTCGCGCCCGCGGTTTCCCGGACACGGTAGGCCGACCAATCGACCTGATCGGTCCAGGTGCGGGGATTCAGGTCGCCACGCTCGGTCGTCCAGGCCAACTGACGGTGGGTGGGGACGCGTTCACCGCGTTTGCCCAGCAACACGTGGTCATCGAGCAGGTCGACGGATACCGGCACGGCCGGCAGCGTGGAGGGTACCGAGAAGTCGGCGTCTACCGGCCCGCACGCCGCCATGGCGGACGGGGCGAACAGCGCATGGGTGGCCAAGGCAAGGGCGATCGGCAGCTTACGCATATTGTTGCGCGTCCATGTACTTCACCAGGTCCCAGAATTCCTTGGATACGCCGCCCAGGCGCAGCTTGCCCTGCGCGTCTTCAAACAGCAGGAAGGGGTAGGCGTCGCGGGCCAACACGCCGGGGTCCGGCAACTGGTAAGGCTTGAAAACCTCCGGGTTGTTGAAGTAGTTCTCCAACCGCCCGCCGCCGTCTACATGCATATAGCGCACGCGCAGCGTCTGCTGCTTGAAGGCCGCCTGGGTTTCGGGATACACGCCGCCGTCGCCCGCGACCACGGAATGGGACAGCGCCGCCATGAATACGCGCTGGATGCCGACGAAGCGGATTTCACCGTGGGTGCTGTCGCCCTGAGCGCCGGCCAGCTCCTTCACCACCTGCGAAGCACGCGAACCGGGCACCAGCGTATTGGCGAACAGCTTGTCCACGTCGGCATTCGTCCGGTCGGGCATTTGGCGGAACTGTTGGAAATCCCGGCGGAAGTCTTGCAGCCATTGCTGGTAGCGCTGGTTCTCCAACTGGCGATCGAAGGTCTGGGCGACGCTTGCGCCCGCATGCAACGTGATCAGGCTGGCCAGCGCAAGCAGCCAGAACCGTCGGAACCAAAGGGTGAGCATGTGAGGGGGCATGTCAGTGACCGGGCTGCCAAGGAAAGGGGGAAAGACAGGGAGAAGAAAAGAGATGAACGATTGCGGCTACGGCGCAGGATCCGCCGCCGCATCCGTTGCCGGCGTAGGGGGGCGGCCGGGCCTGCCATAGAACCAAAGCGTGCAGAGCAATGATCCGACGGTGCCGGGCAGGGCACCGACGCTGAGGGGGAACAGTAAGTCCGCCCATCGGAATTCCTGGCTGCCGAATGCGCCCAGGAACAAGAATCCGTACAGGCCGCCCGCCACCGTCATCATGCCTAGCGCCGGCCAGGTCGGGCGAACGGGTTTGAACGCGCCCGCTACGATGCCGCACAGCAGCGCCGGCACGACGCCGAATATGTAGAACCAGGGCAGGCCGAAGATGGCCGTCATCAGGTTCTGGAGGTCCCGGGTGACCGCGGTGAGAGCCAGTATGAGCGCCGCGCCGCCGACGGCCGGCGCGGCGAAAGCGTACATGATGGCGCCGGCGACCACGTCGCTGTAGATGCGGCGTCGGGAGTCGTCGGGCTTGGGCCGCCGGAAGCGGTAGCCCACGGCGGCCAGGGTTCCAAGAAGGAGCAGACCGAGAACGAGGTAGGGTCTCATTGCCTTATTCTGGCATAAGAGGCCCCGCGCGGCTCGGGCGCCTTTGGAATCTCGTGGGCATCGCCCGCGAGCGCATCAACGCGGCGTACGCTGGTGCGGGACTAATGGCGGTACGGGCTGATCGGCGATCAGTTCCCAGAAACCCGGCAGAAAGCACTCGGCCACCAACAGCGGCTGACCTTGGCGCCAGAAAACGGACCGGCGCGCCCAGACGCGGGCGGCATCGCGATCGCGGTGTTCGGCCGGCAGCACGCCGCGCACCGTGCCGAGGAACGGCACCGGCGAGGCCAGCCGGCGGCAGGCGAACGGCGAGCGGATGACGGTGCTGTCGTGGTAGAGCATATCGGCCAGCGGCCGCGTCAGCAGGCGTCGCATGCCTTGCCAGGCGCCATGCGACGCGCCCAGGGGCGTCAGGCTGCGAGCCGGCACGCTGTCCACCCCGTTCACCGACATCAGCACTTCCCGGATCCAGACGGGCGCGCCGGGCGCGATGCCCATTGCGCGGGCTTCATCCAGGGGGGCGCCATCGGCATATTCGGCCAGCACGCGCAGGCGGACCTGGCCGACCTGGCGCAGGCCGGCGGTCAGCGCGCCGGGGCGGAACAGCCAGTGGCGCACGGCCGGCGACAGGACGGGCGGGGCGACGGCGAGCCAGCCGGCGGCAAGGGGAGGGTGATGTGCTGCGGGTTTCATCATGGCTGCGTATTATGCCAAGCCTGACTGACGGTCCCAATGCGTCGCAGTGACGCAGCGGCAATGGCCCCGCCGCGAAAGGCGCTTCGCTGCTACAGGCCGGCATGCGGTTTCAGCGTCCGGGAAAGCACTTATTGTCCCGGGATCGGCGCGATCTCTATTATCTGCCCACGGTCAAGATTGACCTGAATGCCTCCCCTCCCGTTGACGGGGCCCGCAACTGGCTTTGGCAGTTGCCGGCGAGGCATGCAGTGCCCCGCAGCAATAATTGCTGCTTGAACATTCAGTATGGCTATAGAAGCCCCCGACTTGCACGCGATGCGTGGTCGGGGGCTTTTTCGTTTTCAATTTCCGAAGAGGGAGATCGCATGCAAGCGTCGGACCCGCAACATTCCCCGGAGCAGGCGACCTGGGTGGCCAGTGTGCAGATGGCTCCCGTGATCGGTGAAGTCGCCGCCAATGTCGCCCGCTCCGCCGAACTGGTGGAGCAGGCCGCCGCGCAAGGTGCGCGGCTGGTGGTGCTGCCCGAACTGGCCAACACGGGCTATGTGTTTGAGAGCCGCGAAGAGGCCTATGCGCTGGCCGAGGCCGTGCCCGGCGGCCCCAGTTCGCAGGCCTGGATCGCGCTGGCGCAGCGGCTGGGCATCTATCTGGTGGCGGGCATCGCCGAGCGCTGCGGCGACCGGCTGTACAACGCCGCGCTGATCGCAGGCCCCGCCGGCTACATCGGCACCTACCGCAAGCTGCATTTGTGGGGCGACGAAAACCTGTATTTCGAAGCCGGGGACCTGGGCCTGCCGGTGTTCCATACCGAACTGGGCCGCCTGGGCGTGGCCATCTGCTATGACGGCTGGTTTCCCGAGGTCTACCGGGTGCTGGCGGTGCGCGGCGCGGACATCGTGGCGGTGCCCACCAACTGGGTGCCGATGCCGGGGCAGACACCTGACGGGCCGGTGATGGCCCATGCGCTGACCATTGCGGGGGCACACAGCAACGGCCTGACGGTCGTGTGCGCCGACCGCGTGGGCACGGAACGCGGCCAGCCGTTCGTGGGCCGCAGCCTGATCGTGGGATCGCAAGGCTGGACGGCTGCGGGCCCCGCCAGCGTGGATCAGGAAGAGGTATTGCTGGCGCCGATCGACGTGAAGGCGTCGCGCCGGGCGCGCCAATTGAACGATTTCAACCACGTGCTGCGCGACAGGCGCTGCGATCTCTACGACGAGCAACTGGGCGCGGGCGACGCCCCGCGGCAACGTCAAGCGACAGGCATTTAGCCGACTTCCAAGGAGCAACCTCATGAAACCCCTATTCAGCAGCTTCCGCATCCGCTTCTCGTTCGTCGCATTGCTGGCCGGCATCTCCGCCAGCGCGCACGCCGCCGAGCCCTTGCGCATCGGCGTACCGGTCGGCCTGTCGGGCGCCAATAGCGTCGTCGCGCCCGGCGTGGTGCAGGCGTCCCAGCTGGCGGCCGATGAGATCAACGCGGCCGGCGGCATCCTGGGCCGCCAGATTGTCCTGGAGATCGCCGACGACGCGTCGGGTGCCGTCGGCGCCCAAAAGGCCTACGACACCCTGGTCTTCCAGAAGAAGGTCGACGCCATCATCGCGATGGAGACCAGCGCGGCCCGCAACGCGGCGCTGCCGATCGTGTCGCGCGGCAAGGTGCCGTACATCTACACCTCGTTCTACGAAGGCCGTTCGTGCAACCGCTGGATGCATGTGAACGGCTGGGTGCCCGAGCAACAGGTCGCGCCGGTGGTGGACCACTTCATGCAAGAGCGAAAAGCCAAGACCTTTTTCCTGGTCGGCAGCGACTACGCCTTCGGCCGCGGCATGCTGAAGTTCACGCGCGCATACATCGAAAAGCAGGGCGGGCGCGTCGTGGGTGAGGAATACCTGCCCATCGACGGCTCGGACTGGACGCCAGTGGTGTCGAAGATCCGCTCGGCCAACCCTGACGCGCTGATCAGCTCGACGGCGGGCGGCGGACCGAACGTCAGTCTGGCCAAGCAGATCAAGGCGGCGGGGCTGTCGATGCCCTACGGTAACCTGGCGATCGACGAGGGCACGGCCAAGACGATGGGCGATACGGCGGTGGGCATGTATATGTCGGCGTCTTATCTGACCAGCATCGACACGCCGCAGAACCGCAAGTTCCTGGACGGCCTGAAGGCGAAGTTCGGCAACGACGCCAAGACCGCGAACGAATTCTCCGGCCCGCAGTACGAAGCTTTCTACCTGTACAAGGCGGCGGTTGAGAAGGCCGGCGGCCTGGATCCGCAGAAGGTGGTGCAAGCCCTGAGTGAAGTGTCGTTCGACGGCCCCCGCGGCTCCGTGAAGATGGATCGGCAACGCCATGCCGCGCTGACCATGCGCTTGGGGCAGGTGCAGCAAGACGGTTCCATCAAGATTCTGCAGACCTTCGACCAGGTGGACCCGGGTGCGCAATGCCCGGACTTGAAGTGACGCTGCAATAACGTGACAAGCGCTGCCGGCCCGTCCGGCGGCGCCGGAGACCGATATGGGTTTGCTGCTGGACATCTTGAGCACGGCCGCCATGCTCTTCATCGTGACGTCGGGGTTGATGATCATCTTCGGCGTGATGAAGATCGTCAATTTTGCGCATGGGGCAATTCTTACGCTGGGAAGCTACGCCAGTCTGGTGGTGACCCAGTTGGGCTTGAATCCTTGGGTAGCGTTGCCGTTCGCCCTGGCGGTCGGCGTGCTGGTGGGCATGGGGGTGGAGCGCCTGATCGTGCAGCCGCTGTACAAGCGGCCGCTGGACGCGATCCTGGCCACCTGGGGACTGGGCATCGTGATTGGCCAGCTCATCACGGTGGCCTTCGGACGCGAAGTGCAATTCGTGGACTCGCCCATTCAGGGAGCCGTGTCTTTCCTGGGCACGGAATATTCGGCATACCGCCTGTTCCTGGTGCCCGGGGCGCTGCTGATCTATGCGGCCATGACCTGGCTGCTGAACGGCACACGTTTCGGCGTGCGGACCCGCGCCGTGATCATGAACGAGGACCTGGCGCGCGGCCTGGGTATCAACGCCGAACGCATCCGCTTCACGACGTTCGGCCTGGGCGCCGGGCTGGGCGCGCTGGCCGGCGCGCTGATCACGCCGTTGTCCAGCGTGGATCCCAATATGGGCCTGCCGTGGCTGGTCAGCGCCTTCATGCTGGTCATGGTGTCGGGCCATTCGATCACCGCGCTGTTGCTGACCTGCCTGGTCTATGGCGCCTGCCAGGTGCTGGTGAGCATTTTCGTCAGCCCGATCCTGGGCGGCGTCACCATCGCCGTACTGGCCGCGCTGACGCTGCGCCTGCGTCCCCAAGGATTCGCCCATGACTGACCATTCGCTTGCACAACCGCGCGAGGCCGGCACGGCGCCCGAGGGGCGCGGGCGGCGCGGCCACGCGCTTGCGTGGTTGGCCGGCATGTGCCTGATCCTGACCGTGGCCGGCCCCTGGCTGTTCGACACCTATCTGCTTAACGTGCTGATCAAGGCGCTGTTTTTCGCGATGGCGGCGGTGACAGTGGACGTGCTGTGGGGCTACACGGGCCATCTGACTTTTGGCCAATCCGCCTTCTTCGGGGTCGGCGCCTACGCCGCGGGCCTGGCTTTCACGCATTACGGGTTTTCGCCGTCTACCGCCGCGCTGGCTGCCTTGGCGGCGGTGGGCGCGGCGGCGCTGCTGGCGCTGGCGACGGGCTGGCTGTCGTTCTATCGGGGGGCGTCGCCGTTCTTCGCGACGGTCATCTCGCTGGTGCTGCCGATCGTGTTGATGCAGTTGGTGCTGGCCGGCGGCACCTACACCGGGTCGTCGTCGGGCCTGACGGGCTACGAGACGTTCGATCTGTCGCTCGAGGCCTGGTATGTGATCGCGGCCGGGTCCCTGTCGGTGGTGGCTTTGCTGGCGTGGGTCGTGATGCGCAGCGACGGCGGCCGCATCCTGGTGGCGCTGCGCGACAACGAGTCGCGTTGCAGCTATCTGGGGCTGAACACCGCCCATTGGCGCATCGTGCTGCTGGTGGTGTGCGGCGCGGTGGCCAGCTTGGCGGGGTTCGGCTATGGCGCGTTCAGCGGGGTGGTGGCGCCGGAGCTGACGGGCTTCGTGTTCGGCACGGAACTGATCATCTGGGTGGCGCTGGGCGGACGCGGCACCATCTGGGGTCCGGTGCTGGGGGCTATCCTCATCAATGTGGCGGGTTCCTACCTGAGCGGGAACATGCCGTTCCTGTGGCAATTGCTGCTGGGCGTGACGTTCATCCTGGTGATCCTGCTGCTGCCGCGCGGGCTGTTGCCGCTGTTGACGGCGCCCTTTTTGCGGCGCGGCGCGCCGGTCGCGGTGCCGGCGCTTGGCGCGCGCGCCAGACCGCCGCAACCGGCCAGTGGCGCGTCGTGGGCATTGAAGCTGTCCGGCGTGGCCAAGCGCTTTGGCAGCCTGAAAGTGCTGGAAGGGATCGACCTGCAGGCCCGGGGCGGCGAACTGGTGGGCCTGATCGGCCCCAATGGCGCGGGCAAGACCACGTTGATGCGCTGCATCGCCGACGGGGCCGAACGGTCCGAAGGCGAGCTGGAGCTGTACGGCCATCGGGTGCTACGCGAGGGGCCGGAGCAATGCGTGCGCTATGGCCTGGGGCGAAAGTTCCAGAACGCCAACGTGTTCGACACGATGACCGTGGCCGAGAGCCTGCGCATCGCGACGACCCTGCAGGAGCAACCGTCCTGGTGGCGGCGTTCGCCCACATTGGACCTGCCGCCTTACGCCCTGGAAGTCTTGCGCGTGACCGGACTGGACCAATGCCTGGCCAGCGTCGCCCGCGACCTGTCGCACGGGCAGCAGCAAGCGCTGGAGCTGGCCATGGTACTGGCGCTGGAACCGCGCATCGTCCTGCTGGACGAACCCACGGCGGGGCTTTCCAAGGCCGAACGCGCGCAGATCGGCCAGATGCTGTCGTCGTTGGCGCACAAGTATGGCCTGTGCTGCTTGCTGGTGGAGCACGACCTGGATTTCGTGAAGGAAGTGGCGACGCGGATCGTCGTCTTGCACCAAGGCCGCATCGTCATGGACGGCAGTTTCCGCGATGTCGTGGAATCTGAACTGGTGCGCACCATTTATGCGGGCAGTGCGCAGGCTGCGCAAGGAGCAGGGCAATGACGGGTAGTGCGCCGGCATTAGGCCTGGACGGTGTGTCCAGCGGCTACAAGGGCTCGGTGGTGTTGAACGAGGTGTCGCTGTCGATCGAGCGCGGCGCCTGCGTGGCGCTGCTGGGCAAGAACGGCATGGGAAAGAGCACGCTGCTCAAGACGGTCATGGGCTACCTGCCCAAGCTGCGCGGGCGTGTCAGCGTGGGCGGGGTCGATGCCACGCGACTGCGCCCGCATGAAGTCGCGCGCTGTGGCGTGGCCTATGCGGCGCAGGAACAGCCCTTGTTTCCCGACTTGAGCATCCGCGACAACCTGCGCCTGGGCCTGCCGCGTGATGAACTCTTTGACGAGCGCTTCGCCGATATCGCCGAACTGTTTCCGGTGTTCCCGACGCGCCTGCGCCAGCACGCCGGCACCTTGTCGGGCGGCGAGCAGAAGATGCTGCTGGTGGCGCGCGGGCTGATGCAGCGGCCCGCGCTGCTGCTGCTGGACGAAATCACCGAAGGGCTGCAGCCCTCGGTGATCGAACGTCTGGGCCGCGCCCTGAACTGGGAGCGCGAGCGGCACGGCACGACCATGCTCATCGTCGAGCAGAACGTGGCGTTCGCCCTGGACGTGGCCGACCGTTATCTGGTGCTGAAACAGGGCGCGATCGTGGACGAGGGCGAAGCTGGCGCGCCCGAGGCCATCGGCCATATCATTGACCATCTGAAGGTATGAACGCTGCCGCTCCCGCTTCGACGCTGGCCGGCATGCCCGACTCACGCATAAGGACGCAATCATGACCTCGCTCCAGGACCAGGACGCGGAACGGCCCGGGTGGCGTATCGGGGTGCTGTATTCGCGCAGCGGCGTGACGGGCACCACCGAATCGCAGCATTTCTTCGGGACGGTGCTGGCCGTCGAGGAGATCAACGCCTTGGGCGGCGTGCTGGGCCGGCCGCTGGAACCCGTGGTGTACGACCCGGGCAGCGACGCCGAGGAATACCGTCGCCTGGCGGCCCGCCTGTTGCTGGACGACGAAGTCAGCGTCATTTTCGGGGGCTGCACTTCGCATTGCCGCAAGGCGATGCTTCCCGTCGTTGAACGCAGCAACTCCCTGCTCTGGTACGGCTCGGTCTACGAGGGGTTCGAGTATTCGCCCAACGTCATCTACACCGGGGCGGCGCCCAACCAGGGCAGCATGCAGCTGGCGGCCTACCTCATCCAGAACTGCGGCTCGCGCATCTTCCTGGTGGGCGCGGACTACATCTACCCGCGCGAAACGAACCGCATCATGCGCGAGACCGTCGAAGAGCACGGCGGCGAGATCCTGGACGAAACCTATCTGCCGCTGGGGTGCGACGAAAGCGACATCATCGACGTGGTGGCGGACATCCGGCGCATCCAGCCTGACGTGGTGTTCTCCACGCTGATCGGCGCGGACGCGCAGCGCTTCTACCAGCGCTACCACGAGGCCTGCCAGCAGGCGGGCGCGCAGACCGCCCACATCCCCATCGCCAGCCTGACCATGGCCGAGTCCGAAGTGGCCGAAATCGGGGCGCAGCGTTGCGTGGGCCACATCACCGCCGCCACCTATTTCAATACCGTTGACACGCCCGCCAACCAGCATTTCCTGGCCCGCTGGCGCGAACGCTTCGGCGAGCAGCCCGCCAGCGTCTATGCCGAAACGTGCTACAGCCAGGTGCACCTGTTCGCGCGCGCGCTGCAGCGCGTGGGCAGCATGGACACCCGCAAGCTGGTGCGGGCGGTGCATCAGGTCCAGTTCGACGCGCCGGACGGGCGGATGTCCATCCTGGCCGAAAACAACCACTGCGTGCTGACGCCGCGCATCGGCGTGTGCCGGGCCGACGGGCGGTTCGATATCGTCTGGGAAAGCGACCAGCCGGTGAAGCCGGACCCCTATCTGACGGCGTTCGGCCTGGACGAATTCTGGTTGAAATGAGCATGGACCATAGCCTCCGCCGCCTCTATGAGGACTTGCGCAGCGTGGCCGTCGCGGTGGTGTATCCGCCTGGCGAAGACCGCGACGTGCTGGTCGAGCAGCTCAAGCGCATCGGCTGCCGCATCCACCTGCACTGGCCGTTTCCAGATGCCGCGCCGGCCGGCGCGGATGTCATCTTCTTCCAGGTATCGCAGTGCGTGCAGAACAGTTCCGCCTGGTCGGCCAGCGAAGTCGAGGCTACCTTGATCGCGCTGTCCGAGTACGAGACGCCCACCACGCTCAAGCAATTGCTCAAGACCAATGCCCACGGGGTGCTGACGCGGCCGTTCCGCTCGGCGGGCATCCTCAGCACGCTGGTGCTGGCGCGGTCGGCCAAGCAGTTCCAGAACCGGCAGCAGGTCAAGATCGACAAGCTGGAAAACACCATCAAGGCGCGGCGCGTCATCGAAAAGGCGATCCGGGTGCTGATGGACCACCAGCGGCTGGACGAACGCGCGGCCTATGAGCACATGCGCACCCGCGCCACAGGCTTGCGCGTCAGCGTGGCGGAAGTGGCTGCGATGATCATCGAGGCCAGCGAGGCCATGGAAAAGCTCGGCCTGGGCGGGACGCGCCCGGCGCCGCCGCAAAACGGCTGACTACCGGCCGGCAAAGAGGAAAACAATGAAAGTCATGATCGCCCGCTTGAACCACGAGACCAATACGTTCTCGCCCGTGCCGACGCCATTGGCGGCGTTCGGCAACGACGGCCCCGCCTTCGGTGCCGCGGCCTACGAAGAGAACAAGGGTAAGCGCACGGCCATGTCGGCGTTCATCGACCTGGCGGAGGCGAACGGCGCGTCGGTGGTCACGCCGGTGTCCGCCACCGCTTATCCCAGCGGCCGTGTGGACGCAAAGGCCTATCGCACGCTCTGCGACGAGATCGTAGCCGGTGCGCGGGGATGCGGCGCGATCCTGCTGGACCTGCATGGCGCCATGGCGGTCGAAAGCACCGACGACGGCGAAGGCGACCTGCTGGAGCGCTTGCGCCAGCAGACGCCCGACGTGCCGATCGCGGTTGCGCTGGACCTGCACGGCAACGTCACGCCCAAGATGATGGCCAACGCCGATGTCATTGTCAGCTTCAAGACCTACCCGCACGTGGACATGTACGAAACCGGCGAGCACGCGGGCCGCATCCTGTTCGACTGGCTCAACGGCGGGCCGCGCCCAGTGATGGCGTGGCGCCGCCTGCCGTTGATGACGCACACCTTGCGTAGCGCCACGGCGCAAGGCGCCATGCGCGATGCCGTGCAGGCGGCCAGGCGCGCTGAAGACGCCGGCATGCTGGCCGTGTCCGTGCTGGCCGGATTCGCCCTGGCGGACATTCCGGACCCTTGCCTGAGCGTGGTGGTGGTGGGGAGCGGCGAGCCGGCGCAGGCCGAGCAGGCTGCCGCCGGCATGGCAGAGGCCATCTGGGCGGCGCGCGACGGCTTTTTCTACGACAGCGAGCCTTTGGCCGACTCCCTGGCCCGGGCCGTCGAACTGGCCTGCGGGGCGGGCAAGCCGGTGCTGCTGCTGGACCATGGCGACAACTGCATGTCCGGCGGCACGTGCGACACGATGGAGGTGCTGATGGCCGCGGTGGACGCCGGGCTGACGGGCATCGTCGCGGGCCTGTACTGCGACCCCGAGGCCGTGGAGGCCTTGACGGCAGCGGGCGAGGGCGCCCAGGTGGACCTCCTGGTAGGCAACAAGCGGCCGATTCCCGCCATCGGCCGCCCAGCGGCCCCGGTGCGGCTGCAGGGCGTGGTGGGGGCGGTGACCGACGGCCAATACGTCATCACGGGCCCCACCTATACCGGGCAGACGGCGTGCATGGGCCGCAGCGCGGTGCTGGACATCGGCGCGGCGCAATTGGTGATCACCGAGCGCACCCACGAGCCCTGGGACCTGGGCGTGTTCGAAAGCATGGGGCTGGATCCGCGGCGAGCCCGCTTCGTGCTGGTGAAGTCCCGGATGTATTGCCGTCCGGTGTTCGAGCCCATTTCCCAGGCGCTGGTGGAATGCGCCAGCGCGGGCGTCACCAGTTCGGATTTTTCGCTGTTCCCCTACGAACGCCGCCGCCGCCCGCTTTATCCGCTGGACCCCATGGCGCCGTCCGACTACGACCCGTCGGCCTGAGCGGCAGGCCGGCGGGCGTCCGCATACAATACCGGCCATGGAAAAAGTACGCATCTCCAAGCTCATGTCCGAGCGCGGACTCTGCTCGCGCCGCGAGGCCGACAGCTATATCGAACGCGGCTGGGTCCGCGTGGACGGCGCCGTGGTGTCCGAACTGGGCGCGCGGGCCTATCCCGACCAGGTCATCACGCTTGAGCGCGCCGCCCAGGCGCGCCAGACCTCGCGGGTCACGATCCTGATCAACAAGCCGGTCGGCTACGTGTCCGGCCAGGCCGAAAAAGGCTACACGCCCGCGGTGGCGCTGATCGATTCCCGCTCGCGCTTTGCGGGCGACCGGGCGCCCCAGCGCTTCGAGCGCGCGCATCTGGACGGGCTGGCCGTCGCCGGCCGGCTGGACATCGATTCCCAGGGCTTGCTGGTACTGACCCAGGACGGCCGCATCGCCAAGCACTTGATCGGCGAAGACTCCAGCGTGGACAAGGAATACCTGGTGCGCGTGCAGGGCGACCTGTCGGACCGTGGCCTGGACCTCCTGAATCACGGCCTGTCGCTGGACGGCCGCGCACTCAAGCCCGCCCAGGTGCGGTGGCAGAACCACGACCAGCTGCGTTTTGTGCTGCGCGAAGGCAAGAAGCGCCAGATCCGCCGCATGTGCGAACTGGTCGGCCTGAAGGTGGTGGGTTTGAAGCGCGTGCGCATCGGCCGCGTGTCGCTGGGCGACTTGCCCTTGGGCCAATGGCGCTATCTGCGCGACGACGAAGGGTTCTGACCCCGCTTTGTTCGCGGGGTCTCGCCATTCTTCGGCCTCTTGCGGCCGCCACGCCCTGTCGGCGGCCCACAGATTTTTCAATCTGTTTCCGGCACCCCGTTATTTCATGAAAGCAGGGGTATCCTTCGCTTGCCCGTCGCTGCCCAGGCGCTCCATCAGGAATTCGATGAAGATCCGGGTCTTGGCGGGCAGGAGCCGGGTTTCGGTGACCGCGTAGACAGGGAAGGGCCCCAGTTGCCAGTCCGGCAGCACGCGCCGCAATTGGCCTGACTGCTGTTCGGCCGTCTGGCCGCCCACCAGCACCGCGATCCCCGCGCCCAGCATGGCCAGCCGGCGCGCCATGGCGACGCCATTGACCGAAAACCGGTTGCCCGGGGTGAATTCGATGTGCTGGTCGCCGTTGGAAAGCGGCCAGCGGGTCACGCGGCCAGCGCCTTCGGCGCGGAACTCTATGCATTCGTGGCGGGTCAAGTCGCTGGGGTGCCGGGGTTCGCCGTGCTTGTCCAGGTAGTCATGCGAGGCATACAGGTGGGCGGGCAGCATGCCCAGCAGCCTTGCAATCTGCGTCGAGTCGGGCAGGTCGCCGATTTCGATGGAGATGTCGCAGGTCTGGAATACGCGCGACGCGTGGTCCGGATTGGCAAGATCCAGGAAAAACGTGACGTCGGGATAGCGGCGGGAGAACTCCATGAACGATTCAGCCAGGAAGTCCGTGCCGAAATCCGCGGGCATGTTCACCCGCAGTGGCCCGGCGGGCGTATCGACCAGCTTCTGCAGTTCTTCATGGGCGATCTGCGCTTCGGCGACGATGCGCTGGCAGCGTTCGAAGTACAGCCGGCCGGCGTCGGTCAGTTCCACCTTGCGAGTCGTGCGGCTAAGCAGCCGCAGGCCGACGGATCGCTCCAGTTCGGCCACCTGGCGAGACAAGGTGGACTTGGGGACGCCCAGCGTCGCCGCCGCGCGGCTAAAACTGTGCGTCTTGGCCACCTCTACGAAGAGTTCCATGCCTTGTAAGCGTTTCATGGCGAGATTCTGTCATATGGCGGGGGTGAAGAATTGTCCCATAAATGGAATGATGTTTTCTTAATGTGCCCCTTTGTTTCCTGGGCGGGATAACGCAGAATGCGAGTTCCGCAATGCAGCAATGCGACTACGCCCACCCTGCGTGTTCAACGCGAGCCCACCCAATTGATGCACTGCTTTGCCAGACTCGGGCGCGGCCAGGCTGTTTTTTGCCGCCGGGCCGTCCCCAGGCAAAAAAGCCCCCTTTGGGGGGGGAGCAAGCTCGCGAAAGCGGGTGCAGCGTGGGGGTTTTTTTTCCGCCGGGCCGTCCCCAGGCAAAAAGGCCCCCTTTTGGGGGCAGCAAGCCCGCGAAAGCGGGTGCAGCGTGGGGGCCCTATTTTTTTTGGAATGCAATCTATGAATAAGAAAAGCGCTATGTGGCGCAGCGCGGCGGTCGTCACGCTGACGGCATCGGCTCTCACCCTGGCCGCCTGCGGCAAGAAGCAGGACGCGCCGCAGGCGGGCAAGCCGCAAGTCTCGGTCGTGACCTTGACCACGCAGCCCGTTTCCCTGACCACCGAGTTGCCGGGCCGCACGTCCGCATTCCGCGTCGCCGAAGTCCGGCCCCAGGTCAACGGCATCGTCCAGAAGCGCCTGTTCACCGAAGGCGGCGAGGTCAAGGCGGGCGAACAGCTCTATCAGATCGATCCCGCGCTCTACCAGGCCAGCGTCGACAGCCAGAAGGCGGCGCTTGCCCGCGCCCAGGCGCAGCAGAAGACTGCCGCCCTGCTGGCCGAACGCTACAAGCCGCTGGTGGCCACGCGCGCCGTCAGCCAGCAGACCTATGACAACGCCGTCGCCTCGCGCGACCAGGCCGCCGCCGACGTGATGTCGGCCAAGGCCGCGTTGGACACGGCCCGCATCAACCTGGTCTACACCAAGGTGCTGTCGCCCATCGACGGCATCATCGGCCGTTCCTCGGTGACCGAGGGCGCGCTGGTCACGGCCAACCAGACGGGCGCGTTGGCTGCGGTGCAGCAAATCGACCCGATCTACGTCGATGTGACGCAGTCCAGCGTTCAACTGCTGCGTTTGCAAGACGCGCTGGCCAGCGGCCAGTTGAAGAAGGCGGACGGCGAGCAGGCCGCGCTGGTGACGCTGACGCTGGAAGACGGCTCGCAATACAAGCAGACCGGCAAGCTCCAGTTCTCGGAAGTGACCGTGGACCAGGGCACCGGCTCGATCACGCTGCGCGCGGTGTTCCCGAATCCGGACCGCCGCCTGCTGCCGGGCATGTTCGTGCGCGCCCGCCTGGCCGACGGCGTAGCCGCCGATGGCCTGCTGGTGCCGCAACGCGGCGTGACGCGCAACCAGCGCGGTTTGCCGACGGCGCTGGTGGTCAATGCCAAGAACCAGGTCGAATTGCGTGAATTGAAGACCGACCGCGCCATTGGCGACAAGTGGCTGGTCACCGACGGCTTGGCCGCTGGCGACAAGGTCATCGTGGAAGGTCTGCAAATGGTCCGGCCGGGCGTCGAAGTCGTCGCTACCGAAGCTGGCGCCAATACGCAGCAGCCGCAGGCGGCGAATGCCGCGCCGGCCAAGCAGTAATCAGGGAGCCATGCATGGCAAAGTTTTTTATCGATAGGCCGGTTTTCGCCTGGGTGATCGCGATCGTGCTGATGATGGCCGGCGCGCTGTCCATCCTGCAGTTGCCGGTCTCCCAATACCCAAACATCGCGCCGCCGGCCATCGGCATCGCGGTGACGTACCCGGGTGCATCCGCGCAGACGGTGCAGGACACCGTGGTGCAGGTGATCGAACAGCAGATGAACGGGCTGGACGGCTTGCAGTACATCTCGTCGGAGAGCAACTCTGACGGCAGCATGTCCATCACGCTGACCTTCAAGCAGGGCACCAACCCGGATACGGCGCAGGTGCAGGTGCAGAACAAGCTGGCGCTGGCGCAACCGCTCTTGCCGCAGGAAGTGCAGCAGCAGGGCATCCGCGTTACCAAGGCCACGAAGAACTTCCTGATCGTGGCGGGCTTTGTGTCCACCGACGGCACGATGACCAAGGACGATCTGGCCGACTACGTCGCATCCTACGTCCAGGATCCCATCAGCCGCACACAGGGCGTGGGCGACTTCCAGCTGTTCGGCTCGCAGTATGCGATGCGCATCTGGCTGGATCCCGCCAAGCTCGTCAACTACGGGCTGACCACGGTCGACGTGGTGGCGGCGATCAAGGAACAGAACGTGCAGGTGTCGTCCGGCCAATTGGGCGGCCTGCCGTCCGTGCGCGGGCAGCAGCTGAACGCCACCATTATCGGGCCGTCGCGCCTGGAGAAGGCCGAAGACTTCGGCCGCATCCTGCTGAAGGTCAACGCCGACGGCTCGCAAGTGCGCCTGGGCGATGTTTCCCGCATCGAACTCGGCGGCCAGACCTACGCCATCGACAGCTTCTACAACGGCAAGCCCGCCTCGGGCCTGGCGATCAAGCTGGCTCCGGGCGCCAACGCCCTGGACACGGCGCAGGCGGTGCGCGACACCATCAACAACCTGAAGCCGTACTTCCCGCCGGGCATGGACGTCGTCTATCCGTACGACACGACGCCGTTCGTCAGCCTGTCGATCCATGAAGTGTTCAAGACGCTGGTGGAGGCCATCATTCTGGTCTTCCTGGTGATGTACCTGTTCCTGCAGAACTTCCGCGCCACCATCATCCCCACGCTGGCCGTGCCGGTGGTGCTGCTGGGCACGTTCGGTGTGCTGGCCGCGTTCGGCTATTCCATCAATACCTTGACGATGTTCGGCATGGTGCTGGCCATCGGCCTGCTGGTGGACGACGCCATCGTGGTGGTCGAGAACGTCGAACGGGTGATGGCCGAAGAGGGCCTGACCCCAAAGCAGGCCACCCGCAAGTCCATGGGCCAGATCACCGGTGCGCTGATCGGCATTGCCATGGTGCTGGCCGCCGTGTTCATCCCGATGGCGTTCTTCGGCGGCTCCACGGGCGTGATCTATCGCCAGTTCTCGATCACCATCGTCTCTTCGATGGTGCTGTCGGTGCTGGTGGCCATCGTGTTCACGCCGGCCTTGTGCGCGACCTTGCTCAAGCCCATTCCCAAGGGCCATCACGGCACGAAGCGGGGCTTCTTCGGCTGGTTCAACCGCACGTTCGAACGCAGCAGCAACGGCTACGCCAATAGCGTGGCGCGCGGCCTGAACCGCACCAAGCGCCTGATGGTGGTGTACCTGGCGCTTGTTATCGCCATGGGCTGGCTGTTCACCCGCATCCCGACGGCGTTCCTGCCGGCTGAAGACCAGGGCATTTTGTTCGCCCAGATCCAGACGCCGGCTGGCGCTACCGCCGAAGCCACCAAGGCCGTCATCGACGACGCCACGAAGTATCTGCTGACCGAAGAAAAGGACGCCGTGACTTCGGTGTTCGCGGTCAATGGCTTCAACTTCGGCGGCCGCGGCCAGAACGCATCCATCCTGTTCATCAAGCTGCGCGACTGGGAAGAACGCGGCGACGCAAAGCTGAAGGCCGCTGCCGTGGCGGCGCGCGCCAATGCGCATTTCGGCAAGACCGAGCGCCGCGCGCAACTGTTCGTGGTGCCGCCGCCGTCCGTGATGGAACTGGGCAACGTGACCGGTTTTGACTTCCAACTGATGGACCGTGCCGGCGTGGGCCACGAAAAGCTGCTTGCCGCGCGCAACCAGTTGCTGGGAGAGGCCGCGAAAAGCCCCGTGCTGATCGGCGTGCGTCCGAACGGCATCGAAGACGCGCCGCAGTACCAGCTGGACATCGACCGCGAGAAGGCGCGCGCGCTGGGTGTGGCCGTGTCGGACATCAACAGCACGCTGGCCACCGCATGGGGGTCTTCGTACGTCAACGACTTCATCGACCGCGGCCGTGTGAAGAAAGTGTTCGCGCAGGGCGAGGCGTCGTCGCGCATGCTGCCGGAAGACCTGAATAAATGGTATGTGCGCAACAACGCGGGCGACATGGTGCCGTTTTCGGCGTTCTCGAAAGCGACATGGAGCTTCGGCCCGCAGAAGCTGAACCGCTACAACGGCGTGCCGTCCTACAACATCCAGGGTCAGGCGGCGCCGGGCTACAGCTCGGGCGCGGCCATGGAAGAAATGGAACGGTTGGCGGCCAAGCTGCCGGTGGGCGTGGGCTTCGAATGGACGGGCCTGTCCTTTGAAGAACGCCTGTCCGGTTCGCAAGCGCCGGCGCTCTACGCTATTTCGCTGATCGTGGTGTTCCTGTGCCTGGCGGCGCTGTATGAAAGCTGGTCCATCCCGACCGCGGTCATGTTGGTGGTGCCGCTGGGGATCATCGGGGTGCTGCTGGCCACCTTGATGCGGGGCTTGTCCAATGACGTGTACTTCCAGGTGGGGCTGCTTACCACCGTGGGGCTGGCGGCCAAAAACGCCATCCTGATCGTGGAGTTCGCCAAGGAACACTTCGAGGCCGGCGCCAGCCTGACGGAATCGGCGATCCACGCCGCCCGCCAGCGCCTGCGTCCCATCCTGATGACGTCCCTGGCGTTCATCCTGGGCGTGACGCCGCTGGCGATCTCGTCGGGCGCCGGGTCGGGCAGCCAGAACGCCATCGGCACGGGCGTGATCGGCGGCATGCTGACGGGCACGTTCCTGGCGATCTTCTTCGTCCCGGCCTTCTTCGTGATCATGCTGCGCATGTTCAAGGTCAAGCGCATGAGCGAAAACCAAGACAAGCACGACACCAGCGCCAACGGCTCACAGGAAGTGCCTGCCGAAGGACAACCGTAATGAAACTCCAGATGAGAACTTTATTGTCTGTTTCCCTGGCGGCGGCCCTGGCGGGCTGCTCGCTGGCGCCGACGTATGAACGGCCGGACGCGCCGGTCGACGCCGCCTATCCCACAGGTCCGGCCTACAAGGCCGATGGCTCGCAGGCCGCGCAAGGAATGTCCACGGCGGATATCGGCTGGCGCGACTTCTTCGGCGACCCCCTTCTGCAACAGCTGATCGAGCTGTCGCTGGCGAACAACCGCGACTTGCGCGTGGCGGCCCTGAACGTGGAAGCGGCGAGGGCGCAGTACCGCATCCAGCGCGCCGACCTGATGCCCAGCGTGGGCATCGCCGGCCAGGAATCGGCGCAGCGCACGCCGGCTGACCTGTCGTCAAGCGGCCGCGCCACGACCAGCCACAGCTATCAGGTGGGCGCCGCCATGTCCGCCTGGGAGCTGGACCTGTTCGGCCGCATACGCAGCCTGAACGACAAGGCGCTGGAGTCCTATCTGGCGCTGGACGAAACCCGCACGGCGACCCAGCTGACGCTGATTGCCGAGGTGGCCAATGCCTATCTGACGTTGCGCGCCGACCAGGAATTGCTGAGCCTGACGCGCGATACGCTGAAGAGCCAGGAGGATTCCTTCAATCTCACTCAGCAAAGTTATGACCAGGGCTTGTCCACCGCGCTGGATCTGAGCCAGGCCGAAGTGTCGCTGCGCACGGCCCAGCGCAACCTGTCGCAATACACGCGCCAGGCCGCGCAAGACCGCAATGCGCTGACGCTGCTGGTGGGCCAGCCCATGTCGCCGGAAATCTCCGCGGCGCTGGATCAGGCCGTCAAGCTGGACGATGGCATGTTGCCGACCACCTTGCCCGCGGGCCTGCCGTCCGACCTGCTGGCCCGGCGCCCGGACATCCGCGCGGCCGAGCACCAGTTGAAGGGCGCCAACGCCAACATCGGCGCGGCGCGCGCGGCGTTCTTCCCGACCATCAGCCTGACGGGCCAGGCGGGCACCGCCAGCGCCAGCCTGGGCGGGCTGTTTGAAGGCGGCTCCGGCGCCTGGAGCTTCGTGCCCCAGATCACCGTGCCGATCTTCGCGGGCGGCTCGCTGCTGGCGGGCCTGGACTTGGCGAAGGTGCAGAAGAACATCCAGGTCGCGCAGTACGAGAAGTCTATCCAGACGGGCTTTCGCGAAGTGGCGGACGCCCTGGCCGGCCGCGGCACGCTGGACGACCAGATCCAGGCGCAACGCCTGCTGGTCGACGCCAACCAGCGCGCCTACGACGTGTCCGACCAGCGTTTCCGCCAAGGCATCGACGACTACCTGAGCGTGCTGGATTCGCAGCGTTCGCTGTATACCTCGCAGCAGGCGCTGGTAGACACGCGTCTGGCCCGCCTGTCGAACCTGGTGACCTTGTACAAGGTGCTGGGCGGCGGCTGGACCGATCGCACCGTAACCGCGCAAGCCACGCCGCCCAGCGGTTCGTAGGAGGGGTAAAGCGCGAGAGCCCTCGGCGAAGAACTCGCTTGCCCAGCGCGCAACCCATCAAGCGGCGATGGCGCAATGGCCGACTTGGCCAAGAACCCACCACCGCATAGGCAAGAAAAAACGGGCCGATCTTTCGATCGGCCCGTCTCATTGATGCTTGCCTAGCCGAACGTCAGGTTCGCTTCTTGGCGATCATGCCGACCACGAACAGCACGATGATGGCACCCACCACCGAGGCGATCCAGCCTGCGGGTTCGCCTTCCGCGTACCAGCCCATCGTCTGGCCCAGGAATCCGGCGACGACCGCGCCGACGATGCCCAGGATGGTGGTCATGATGATTCCCATGTTCTGGTCTCCGGGCATGACGGCCCGGGCGATCAGGCCCACGATGAACCCGACGATGATCATGATGATGAAGCTCATGCGCGTACTCCTTACTAGGGGGAAAAGGGCAATGTGCTGTGATGATACTCACGCTCCGAATCGCGCCGCTGTAACAACTGGTATGTGGCGCACCGCCGCAACATGTTGCGGCGCATCGTCGTTGCCCCGCCTGGGTCAGGAGGTCAGGTCGATCAGTTGGCGGACGTCCTTGGTCAAGGCTTCGATGCTGTCGGTGTCCGAGGCCAGCAGGCGCGCGCGACCTTCGTTGTCGAAAATGTACACGCCGCGGCTGTGGGTCACTTCGTACATGTCGGCGTCGTCGCCCGGGCGGGGCTTTTCGATCTGGTAGGCCACGCGGTAGCGGCGGGCCAGGTCGGCGATCTGCTTTTCGTCGCCGGTCACGCCAATGGCATTGTTGTTGAACGCGTTGACGTAGGCCTGCAGGATGTCGGGCGTGTCGCGGTGCGGATCCACGCTGACGAACAAGATGCGCACGTTTTGGGCCTTGTCCCCCAGGTTCTGCAGCACCGCCGTCAATTGCGCCATGGTGGTGGGGCAGATGTCCGGGCAACTGGCATAGCCGAAAAAGAGCAGCACCGTCTTGCCTTTTAGGTCGTCGCTGCTGACCGTCTTGCCGCCCGCGCCGGGCAACGAGAATTTCAGGTCGGGCAAGTGGCCCTTCACGTTGTAGAGCGTCCAGTCGACATTCCGGTCGCCGCACGCGGCAAGCAATACGCACAAGGCCAGCAGCAAGCCACGCCAGGCGCGGCCGGTAATGAGGTGTCGCATAAGTCCAGGGGCCTAAAGGGTTGGAAGGGGAAAGCCCGGCAAACCCATCGATTCTACCTGCAAGCCCCGGGCAGGGCGGCGCGCCCCAAGCCGCTGGCGCCGTGCCGCGAGCACGCTTCTTGTCCTGGCGCAAACTTCTGGTGCGAGTTGGGGCGCGCCGACTTGTGAAGCTTTGTCTGAATATTGTTGGAGAACTGGCAAATTCGCCCCGCCGGGCCATGCCGGCGCACTACATTCAGGGCCTTGTCAGTGCAGTGTTTCAGGGAAGCTATGAACGTGGACATGGCCGTGGGCACCGCCCTTCGCTATCCGTACTATCCGTATTACCCAGTGGTGGTGGACATCCTGCGCAGCCGGGTTGCCGACCGGGTGCTGGACGCACCTTGTGGGTTGGGCTGGCTGGGCGACACGCTGCCCGGCGCCAGCGGCCGGCAGGTGGTCCTCGATGGCGTGGGGCTATGGGAGTTTCCGCCGGCAAGCGCGGGCTATCGTTCCGTGACTGAACACGACCTGGAAGCGCCGCTGCCTGTCGCCCAGGAGTACGACGCAGCCGTCTGCTGCGAGGCCATTCACCTGCTGACCAATCCGGGCGTGCTGGTCCAAAGCCTGCACCGTGCGCTGCGTCCAGGTGGCACGTTGATCCTCACCACGCCGAACACCTGGAATCTGCGCTCGCGCTTTCAGTTCCTGATACGTGGGTTCCATTCGGGTTTCCGGCCCATGGTAGGCCGCCGGCGCGGTGCCGACTACATCACGTATTTCCCGTGGAGTTTTCCGCAGTTGCATCTGCTGCTGTCGCACTATGGTTTCGTGGACATCACGCTGCACGAGGTCGACGAGGTCAAGCCCAAGCGGAGGATCGAGCACTTGCTGGCCGTGCCGTCGCAGTTGTACTACCGGCAGCGGATCAAGCGCGCGGAAAGCGAGGCAATCCGCGATTTCTGGAAGCAGGCGGGGTCCAGGCAGTCGGTGCACGGACGCTGGCTGGTCGTGTCGGCGCGTAAGCCGGCGGACGAAAAATAACGGCCCGCACGCGGCGGGCCGTTCCTGGGAAGAGCGCCGGCCTTAGTTGCCGCTCATGCCGCTATGGCGCAGCAGGGCGTCGATGCGCGGCGCGCGGCCGCGGAAGGCCGCAAACGATTCCGCTGCCGGACGCGAGCCGCCCACGGCCAGCACTTCGCGGCGGAAGCGCGCGCCGGTTTCCGGGTCCAGCGTGCCCAGGGCGTTGCCGGCCTGATTTTCCGCTTGTTTGGCTGCCGCTTCCTCGAAGGCTTCGTACGCGTCGGCGGACAACACTTCCGCCCACTTGTAGCTGTAGTAGCCCGCGCCGTAGCCGCCTGCGAACAGGTGCGAGAAGGCGTGCGGCAAGCGATGCCATGCTGGCGGGAACAGCACCGCGACTTCTTGGCGCACTTCCTGCAGCAGCGCCAACACTTCGGCGATGGTGGCGCCCTTCGCGCGGTCGTGCATCAGCATGTCGAACAAGGCGAATTCGATCTGGCGCACGGTCTGCATGCCGCTCTGGTAGTTGCGGGCCGCCACCAGGCGGTCGTAGAGGGCGCGCGGCAGGGCTTCGCCCGTATCCACGTGGGCCGACAGCTTTTGCACCACGGCCCATTCCCAGCAGAAGTTCTCCATGAACTGCGAGGGCAGTTCGATGGCGTCCCATTCCACGCTGGCGAACGCCGCGGCGCCCGGTTCGTCCACTTCGGACAGCAAGGCGTGCAAGGCGTGGCCGGTTTCATGGAACAGGGTGATGACGTCGTCGTGCGTCAGCACGGCGGCGCGGTCGCCATTGGGGCGCGAGAAATTGCAGGTCAGGTAGACGACGGGCGTCTGCACGCGGCCGGCCACGACGCGGCGCGTGCGCTCGCTGTCGACCCACGCGCCGCTTTGCTTGCCGGAACGCGCGTACAAGTCCAGGTACAGGTAGCCGATCAGGTCGCCCGCGGGGCTTTCCACGCGCACGCCGCGTGCGTCGCTGTGCCAGGTGGATACGGGCGTTTCCGTCAAGCGCACGTCGAACAATTTTTCGATCACTTCATACAAGCCCGCCAGCACGCGCGGTTCGGTGAAATACTGTTTCACCTCGTCTTCGGAGTACGCGTAGCGCGATTCGCGCAGGCGTTCCGAGGCGAAGGCCACGTCCCAGGGCTGCAGGCTGTCCAAGCCCAGTTCACCGGTGGCGTAGGACGTCAGTTCGGCCAGGTCGCGCTGGGCGTAGGGCTTGGCGCGGGCGGCCAGGTCGCGCAGGAAAACGATCACTTCTCGGGCGTCGCGGGCCATACGGGTCTGCAAGCGCAGCGCGGCGAAGGTGCCCAGACCCAGCAGGCCCGATTCCTCGGCCCGCAGCGACAGCAGTTCTTCGATCAGCGGGGAGTTGTCGAACTGGCCATCGCCGTGTTCGGATGCGACGGTGCCGTAGCCGCGGTACAGCGTTTCACGCAGCGAGCGGTCTTGCGCGTACTGCATGACGGGCAGGTAGCACGGCATCTTCAGCGTCAGCTTCCAACCCGGCTTGCCGTCTTCCTCGGCAGCAGCCCGGGCCGCAGACAGCACATCGGCCGGGATGCCGGCCAGGCGGGCTTCGTCTTCAACCAGCAGTGACCAGGCGTCGATGGAATCCAACACGTTTTCCGAGAACTTCTGCGACGCCTGGGCTTCGCGATCGGAGATCTGGGCGTAGCGCTCGCGGTCGGCGCCCTGGAGCTCGACGCCGCTCAGGCGGAAGTCGCGCAACGCCATCTCGACGATGCGGCGGCGCACCGGCGCCCACGAAGCGAAATCGGGGGCGGCGGCCAGGCGCTGGTACTGCTTGTACAGGCCTTCGTGCAGGCCGACCCAGGTCGAGAATTCGGTGATCAGCGGCAGGGCGGCGTTATACGCTTCACGCAGTTCCGGCGTATTGACGACCGCGTTCAGGTGGCCTGCCACCGACCAGGCGCGCCACAGGCGCTCGGAGGCGGTGTCCAGCGGCTCCACCACCGCTTCCCAGGTGGGCGCCAGGGCGGCATCGGCCGCGTGGTCGACCGCCTGGCGGGCGATGCCCAGCAGTTCCTCGATGGCGGGCACGATGTGCCCGGGCTTGACGGCCGCATAGTCGACCAGATCGGAAACGGGGGCGAGCAGGGGGTTCTGGGTCATGGTGTTACCGGCGTGAGCAATAGCAGGCAGCGCGCGGGGCATTCGCCCGGGCGCCGGCGGAGTTCATAGGGATCAGGTAAGGGCGATCCGCCCGAATGCAAGGGCGGAGCGGGCCCCGGCAGGACGATGCGCGGGGCCGGGGCAGGCCCGGGCGATTCGCCCGGGCCGCACGGCCGGGATCAGGCGGCAGCCCGTTCCGCGGCTTCAACCGTATTGACCAGCAGCATGGCGATGGTCATGGGGCCCACGCCGCCGGGGACGGGGGTGATGGCGCCGGCCACGTCGCGGGCGGAAGCAAAGTCCACGTCGCCGCACAGCTTGCCGTCGTCGCCGCGGTTGATGCCCACGTCGATGACGACGGCGCCGGGCTTGATCATGGAACCGTCGATCATGCCGGGCTTGCCGGTGGCCACCACCAGGACGTCGGCGCGGCGGGTCTGGGCCGCCAGGTCGCGCGTCTTGGAGTTGCAGATCGTGATGGTGGCGCCGGCTTGCAACAGCAGCATGGCCATCGGCTTGCCGACGATATTGCTGGCGCCGACGATCACGGCTTCAGCGCCGCGCAGTGCCACGCCTTCGGATTCCAGCATCTTCATCACGCCGTAGGGCGTGCAGGGGCGGAACAGCGGCTGGCCGGTCATGAGCAGGCCGGCGTTGCTGATATGGAACCCGTCCACGTCCTTCTCGGCCGCGATGGCTTCGATGACCTTGTGGGAGTCCATGTGCTTGGGCAGGGGCAACTGCACCAGGATGCCGTGGATCGTCGGGTCCTGGTTCAGGACGGCGATGCGGGCCAGCAGTTCGGCCTCGGTCATCTCGGCGGGGTACTGTTCCTTGACGGAATGCAGGCCGGCTTTCTCGCAGGCGGCAACCTTGTTGCGCACGTACACCTGGGACGCGGGGTCCGCGCCTACCAGCACCACGGCCAGGCCGGGGCGGGTGCCCTTGGCCGCCAGGGCGGCGACGCGTTGGGCGACTTCTTCGCGAATGCGCAGCGACAGAGCCGCGCCGTCAATAATTCTAGCGGTCATGCATGCGCCTCGGGTTTGGCCAAGGCCACTTTCATCAAATCAGCAACGGTAGTCACTTCCAGTTTTTCCATAATGTTGGCGCGATGCGCCTCGACGGTCTTGATGCTGATGCCCAGGTCGTCGGCGATCTGCTTGTTCAAGCGGCCGGCGACGATGCGCTCCAGCACTTGTTGCTCGCGCGCGGTCAGGCGCGCCAGCATGGCTTCGTGATCCTTCTGGGCCTGGTGCTTGCTGACGCGTTGCGTGGCCTGTTCCAGCATGCGCGCGACGATCTCGCGCAGGTCGGACTCGTTGAAGGGCTTTTCCAGGAAGTCGACCGCGCCTTTCTTCATCGTGGACACGGCCATGGGCACGTCGCCGTGGCCGGTGATGAACACGATGGGCAACGGCGCGTTGCGGGCGATCAGCTGCTCCTGGAGTTCCAGGCCGCTCATGCCGGGCATGCGCACGTCGGCGATCAGCACGCCGATCTGGCTGGCGTCGTAGTCTTCCAGGAAGGATTCGCCGCTGGCATAGGCGCGAACGCGGTAGCCATTGGCTTCCAACAGCCAGCGCAACGAATCGCGGACCGCTTCGTCGTCGTCAACAATGAATACCGTGCTCGACAGGTGGGGCGTGTTCATGCGTGCAACTCCTCGGACTGATCATTCTGGGCCTGCGTCTGGGACGCAGCGCAGGGCAGGGTAAAGCGGAAAATCGTACCGCCGGCGGGGTTGGGGTCCGCCCACAGGCGGCCGTGGTGCGATTCGATAATGGTACGGCAGATATTCAGCCCCATGCCCAGGCCCTGGGACTTGGTGCTGAAGAAAGGTTCGAACAGGCGCTCGGGCTCAGCCAGGCCATGGCCGCGGTCGACCACGGCCACTTCGATGTGCTGTTCGTGCAGGATGACCGCCACCTTGAGCTCGTCGGACTCGCTCTTTTCCATGGCTTCCAGCCCGTTCTTCAGCAGGTTCAGCAGCACCTGCTCGATCAGGATCGGGTCGGCCAGCACGTCTGGCGCGTTCGACGGCACGAAGCTGTCGATGCGGATGCGGCGCTTGCGCGCGTCGATTTCGGCAAATCCGATCGCATTGTCGACAATGCGGCCGATGGCCACGCGCTGGCGGCGCGGTTCGCTGCGCTTCACGAATTCGCGGATGCGGCTGATGATCTTGCCGGCGCGTTCGGCCTGCGAGGCGGCCTTCTCCAGCGCCGGCAGCAGCATGTTGGGGCTGGTGTGGCCCGCCTTGACCAAGGCGACGGCGCCCATGCTGTAGTTGGCGATGGCAGTCAGCGGCTGGTTCAGTTCATGCGCCAGCGACGAGGCCATTTCGCCCATCGTCGTCAGGCGGCTGGTTAGCTGGATCTTTTCCTGCTGCAGGCGGGATGCCTCTTCGTGGCCGCGGCGCTCGGTGATGTCGCGCGCGACCTGCATGCGCACGCGGCGGCCGTCGGTCCAGGCCAGCATCCGGTGGTGCACTTCAAACCAGCGCTGCACGGACGGCGCGAACACTTCCACCGATTCGTCGGTGAAGCGGCCGCGGCGGCCGGCCAGCAATTCGTCGTGGCCGCCGGTCTGCGCGCCGAACACGCGGCGGTAGGTGCGGTTGGCGAACAGCAATTCCAGGCCGTCGTGGGTGTCGGCCGTGACTGAAATGGCGTCGTCCAGGCCTTCCAGCACCGTCATGAAGCGCTCATGCGCGGCCGTCAGGGCTTCGCGGATGCGCTTGGGCTCGGTGATGTCCGTCATGGACGTCATCCAGCCGATCTGGTTGCCGTTGGGGTCCAGCAGCGGGGATACATACATGCGCGCCGTGAAGCGCGAGCCGTCGCGACGCTGCGCTTCGACTTCCAGGCCGCTGCTGGGCGTCTTGCCGGACATCAGGACGTCCAGCGTGTGCTGGTGCTGTTCGTGGCGGCCGGGCACCCAGTAGGGGAAGGGCGGGCTGCGGCCGATCAGGTCGGCCTCGTTCCAGCCGATCATCCGGCAGAAAGCCGGGTTCACGTAGGCGATGCGGCCCTCCATGTCCAGCACGCGCATGCCGGTGGACATGGAGTTTTCCATGGCGCGCCGGAAACCGGTTTCGGCGATCAGCGCGGCCTCGGCGGCGGAACGGAAGCGGGTGTAGCGCCACAGCATCAGCAAGCTGATGACAATCACGCAGGACAGCGCCAACACGACCCATATCAGGCGTTGTTGACGCATTTCCTGGTCGATCGTGACAAACATGACACTGTCGTCATGAATGCGTTGCAACCAGAAGAACACGGCCATCACACAGATGTAGAGGATCAGCACCATGGCAGGCGTGACCCAGTACACGCCGCGGCGGCGGGTGCGGGCGTGATCGTGGAACGGCGTAGGTATGTTGGACTTGGGCGCGCTGGACATGGAATTCGGGCCAGATAGACCGCGCATTTTAGTGCGGGTTGGCAGGGAATTGCCGGGAATCAATGCCCCCTTTTGCCGTAACCCGTAAAAAGAGCGCTCAGGAGGCGTTCAGCTTGCATTCATAATTCCGCATTATGAAATGCCGTACCGCAACATGAAATTTTCCTTGCGAGCGGTTAATCTTCTTTCTTAGAATGCCGGCTGATAGGGAACCGACCCAAAGCAGGTCTCTAGAAAAACACCCCGACCCATGCCTGACATGGTAGCCCGGATGATCCCGGCTACCATGCAGAGTCCGCGAGAAGATAAGCGGGTGTGGTCACGAACGAACCCCAACAGGAGACACACGATGTCCTCTTTCGCCCAGGCTGGCGCCCCGCAGGCTGCCAACGACGAAGACACCCTTGAAACCCAGGAGTGGCTCGAAGCCCTGGCGGCAGTCCTTGATCGCGAAGGGCCGCAGCGCGCGCACTACCTGCTGGAACGCCTGATCGACGAAGCCCGTCGCTCCGGCGCCCACATCCCGTTCTCGCCGAATACCGCCTACGTCAACACGATTCCCCCGGGCCTGGAGCCCGCGCATCCGGGCAACCTGGAGCTGGAATCGCGCATCCGTTCGTACGTGCGCTGGAACGCCATGGCCATGGTCGTGCGCGCCAACAAGCACAACCCGCCGGACGGCGGCGACCTGGGCGGCCACATCGCGTCGTTCGCCTCGCTGGCCACCATGATCGGCTGCGGCCAGAACCACTTCTGGCACGCTGAAGACGAAAACCACGGCGGCGACCTGGTCTATTTCCAGGGCCACACGTCCCCCGGCATGTACGGCCGCGCCTATCTGGAAGGGCGCTTGACCGAAGACCAGCTGAACCACTTCCGCCAGGAAGTGGACGGCAAGGGCCTGTCGTCCTATCCCCACCCGAAGCTGATGCCGGATTTCTGGCAGTTCCCGACGGTGTCGATGGGCCTGGGCCCGCTGATGGCCATTTACCAGGCCCGTTTCCTGAAGTACCTGCACGCCCGCGGCATCGCCGACACCAGCAACCGCAAGGTCTGGGTGTTCTGCGGCGACGGCGAAATGGACGAACCCGAATCGCTGGGTGCCATCGCCCTGGCGGCGCGTGAAAAGCTCGACAACCTGATCTTCGTGGTGAACTGCAACCTGCAGCGCCTGGACGGCCCGGTGCGCGGCAACGGCAAGATCATCCAGGAACTGGAAGGCGACTTCCGCGGTTCGGGCTGGAACGTGATCAAGCTGATCTGGGGCGGCTACTGGGATCCGCTGCTTGCGCACGACAAGGAAGGCATCCTGCGCAAGATCATGGAAGACACCGTGGACGGCGAGTACCAGGCGTACAAGGCCAACGACGGCAAGTTCGTCCGTGAACACTTCTTCGGCAAGCACCCGAAGCTGCTGGAAGCCGTGTCGCGCATGAGCGACGAGGACATCTGGCGCCTGAACCGTGGCGGCCACGACCCCCACAAGGTGTACGCCGCGTTCGACGCCGCGACCAGCCACACCGGCCAACCCACCGTCATCCTGGCCAAGACCATCAAGGGCTACGGCATGGGCCACGTGGGCCAGGCCAAGAACCCGACCCACCAGCAAAAGAAGCTGGAGCTGGAATCGATCCGCGAATTCCGCGACCGTTTCGGCATCCCGATTCCCGACGACCAACTGGCGGATCTGCCGTACTTCAAGCCGGCCGAAGACTCGCCGGAAATGAAGTACCTGCACGAGCGCCGCGCCGAGCTGGGCGGCTACCTGCCGCGCCGCCGCGCGAAGGCCGACGAGCAACTGAAAGCGCCCGCGCTGGAAGCGTTCAAGGCCGTGCTGGAACCCACCGCCGAAGGTCGCGAGATCTCCACGACCCAAGCCTTTGTGCGCATCCTGAACCAGGTGCTGCGCGACAAGGAACTGGGTCCGCGCGTCGTGCCGATCCTGGCCGACGAATCGCGCACGTTCGGCATGGAAGGCCTGTTCCGCCAGATCGGCATCTACGCGCCGGAAGGCCAGAAATACACTCCGGTCGATAAGGACCAGGTGATGTATTACAAGGAAGCGGCCGACGGCCAGCTTCTGCAGGAAGGCATCAACGAAGCGGGCGCGATGAGCTCGTGGATTGCGGCGGCCACGTCGTACTCCTCGAACAACCGCATCATGATCCCGTTCTTCATCTACTACTCGATGTTCGGGTTCCAGCGCATTGGCGATCTGGCCTGGGCAGCGGGCGACATGCAGGCGCGAGGCTTCCTCCTGGGCGGCACTGCCGGCCGCACGACGCTCAACGGCGAAGGCCTGCAGCACGAAGACGGCCACAGCCACATCTTGGCGTCCACCATTCCGAACTGCGTGTCCTACGACCCGACGTTCGGCCATGAGCTGGCCGTGATCATCCAGCATGGCTTGAAGCGCATGGTGGAAGACCAGGAAAACGTCTATTACTACCTGACGGTGATGAACGAGAACTACCCGCAGCCGGGTCTGACCCAGGGCGACGAGGAAGGCATCATCAAGGGGATGTACAAGCTGAAGTCGCACGGCAAGGGCAAGAACCGCGTGCAGCTGATGGGTTCGGGCACGATCCTGCGCGAAGTCATGGCTGCGCAAGACCTGCTGGCCGCCGATTGGGACGTCGCCTCGGATATCTGGAGCGTCACCAGCTTCACCGAACTGCGCCGCAACGGCCTGGACGTCGAACGCCACAACATGCTGCACCCCGACGAGAAGAAGCCGCAGGTGGCTTACGTGACGGAGCAGTTGGCCAAGACGGAAGGCCCGATCATCGCGTCGACCGACTACATGAAGCTCTTTGCCGACCAGATCCGTCCGTTCGTGCCCAAGGGCCGCGAATACAAGGTGCTGGGCACCGATGGTTTCGGCCGCTCGGATTTCCGCTCGAAGCTGCGCGAGCACTTCGAAGTGGACCGCCACTTCGTCGTCGTCGCCGCGCTGCGCGCCCTGGCCGACGAGGGCAAGGTCCCGGTTGCCAAGGTGGCCGAAGCCATCAAGAAGTACGGCATCAATCCGAACAAAGCCAACCCGCAATACGCCTGAGGGTAAAGAGACATGAGCATCGTGCAAATCAAGGTTCCGGACATCGGCGACTTCAAGGAAGTGGAAGTCATTGAGGTGCTGGTGGCGGTGGGCGACACGATCAAGGCCGAACAAAGCCTGATCACGGTTGAATCCGACAAGGCCTCGATGGAGATCCCCGCGTCGCAGGGCGGCGTGGTGAAGTCCATCACCGTGAAGGTCGGCGACAAGGTCGCCGAAGGCGCGGTCGTGCTGGAAGTGGAAGCGGAAGCCGCTGCGGCCCCGGCCGCCAAGGAAGAGGCCCCCAAGGCTGCCGCCAAGGAAGCGCCGAAGCAGGCCGCTGCTGCCGCGCCCGCCGCCCGTGCCGAAGCCGCTGCGCCGGCTGCCGCCAGCGGCCCGATCGAGATCGAAGTGCCGGATATCGGCGACTTCAAGGAAGTGGAAGTCATCGAGATCATGGTCGCCGTCGGCGACACGATCAAGGCCGAGCAAAGCCTGATCACCGTCGAGTCCGACAAGGCCTCGATGGAGATCCCGGCCTCGCAAGGCGGCGTGGTCAAGGAAGTGAAGGTCAAGGTCGGCGACAAGGTCGCCAAGGGCTCGGTCGTGGTCGTGGTGGAAGGCGCTGCCGCTGCGGCGGCTCCGGCCGCCAAGACCGACGCTGCGGCTGCGGCGCCAGCGGCCAAGGCAGAAGCC
>NZ_JABBJN010000037.1 GCF_012928505.1 Achromobacter sp. Bel | reverse complement strand
CGGCGGGTGTAGACAAGCCCCGCGGCCAGGGCGTCGTCGCCTTCGCCGACGGCGTCGACGAGGCCGGCTTTCAGCGCGGCGTCGGCGGACAAGTGCTTGCCCGAAAGCATGAGGTCCAGCGCTGCGCGGGCGCCGATCAGGCGGGGCGTGCGCTGCGTGCCGCCCGCGCCCGGCAGCAGGCCCAGATTCACTTCGGGCAGGCCCAGCTTGGCCGTGGACAAGGCCAGGCGGTAATGCGCGGCTAGCGCCACCTCCAGTCCGCCGCCCAAGGCCGCGCCGTGCAGCACGGCCACGACGGGTTTGGCGCTGGCTTCGATCTGGTTGCACACGTCGGGCAGGGCGGGCGGCTTGGGCGGTTTGCCGAATTCGCGGATGTCGGCGCCGGCGATGAAATTCTTGCCTGCGCCCACTAGCAGGATGGCGCGCACTTGCGGATCGGCCTCTGCGGCCAGGACGCCGGCGGCCAGGTCGCGGCGCACGTCGGCGCTCAGGGCATTGACGGGAGGGTGGTCAAGGGTGATGACCAGGATGTCTTCGTCGCGGCGCGCGTGGGCGGCGCCGGCAGGGCTCTTGTCCGTCATGGGACCTTGTCTCCAGTAAGGCGTCCGCCGTGGCGGCGCCTGGCGGGCCAGGAACGGCTCGTCTCTTATCTCCTTATTCTTTCCCAGTAAAGATGTCTTGACAATGGCATCTGGAATTGACATGGCGGATAATAAAATTTGACAATGAAGGCGGAGGAGCTCGTATGGACACCAAATCCCTGACATTGCTGGTGGAAATCCTGGATGCCGGCAACCTGAGCGAGGCCGCGCGCCGCCTGAAAATGACCCGCGCCAATGTCAGCTATCACTTGAACCAGCTGGAGCGTTCGGTCGGCATGCAACTGGTGCGGCGCACCACGCGCCACGTCGAGGCCACCGAGATCGGGCTCAAGCTGTACCAGCATGGCCGCAGCATCCAGGACGAACTGGTTGCTGCCCGCGAGTCGGTCGAAACGCTAGGCAAGACGCCGCAGGGCAAGGTGCGCCTGAGCGTGCCCAGCGGCTACGGGCAGTTCGTGATGACGCCGTGGCTGCTGGAATTCAAGCAGGCGTATCCGGATATCGTGCTGGACGTGCTGTTCGAGAACAGCGTCGACGATTTGCTGCGCGATGAAGTGGATATCGCGGTGCGCATCATGTCCGAACCCCCGCAGAACCTGGTGGCGCGCGAATTGGGCAAGGTCCGCTACATGGCGTGCGCATCCAAAGCCTACGCCGACGCCCGCGGCTTGCCACAGCGCCCCGAAGACCTGGCGGGCACGCCCGTGATCAGTGCGGCGGTCATTGGCCGGCCATTGCGGTTGTCTGCCTATTACGGCGGCGGGCCGCGCCAGCAGGTGGTGCTGGAACCCACCGTGATATCCCGCAATTACGCGTTCCTGCGCGATGCGATCCGCGCCGGACTGGGAGTGGGCGTGGTGCCGGACTATGTGGTGCACGACGATATCGCCCGCGGCGACCTGCTGGCGGCGCTGACCGAATGGCGGTTGAGCATCTTCGGCCGCGGCATGTACATGCTGTACATGCCGAACCGGCATCATCCCCGGGCCATCTCCATGATGATCGAGTTCATCCTGGAGCGGGCCCAGCGGGGCCATGAAGGCCAGGCGGGTTTGCTGGCGCCGGCGGGCTGACCCATCAGGCACGCCACTTGCTGTCCGCATTCCATGATCGAATGCGGGGGCAGGATGGAAATCACGACAGGGGTGGGGGCGGCGCAGGACACGGCGGAACCGGCGGCGCCGGGGGAAGCCGCGGGTACCGACGAGGCTGCCCGCTCCGCCACTGAGAAGTCGACGGCGCAAGAGGCGGGCTTGATCCCCGATTCGCCGCCGGACACGCCCCATGTGTGGGCGCGCGGCGCCTGCCTGACCACGTTGACCGTCCTGGCGGTGCTGTTCACGCTGAAGCTGGCGCAGGAATTCATCGTGCCCGTGGTGATGGCGATCGTCGTCGCCTATGCGCTGGACCCCATCGTGAGCCTGATGGGGCGCGCCCGCATACCGCGCGCAATCGGCATTCTGATCCTGATGTCCCTGATCGCCACCGGCTTGGCCGGCCTGGCTTACGTGACGCAGAACCAGGTCAGCTCCATCGTGCAGGCGCTGCCGGAGATTTCCGGGAAGCTCTCCCGTACCTTGGCCGGCGTGTCCAGCGGCGATGGTTCCTTCTTTGAAAAGTTGAAGGGCGCGGCTGGCCTGCTCCAGGACAGCGGGGGGATCGTGCCCGGCCGGCAGGTGGTCGTGGCCAAGTCCGACTCCGGCCTGAGCGATTTCCTGCTCTGGGGTTCAAAGGGCGTGGCCGCCTTCATCGGGCAGGCGACGATGAGTGTGTTCCTGGTGTTCTTTCTGCTGTTGTCCGGCAACGCCTTCAAGCGCAAATTCGTCAAGGTGGCGGGCAAGACCTTGTCGCAGAAGAAGATCAGCGTGCACATGCTGGACCAGATCAATAGCTCCATCCACCGGTACATGGCGATGATGCTGGTCACGAACCTGGCATTGGGCCTGATGTCGTGGGTCGCCTTTCGCCTGTTGGGCCTGGAGAACGCGACAACCTGGGCGGTGGTGGCGGGCGCGCTGCACATCATCCCTTACTTTGGCCCCTTGCTGACGGCGGTGGGGACGGGGATTGCCGCGCTTATCCAATTCGGCGAGATCGGCCCGGCGCTGGCGGTGGCCGGCAGTTCGGTGGCCATCGCCTTGTTGATGGGCGTGGTGGTCACGACCTGGATGTCCGGCCGCATCGCCAAGATGAACGCGGTGGCGGTGTTCATGTTGCTGCTGCTGTTCACGTGGCTGTGGGGCGTGTGGGGGACGCTGCTGTCGGTGCCCCTTGCCTTCATTGCGAAAGTGGTCGCGGACCACATCGAAGGACTGGAAGCGGTGTCGGAGTTCCTGGGTGAATAGGGAATGGGCACGCCATATGCTGGACGCAGTGCCCCCACCTTGAATCAAGCCATCACGCTCGCCATGCAAACTCGACCCGTCCGATCGGCGTTCCCCGAACTCTCCAGCCAGGTCATCGAAGACGTGCTGGCTCTCGCCCGGCCGCCGGTGGACCCCGGCCACTGGCTGCGCGAACTCGTGCGCGCCGGTTGCGGCCAGTTGCCCTTGCCTGGTTCGGGCGGAACCCTGTTGCGCTGGCGCGGGCTTGCCGCCGTCGCCTCGGTGGATCTGGGGCTGGCCAAACTATTCGAGGGGCACACGGATGCGCTTGCCATTCTTGCCGAACTGGAAGCGGGTTTCGACGCGCCCGAAGACGCCTGCTGGGGCGTCTGGTGCGCCGAGCCGCCGGACATGCGCGTGGGCATACGCACCCAGGCTGCCGGGGGGGTAATTGTCAGCGGCTTGAAGGGATGGTGTTCAGGTGCCGCGACGCTTAGCCACGCGATCGTCAGCGGCTGGAACGGCGCAGGCGAACCTTGCCTGGCGGCCGTGGCGCTGGACCAGCCTGGGGTGACCGTCACGACGCAAGGCTGGCACGCGGTGGGCATGCGTTCGTCGGCCAGTGTGAATGTCCTGTTCGACCAGGCGCAAGGCTCCGCGGTCGGCGCACCGGGCGCCTACGTCGACCGCCCAGGCTTTCTGCACGGCGGCGCGGGCGTGGCGGCATGCTGGTACGGCGCGTTGGCGGGCATTGCCGGGCGGTTGCGTGACGCCGTGGCGCGGGACCGGCCAGACCCGTACCGGCTGGCCCACCTTGGCGCCGTGGACGTCGCATTGACGCAAGCGCGCGCCGTTTTGCGCGAGGCTGCCTGCGCGATAGATGCACATCCCGCAGCGCGCTGCGCCCTGGAGACTGCCCGGGCGCGCCTGGCGGTGGAAGCCGCCGCGCAAGAGGTATTGAGCCGCGTGCCGCGCGCGTTGGGCGCCGGTCCGTTGTGCCGGGACGCCGCCCTGGCGCAAGCCCTGGCGGATTTGCCCGTGTTCATCCGGCAGAGCCATGCGGAACGTGATCAGGCCGAGCATGGCAAGCAAGTCGCCCAACACGGAGAGTCGCCTTGGACGCTATAGATGACCTGCATTTTGAGCGCTTGTACCGGCAGGACCCCGACCCGTGGCGGGTGGCCAGCGCCTGGTACGAACGCCGCAAGCGCGCCGTGCTGTTGGCGACATTGGCGCGGGAGCGCTATGGCCACGTCTTCGAGGCGGGTTGCGGCGGGGGCGACATGACGCTTGCCCTGGCCCGGCGCTGCGACCAGATCTGCGCCGTCGACCTCGCGCCCAGCGCGCTGCGACGCGTTCAAGCCAAGCTGCGCGCCGATCCCGTGGCCGCAACGGTGCGCATATTGGCGCTGAAGCTGCCGCGGCAATGGCCGCCGGTGCCGGCGGGCGGCTTCGATCTGATCGTCGTGTCGGAGCTGGCGTATTACCTGGACGATGCCGCCTGCGCGCTGTTCCTGGCGCGCCTGCACGCAAGCTTGGGCGCAGGCGGCGAATTGGTCGCCTGCCATTGGCGTGCGGCGTTCCATGACCGTCAGCAACCCACCGACGGTCTGCATGAGGCGATAGGGGCGCTGCCCGGCCTGCGTCGGCTGGCGCACCACCATGAAGAAGATTTTCGCCTGGACCTCTGGCGCAACCCCTCATAAGGAGCAGGCGATGATCGGAATCTGCATTCCCGCCCACAACGAGGAACGCCTGATTGGCGCCTGCCTGCGAGCGGCCACGCGCGCCGCGAACCACCCGCTGCTGGCGGCCGAGCGGGTCGAGATTGTCGTGGTGCTGGACCGCTGCCGTGACCGTACCGCGCAGTTGTCGGCGAATTGGCCGGTGCGGTGCCTGCGGGTCGAGGCGGGCAATGTCGGGGTCGCGCGAGCGTTCGGGGCGCAGCATCTTCTGGAGGCGGGCGCGCGCTGGCTGGCATTCACCGATGCCGATACCCGCGTGTCGGCGCGATGGCTGGTGGACCAGTTGTCGTTGGGGGCAGAGGTGGTCTGCGGCACCGTGGGCGTATCGGGCTGGGCCCAGCATGGCGCGCAGGCGCGGCAGGCCAGGCATCGCTTTTGCGCCCACTATCAGGACCGGGACGGCCATCGGCACGTCCATGGCGCGAACCTCGGCATCGAGGCCCGCGCCTACCGTCGCATCGGCGGCTTTGCCGCGCTGGCCTGCAGCGAAGACCAGGCGCTGGTGGACCGATTGGAGCAGGGGGGCGCCCGCATCGCCTGGACCGCGTTGCCGCGCGTGACGACCAGCGCCCGGCCGTACTCGCGGGTCGAAGGCGGCTTTGCCTGCGCCCTGCGTCAAGGCTGGGACGAGGCCGACTAGGGCGGCCACTGGCCTGATCGATGTGCTGCCCATGTCCGGCGCTATGGTGTATCTGCCCGTGGGCTTTCTTATGCCGTCTTGCAGGAAGTGACGGCTGCCGAAAGCGAAGCAAGACGCAGGATCCGCGCGTCCGTGCTGGTGCACGGCATCTCGGCGTCTCCCTTGATGGGGTGGTACTACACGCGGCTGTCTGCCCGGCCCCGCCGCGGCAAGGCGTCGCGGCCGGCGTAGACGGCTGCCGCGCCCAGTTCACGTTCGATACGCAGCAGCCGGTTGTACTTGGCGGTGCGATCGGCGCGCGACAGCGATCCGGTTTTGATCAGGCCGCAGTTGGCCGCCACCGCCAGGTCGGCGATGGTGGTGTCCTCGGTTTCTCCAGAGCGGTGCGACATGACGGCGCCGTACGCCGCGCGGCGGGCCATTCCCAGCACCTGCAGGGTTTCGCTCAGCGTGCCGATCTGGTTGGCCTTGACCAGGATGGCGTTGCCGATTCCCGCCGAGATGCCGGCCTCGAACAGGCCGGGGTTGGTGCAGAAGACATCGTCGCCCACCAGATGGCAGGCCTTGCCCAGCCGCGCGGTCAGGGCCTGCCAGCCGACAAGGTCGTCTTCGGCCATGCCGTCTTCGATCGAGACGATGGGATAGTCGCGCACAAGCCGGGCCAGGTAATCCACCTGCTGTTCGCGGCTGCGCACCACGCCTTCGCCCTGATAGCGATAGCCTGCCTCGGCGTGGAATTCGCTGGCGGCCGGATCCAGCGCCAGCGCAATGTCCGTGCCCGGAAGCAAGCCTGCCTGCTCGATGGACGCCATGATGAAGTCCAGCGCCTCCGGTGCCGTGCGCAAGACGGGCGCGAATCCGCCCTCGTCGCCCACATTGACGCTGTGGCCGGCCGCCAGCAGCCTGCCGCGCAGGGTGTGGAAGACTTCGGCGCCCATGCGGACGGCTTCGGCGAAGGTTTCCGCGCCCACCGGCAAGATCATGAATTCCTGGAAATCCAGCGGATTGTCGGCGTGCGCGCCGCCGTTGATGATGTTGATCATGGGCACGGGCAGCACTCGCGCCTGCACGCCGCCCAGGTAGCGCCACAGCGGCTGGCCGTGGCTGGCCGCCGCCGCGTGCGCCACCGCCAGCGAGACGCCCAGCAAGGCGTTGGCGCCCAGACGGCTTTTGTCCGCCGTGCCGTCCAGGTCGATCATGATCCGATCGATGGTGGCCTGCTGGTCCGCTTGCTGGCCCAGCAGCGCATCCCGCACGTCGGTATTGACGGCACGCACGGCGCCCAGCACCCCGCGGCCCAGATAGCGTGCGGGATCCGCGTCGCGCCGCTCCAGCGCTTCATGCTGGCCCGTCGACGCGCCGGACGGCACCAGCGCCAGGCCGCGCGCGCCGTCATCAAGCCGGACTTCAACCTCGATGGTAGGGTTGCCGCGGCTGTCCAGCGCCTCGTGGGAAGCGATATCGATGATCTTCATGGTTGCTCCTGATGGTCAGGTTATTGAAATATAAGAAGGGCCTTTATCCCCGCTGATCGGCGTGCAATACTGCGGTGCATCGCGCTGGTCTCGGGATTTTCAGGCGCTATCCTAGAAAATCCGCAGCCTCCCGAAAATGCAGTTTTTCTATTCATCTGTCAGTTTTATTGACATAAGGGAACACCGTGCGCCAATTGCCGCCCCTATCCGCCGTCCGGGCATTCGAGGCCATCGCCCGCACGGGCTCGGTCACGCGGGCCGGGCAAGAGCTTTGCCGCAGCCACGGCGCGGTCAGCCGGCATCTGAAGCTGCTGCAGGAACACGCCGGCGTGCCGTTGTTCGATAAGGACGGCACCGGGCTGAAGCTCACCCCCGCTGGGGAGACCTTCTACGCGTCCGTGCGCGCCTCGTTCGACCAATTGGAAAGCGCCTATGAACGATTGGGTCGGGAAGCCCTGGGCCCGGGGCTGCACGTGGCGTGCAGCGCCACCTTCGCAATGCGCTGGCTGGTGCCGCAACTGGCGGTGTTCTACCGGGAGCATCCCGATATCCGCATCCGCCTGTCGATGACGTCCGCCCGCGAAATGCGCAACGAGGGTGCGGATCTGCTGCTGGCATGGGACCTGTCGGGCTACACGGACGCCGACCGGCGCCGCGCGCTGACGCTTGCTCCCGTGCGTTTTGGCGCGGTCTGCACGCCAGCCTATGCCCGGCGAGCGGCGGCGGACCGGGTGCGCATCGCCCATGAGTACACGTCCAGCGCCTGGAACCAATGGGAGTCCCTGACGGGCGAACCGGTGGCGGCTACTGGCCAGTTGGCATTTCCGCACACCCATCTTTGCATCGAGGCCGCGCTGTCCGGACTGGGCGTGGCGCTGGTGGAAAAGCGGCTGATCCGCCGCGAACTGGAAGACGGCGCCCTGGTCGCGCCCTTCGGATTCGTGGCGTTCGATGGCGGCTTGCGCGCGTTGCCAGCCGCCAGCCGGGGGCTGTCGGGGCAGGCGGGGGAATTTGTGGCGTGGCTGCGCGAGGCGCTAACGGAACCCGCCGCGTAGCCGGGACGGAAAGATCCGCCAAGCAGACGGATAGGCGCCGCCAGTTGGTATGCTGACGCATCGCCCAGCCGGAACCTCCATGCCCGAACCGTCCCGATCCCCGACGCCGTCAACGCCCCATTCCGCCTTGGCCTCCGATGTGCGCCGCACGCAATTGCGGCGCATGAAGATCGCCGCGCTGGCCTTGCTGGCGGCCATGATCAGCGGATTCATCACCAGCCACGCGATGGGCGGGCAGGGCGTATGGGCTTGGGTGCGGGCGTTTTGCGAAGCCGCGACGGTGGGCGCGCTGGCCGACTGGTTCGCGGTGGTGGCGCTGTTCCGCCGGCCGATGGGCCTGCCGATTCCGCACACCGCCATCATTCCCAGCAACAAGGATCGCATCGGCGACAACCTGGCCGTGTTTGTCCGCGACCACTTCCTGGACCCCGACACCTTGATGGAGAAGCTGCGGGTCTTCGATCCCGCCGCGCGCCTGTCCCGTTGGCTCGTGCGGCCGCGCCAGGCGCATGCCTTGAGCGACGGCGCCCGTCGGGTGGCCTTGCAGACGCTGGACCTGCTGGACGACCAGGCCGTGCGCGGCGTCATCCAGGAGTTCGTGGTGAAGAACCTGCGCCGCTGGGACGCGGCGGGCACCGTGGGCGAGGTCCTGGGTCTCTTGACCCGCGACGGGCGCCATCAAGAGCTGCTGGACGCGGCCATGGAGCGGCTGGGCGGCTACCTGGGCGAAGATGAGGTGAAGGAACGCGCATCGGCCTTGCTGGTGAAATTCGCCCGCAAGGAATGGCCGCGCATCATCGCGGCGGTCGACGTGATCAAATCGGTGGACGGCATTGCCGACAACCTGGCCGACCGGCTGGCCTTGGCGCTGGTGCAGGAAGTGCGCGACGTGCTGTCCGAACCCGATCATCCCGTCAGGCGCGACTACGAAGCCTGGGTGCTGAACTACATTGAGCGCCTGACGTCCGATCCGGCGCTGTCGGCACAGGTCGAAGACCTGAAGCAGCGGGCCATCGACCATCCCAAGGTGCAGGAGTACGTGCAGGGCCTGTGGGACGACATCCATGCGGCGTTGCGGCGCGACCTGTCGGACGAGGATTCGGCGTTGGCCCGCCATCTGGAAAGCGCCTTGCTGGCGCTGGGCCGCAAATTGGGTGAAGACCCGGGCTTGCGCGACGCGATCAACAACCACGTGCTGGGCAGCGCCCGCCGCCTGACCGGACGCCTGCGCGTCGGCGTGACGGAGCATATTTCGCGCACCGTGAAGAATTGGGATGAACGCCATCTGGTCGACGAACTGGAACTGAGCGTGGGGCGTGACCTGCAATACATCCGCTTCAACGGCACGCTGGTGGGCGGGCTGATCGGCGTGGCGCTGCATGCGCTGGTGCTGCTGGTCAATCGTTAACAAGCCTGATCGCTTGTATCAGGAATGAAGATTGCTGGCCGATCCGGTGGCGCCGGTGCTATTGTCAGTGGCGCCCCTGGCCTTGGGCGGCGCCGTCCGCGCCGGGCTGGGCACCCGCACTTCGCGTGCATGATTCCAGGAGGCACTTCATGAAGAAAATCTCGATGCTTGTCGCGGCGCTGGCAATGGCGGGCGCCTCGGGCGCCGCGCTGGCCGAAGACGTCTCGATGTCGTTCCTGACGGCCGAGGGCATAGGCAAGAGCGCCGGCACGATTTCGCTGAAGGACACCAAAGGCGGCTTGCAGATCACGCCGAACCTGAAGGGCCTGCCTCCGGGCGAACATGGTTTCCACGTGCATGAAAAGGGCTCGTGCATGCCGGGCCCGGTGAACGGCCAGACGGCGCCCGGCGGCGCTGCCGGCGGCCATCTGGACCCGAAGGGCACCAAGGCCCACAAGGGCCCAATGGCGACCGACGGCCACCAGGGCGACTTGCCCTTCATCGTGGTGGCCGCCGACGGCACGGCCAAGAAGGCGGTCGTGGCGCCCCACCTGAAGCTGGCCGATGTGAAGACGCACGCGGTCATGGTGCACGTGGGCGGTGACAACTACAGCGACACGCCCGCGCCGCTGGGCGGCGGAGGTGGCCGGCTGGTCTGCGGCGTGGTGAAGTAGCCGAAGAGCGCGCTGGCTGCAAAGGCCGTAGCGGCCGCAGTGGCCGCTCAGGCCGTGCCGTTGCGGCCGTGCAGCCGGTAGCCCTCGCGGCCGGTCAGCCGGTCGTAATAGGCGGCGACCGCCGGCAGGGCGGGCTTGTCGAAAGGCGTGGCAAACCACCGGTTTACCGATAGCCCCACGGGAATGTCCGCCAGTGAAAACGCGTCGCCCGCCACATGGGCGCCGGTCAGCATCAGGCGCTGCTCCAGGATGCCCATGAAGTGTGCCCAGCCCTGGCATGACGCCTGGATGCTGGCCGCGTCTCGGTGGTCCGGCGACTGCCGCGCCAGCGCCATGAAGGCGTAGCTCCAGGACCGGTTCAGGTCGGTCGCCTGCCAATCCATCCATTGGTCCACACGCGCGCGCAGCTGGGGCTCGGCGGGGTACAAGTGCAGTCCGCCATATTGGCCGGCCAGGTAGCGGATGATCGTATTGGACTCCCACAGCACGAAGTCGCCATCCTGGATCACCGGCACCATGGCATTGGGATTCAGCGCCAGGAAGCGCGGGTCGGATGTTGCCCGGAAGCCCGCGCCCCAGTCTTCCCGGGTGAAGGGCAGGTTCAGTTCGGCGCAGGCCCAAAGTACTTTGCGCACGTTGATGGACGTCGCTTTTCCCAGTATTTTCAGCATATTGCGAACCGCCCGGATCAATGGCATGAAGGAATCCGGGCAGTCTACTGGCAGCCCGGTCCCGTCGCCAGATACAGATCGGGGCGACGGCGGGGGTAACAGCGCGGTCGCGCGTGCCGGGGCGAGCTTGCCTTCAGGCGCCCGCCGCCTCGGGCTGCTGGCGCAGCCGCCGCACGGGCGACGCGAACAGCACTAGAAACTGCACCAGGAATCCTGCGGTGGATACCCACAGGCAGGCATCCAGGCTGACGCGGGCGGCAAGCGTCGCGCCGATCAGGGCGCCCACGGGACGGGCGCCAAACGTGGCGGTCAGGATCACGGCCGACACGCGGCCCAACAGCGCATTGGGCGTGACGGCCTGGCGCAAGGTGGTGGTGGTGATGGTCCAGAGGATGGGGCCGGCGCCGAACAGGAAAAAGCCCACTCCCGCCCAAACGCCCGAAGGCAAGGCCAGCGTCGACAGCAGGATGCCGCTTGCCGCCAACGCCGACAGCGGACCCGAGGCGATCATCGCACCGAACGACAGCCGGCGCGCCAGCCACGGTGCAGCCAGGGCGCCGGCCAGCATGCCACCGCCATACACACCCAGCGTAATGCCAACGCCGGCGGCCGACAGGCCCAGGCGTTCGATGGCGTAGACCACGTAGACGGCCTGCAGTACGAACCAGGCGGTGTTGAAGAACACCGCGGTCGCAAGCACCGGCCGCAACAGCGGATGCGTGCCGACAAAGGCGGCGCCTTCGCGCAGTTCGGCCAGCAAGCGCCGGCGGGCGACGGGCCGGGGGGCGTCGGACGGCAGCCCCGCCAACAGGGCCGCCGCCAGCAACGACAGGGTGGTGGCGATGACATACGCGATGGGCGCGCCCATCCAGCCGACTAGCGCGCCGCCTGCCGCGGGCCCGGCCGAGAATGCGCTGCTGCGCGCCAGCTCCAGCCAGCGGTTGGCGCTGGCCAGCTCGCTGGCAGGCACGAGCCGGGGCACCAGGGCTGGCGCGGCCACGTTGTAGGCGACCGTGCCGACCGCGCCCAGGAACCCCAGCGCCGCCAGCCAGCCCAGGCCCAGGCCGCCCATCCCCAGCAGTGCCAGCAAACCCAGCAGGCTGGCCGCGCGCACGCACTCGGCGGCGGTCATCAGAGCCCGCCGCGACATCCGGTCCGCCAGCACGCCGGCGGGCAGGGACAGCAACAGGAACGGCAGGGTCTGCGCGGTTTGAAGATAGCCGGTCTGCGCGGCCGTGGCGCCCAGCGCCAGCACGGCGACCAGCGGTGCCGCCGCCAAGGCCATCTGTTCAGAAAATTGGGCGGCCAGGTTCGAAGCGGCCAGACGGCGGAAGGCGGAGGGCAGGGCAGGCATGGGAGACGCCCGTTCGGGGCGCTGGAAACGGCAAGGGCACGATCATGATCGTGCCCTTGGCGGCCTGCACTCCGGTCCTTGCGGCCGGCTTGGCGCTTGCGTGGCCGGCGTGGTGGATCGTCAGGGGATAGACGGATAGTCGCCGTAGCCGTCCGGCCAGGGCGTCAGCACTTCGTACCCGGTTTCGGTCACGACCACCATGTGCTCCCATTGGGCCGACAGCGAGCGGTCTTTGGTGACGACCGTCCAACCGTCCGGCAACTGCTTGGTCGCGGGCTTGCCGGCGTTGATCATGGGTTCGATCGTGAACATCATGCCGGGTTGCAGCACCATGCCTTCGCCAGGACGCCCGTAATGCAGCACTTGCGGATCGTCGTGATAGATCTGGCCGATGCCGTGGCCGCAGTATTCGCGCACGATGCTGAAATGCTCGCGGTGCGCGACGGTCTGGATGGCATGGCCGATATCGCCCAGCGTGGCGCCGGGCTTGACCGCCATGATGCCCGCGCGCGTGGCTTCGTAGGTGGTGTTGACCAGGCGGCGCGCCAGCGGGCTGGGCTGCCCCACGTAATACATGCGGCTGGTGTCGCCGAACCAGCCGTCCTTGATGACCGCGACGTCGATGTTCAGGATGTCGCCGTTCTTCAGGACCTTGGCCGACGGGATGCCGTGGCAAATCACATGGTTGACCGACGCGCAGATCGTTTTCGGAAAACCGTGATAGCCGACGTTGGCCGGAATCGCCTTCAGTACGTTCACGATGTACTCGTTGCAGATGCGGTCCAGGTCATCGGTGGTGACGCCAGGGCGCACGTGTTCGCCGATCATGTGCAGTACTTCCGCCGCCATGGCGCCGGCCTTGCGGGCCATGTCGATGTCGGCGGCGGACTTGATGGAAACCTTCTTCGCCATTTACGCGGCCTCCTGCTGGGCGGCATCCGGTAAGCGCCGGGACAGCGAGGCGATGGTAAAGCCTTCGCCCTGTTCGATGCGGATCAGCAACTGGCAGATGTCCGCGTGGCGCAATTCGGGATAGAGCTCGGACAGCATGCCGATGCGCATCCAGTGTTCGGCCTGGGAATTGATCGAGCGGCTGAGGGCGCCGCTGGCGACGCGCAGATTTTCATGCATCTGCTCGGAGATTTTGACGAGACCCATGGTGGAGGTGATCCGTATATGGTTTGTATATGGATCGTATCTTACTGCGCGACAGCAAGCGGTGCAAATCGCCCGTTTAACTGCACGCTTGGCGGTCGCCTCAGCGCGTTTTGGCGCGTGACGGCTTCTTGGCCGTTCCCGTCTTGGTCGTTCCGGTTTTAGCCGTTGCGGTCTTTGGCGCGCCCGCACGGGCCGCGTCCTTCGGCGTCGGCGCCGTGGCGGCGTGCATCTGCTCCATCCACATCAGCGCGTCCGTATACGACAGGAACTGCTGCAGATAGCCCGGGGAGAGCTCGCGCATCAGCGACAGCGCGCGGTGCACCAACTGATTGGAATTGAGCGGGCCGGCGTTCTTATGGACCTGTTCCTGCGATTGGCGCACCTGGCGGTCGGCGCTGACCCGCGACCAGACACCCCGGAAGTAATCCAGCATCTGCACGTCGGGATAGGTGGCCCGCAGGCCCAGCGTGTCGCGCGTCCAGCCGCTGACGCCGCCAGGGGGATCCGGGTCGGCCAGGTAGTCGATCAGGCCGGCCAGGGCGCTGGCGCTGCGAGTGACCTCGGGGGCGCCGGCTGCGGCCGTGTCGCCTCGCCCGGCGGATTCCGTGCCCAGCTCGTCTTCGTAGGCTTGCAGCAACGCCGCCAGCCTGCCGTCCAGCAATTGCCGGGCCGGGCCGTCCAGCGCAGCGGTGCGCCGGGCCATCGCGTCCAGGAAACGGAAGCGCACCGGGTCGACGCGGTCGGCCCCGCTGTCGCGCCAGGCATCCAGCGTCGCCTGCGCGTCCCGCGCGCCGCCAAAGCTGCCGTCACTGCTCATGCGGCTTTCCCGGGTCGTTGGACGGCTTGGGGATCGGCGTGATTTCCACGCGGCGGTTCTTGGCGCGTCCTGCTTCGTCGGCGTTGGAGGCCACCGGTTGCTCGGATCCGAAGGCGGCCGCGAATACCGTGGCGGACGGCACCCCTTCGTCGATCAGTGCCCGCGTGACCGTCAGGGCGCGTTGCGCCGACAGGTCCCAGTTGTCCGCAAAGCGGCGGTTGCCTTCGCGCACCTGCTGGTCATCGGTATAGCCGCTGACCATCAGGATTTCGTCGTGCGTCTTCAGATACGCGGACAGGGGCTCGATCAGGGTCTTCAGAATCTCGCGGCCTTCGGGTTGCAGCTGGTCGGAGTTCAACGCGAACAGCACGCTGCCGCTGATGCCGATGCGGCCGTTGATCAGCGTGACGCGGCCCGCCGCCAGCGGGCCTGCCAGCGCCTGCTCCAGCGTTTCGCGCCGCTGCGTTTCTTCCTGCCGCTGCTTGACCTCTTTTTCCAGTTGCGTCGACAGCTGCAGCTGCACGCCGATCACGCTGACCAGGATCAGTACGAAGGCGCCCAGCAGCACCGACATCAGGTCGCCGAAGACGGCCCAGGCCGGGGCGGTCGTCTCCACGCCGCCGTCGATGTCCTCGCTCATGCGGCTTCGGCTCCGGCGGTGGCGCGCTGGATGGCCAGCTGCTGCAGGTTTTCGATGATCTGCTTTTGCGACATCAAGCTCAGATCCACCACTTCACGGGCCTGCGCCACGTAATAGGACAGTTGCTCGTCGCCGCGCGCGATGGACTTGTCCAGCGCCGCTTCGATGCGTTGCAGATGGGCCACCAGCTTGTCGTTGGACTCGCCGAACTGTTGCACCGCGGTGCCGAACGATTCGCCCAGGCTGGCCACTTCCACGGCGCTGCTGGTGACGTGCGCCGCCACGTCCGCGAGTTTGCCGGTTTCGGCTTCGACGCGGTCGGTGAACTGCGTGCCGACGCGTTCCAGCAGCTCGGCCGACGAGGCGACCAGCGCGTCCACGGCCGTGCGTTGCTCGGCGGCCGTGTGATTCACGGCCGTCAGCAAGGTGTCCAGGGTGTCCAGCAGGCGGTTGCGCTCTTGCAGCATGTCGTTGTCGCGCACCATGCTGTCGGACAGTTTCTGGCGCAGTTCGCCGATGACCTCGGCGGCCGCCTTCGGGGCTTCCGAGGCGGCTTGCACCAGGCGGCCGATTTCGGCGATGGTGTCGCTGGCGTGCGCCTGCGTCTGCGAAGTGATGTCGTGGGCGGTCTGGGCCAGGGTGGCGCAGATCTGCTGCTGCTGGTCGGCGGTGGCGGCGCCTGCCTGTTGCCATTCCTGGCGCAGCGCATCGGCCATGCCGGCCAGCTTGCCGGTCCACGCGGCCAGACGCGCTTCGTCGTTGGATGCGAGCGCAGCTTGCAGGTCGGCGTGCGATTGATCCAGCGTACGCAAGAGCGACGTCGAGTGCTGCTCGAACGTGGCGGCTGCGGTTTCCAGCGCCTGGCGGTTGGCGGCGGCCAACTGCTCGCCCACATTTTCCTGGCGCGCTTGCGCGTCGGTCCAGGCCTGGGTGACATGGCTTGCCGCCGTTTCCAGGCGGGTGGATACGTCCTGCAGCAGGCCGGCCTGCGCCTCGGTCTGGGCGGTGATGTCCCGGGTGGCCTGGGTCAGCGTGTTGCTGAGGGCTTGCTGGCGGTCGGCGGCTTGCACGCCGGCCAGTTCCCATTCCTGGCCCAGCGCATCGGCCATCGCGGCCAGCTTGGCGGTCCAGGCGGACAGGCGTTCTTCGTCCTTCGCGGCCAGGGCGGCTTGCAGGTCCGTATGCGATTGGTCCAACGTGCGCAGCAACGCGGCCGAGTGTTCGCCGAAGGCCGCTGCGGCGGTGGACAGCGCGCGCTGGTTGTCCGCGGCCAGCTTCTCGCCGACTTGCTCCTGGCGCGTCAGGGCGTCGGTCCAGGCTTGGGTGACTGCGCGCGCCGTCGTCTCAAGGCGGGTTGACACGCTCTCCAGCAGGCGGGTTTGCGCCTCGTTGCGGTCGGCGGCGTCTTGCGCGGTCAAGGCCAGCGTGTCGCTGATTTCCTGCTGGCGGGTGATCGTATGGTCGCCGGCCGCCTTCCATTCCTGGCCCAGCGCCGCGGCCATCGTGGCAAGCGTGCCGGTCCAGGCGGTCAGCCGGGCTTCGTCCTTCGCGGCCAGCGCGGCTTGCAGGTCCGCATGTGACTGATCCAACGTACGCAAGAGCGACGCCGAGTGTTGCTCGAAGGCGGCTGCGGCGGTGGTCAATGCATGCTGATTATCCGCGGCCAGCTTTTCGCCGACCTGTTCCTGGCGGGCCAGGGCGGTGTTCCATTGGTCTGACACGCGGGTTGCCGCCGTTTCCAGGCGGGTGGACACGCTTTCAAGCAGCAGGGCTTGGGCTTCGGTCTGGGACGTGACGTCGCGCGCGGTGCGGGCAAGCGAATCCGTCCAGGCGGCCAGGCGCTCGTGATCCTTGGCCGCCAGGGCTGCCTGCAGGTCCGCGTGCGATTGGTCCAGGGTGCGCAGCAGCGACGCCGAATGCTGCTCGAATGCGGCGGCGGCGGCGGTCAGGGCCTGCTGATTGTCCGTCGCGAGTTTTTCGCCGACCTGCTCCTGGCGGGCCAGCGCGGCGTCCCAGCGATTGGACACGTTGTTCGCGGCGGCTTCCATGCGCGCAGCCACGCCTTCCAGCAGGCTGGCTTGGGTCGCCGCCTGGGCGTTGATGTCGCGCACGGTCTGGGCCAGCGTATCGCTGATGGCTTGCTGACGGTCGGCGGCTTGCGCGCCGGACTGCTGCCATTCCTGACGCAGGGTGGCGCCCATGGCGCCCAGCGTTTCGGTCCACGCGGCCAGGCGTTGCTGGTCGCGCGAGGCCAGCTCGGATTGCAGCAAGGAGTGCGACTGGTTCAGCGTGCGCAGCAGCGATGCGGAATGCTGCTCGAAGCTGGCGGCGGCGGCCGTCAGGGCTTGCAGGTTGTCGCCCGCCAGCTTTTCACTGACGCGTTCCTGCCGCGACAGCGCGGACGCCCAGGCGTCGGACATGTCGCCCGACGACGCTTCCAGTCGTGCGGATACGCCGTCCAGCAGGGCGGACGAGCGTTGTTCAAATGTCTGGGCAAAGCGGTCCAGCGACGCGCGCAGGTCCTGGGCCAGCGTTTCGCTTGCGCGCTGCTGGCCGGCCAGGGCCTGGTTCCAGATATCGGCCACATTGGCGGTGGACGCCTGGAAGCCCGAGGTCAGGCTGGCCAACTGCTGCTGCACGGCCTGCGCCACCGTGTCTTGCAGACTGGCGGTTTCGCGTGACAGGCTTTCCATCGTGGCCTGCACCACGGGCTGCAGGGCCACGCCGGCGGAGCGCGCGCTTTCGGCCACGCCTTCCTTCATGGACTGTTCCATCACGGAGGCCAACCGCGCGTACGCGGCCTCGGCTTTGCCCTGGAACACGTCCTGGCTGGCCAGTTGCCGGTCGTTCATGGATTGGGTCTGCTTTTCCATGCTTTGCATCATGGCTTGCAGGCGATCGACCAGCGTCGGCATGGCGTCGGCTTGCCGTTGCATCACTTCGGCCTGCCGTTGCAGCAGTTTGAAGGATTCTTCGCGCTGGTAGCTCTGCGAGTAGACCCGCAGGGTCGTCGCGATCTTCGTGTCGAGCAGTTGCGCGGCCTGCACGCGATCGCGGCGGCACAGCGCGGCCAGCAGGCCCAGCATGGCGGACGTGGCCACGCCCGCGATGGACGTGCCGAACGCGAAACCCAAGCCTTTGACCGGCGCGGCCAGCGACGCGCGGATGGCACCCAGGTCGGTGGCGCTTTCCAGTGCCATGCCCGTGCCGCGCAGGGTCACGACCATGCCCAGGAACGTGCCCAGCATGCCTAACAACACCAGCAGGCCCACCAGATAGGGCGTGAGCGCCGGGCCGGGCAGACCGACCCGTTCGCCTTCCACCCGCAGCCGCGCCGCGTTGCGCAGGCTGGGATGCAGCTGCTCCAGCCAGGAACCCAGGCTGGCTGGCGCTTCCGACAGGCCGTTGGCCGACCGCGTCAGGCTGGCGGTGGCTTGCTGGTAGCGCAGCAGCTCCAGCGTGCCCGCCAGATAGCAGACGCCGATCAGTAGCGTCACGGCCAATGCCAGGGGGTTGGTGCCGGCATAGCCTGCGCCGATCCAGCCCACGACGGCCAGACCGGCCAGGAAAACCACGAAATTGATCAGATACTTGGACATAGTGTCCCGGTTAGCTGGCGCGAAGGGCGGCAAGCAGCCCTTCGACCGGTTGTAAACGAACATCCAATTCGGCAAGCAGGACGCTCCGCATATCCTTGCGGAACACGTCCAGCCATGCGCCGGGTGTTATCGGCACGGGCGCGGGCTCAGGCGCTGTGACGCCTTCTGCCTCGGCGTCCGCGCCGTCTTCAATTTGCGTATCGGCGCTGGCCTGGGCCAACGCCGCCGCTTCGGCCAGCCGCAGACGGTCGAAATGCCCGCCAAGCAGCTTGGGGATGACGCCCAGCAGGGCGCGTTCCTTCGGCAGCAGCGCGCGGTCCATGATGGCATCCACCACCGCCAGACGCGTCATCTCGCCGTTCTTGGCCGCGACCATGCCGCGCAGGCGACTGCGCAGATTGCCCACGCTGGTTTCCATCGTGTGCTGCAACGACTGATACCGCTGCCGGAAATTCGAGTAATCGGCTTCGGCTTCCGCGATGGCCGCCGGCTGCTTCGCCGGCACGTGCCCCGGAAGCGGCCGCTTGGCGGCCGTGGCCGCCGTGTCGCTGGCAATGGCTTCGGCCAGCGTGGTCCGGACGCGCACACACTCGCGTTCCTCGGTGCTGCTGAATGTCCGTGCGCCGGGGGCAATCATCGGCGGGCGGGTGTTCAAGGCCGCGGAGAGCGCGATCGCGTCCGTCCAGCCGAGCCACTGGCTCAGATGGTCGGAAAGCGTTTGCCTGGATTCCGGAACATCGACATCCGTCAGGCGAGTCAGCAAGCGAATGAGCGTCGGGCCGCTTAAACCTGTGCGCTGTGGGGCTTGCAACATACCACCAGAGTGTCAAAAAGGGGGGAGTTTACACGCTGGCGAGGGGGGAATGGGGGCGTGGAGAGGGCCGGTCGGTTAAAAATGGGGCCGCATCACTGTCACGGTGCAACAGTGTGACGGCCTGCGTGGGTGCCAGGGCGCCACGCCCGGATGGTAGATTAGTTTCCCAGCCCGGCCCGGCCCAGCAGGAGCGACAGCATGGCGGCACCCCGATGGATATTCTGATATCGAACGCGTCGCGCGCGTTGGCGGCGGGCGATCCGATCGGCGCGCTGAACCACGTGGCGTTGCGCGACGACGCGCCGGCGCTGGCGTTGCGCGGGATCGCGATGGCGCAATTGGGCGATTTCGTTCGGGCCAAAGCGCTGCTGCGCCGCGCCGCGAAAGCCTTTGGCGACCAGGACGCCGCCGCCCGCGCCCGCTGCGTGGTGGCCGAGGCCGAGGTGGCGTTGGCCTCGCGCGACCTGGCCTGGCCGGAAAGGTCGCTGGCCACCGCCCGCGCGACGTTGCAGGCGCACGGCGACACGGTCAATGCCGCGCATGCGGCGCAACTTCAGGCGCGCAGGCAGTTGCTGACCGGCCAGCCGGAGGACGCCGGCCGCACCTTGGATGGCGTGGAGGCGGCCGGCTTGCCGGCGGCGTCGCGCGCGATCCATGAATTGATCCGGGGCGGCATCGCGTTGCGCCGGATCCAGGCGTCGGCCGCAAGCGCGGCGTTGACGCGCGCCGCAGACGCCGCGCGACAGGCGGGCATTCCGGCGTTGCTGGCGGAAGTGGATCACGCGTTTCGGGCGTTGCATGCCCCGGCCGGCCGCCGGATCGGGCAGGGCGGATCGCAAGACATGCCGCTGGGCGAGGTCGAAGCGCTGCTGGCCTCAAAGGCGTTGATCGTCGACGCGTGCCGCAACGTCTTGCGGCGCGAGGGGCAAGCCGTGTCGCTGGCCAGCCGTCCCGTCTTGTTCACGTTGGCGCGGATGCTGGCCGAGGCGTGGCCCCAGGATGTGTCCCGGGAACAACTGATTGCCCAGGCTTTTCGGACCGGCTTCCAGGACGAGTCCCACCGTGTGCGGCTACGCGTGGAAATAGGGCGCTTGCGCGCGGCGATGCGACCGCTGGCCAGCGTCCACGCGACGAAGCACGGTTTTGTCCTGAGGCCGGAGCGCGCGCCTGAGGTGGTGGTGCTGGCTCGCCCCGTGGATGTGGCCGACCGGGATCAGGCGGCGGTGCTTGCCTGCCTGGCGGATGGTCAGGCATGGTCGAGTTCCGCCTTGGCACTGGCACTGGGCGCCAGCCAGCGGACGGTGCAGCGGGCGCTGGATGCGTTGGCGGCGGCGGGGCAGGTGCAGCCGTTGGGCCACGGGCGGGCGCGCCGCTGGATGACGCCGCCGGTGCCGGGTTTCACGACAAGCTTGTTACTCCCTCTTGTTGCTGCCCCGTGAGTAGCATGACTTCTCCTACTGAACAGGATGCGATCATGAAACGAACCCCAGCCCAAATCCTCCGTGAATACGGCCCGTTCCCCGGCGTCGACAACGTGCATGGCGTCACGTTCGATGGCGCCCAGGTCTGGTTTGCCGTGGGAGAAAAACTCGTCTCGCTGGATCCCGTCACAGGCGACACGGCGCGCGCGTTGAACGTCGCCGCCAGCGCCGGCACGGCCTTCGACGGCAAGCATTTCTATCAGATCGCCGACGGGCGCATTCAAAAGCTGGATCCCAAGAGCGGCCGCGTGCTGGCGACGATCCCCGCGCCGGGCGGCGGCGGGGATTCCGGCATGGCCTGGGCCGAGGGCTCGCTCTGGGTGGGCCAGTACCCGCAGCGCAAGATTTATCAGGTGGACCCCGAGACCGGCCGCGTGCTGCGCACCATCGAATCCGACCGCTATGTCACCGGCGTCACGTGGGTGGACGGCCAGCTCTGGCACGGCACCTGGGAGAACGACGCCAGCGAATTGCGTCGCCTGGAACCCGCAACCGGCGACGTGCTGGAGTGTGTCGAGATGCCCGCCGGTGTCGGAGTGTCGGGCCTGGAGTCGGATGGCGCGGACCGCTTTTTCTGCGGCGGGGGCAATAGCGGCAAGGTCAGGGCGGTGCGGCGCCCCGGGTAGAATCGGACATGGGGCTTGGCCCCTGGACTTCACTCTGGGAAACGCATGAAGCTTGCTACGCGAGGTATTTTGGGCATGGCCGTGGTGGGCTTCGCGGCGCACGCCGAGCCGCTCGTCGTCCCGACCCCGGCGCAGGCGCATGCCGCCGTGGTCACGTTGCTGGGCGACGATCTGCCCGGCATGAAGCAGTCGCAGCTGGCCATCGGCACCTGCCTGCCCGCGCCCAACCCGTCACACAATGGGCGGGTGTCTTGCACCACCATGCTGCTGATGCCGGCGGGCACCTCGGAGGCGCCGATGGATTTCTATCAGGACGGCGGCAAATGGGTGGCCTCGCCGCCAACCAACCTGGAATTGCCGTTTCCCGATCCCAAGCTGGCGAACCAGCACTGGGCGCCGGGCTCGGGCAAGCCGTAAACGGCGGAAGCGGCTTCATGCTTGTGCAGCCTCCGGCCGCGGCGCTGGCCGCATGGGTGCAAGGCTATTGGTTCATCCAGGACCTGGCCGGCGAACATGAAGGGCGCGCCATCCGCACCAGTCCGATCCCGCTGGCCGTGCTGTCCGTGAACATGGGCCGGCCGAACGCGGCCCAGGACGGGTCGCTGGTACCGCAAGCGTCCCTGCTGGGATTGCAATCGCGCGCCCGCACCTGGCGTTCGTGGTCCGACACGTACTTTGTGATGGCCATGCTGACCGTGCCGGGCCTCATCCGCTTGTTTCCGCACGCGGGCGAGGGCAGCGCCGACCGTCTGCTGGACCTGGGCGCGCTCATCGGGGATGCGCAGGCGGGTTCGTTGCCGGCCGATATCGACTCTGCCGCCGGGCCGCGCGCGATTGCCGCGCGACTGGATCAATGGCTTCTCCGCAGGCTTGCGGCCTTGCCCGCCGTGCCCGAGGCCCGGCGCGTGGTCGCCGCGCATGACGTGTTGCGGCAGGGCGGGCGTGTCGAGTGTGCTGCTCACGCCGCGCAAACGGACCGACGCCAACTGCATCGGTGGTTTCTCCGGCATCTGGGCGTCGGGCCGAAAGACTTGGCTGACCTGGAACGGCTGCACAACAGCTTGCGCGGCATGCAGACCGGGCTTGGTGATCCCGTCGCCGGCTATAGCGATCAGGCGCATCAGATTCGAAGCTGGCGACGTCGCCTGGGGGTGACACCGGGCGCTTACGCGCGTCAGGGCCGCAGCGCCTTGGCGGCCCAATTCGGCGCGGACGGGCGGGAGCCCTGCTTCTATCTCTGACGCCAGGTATTCGGCCCGCGTCGCGCGTTGCGCCTGTCCCATTTGTTCAATACGGACGGCCCGCCGCTATCTACCATCGGCATTCCCTACATTCGGAGAACCTGGAATGCCGCATGCTTCCCCCACAGCCTTGCGCACGCTGGCCGTCGACTACTCGGATTCGGACACTGTCTTCGAGGGCTACGCCGTGGCGCCTTCGCACGCGTCGGGACCCTTGCCGTGCATTGTGCTGGCGCACGATTGGAGCGGGCTGACCGCGCCCACGATGCGCCTGGCCGAGCGCTATGCGGGGCTAGGCTACGTCTGCGTGGCGATCGATGCCTACGGCAAGGGCGTGCGGGGCGATCCTTTGGGCGACAACACGGCGCTGATGGCACCGCTGATGCGCGACCGGGCGTTGCTGCGCCGACGCTTATTGGCGGGGTTCGAGGCGGCCGGCGCATTCCCCGGCGTCGACCCCACGCGGATGGCTGCCGTGGGATATTGCTTTGGCGGGTTGTGCGCGCTGGACCTGGCGCGCGCCGCGCCTCGGCACTTGCGGGCAGCCGTCAGTTTTCATGGCGTGCTGCAGGCGCCGGATACGACGCCGCCGGGCCGCATCGAGGCCAGCGTGTTGCTGCTGCATGGCTGGGATGATCCGGTCGCGCCGCCTGCCGATGTACTGGCGATCTCCCGCGAGTTGACCGAGGCCGGCGCAGACTGGCAGTTGCACGCTTATGGCCATGCCCAGCACGCCTTTACCTTCCAGGATGCGGCGTTTCCTGAACGCGGCATCGTCTACGACGCCAACGCCGATGAGCGGTCGTGGGCGGCCATGCGCGCCCACCTTGCCGGGGCGTTCAAGCGGTGAGGGGGCGCAGCAGCACGTCCTCGTAGAACGCGCCGATGGGTGAGGCCAGGTCGCGAACCTGGATCTCAAGCACCCAGATGCCGTCGCCGGGGATGAAATCGGCGTTCGCCAACTGGTGCTTGCCGTACAGCGCATGCGGAAAATCCGATACCCGGTGCCCCGCGATATCGTGCACCAGCGCGCAGCCGTATTCGTGAGCATAGACATCGGCCAGGTCATACAGGGCTTGCCCGGTCAGGCCGTCCAGCCACGCCAGGCGAGCGCGCTGGAAGACGTCGCGGGCCGCTTGGGCGCAACGCTGCTGGTCGGCGTCGGCGCCGGTCACGAAGGTGTCGCCATAGTCGCCTTCGTAACCGTCCCAGACCGGGCCGATATCGACGACGAAGATATCGTTTTCGCCCAGCGTGCGCCGCCGGTCGGTGGGTTGCACCGCCGGGGATTGCGAGTCGGGGCCGAAGCGGATGTAGGTGGGATGCCAATTGTGGGACGCGCCCATGCGCTGTAAATGCTGGTCGGCCAGCGCGATGGCCTCGCCGGTGGTGATGCCGGGCGTCATCAGGGCGGCGATCTCGCGCACGGCGTCCATCGAGCGCCGGCGCGCATCCAGGATGCCGTCCAGCGTGAAGCGTTCGCTGACGCGTTCCCAGGGATGCGGCGGCTGGCCTGGGGACGCGACGACCGGCCCCGTGTTGCCGGAAGGCAGAAACGCTTCGGACTGGAAGCGTCCTTCCGGCAACCCCATTGCGCGCAAGCGTGCCTGCGCCGCGCGGACCATGGCGCCATTGCCGCAAGCGTAGACCAGCGTGCGCGCCCAGTCGTGGCCCGCTTCGGCCGCCACGTCCTGCACATAGCGCATGTTGGCCCCGTCGGCGTAAGCGTCGTCCGACACGACCGGATGCCACCGGAAGACGCCGTCCTTGCCTTGCAATGCGTTCAGCAGGCCGCTGGCGTAGCAATCCTGCGGCGTCCGGCCGCCCCAGTAGAGCGTCACGCGTTGCATGCTGCGGCTGTCGAGGGCCGCCATCAGGATGGGGAACACGCCGGCAAAGCCCGTGCCCGTGGCCAGCAGCACCAGATGGTCGATGCCGTCGGGGCGGGTGGCCGGCCACACGCAAGCGCCGTGCGGCCCGTCCAGCGTCACCGTGTCGCCCGGCGTCAGCGTGGGCAGCAGCTGGTTGGTGAACGTGCCGGCGGGCGTGCGGCGGATGTGGAACGCCAGCCGTTGCGGGCCGGCGGCGGTGGGGAGATTCGCAATGGAAAAGCGGCGATGGCTGCCATCATCCAGCAGCCAACGCACATGTTGCCCGGGCTGGTAGTCGAAGGATGCGTCGCCGGGGACTTCGATGATCAGTTCGGTCACGTCCGCCGTCAACGGACGGCGCGAGACCACGCTTGCGCGCACGGGCTGCGCCGCCTTGGCTGGCGCGGTCCAGTGTGGAAAGCGCAGCGTCAGGTCGCTGGCCGCGCGGCACTGGCACATCAGCAATTCATCGTCGGCAGGCACATAGGAACGCTCGGTCGGCGGCGCGATGCGTTCGTAGCGCCCCGCCAGCACTTGCGCCCGGCACGAGCCGCACTCTCCGCGCTGACAGGAAAACGGGACGGGCGTGCCGTCGGCCAGCGCGGCATCCAGGATAGAAGCCTGGCCGTCTGTTGCGAACGCGCCGTGGGGCAGGGTGATGGTGTAGGACGAGGTCATGGCAGGTTCCGGGTGACGGATGGCAGAGGGCATCCAGACCACAATTTATCGATAGAATGGCTTATCCAATAGAGCCATATTTCTAATAATGAACAAGCCACTTTCCAGCCGGAAGAAATTGGAATCCAGCCTGGACTTGCCGCAGGAGTCGCCCCGCGACGGCGAATCGAAGCAATCCTGGGTCTATCGGCAAATCCAGGAGCGGATCCTGAAGGGGGCGCTGGCTTCCGGTGTACGCCTGCCGTCCACGCGCAGCCTGTCGCAACGCTGGCAGGTGTCGCGCTCGACGGTCGAGGCCGCCTACGACCAATTGCGGAGCGAAGGGTATACGGCGGGCGCGGTCGGGTCGGGCACCTACGTGTCGGCCGTCATCCCGGACAATTTCTTTCATCGGGGCCTGCCAGGGGCTGCCGGCCCCGACAAGAGGCCTGCGCGGCCTGAGGGCCCCTCTGCCGTCCAGCCCGCGCCCCGGCTCGAACCGCTGTTCGCCGCCCGAACCGCCGATGCATCGCTGTTCCCCATGGCAACCTGGCGCAAGGGCCTGATGGCCAGCGCGCAGCGCGTCACGCCCGGCCAGTTGGCGAACGAGGAATCCCAAGGCTGGCTGCCGTTGCGTGAACAGATCGCGCACTATCTGGGCGCCGCCCGCGGCATTTCGTGCGAGGCCGATCAGGTCGTCATCCTGACCGGCATCCGCGACGGCCTGGACCTGAGCGCCCGCATCCTGCTTACCCGTCAGGACAAGGTGCTGGTGGAAGACCCGGGCTATCTGAACGCCATGCCGCTGTTCAGCCAGTTCACGCCCCGGGTCGTGCCGATCGCCATCGACGAGCACGGCTTTTCGGTAGCGCGCGCACGCCGTCAGCGCGGCGTGAAGCTGGTGCACGTGACACCTGCCCACCAGTCGCCCACCGGCGTCACGATGCCGGTCTCGCGCCGCCTGGAACTGCTGGCGTGGGCCGAACAGGCGGATTGCTGGATCATCGAAGACGACTACGACAGCGAATTCAATTACGACAGCGCGCCGCTGGCGGCGCTGAAAAGCCTGGATACGGCGGACCGGGTCATCCATTGCGGCAGCTTCAACAAGACGATGTTCAACGCGCTGCGGATCGGCTATGCGGTGGTGCCCAGGCGTTGGGTCGCCGCGTTCGCCCGGGCGCGCCATACGACGGGACGTTCCAACAGCATGATCGAACAGATGACGCTGGCGGGATTTGTGGAAGACGGCGGCTTTGCGCGCCACGTACGCAAGGCGCGGGCGGTGTATGCCCAACGGCGCGACCTGGTAATGCGGCTGCTGACACAGGCGGCGGGCGCCGAGCCCTTGCGGACCAGCGGCGAGCACGCCGGCTTCCACCTCCTGTGGTGGCTGCCTGCCGGGCAGGATACGGCCGCGTTGCAGGATCGGGCGAGGGCAAGAGGCTTGGCGTTGCAGCCGGTCGCGGACTACTGCCGGCGCGTGGCCTTGCCGGCGGGACTGGTGATCGGCTACAGCGGGCTGGACGAGGACGAACTTGTCCGTCAGGGGGCGTTGTTGCGTGAACTGCTGGCCGCGGTGCGCCATGGCCGAAAGGATTAGTCCAATGGTCTAGGGTAATTCCTGACAACAAGCTGATTGTCAGCGCGTAGTCAGAAAGGTTTAATCAGCACAAAGTTGCAAAGCGGTCGCAGTCCCGGCACCGGGAAGCTCGCAGCAGGCGTTTCTCTCGTGTCCATGCAGGTGCAGTCACTACAAGCTGTCCCATGTAGTCCACCAAGGAGACAACAAGCCATGCAACAACCCACGAAACCCCGCCGCAAATTCATCTCCGGCGCAGCCGCGGCAGGCGTCGCCGCAATGGGATTCCCAGCCGTCGCCCGGGCGCAGAACGCGCCTGTTTCCCTTCGGTTCCAAAGCACCTGGCCCGCCACGGACATCTTCCACGAGTTTGCGCGCGACTATGCGCAGAAGGTCAACGACATGGCCGGCGGCCAGTTGAAGATCGAGGTTCTGCCCGCCGGGGCGGTGGTGAAGGCGTTCGATCTGCTGGATGCGGTGTCGGCGGGCACGCTGGACGGCGGCCACGGTGTGGTGGCCTATTGGTACGGGAAGAACACGGCCGTGGCGCTGTGGGGATCGGGGCCGTCCTTCGGCATGGACGCCAATATGCTGCTGGCCTGGCACGAGTACGGCGGCGGCAAGGAATTGCTGGTCGAGATCCAGAAGGCGATGGGCGTGAACGTGGTGTCGCTGATGTACGGGCCGATGCCGACTCAACCCTTTGGTTGGTTCAAGCGGCCGGTGACCAAGGTCGAGGACGTGAAGGGCGTGAAGTTCCGTACGGTGGGGCTGGCCATCGACATGTACACGGCCATGGGGGCGGCAGTGAACGCCTTGCCGGGCGGTGAGATCGTGCCGGCACTGGACCGCGGCCTGCTGGACGGGGCCGAGTTCAACAACGCGTCGTCCGACCTGGCGCTGGGCTTCCAGGACGTGTCCAAGATCTGCATGCTGCAGAGCTTCCACCAGAGCGCCGAGCAGTTTGAAGTGCTGTTCAACAAGGGCAAGTACGACTCCTTGCCACCGCACTTGAAGCACGTCTTGAGCTATGCGGCCCAGGCCTGCAGCGCGGACATGTCCTGGAAGGCGGCCAACCGTTATTCGCAGGACTACATCAAGCTGCAGAAGGACCACAACGTCAAGTTCTACAAGACGCCTGACGCGATCCTGCAGGCGCAGCTGAAGATCTGGGACGAGATGATTGCCAAACGGTCGGCCGAGAACCCGCTGTTCAAGAAGGTGCTGGACTCGCAGCGCGCATTCGCCGAGCGGGTGGGGCGTTGGCATGGGGACGTGTCGGTGAACTACCGCATGGCCTACAACCACTACTTCTCGCGCGGCACCAAACCGGCCTGACGCCTGCCTGGCCGCCCGCTTGGCCCCAGGGGCGGCAAGCGGGCGGCGCGTGCGCCGCCGGCGCCATGCGTCTCGTCCTGGATGCCCGATGATCCGACTCATACGCTTGATTGACCGCATCTCCACTTTCGTCGGGCAGACGTTTGCCTGGTTGATCGTCGTGCTGGCCCTGCACGTGTGCTGGGAGGTGGCGGCGCGCTATGTGCTGAATCGGCCCAGCGCCTGGGCGTTCGATATGCAGATGATGTATTACGGCATCATGTTCATGATGGCCGGAGCCTACACATTGGCCAAGAACGGTCATGTGCGCGGCGACATCCTGTACGGCTTCCTGCCGCCCCGGGTGCAGGCGGGGCTGGACCTGCTTCTCTTCATCGTATTCTTTTTCCCGGGGGTGATCGCACTGGTGTGGGCCGGCTGGTATTACGCCGGTTACTCCATCGCTATCGGCGAGCACTCTTCGCTGATGGCCGACGGGCCGCCCATCTATCCCTTCAAAGCGTTCATCCCCGTGGCGGGCGCCGTCCTCTTGCTGCAGGGCGTGGCCGAAGTGTTGCGCTGCGTGCTGTGCCTGCGGCGCGGCGCGTGGCCGTCGCGTGAAGAGGACGTCGAGGAAGTCGACGTGGACAAGCTGAAGAAGATGGTGCACGTGAAGGACGAAGACATCGCCCAATTGGACCGCTACGTGACGACGCCCCGGGAGCCTCGCTGATGAAAATCCACAAGGCGTTGTGGTTTGGCCTGTCGTGTATCGCAATCGTGTTGCTGATGATCGCCTTCCTGACGCCGTGGGGCGATCTCACGACGGGGCATATCGGCCTGCTGATGCTGGCGCTGATCGTCGTGGCGATCATGCTCGGCTTCCCGACGGCGTTCACGTTGATGGGCATGGGGGTGCTGTTCACCTTCCTGGCCTACTACATGCAGAGCGCGGACGCGGGGCGTTCCATCGGGCAGACGCTGGACCTGATGGTGCAGCGCACCTACGCCACGATGACCAATGATTCCCTGATCTCGATTCCGCTGTTCGTCTTCATGGGGTATCTGGTCGAACGGGCCAACCTGATCGAAAAACTGTTCCGGTCCATGCACTTGGCCCTGGCGCGCCTGCCCGGCGCGCTGGCGGTGGCCACGCTGGCCACCTGCGCGATCTTCGCCACGGCGACCGGCATCGTCGGGGCGGTGGTGACGCTGATGGGCCTGTTGGCCATGCCCGCGATGCTGAAGGCCGGGTACAGCGTGCGGTTGACGGCGGGGGCTATCACGGCGGGCGGTTGCCTGGGCATCCTGCTGCCACCGTCGGTGATGCTGATTGTGTATGGCGCAACGACCGGGGTGTCGGTGGTGCAGTTGTACGCGGGTGCGCTGTTCCCCGGGATCATGCTGGCGGCGTTGTACGTGCTGTACGTGGTGCTGGTGGCCAAGCTGCGTCCGGACATGGCGCCGCCGCTGCCGGTGAACGAGCGTGGCGTGCCGCTGCCGCCCGAGACCCGGGCGCTGGCCGCGGCGGGCTACACGCGTGCCCTGTCCGGCATGGTGGCCGCCCTGTTCAAGGGCCGACGCAACCGCGACGTGCCCTTCGGTTTCCTGTTGCGCAATATGGCGACCGCGCTGGCGCCGCTGGCCGTGACCCTGTTGCTGGTGGCCGTGGTGCACCACGGGGTGACGCGGCCACAGGTGGTGTACGACATCCCCGCGGAATTGCAGCTCGGGTCGGGCGGCTTTGATACGGGTTCGGGCTTGAGCGAGCCCGACGTCGGCGGCCTGGCGGAACCGCCCTCGGGCGAATTGGCCGAACCGCCTTCTTCGGACGCTGGCGCCTCAAGCCTGTCCGAACCGCCGGGCACGCCAGCGGCATCGGCGGCCCCTGGTCAAGGCGCCGCCGCCGCTCCGGCCGCAGCTGGCGCAGCCGCCGCGCAGTCCATTCCAGCGCCCAAAGGGTTCTGGATATTCGTCGCGGTGTGTGCGGCGATGCTGGTCGTGTTCTACGCGGCGCTGACCTGGGCCCGGCTGGAAATCTTCAAGATGCTGATGTCGTCGTTCTTTCCGCTGGCGGTCATGATCGCGGCGGTGCTGGGCTCGATCGCCTTCGGCCTGGCCACGCCCAGCGAAGCGGCGGCCATGGGCGCCATGGGCGGGGCGTTGCTGGCCCTGGCGTACCGGCGGCTGAACCTGCCGGTGCTGCGGGAATCGGTGTTCCTGACAGCGAAGACCAGCGCGATGGTGTGCTGGCTGTTCGTGGGGTCGTCGATCTTTTCGGCCGCGTTCGCCCTGCTGGGCGGCCAGCGCATTATCGAAGACTGGGTGCTGTCGCTGGGCCTGACGCCCATCCAGTTCCTGCTGCTGGCCCAGGTCATTATTTTCCTCTTGGGCTGGCCGCTGGAATGGACCGAGATCATCGTGATCTTCATGCCCATCTTCGTGCCGCTCTTGAACGCGTTCGGCATCGATCCGCTGTTCTTCGGCCTGCTGGTGGCGCTGAACCTGCAGACCGCGTTCCTGTCGCCGCCCGTCGCCATGTCTGCGTTCTACCTGAAGGGAGTGTCGCCGCCGCATGTGACGCTGAACCAGATTTTCCTGGGCATGATGCCGTTCATGGGGATCCAGGTGGTGGCCATTTTCCTGCTGTACATGTTCCCGGGGATAGGGATGTGGCTGCCGACGGTGCTGTACCGGTAGGGGAGTATGCTTTTGTCAGCACCATCCTGGACATACTACGGGAAGCTGACTCATGACATCCACCCCCGCTTCATCGCAACAGGCACGGCCGTTGGAGATCGGCGACATCACTGTCATCGACAATTCCAAGCTGAAGAAGGCCGTGACGGCCGCGGCGCTTGGCAATGCCATGGAATGGTTCGACTTCGGCGTGTACGGCTTTGTGGCCTTCGCTCTGGGCAAAGTCTTCTTTCCGGATGCGTCGCCCGCGGTCCAGACGATCGCGGCGCTGGGCACCTTCTCGGTGCCGTTCCTGGTCCGGCCGTTGGGCGGGCTGTTCTTCGGCGTGATGGGCGACCGGTTTGGCCGGCAGAAGGTGCTGTCGCTGACCATCATCATCATGGCGATCAGTACCTTTTGCATCGGACTGATCCCGTCCTACGAATCCATCGGCATCTGGGCGCCGATCCTGCTGCTGGCGTGCAAGCTGGCGCAGGGCTTCTCAGTAGGCGGCGAGTACACGGGAGCAGCGATTTTCGTCGCTGAGTACGCGCCAGACCGGCAACGCGGCTTCCTGGGCAGCTGGCTGGACTTTGGTTCGATCGCGGGGTTCGTGCTGGGTGCCGGGCTGGTGGTGCTGCTGCAGACGATCCTGCTTGAGCAGACCTTCCTGGACTGGGGCTGGCGGCTGCCGTTCTTCCTGGCGGGGCCACTGGGGCTGCTGGGCCTGTATCTGCGCCACGCTGCCGAAGAGACACCCGCGTTCACGCAACAGCTTGAAAAAATGGAGAAGGAAGATCAGGATGCCGTGCAGGAGCGGCCTACGGTGTCGTTCCGCGAGATCTTCTCCAAATTCCGCAAGGCGCTGCTGATCTGCATCGGCATGGTGCTGGTGACGAACATCACCTACTACATGCTGCTGACCTTCATGCCCACCTACCTGACGAGCAGTCTCGGGTATTCCGAAGCGCACGGGGTGTTGATCATCATCGTGGTCATGATCGGCATGCTGTTCGTGCAGCCGGTCGTCGGTTTCGCCAGCGACAAGGTGGGCCGCAAGCCCTTTCTGCTGGCGGGCAGCCTGGGCCTGCTGGTGCTGGCGGTGCCGGCCTTCAAATTCGTGGGCAGCGACAATACCGGGCTGATCTTCCTGGGCCTGCTGTGCATCGCGGTGCTGCTCAACTGCCTGACCGGCGTCATGGCTTCGACCCTGCCGGCGCTGTTCCCGACGCGCATCCGCTACAGCGCGCTGGCCAGTTCATTCAATATCGCCATCATCATCGCCGGCCTGACGCCGACGCTTGCCGCGTGGCTGGTCGAGGAAACCGGGAATCTGATGATGCCCGCCTACTACCTGATCGTCGCGGCCACGATCGGGCTGATTACGTCATTCTTCCTGCCCGAAACGGCAAACCGGCCACTACGGGGCGACACGCCGAATGCGTCGAGCAAGCGTGAAGCCAAGGTGCTGCTGCAGGAGGCGTACGAAACGATCGAGCAAAGCGTGCAGGACGTCGACACCGAGATCGCGGCGCTGGAAGAAAAACTGGAGGCCTTGCGGCAGCGGCGCCAACGGCTTGCGGACCGTCATCCTTCCCTGGAATAATCGGCCGGCCCCGGGTTTCGGGGCCTTGCCTATCCCGCAACCTGTCACGGAGACGACCGATGATCGCCAACATCCAGAACAAACCGAAATGGCTGTTTTCGCAATTGGGGCAGCTGGTCATCGGCGTGGGTCTGCTGGCGCTGGTCTTCAATTACGTCTATCGGTTCACGGTGGACCGGAGCATCAATTCGACGGTCTTCCATGTGTCGACGGTGGTGCTGGGGCTGATCGCGTTTCTGATCATCCGCCGCGACTATGTCTTCGTGAACCGTTATGCGTTCACCGAAAACGAGATCACGGTCCATACCTTGCTGGGCGTCAAGAAACGCTATGCCACCTCGGAGTACGAGTTCGTGCCGTCGCTGCATAAGGCCGTGAACCTGCCGGAGCAGCGCGCCGCGTTGTCGTTCTACGTGCGCAACGCCAAGACCAAGAAAAATGTCCGGAATTATTCGTGGACCGGTTTCGCGCCCGAGGATTTCCAGGCCGTTTCCCGGATGTACGGCTACCGCGGCGAGACGGACTTCAGCCAGAAGGATTTCGGCAAGCGTTGAACCTGCCGGCCGTCTTGGCTATTCGGTGACCAGGTACGCCTGGCCGCCGGGCGCCAGATAGGGCGTCAGGTCCTTGAAGGGCACTGTCGCATGCGTGCCCAGACAGACGCCCATCGCATGGCCGATGCCGGAAATCGACAGGGTCAGCATGCCCGGCGATTCCGTGCCCAAGGCCAGATAGCTGGGCCATAGATCCGAGCAGCTGCCCAAGGAATCGTCTTCCGCCTCACCCTTGGCGTCGCCTTGGGTGTTGCCCTTGGCGGCGGCTAGCGGCGCGCGTGCTTTTTCCATCAGCGCCAGCAGCGTGGGGCTTTCCTTGCGCCAGCCGTTCTCGCCGGGGGCGTAGGCATCGAACACGCGGTTCCAGTCCAGGTATTCACCGCGCAGCAGGTCGAAGGTGTAGGGCTCGAAATGGTTGTCGGGGTGGGCGCCGCCGCAGTACAGGCTGCCTGATTCCGTCACGGTCATCAGCGCCGTGGACAGCCATTGCACGGTGATGGCTTCCTCGTCGTAGCTGCCCAGCGTGCCGGCGGCCGGGTTGCCGTCGGTGTAGATCGACGCCATGCAGGCCAGCGCCGCCAGGCTCATCTGCCAGTGCCGCTGTTCCAGCAAGGCGTTGACGCGTTTGGCGATTTGCGGGTCCGGGTGGCGGCTCAGCCGGGGGTAGCTGAATTGCGTGCGGGGGTCGCGCCACATGCGATAGGCGACCGGGCCGCTGCCGCTGTCCTGGCCGACGGGCACGGCATGGCCGGCCAGCTTCAATGTTTCATAGGGGGCGGTTTCGGCATTGATGCCGACGTTCACGTCGATGCCGCTACCCACGCCGCCGCTGATCGCATTGCTGACGGCCTGCACGCTGCCTGGCGCCGACGCCTCGGGATCGTATTCGGCGACGCGGCGCAAGGTGAAGCTGCGCGGTTTGCCGCTGCGCGCGTCGCGCCATTGCCCCGTGTATCCGTTCGCGTCGCGCTTGCCTTGCCAGGTGGCGGCGGCAATCGTCGCCAGCTCGTCCGTTTCCGGGTCCTTGCCGGCGTCGACAAGCGCCTGGAAGGTCTTCGGTTCGACCAGCGCCTGCGCCGTGCCTTTCAACGGAATGTCGACGCCATGCTTGGGATAGAAGTAGCGGCCGGTCAGCATGCCTTTTTCCCCCGGCCGGCTGTCCAGTTCCATCACCACGTCGCCCACGCCTTGCAGCGTGCCCGTGTACACGGTGCGCGGGGCCGCGTGGGCCAGGTTGCCGGCGTGCGCCAGAAGCGTCAGCGCGACGGCGCCAAGGGTGGAACGGGGCAGGTGGAAGGGGATCATGGGGCGATCAGTCTTCGGGTTGGCCCGATGCGGCCGACAAGGTCACTTGCCCGAACGTCATCCACACATAGGCGGTTTCGGATGCTTGGGCCCGATAGGTGCCGGTGGCTTCGCCCAGGCGCATGGCCACGGCCGTGAACTCCCAGGCCAGCGCGTCGTCGCACTGGACCTTGCGATGGGTGTAGGCGGGAAGGCCGTGCGCGCGTCCAAAGGCCAGCGCCAGCTGCGCGTGTTCGGACAGTTCGGCGGGCACGGAGGGGTGATCCCACCCCCACAGGAAGCTGCTGTCGGCGCTGTTGGACGTGCCGACAATCTGCACGGGCGCCGTCGCGGTGATGCCGCCGGGCAATTGGAAGACGATGCTTGCGCTGTCCATGTCCACCGACCATTGCTCGGCCTCGTCCAGGTGCCAGGTGGCGCAATGCGCGCCGGTGGCGGCCTGCATGCCCTCCAGGCTCTGGGCGATGAAGGCTTGGACGTCGAAGGACTGGGTGGTGTCGGACATGCTGGGTGGTTCCGTGAATGGGAAGCCGGAATGATAGGGCAGATCAGGCCAGACTTCGGCCATCAGTCTAAGCACGGGCAGTTTGCTTACAACTAATTAGGTGCCTTACTATATGCCGTTGAATTGAAGAACAGGAAGACGCCCATGTCCGACGTTGTGCGCACGCCGCCCATGCTTGAACCGAAACACCATGCGCTGCTGGACGAGGCAGCGCGCCGCGGGCTGGCCTCGGCCGACGACATCGGCCTGTGCTTTCAGTTGCTGTCGCTGGCCAACGCCATCCACCGCGATTGCGCGGCACGACTGGCTCCGCAGCAGTTGTCGGAAGGCAAGTTCGTGCTGTTGTTCCTGTTGCACGAGCAGGCGGATGGCCTGTCTGCCCATCAGCTTGCGGACGGGGCAGGCGTGACGCGCGCGACCATCACCGGCCTGCTTGATGGGTTGGAACGCGACGGCTTCGTGCTGCGCGAACCCGGCCAGTTGGATCGCCGCAGGGTAGTGGTGACGTTGACGGCCAAGGGCAAGGCGGTGGCGGCGAAGCTGTTCAAGGAACACGCGGACTGGATCGGTTCCCTGTTCGGGGGCTTGGCCGCTTCGGACAAGGCTCGGTTAAGCGATCTGCTGGCGCGTGTGTGGGTAGGCACCGACACCGGCCGCGCCGCGTTGCGCAAGGAGCCGCAATGACCCGGACCGCATCGCCTGCCGCCAAAGCCTCTGGCCGCGGCGTCAAGGACATCAGCGCCGCCCGACTGGCGCAGTTGAACGCGGGCGCGCCCGCCACCACCCTGACCGAATGCCTGGCGGTGGATTTCGCGGCATTGATGCAGGCTGTTGCGCCGGAAGTCGGCGCCGAAGCCCTCGCGCAGATGCGCGCGCAAGCCGCTACCGGCATTTCCAAGCGCATGGCGGTGGCGGCACGTCTCCTGGGCGACTACGTCGGTCCGCAGTCCGATGCGCAATTCAGGACGCACGAATCGGACACCGTGCGCGGCTGGGCCTGCTTCATGGTCGGCGCGCAGCCGGACCTGCCATTGCAAGCGCGCCTGGACCGTATTCGCCCCTTGGCGGACGACGCCCATTTCGGCGTGCGCGAATGGGCGTGGCTGGCGCTGCGCCCGCGCCTGGCCGACGACCTGGAGGCTTCGGTACAGGCCCTGCGGCCGTGGACCCAGGACCCGTCCGAGCGTGTGCGCCGTTTCGCCAGCGAATCCCTGCGTCCACGCGGAGTCTGGTGCGCCCACATCGCGGCGCTGAAGTCGGACCCGGCCATCGCGTTGCCGTTGTTGGAGCCGCTGCGTGCCGATCCGGCGGCCTATGTGCAGGATTCCGTGGCCAACTGGCTGAACGACGCCAGCAAGGACCAGCCAGCCTGGGTGCGCGCCGTCTGCGCGCGGTGGCTGGCCGGCAAGCCCGCCGCCGCGACCGAGCGCATCTGCAAACGCGCATTGCGTTCGATCGGGGCGTAGCGGCATCGGTGTCAGAGCTGGCTCATCCCGCCGTCCACGATGATCTCGGTGCCGACGATAAAGGCGGATTCCGGCGCGGCCAGGTGCAGCACGGTGGACGCCAGTTCTTGCGGCGTACCGAAGCGGCCGAGCGGAATCTGCGCCTGGATGCCGGCTGCGGTCTTTTCCAGGGCCTCGGCGTCCAGGCCCAGCTTGCCGTAGATGGGCGTCGAGATCGGGCCCGGGCTGACCACATTCACGCGGATGCCGCGGGGCAGCAGTTCGGCTGATAGCGTCTTGGCCAAGGAAATCAGCGCGGCCTTGCTGGCGGCGTAGATGGATGACGCCGGCATGCCGATGTGGGCGTTGATCGACCCGTTCAGCACGATGGAGGCGCCCGGGTTCAACAGCGGATCCAAGGCTTGCAGCTGGAAGAACACCCCTTTGATGTTGGTATTGAAAGTCTGGTCCCAAAGGTCTTCGGTGGCCTCGGCCAGCGTGGCGAACTTGGCGATGCCGGCGTTCACGAAGACCGCGTCCAGCCGGATGCCGGCCGTTTTCAGGGCGTCGGCCAGGGCCGCTGTCGCGCCGGGCGCGCCGGCGGTGTTCTGGATGGCCACGGCGCGCGCGCCCAGCGTGGCGCGGGTGGTTTCCAGGGCGGCGGCATCGCGCCCCGTGACGATGACGCGGGCGCCTTCGGCCGCGAAAGCCTGCGCGGCCGCCAGGCCAATGCCGCTGGTGCCGCCGGTGACCAGGACGGTCTTCTGTTCAAAACGGTTCATGGTGATCTCCTTGGGAGTCGTTCGATAAGGTGTAGCCATAGTGCGCCGAGGGCGGCGCTTTGTCGTACGATCTTTCGGGCGAACACGTTCGAAGGAATCGCACATGTTGACGGTGAATGAATTGGCGCTGCTGGAAGCCATCCGCGACAGCGGCAGCCTGTCGCGCGCGGCGGTGAAACTGGGGCGGGCGCCGTCTTCGGTGTCGCACGCGGCCCGGCAATTGGAAGAACGGTTCGATGCGCTGCTGTTCGATCGCCGCCGCTACCGGCTGCAATTGACGCCGGCGGGCCAGTTGCTGGCGGACGAGGCCGCCCGGCTGATGCTGGACGTGTCGCGCCTGACGCAACGCGTCAAGCAGGTGGCCAGCGGTTGGGAAGACCGGCTGCATATCGTCAGCGACGAGATCCTGGAATTCGAACTGATGTCGCCTTTGATCCAGGCGTTCGACGATCTGGATTCGGGGGTGGCCCTGCGGTTTGCGCATGAGGTGCTGGGCGGTACCTGGGAAGCGCTGCGGGAAGGCAGGGCTGACCTGATCGTGGGGGCGACGAACGAACCCCAGTCTATGCCGAATCTGCAGTGGGCGGCACTGGGCGAAATGGAGTGGCTGTTTGCCGTATCGCGCCACCACCCGCTTGCCAGGACCAAAGCCCCCTTGCGCCAGGACCAGATCCAGCAGCACCGGGCCGTGGTCGTGGCGGATACGGCTCGCGGCGCGTCGGCTCGCGCCTATGGACGGGTGGGAGGCCAGGCGGTGCTGGCGGTGCCCAGCATGCGCGCCAAGATCCTCGCGCAGCGCGACGGCCTGGGCGTGGGCTGGGTGCCGCGCCATCGCGTGGCGTCGCTACTGGCGCGCGGCGAACTGGTGGAAAAGGCGACCGAGACGCCGCGCGAGCCGAACTTGCTGTATCTGGCGTGGCGCGGCGGGCATGAGGGCAGGGCGCTGCAATGGTGGCTGGACGAACTGCGCCAGCCCAGGATGGCGCAAGCGCTGATGCGCGGCATCGACGTTTTCCGTTGAGCCATTTTGTGTGAGTGTTGCAAACGGGGGAATGGCGGGTGGCGGGGCGGAGCGACCTCTGTACCTGCAAGACCAGGTCAAGCTGGACAGGTTCGTGCTGACGCTGGGCGGCCGCTACGACTGGGCCAGGATCGACAACCAGGACCTGCTGGCCAACACCCGGACGCGCCGCAACGACAGCGCGTTCAGCGGGCGCCCGGCTACGAGGTCCAGAGCGGCGGCGTGCGGTCCTTCGCGGTGGTGGACGGGTCGCTGCGCTACGACTTGGCGCAGGTGTCGCCCGCGCTGCGCGACATGGTCGCGAGCCTGACTGTGCAGAACCTGTTCGATAAGAACTACGTGTCCATCTGCAATTACTCCTTCGGTTGCTACTACGGCAAGGCGCGCAGCCTGATGGCGGGTGTCACGTACCGCTGGTAGCGTCTTCAGCCGCCAGCGCCGCCTGCACGCTGGGCCGTCCTGCGATCCGGGCCATATAGGCCGCCAGGGCGGGCCAGCGCGCCAGGTCAATGTCGAAGCACACCGCCCAGCGCAGCACCGTGTAAAGGTAGGCGTCGGCGACGCTGAAGCGGTCGTCAAGCAAATACGGGCCTGCGTCCAGGTGGCGCGCCGTGTAGTCCAAGCGCTTTTCCAGCCGCGCCTGCCACCAGCGCCTTGCGGCGGCCGGCAGGTCGCGGTTGAACAGCGGGCCGAAGCCGCCGTGGATTTCGGTGCTGATGAAGTTCAGCCATTCCTGCAGCCGGCTGCGCGCCCAACTGCCGTTGGGCGGCGCCAGCCCGGCCTCGGGCTTCAGGTCGGCCAGATACTGGACGATGGCCGGGCCTTCGGTCAACACCTGCCCGTCGCCGCATTCCAGGGCGGCAACATACCCCTTGGGATTGATGGCCAGGAAGTCGCCGCCGTCGGCGGTGCGCTTCGTCTGGTTGTCCACACGCACCAGCGTGAAGGGGAGGCTCAGTTCGCGCAGCACGATGTGCGGCGACAGCGAGCAAGTGTGGGGGGCGTAATACAGCTTCATGGGTGGGTTCCGGGGTCAACAGGATGCCCAGCTTGAGGCTGTGCAAAGCATCGGTAAAATTACTTTTTTAGAAATATGACATAAGTAGAGGTGATGCCATGATGAACCTGATGCATTGGCGGCTGGTGCTGGCGGTGGTGGACGCCGGCAACATCACGCACGCCGCCGCGCAGGTGGGCATGACCCAGTCCGGCGCCAGCCAGGCGATCGCGCAATTGGAAGACACGCTGGGCGCGCCGCTCTTCACGCGCGAGCGCCGGCAGACCGTGCCGACGGCGTTGGGGCTGCGCGTGGCGGACGAAGCCCGGGCCATGCTGGGGGCGCTGCATCGCATCCAGGCCTTGTCGCGTGAGGCGCGGGGCGCCCAAGGCGGCACGCTGCGGCTGGCCAGTTTCCCGATGGTGTTCTCGACCGTGCTGCCGCCGGTGTTGCGCCGTTTCCGGCAACAGCACCCCGAGATCGACGTGATATCGCTGGAAGCCACCGACGATGAAGTCGAAACCTTGTTGGCCGCGGGCACCGTGGACGTGGGCGTCGTGTTGAACGCCGCGCCCGGCAGGTCCGTATGTCCCTTGGGCCAGGACGAATGGATAGCGGTGCTGCCCGCCGCGCATCCGCTGGCGCGCTCCGGCAGCGCTGTCGCGTTGGCGGAACTGGCGGCTCAGCCCTTCGTGCTGGCCACCGGCGGGTGCAGCGTGCACGCGCAAAGCCTGGCGGCCGATGCCGGCCTGGCCATCGCTGACGTGCGCGCCTCGGTCCGCGACTGGGCCAGCGCCTTCGCCCTGGTCCGCGAAGGCCTGGGCGTGACGCTGGTGCCTGCGCTGACCTTGCCGGAAAGCCGGCGGGGCTTGCGGGTAATGCGGCTGGCGTCGCCGCTGTACCGGTCGTTCAGCCTGGCGGCCTCTGCGCAGGCGATGGACAGCGCGCCGGTCAAGGCGCTGTTCGCCATGTTGCAGCGAGATGACAAGGCGGGGTAGGCGGGGCGGGCGGACCCGGCGTGCTTGTCATGGCGCGGACACGGTGCTGTCATACGCTTTCGCGCTTTCTTGCACACATCCACCGGAAGCCCTTATGCAGATCCGCACCGCCACACCCCAGGACAGCGCCGCCATCACGGCATTGCTGACGCAATTGGACTACCCGGGCACCGCGTCCTTCGTGCCGCGGAAGATCTCCCAATTGGCGGCGCACCCCGATGCCCGGCTGCTGGTCGCCGAAGATGAGGCAGGTCAGCTGCTGGGTTTTATCGGATTGCATTTCATGATCCAGCTGGCGCTGCCGGGCGATTTTTGCCGCATCACGTATTTCTGCGTCAGCGATCAGGCGCGCAGCGCAGGCGTGGGTCGGCAACTGGAAGCGGCGGCTGAAGACCTGGCCCGCGCGCGAGGATGCGACCGCATCGAAGTGCACTGCCATGAACGCAGAGCGGACGCGCACCGGTTCTATTACCGGCAAGGGTATGAGGAATCGTCAAAGTACTTGATGAAGCGGTTGTCTTGAACGTCGACGCGTCAACGCTTCTGCGCTGCCAGGCTTGCGCCACCTGCACGCAGTGCTACTGCCTTCCAATTCCGTAAAATCCCCAGACATCCAACGCTGGCATCCGCCGCGCACAACAGTCCAAAGGACGGGAATGGAAGAGACAACGCACGACACGCCCCTTGACTGGGCGTCGCTGGTCGACGACCTGAACAAGCTGCTGCGGTTGAAAACCACAGTCATCGGCATGAAGCTGTTCGAGGATGAGGCCGCCATGGCTGGGGTGAAGGGGTTGCGGCGGCCCCAAGCCACGCATACGACCGATCAGATCGTCGGCATGGCGGCGCGGCTGGGTTGGACGGTGGGCATTACCGGGGACGACCTGGTCGGCTCGCAATGCCGCGCGGTGGTCGGCTTGGGACCGCAGGACGAGGCCTGGAAAAGCGGCAAGGACTACGTGGGCGTGTGGCATGCGACCGAGGCGGACGCGCGGGCGCGCCAGGAGGCGTTGTCCTGTGTGCCGGCGGGCAAGTATCGGGGGCTGGTGGTGTCGCCGCTGGCCTCGGGCCGGCTGGACCCGCCGGACATCTGCCTGGTGTACGCCACCCCGGGCCAGATGATCATTCTGATCAACGGCCTGCAATGGAAGAACTACCGGCGCTTCGATTGGAGCGTGGTGGGCGAGACGGCCTGTGCGGATTCGTGGGGCCGGGCGCTGGCCACGGGCGAACCGAGCTTGTCCTTGCCCTGTTTCGCTGAACGCCGCTATGGCGGCGTGCCCGACGAAGAGATGTTGATGGCGCTGCCGCCGCGTTATCTGCCGGTGGCGATCGCGGGCATGAAGGCGTTGGCCGCCAATGGATTGCGTTATCCGATTGCGCCCTACGGCATCCAGAACGATGTGCGGGCCGGGATGGGCGTGAGCTATGCGCAAGTGCCCGGGAAGGCCTAGCCGGCGTCGCGAAGCGCGGCCGCGAGCGCGCGTGCCGCGGGACCCAAGGGTAGGTCGATGCGATGGGCGAGATAGGTTTCGGTGGCGACTTGGCTTGCGCGGCCCAGGCTGTCCGTGGGCAGGCGCAGCAGCCGGCCTTCGGCCAGGTCGCGTTCCACCAGCCACAGCGGCAGGCGGCCCCAGCCCACGCCTGCCAGGATCAGCGCATGCTTGGTGTCCTGGCCGCTGACGCGGCACGTCTGCGGCGACAGCACCGCGAAGTCGCGCCCTTCGGTCAGGGTGGACGGGTCCGATTGCACGATCTGCAAGTGGTCGGCCAGTTCCGGCGCGCCCAGCGCGGCGTCGGCAGGTGGGCGCTGGGCCAGTGGGTGGGCGGCACCGACGACGGCGACCATCTGCACCGACGACAGCGCCTGCACGGCGATGCGCGGGTGGCGAAAATGTTCGCCGGCGATGATGCCCAGCGTGTGGCTGCCGGTCAGCAAGGCATCAAGGGGACCGCCCAGCGGCAGGACGGACACGCGGGTCGCGACCGTCGGGTAAGCGGCGCGCATGGCGTTGAGCGCAGTGCCGACAGCCGCGATGGGAAACAGCGTGTCCACCACCAGCGACAGTGCCAGCTCGACGCCTTCGCCCAGGCCTTGCGCCCGGGCGCGCAGGGCGTCCATGCGCAACAGGATGTCGCGGGCATTGACCAGCAGGGCCTGGCCTTGGGGCGTCATGACCGGCCGCCGGCCACTGCGGTCGAACAGCGTCACGCCCAGTTGGCCCTCCATCGTGGCGATGGCGTGGCTGACCGCCGACTGCACGCGCGACAGGCTGCGCCCGGCGGCCCGGAAGCTGCCGGTATCGGCGACGGCGGCGAACACGCGCAGTTGGTCCAGCGTCAGAGCGTCTATCATCTTCCGGCTGATCTATTCAATCGATCGGTCTCATCAAAAGATTATCACTTATCAGGATCAGCGCCCGCAGGCATGCTGTCGGGATCGCATGGGAAGAGAGGTTGGGATGAATCAGGGTGAAACCCGGTGGGCCGGGGTGCTGGCCATCGTGGGCGCGGGCGTGGTGGCGTCGTTGCAGGTGGGCAAGGTCATCATCGCCGCGCCGCTGCTGCGCCAGGACATGGGGCTGGACCTGGCCTCGATCGGCACATTGACCGCCGTGTTTTCGATCCTGGGCGTGATCGGCGGGATTGCGGCGGGCGGCGTGATCGCCCGCTTCGGCGCGCGGCGCATGCTGTTGCTGGGCCTGGCCGCGACGGCGTTGGGGACGGTGGCGGGCGCCACCGCACCGGGCTACGGCATCCTGCTGGCGTCCCGCGTGGTAGAAGGCCTGGGTTTCCTGATGATCACGGTGGCCGGGCCGGCCGCGTTGCAGCGCATGGTGTCGGCCCAGAACCGGGATTTCGCCTTTGCGCTCTGGAGCTGCTATATGCCTGCCGGCATGGCTGTCGCGATGCTGGCGTCGCAGGCCTTTGACCACTGGCAGGCGTACTGGTGGTGCGCGGGGGCCGCGGTGGGGGTGGCGCTGGCCTGCGTCGCGGCGCTGGCGCCGGCCGTGCCCGGCAGCGCCAACCTGTCCTGGGGCGGTTTACGTCAGGACACCGCCGATACGCTGGGCGCGGCGGGGCCGGTGCTGCTGGCGCTGTCGTTCACGCTGTACAGCTTGATGTTCTTTGCGCTGTTCACCTTTCTGCCCGTGTTGCTGATGGAGCAACTGGGACTGACGCTCGCGCAGGCGGGCCTGTACAGCGCGATCGCCAGCGCCGCCAACATCATCGGCAACCTGGGCGCGGGCATGTTGCTTGCGCGCGGCTGGCGACGGTCGACGCTGATCGCCGCGGCCAGCGTGACGATGGGCGTGGTGGCGTTGCTGATCTTCCGGTCGGTGTTGCCGGCGATGCCGACCTTTCTGCTATGCGTGCTGTTTTCCGCCGTGGGCGGCCTGATCCCCGCGACCCTGCTGGGCACTGCGCCGCTGGTGGCGCCGCGCCCGGCGTTGACGGCGGCGTCGGTGGGCCTGGTGATGCAGGGCAGTAATCTGGGTCAGGTGATCGGCCCGGTCACGGTGGGCGGGGTGATCGACCGCTACGGCTGGGCGTCGGCGTCCTACGTCGTGCTGGCGGCGGGCCTGGGCGGGGTGGCGATCGCCGCTTGCTTGCGCCGGGTGCGCGCCGCGCGCCTGTAGGCGACAGGGCGTGCCCGCCCGTTGCCAGGCGGTCAAGCGGTTGGCGCGGCGTCATGAAGCAGGCCTATCATGGAGGTCGATTCTGTTGGAGCCGCCATGCCTACGCCTGCCACCCGCCTCGTGATCTTCGATTGCGACGGTGTTTTGATCGATAGTGAAATCATTGCGGCGCGCGCCCAGTCGCGCGCGCTGGCCGAACACGGTATTGCCATCACCCCGGAAGACGCCGCCCGTCGGTTCGCCGGGATTCCCGATGCCGACATGTGGCAGACCCTGCAGGCCGAGAACGCCTGCACCTTGCCCGACGGCTTCGCGCGGCAGTATGCCGATCGCCTGGAAACGACATTCCGGCAAGAGTTGCGGGTGTTGCCCTACGTGCATGAAACCCTGGCCACGCTGCGGGCACGCGGGTTGGAGATCTGCGTGGCCTCCAGCAGCACGCCGCCCAAACTGGAAGCGGCGCTGAAGCTGGTGGGGCTGTGGGACGCCTTCGCACCCAACGTGTTCAGCACGGCGCAGGTGGCCAAAGGCAAACCGGCGCCGGACGTCTTCCTGTTCGCGGCGCGCCAGATGCGCGCCGCCATCCTGGACTGCGTGGTGGTGGAAGACAGCGTGCCGGGCGTGCGCGCCGCCCGCGCCGCGCGCATGCGGGCCGTGGGTTACGTGGGCGCATCGCATAACGGGCCGGACCAGCGCCAGCGACTGCTGGACGAAGGCGCGTCCGAGGTGATCGACGACCTGCGCCGGCTGCCTGATTTGCTGTAGTTGGGCGGTTGTAGTCGGGTCGCCGTGGTCAGGTCGCTATGGTCAGGCAATGGCGGTCAGGCAATGGCGGTCGGGCCGGGGAGGTCAGGCCGCCAAAGTCAAACCGCCGCGGGAACCGGCTCGGGCTTGACGCGCACCGCGCGCAGCACGCCGACCACCAGCAATGCGATGCCTGCCATCGTCAGCGGTTCGGGCATCGTGCCGCGCAGGATAAAGGCGTAGGCCAGCGCCGCCAGCGTTTCGAACACGATCAGCTGGCCGGCCAATGCGGTGGGCAGCCGTTGGCTGGCCTCGTTCCAGCACAGCGTGCCCAGCCAGGACGCGAACAGGCCAATGATGATCATCAGGCCCAGGAATACCTCCGGGCGCGGACCCCACGGCATGGCGAAACCGCTGCCGGTGGCGGCCATGCCGCCCCACAGCATGGCGTAGCCCGCCAGGGCAAGGGGCAGGGTGGCCACGCCCTGGGCCGTTGCCCAGGTGCTGGGACTGCGGTCCGGATGCGCGCGCAGCCAATCGGCGTTGCGCAACGGATACCAGGTCCAGCAGGCGACGGCGCCCAACGCCAGTAGCGCGCCGACGGCATAGCGCGACAGGTCGGCATCGGCCTCCTGCCGAAGCGCTTGCAGCTCCACCTGGTTGACGCAGCCGATGCCCAGCGCAATCAGGGCCAGCGACGGCGCCAGACGCTTCCAGGGCAGCTTGCCGTCGCGGCGCGCATTGCGCAGGTTGGCGCAGACGGCGATGACGACCGGCAGCGTGCCGATGATCATGGTGGGGACGGGGCCGCCCGCGCGCTGGATGGCGCTGGCCAGGCACAGGTAGTACAGCAGGTTGCCGATGGCGGCCAGCTTCAGGGCCTCGATCCAGTCGGCTCGGGTCAACAGGCGCAGGCGGTGGCGGTCCAGCCACGCCAGCGGCAGCGCGATCAGGCCGAACGCCAGGTAGCGCGCTACGGATTGCAGCGCGGCTGGGTATTCCGGCAGCAGCAGGGGCCCCACGAATACCAGCCCCCACATCAGGCCGGCGGCCAGGGCATAAAGCGTTCCCGCCCACATATATTGCTCCCGGTGATCAATGCGGGCAGTCTAGCCAGCGCGTAGCGGGCCCGTCTTGTACCAGATTGCGATGCGCCCGCTAACTGCGGACCTGCTTCTGGTAGCGAGCGGGGGTCACGCCGTAGCGGCGCGAGAAGGCGCGGGTCAGATGCGCCTGATCCGTCAGGCCTGCGGCCAGCGCCACCTGCGCGGGCTCGATGCCGGCGGCCAGCAGGCGCTTGGCTTCGAACAGCCGCAACGCCATCAGCATCTGTTGGGGGGTGGCATGATGCTGCGCCTGGAAGCGGCGCAGGAAGTGGAACGGGCTCAGCCCTGCCACGGCTGCGAGCTCGTCCAGTGTCAGACGGCGCGACAGATGGGCGCGCAGGTAATCGATGACGGGCGAAAAGCGCAGCGCGCCTTCGTTCGGCGCCGCCCGGGGCACTTGCGCGTGGCGGCGGAATTCGCCCAGCAGCGTGTGCAAGGCGCTGTCGAAGGCCAGGGGTTCACGCGCCTGCCACAGGATGTCGAGCAGGGCGGTAACGCGCTGCGCGCCAGCGCTGTCGTGGCCGACGGCCGTGTCAAACCACCAATCGGATTCCCCGGTGACGCGTGCCACCACGTCGGGATCGATGTAAACCATGCGGTAGCGCCAGCCGGTTTCGGTCTCGGCGCGGCCGGTGTGCAGTTCGTCCGGATTCATCAGCACGACGGATCCCGATGGGGCCAAATGCTCCGTGCCCCGGTAGCGGAAGCGTTCCACCCCGGATTCGATGGCGCCCAGGCCGTAGGCCTCGTGCGTGTGGGGTTCGAAGGCATGGCGCACGATGTGCGCGCGGTACAGTTCCACGCCCGGCTGGTGCGCCGCATGACGGAATTCGGCACGGTCATTGGGGTGGTCGAACGCCGCCGGCACGCCTGTCAGCACGGGCGCGGCCGGCTGGCAGGCGGCGGCGGAATCGGAATGCATGTCCGGGATTTAAGCATGCCGCAGCGGTGGCGTCAGATTGATTGCGACGACGGCGGGGCGCCAGGACCCACCTGGGCAATGAATCCCTCGAGCTCCTCGATGCTCATGGGTCGGCCAAACAGCCAGCCTTGCGCGTACTGGACGCCGCGCGCTTGCAGGATGGCCCGCTGTGCTTGCGTTTCCACGCCTTCGGCGATGACTTGCATGCCGAGCGAGCGCGCCAGGTCGATGATGTGGAAGGTCACCAGGCTGGTCGGCGCTCCGGTGCCGAGCGTGTCCACGAACATCTTGTCGATTTTAAGAAAATCCAGTTCGTAAGTCGCCAGGTACGACAGGTTGGAATGCCCCGTGCCAAAATCGTCGATCGCCATGCGGAAGCCGCCTGCGCGCACTGCCAACAGCACATTGCGCGCTTTTTCAGGCGCCATCAGCCCGCGTTCGGTGATCTCGAACATGAGGCTGGCAGGGGGGATGTCCGCGTGTTGGGCCAGTTCCCTCATGCGTATCTGGGCATCGTGTGAATGCAGGTCCTCGGGTGACAGGTTGATGGAAATGTGCACGCCAGGGTTGGTCCGAAGCAGCCCGGCTGCTTCCCGCACGACGATCTCCATCACTCTGGCGGTGATCCGTCCGATCACGCCGTGGGCCTCCGCAAGCGGGATGAAGACGTTCGGGCTGACCAGCACGCCGTCTTCATTGCGCCAGCGGGCCAGCGCTTCGGCGCCCACGCAGCGGCCGTTGCTCAGATCGATGATGGGTTGGTATTCGACGAAGAACTCGTTGCGCTCGAAAGCGGCTTGCAGCTCGCCGCTCAAGGACAAGCGCCGCCGGGCGACAGCGCCCACGGCGCCTGTCAGCAGCACGCCCAGGGCAAGGCCCACAGGCCCCAGGACATACGCGGAACTCCGTACCTGGGCCGCCACCAGCGACAAGGGCATCGCCGCCAGCGCTGCGCTGTCGGTCGTCCGCGAAGGCCGGATGACCACCAGATAGCCGTCGTCTTCGAACTGGATGAGCTGGTCGCGATAGCGGTTGGTCCACTCGCCGCGGATAATGCCGCGGTGTCCCGCGACCTGGCGGTCGGCGCCGATGAAGAACGCCAGGGACAGGGCCGAATTCCGGTTCAGCAGATCCAGGCCAAGGTCGGCGTCGGCAAGCGCGGCATACCCGTCGCGTCCCACCACGGTGAAGGCCTGGCCCGGCAAACCGGGCAATTCGACCGCGCTCCAGAAGAGCATCCCCGATTGGCGGCTGGCGTCGGGCTTGCCGAGATTGACGCGCATGTCCAGCGTGCCCAGCGTGGTGCAGATGAGTGCATCCCCCTCCAGGCGGCCCATGCCCGCCACATGGCTGAAAGCGCCGGACAGCATGCCCATGCGGGCTAATTGTTCCGTAGAACAAGGCGCTCCGGCGGGATGGTTGTTCAGGGCGCTGATGGCGTCGTTGATTTGCAGGCGCGCAGTGTCGGCGCGTTGCAGCACCTCTTCCGTTATGTCGTGCAGCGTGGCCAATGCATCCTCGCGCCCCTGCATTTGCGCCAGGAACATCGACAACGAGAAGGGTACGAGCAGAGCCAGTACGCCGACCGCCGATGCCAGCAACACCGTGCCAGTCTTGTTCATGCGCCGCTCCATCCCCCGTATTTTTGTGTCGGATGAGGCTACTCCTGGCTGGGGGGCGCAGCGCGCGCGTTGACAATATTTGACAGTCGAAAGGGGCGGGCGGTGTTATCCCTAGTTGGAGGAGCGGCCCTGTTCGTGCATGTCGCGGGCACGCGCCAGCAGCAGTTCGCGTTCGCGCGCGTTGCGCGTCATGCCGGCGGCGCGCTCGAATTCCGCGCAGGCCTCGGCGTGGCGGCCGAGTTTGGCCAGCAGGTCGCCGCGCACGCTGGGCAACCAATGGTAGTTGGCCAAGGCGGCATCGGCCGACAGGGCGTCCGCAAGCTCCAGCCCGGCCTGCGGGCCGAACGCCATGCCGACGGCGACGGCGCGGTTCAACGCCACGACGGGCGACGGCATCACTTGCGCCAGCGCATCGTATAGCGCCACGATGCGCGGCCAATCGGTTTCCTGCGGCGTGCGGGCGCGCGCATGGCAGGCGGCCAGCTCCGCTTGCAGCGCGTACGCGCCCAACGCGCCGCCTTGGGCGGCCGACCGCGCCAACGCCGCCAATCCGCGGCGGATCAGCAGGGGATCCCAGCGGCCGCGGTCCTGCTCCATCAGCAGCACGGGGCGGCCTTGGGCATCGGTGCGCGCAGGCAGGCGCGACGCCTGCAGCTCCATCAACGCCACCAGGCCATGCACTTCGCCTTCGCCGGGGGTCAGTTCCGCCAGGATGCGGCCCAGGCGCAACGCTTCGTCGCAAAGCGCCGGGCGCATCCAGTCGTCGCCCGAGGTCGCCGAATAGCCTTCGTTGAAAATCAGGTAAATGACTTCCAGCACGGAGGCCAGCCGGGGGCGGCGATCTTGTTCTTGCGGAACCTCAAAGGGCACCTTGGCCGCCGTCAGGCTGCGCTTGGCCCGCACGATGCGCTGAGCGATCGTCGACTCCGAGGCCAGGAACGCGCGGGCGATTTCGGCCGTTGACAGCCCGCCCAGTAACCGCAGCGTCAGTGCCACGCGCGCCTCCGTGGACAGCACGGGATGGCAGGCAGTGAAGACCAGGCGCAGCAGGTCGTCGCCGATATCGTCTTGCCGGGCGGCATCCAGCGCATCCACGAAATCGGGCTCCACGTCGGCCTGCAAGGCCTCCAGTTCGTGGCCGATCTGATCGTGCTTGCGGGTATGCAGGGCGTCCAGGCGCAAGCGGTCGCGGGCGCGGTTCTTTGCGGTGGTCATCAGCCACGCTCCCGGGTTGTCCGGCACACCCGTATCGGGCCAGCGTTCAAGAGCAGCCACCAGCGCATCCTGCGCCAGCTCTTCGGCCAGGCCGACGTCGCGCACCAGCCGCGCGACGCCGGCGATGACGCTGGCGGCTTCGATCCGCCAGACCGCCTCTATGGCCCGATGGGTGGCCGCCTGGCTCATGCGCCGGCCGCTTCGCCGGGGACCATGTACACCAGTTCCCAGATGTGGCCGTCCAGGTCTTCGAAGCCATGGCCGTACATGAAACCATGGTCTTGCGGCGCACGCGGCGCGGTGCCGCCGGCGGCCACCGCCCGGGCGACCAGATCATCGACTTCGGCCCGGCTTTCGCAAGACAGGCAGATCAGCACTTCGGTGGCCTGGGTGGCGTCGACCAACGGCTTGCCAGTGAATCCCTGGAAAAAATCCTTGGTCAACAACATGGCGTAGATGTCGTCGCTGATGACCATGCAGGCGCCCTGGTCGTTGGTGAATTGCGGATTGAAGGTGAAGCCCAAGCGCTTGAAAAAAGCCTGGGACTTCTGCATGTCGCCGATAGCAAGGTTGACGTAGATCTGCTTGTGCATGTTCATGCTCCGGTGGGGGGCTGGCGCTTTTCGGCCAAGGTCTTCAGATTGGTGAGCCCATCTTCAAAATCCTGTCCGACCATACGGTCCATATTGAAGAAGATGTGCATCAGTTTTGCAACGAAGTTCAACCGGCCTTCCATGACCCAGGCGACGCGCGTGCCGCTGTCTGCCGGCGTCAGGCTGAAGGTCACTTGATTGACGGCTGCAAATGGCTTGACGAAGGCCAGGCGCATCGCGACGGTGGTGTCGGGCTGGACCGATTCGATGCGCATTTCGCCCACGCCGACCTTGTCGCTTTCCCGGGCATAAGTAGCGCCCGGGCCGACGGTGGTTGCGCCGTAGCTGCCTTTGATGTCGGGGTCCTTCTTTTCGTATGGATTCCAGGTATTGAACGCGCGCAGATCATTGATCAACGGGAACAGTCGGTCGGGCGGAGCCTGGATCTGCGCGGTGCGCTCGACCCGGAATGTGTCGGGCCGGGTGGCCGCGTAGGCCAGCAGCAGGACGATGGCGGCCACGACGATCAGCAACAGGGTTTTCAGCATGATGGGGTCCTACGCGGATCAGTGGCCGACGCCGGGAATGTCGCGAAAGCGGTCCACCGCGTTGCTGGGCGCGAAATCTTCCAATTCATACAGCTGGCGCACTTCGATGGCGCAGGGTTGGCTGATGAAAGGCTCGGGAAAGCGCAGCGCCCACTGCATCGCTTCTTCGCGCGAGCGCACCTGGATCAGGGTGTAGCCGGCGATCAATTCCTTGGTCTCGGCAAAGGGGCCGTCCACCACCGTGCGTTGGCCGCCGTCATATTGCACGCGCCACCCTTGGGACGAGGGTTTCAAGCCGTTGGCGTCCAGCAGCACGCCGGCCTTGGCCAGCGCCTCGTGATAGGTCGCCATCGAGGCAAGCAGGCTTTCTTCCGGCATCAGGCCGGCTTCGCTATCGGGCGTGGCCCGGACAATGATCATGAATCGCATCTGAGTCTCTCCTTGGGTCGGGACGTCGCAGCCTGGGTTCCGGTTGGGACTTTCGGCTTGTACTGGCACGACGAACGGGAAGACATCAGATCGACAACGGATTTGCAGACCTAGGGTAAATACCAGCATAAAAGGCGAGGCGGGAACTTCCCTGCAGCCTGTTACGAACTGCCGGACCTGGTTGCAGCTGCCTCTCCTACACTCGCGGCGTCTTAACCCAAACGAGTGCTGATATGAGAATGTTGTGTGGTCTGGCCTTGGCGGCTATGTTGCTTTCCGGTTGTGCCGTGTATACGCCCAGCGGTTCGGTGGTGGTCGATCCCCACGACGGCGGCGGCCGCGGCGGGTTCTGTCCGCCCGGCCAGGCCAAGAAAGGGAACTGTTGACCCCGTAGGCCAACAGGCTGGCCCGGCAATGTCGGGCCAGTTTTGCTTTGCAGGGTTTTCCGCTGAGCGCCAAGCCCTACATGAAACACGGGCCTAGTTCGCGGATTTCGACGGTCGCCCATTGCGCGGCCGGACATTCGGCGGCGAGCGCCAGCGCCTCTTCGCGGGTGTCGCACGTCAGCAGGAAGAACCCGCCGATCATTTCTTTGGCTTCGGCGTAGGGGCCGTCCATCAGCGAGCGTTCGCCGTCGCGGATCTGCAGGCGGACGCCTTCGGATTCGGATTTCAGGGATTCGGCGTGCGTCAACAGGCCGCGCGCCTTCAGGTCTTCGGCGTAGCGCACCATCTGCGCGTAGGCGTCGCGGCCTTCTTCGGGCGTGCGTTGGGCGCGCTGGCCCACGGGTTCAACGATCAGCAGCAGGTAGGACATGGGGAGGGTTCCGGTTCGGCTCACGGTGGCGATTCCGGAAAGCTTACGTGAGTCTTCCTGGAAAATCGATGCAGTCCTTTCCCTGCCGCCCCTCCGGGCGTTTGATGCACCGGTGGCGCAGCCTTTCGTCGGCCCGTAGCACAGGCGTGCCGCTGCGATCAAGACGCCCTGGGCGCCAGCCCGGCCGGTTCAGGGCGCTTTGGCAACGGCCTTGACCGCGGCTTGCGCTTCCTTGGCCGGGAGCTGTTTCGGCGCGATGTCCATGATCAGTTCGACGCGCCGGTTGGCGGCGCGGCCGGCGGGGGTGTCGTTGGATTCGATGGGCCGGGTTTCGGCGTAACCCACCGCCCGCAGCCGTTCGGCGGACACCCCGTCGCGCACCAGTTCGCGCAGCACGCTGGTGGCGCGGCTGCTGGACAGTTCCCAGTTGGACGCGAATTGGCGGGTCTGGATCGGCACCGGGTCGCTATGGCCTTCCACCGACACCAGGTATTCGTTCTTGGTCAGGATGGCGGCCAGGCGCTTGATGACCTCCAGGCCGGCGGGGCTGAGCGTGGCCTGGCCCGAGGGGAACAGCAGTTCATTGCTGATGCGGAAGCTGACGGACTGCTCATTGATGATCACGTCGACCGATTTGCCCAGGTCGCCCAGGCCCAGGGATTCCTTGGAAGGCGCTTTCAGCGGCGGGACGGCGTCGGCCACCTTCACGCCGTCGTCGGCGGGCGGCACTTCGGCGGCGGGGGCGTCGGCGGGCGGTTCCGCCCAACTGGCGGGGATCGGCGTGGTCTCGAATTCGGCGTATTCCCCGTCGTATTTGGGCAGGCCGCTCGTGGCCAGCGTGCCCACCAGGTCTACCGGCGTGTCGGATGCGGAAGGGGCCTGGCCATGCAGGCGCGTCACGGCCAGCATCACCACCAGCATCGCCAGCAGCAGGGTGATCAGGTCCAGATAGCTCAGGAGCCAGTTCTCGGCGTCCTGCTCCACGGTCTCTTCGACGTGCCAGCGGGCGTAGCGGTCCTTGCGGTCGGTCTGGCTGGGGCGCCAGCCGCTGTTGTCTGCCGCTTTCTGGGCGCGCAACTGGGCCTGGCGGGCCTGTTCGATCCGCTGCGCCAGGGAGGGGGAAATCAGGCTCATTGACGCGCGGTGGCCGGACGGGTGATGGAGACGGGCTGGGCAGCGGGCTTGGCCGGGCCTTCCGTCTTGGGTTTGAGCGCGGGCGTGGCGGCCAGGCCGCCGTCGTAGATTTCGTCTTCGACGTGCATCACGAACGAATTCAGCGTTTCGCGCACGACGGCAGGGCCGCGCTTCTCGCACATCATCGAGATGCCTTGCAGCACCATGTTCATCGACTCGATGCGGCGCGCGGTGCGGCGTTCGAGCTTCAGGGCGATCGGCTTGCAGACCAGATTGGCCAGCAGGATGCCGTAGAAGGTCGTCATCAGGCCCACCGCCAGGTGCTGGCCGATCATGGTCATGCTGCCGTCGCCCAGCACCGCCATCAGGTTGATCAGGGCGACCAGCGTGCCCAACATGCCGAACGCGGGCGCGAAGGTGGCCATGACGCGGAACATCTGCGCTTCGGCCTGTTCGCGGGCGCGCAGACGGGCGACGCGCCATTGCAGCACTTCAATGATCTGGTCTTCCGGGGTGTTGTCGATGATCAGCTGCACGCCGGTACGCAGGAACGGGTTGGAGACCTTCTTGAGTTCCTGCTCTACCTTGTGGACGTCGGTGTTCATCCACAGCTGCGCCATCGCCACCAGTTCTTCGATGTCGCGCTGCTGATCGTGCTGGTCGTTGCGGAACACAGTGCGCACCAGCTTGAAGATGCGCAGCACTTCCTGCAGCGGGTAGGCGATGAACAGCGCGGCGCAGGTGCCGCCCAGGACGATAGCCAGGCCGGGCAGGTTGAAGTACATGCTGGCGTCGGTGGCGGACAGCGCGACGACGATAAGCAGGGTAAGCAGGCCGACGACGGCCCCGATGACGGAAGACGGATTCATGGATCTTGCCCGAAGGGGAAGGCACTCCGCGCGCGGAATGCTGGATTTTCGGGAAATTCTAGCCAGGAGCCATCGCAGTCAATCCGCCGGAAAGCAGGGCGAAAGGGCCGGTAAGCGCCGGCTTAACCTGTAGGTCAGTGGCGGGCGCAAAAGCCGAAAAATGGGGTCGGATCTTGGGGGTCAGGCTTGGCGCGGAAGGCGCGCCAGCCATTCGTCACGCGTGATTTCCCAGATCTCGGCCGGTTGGCGGCCACTGACGAAACCGCGCTCTTCAACACCGACGACGCGCATCCCGCTGCGTTCGGAAATCTTGCGCGACCCCGTGTTGGCGACGGCTTTGGGCGCTCGCAGCAACGGTTTTCCCAGCACATTGAACCAATAGGCGGTGACAGCTTCGCTGGCTTCGGTCATGTAGCCCTTGCCGTGATGGGCGGGGTCCAGCCAGAAGCCGCGGTTGTTGCGGGAATCGTCGTCCATCAGACTGATGACCCCGATCAGGCGGGCGGGAGCGTCCAGCGTGCGAACGGTCCAATGCCATTGTTCGCCCCGACGGATGGCGGGCAGCGCGACATGCTCGATGTAGTCCCTGGCGCCGTGGTCCGGGTACGGCCACGGCACCTGGTCCGCCAGGAAACGCACGATCTCCCATTGCGGAAAAATGCGCTGGACGGCCTCGGCGTCGTCCATGCAGAGCGGCTGCAAGGTCAGGCGGGCGGTAGTCAAGGCGGGGTAGGTCATGGCGGGAGGGATGAGGGCGCCCGGGCGCGCGCAGAAGGGGGGCTGAGGGGGGCGCAGCCGGATATGTATATCATGAGCGGTATCTGGCGGTCAGCCGCTATCGCCGCCGCAGCATTGGAGAACCTCATGAATACCCCCAACGAAAACGTCAGCATGGCGCTTTTCTGCGACTTCGAGAACGTAGCGCTGGGTGTGCGCGACACCAAGTATCAGAAGTTCGACATCCGGCCCGTGCTGGAGCGCCTGCTGCTAAAAGGCAGCATCGTTGTCAAGAAGGCCTATTGCGATTGGGAGCGCTACAAGGAATTCAAGGCCCCCATGCACGAGGCCAATTTCGAGCTGATCGAGATTCCGCACGTGCGCCAGTCTGGCAAGAATTCGGCCGACATCCGCCTGGTCGTCGATGCGTTGGACTTTTGCTACACCAAGTCGCACGTCAACACGTTCGTGATCATCAGCGGCGATTCCGATTTTTCGCCGCTGGTGTCCAAGCTGCGCGAAAACAACAAGAAGGTGATCGGTGTGGGCGTGAAGCAATCCACGTCCGACCTGCTGATTGCCAACTGCGACGAATTCATCTTTTATGACGACCTGGCCCGCGAAGGCCAGCGCACCGCCGACGCCCGGCGCGACACCCGGGGCGGCGCCCAAGCCGGCCAGCGCCGGACGCCGGATGAAGAGCGCAGCCGCAAGGAAGAACTCGAAACCCGCAAGACCCAGGCCGTGGAAATGGTTGTCGAGACGTTCGAAGCGCTGATGGCCGAACGGGGCGACAGCGGCAAGATCTGGGCGTCGGCGCTGAAGGATGCGTTAAAGCGCCGCAAGCCGGATTTCAACGAGTCCTACTACGGCTTCCGCGCCTTCGGTAACCTGCTGGACGAGGCGCAGTCGCGCGGCTTTCTGGAAGTGGGCCGCGAAGAGAAGTCCGGCACCTATGTGTATCGCGACAGCGCCGATAGCGCGCCGGCCGTGAACCGCGTGGGCGGCAACAGTGGCTCCCGCGCCGCGCAAGGCCGCCAGGCGGCGCCGGCAGAC